>JBMOOG010000010.1:0-13512 GCA_049324535.1 Pseudomonadota bacterium | reverse complement strand
GGCCGAGGGGGTGGCGGGGGTGGCCGCGCTGCCGGTCGTCGTCTGGCAGGCGGCGGCGCGGTCTCTGGTCATGGCGCTGCTCGCCGCGGCGCTGGCGACGGGTCTTGCCGTCGCGCTGGCGCGCAGCCGGTTCTCGGAAGGGGTGGCGATGCTGCCCATCGCCGCCTCGCCCCTGGTTCTGGGTACGGGTCTCTTCCTGCTGATCCGGCCCCTGGCCGATCCGGTGACGCTGGCCCTGCCGGTGACGGTTGCGGTCAACGCCCTGACCGCCCTTCCCTTCGCGGTGCGGGCCCTGGCGCCGCCGCTGCGCGAGGCCGAGGCGACGCAGGGCCGGCTGGCCGACAGCCTCGGCCTGTCGGGCTGGACGCGGCTGCGGCACGCGATCCTGCCCCGGCTGCGTGCGCCGCTCGGGTTTGCCTTCGGGCTCTCGGCCGCGCTGGCGATGGGCGATCTCGGCGTGATCGCGCTCTTCGCCGACCCCGACCGGGCGACCCTGCCGCTTCAGGTCTTTCGCCTGATGGCGGCGTATCGGAGCCAGGACGCCGCGGCGGCGGCGGTGCTTCTGATGGGGCTGAGCTTTGCGCTCTTCGCGCTTTTCGACCGATGGGGGCGGCGCCATGCTGCAGCTTGACCGACTGGAGCTCGCCTACGGCGACTGGCGCCTGCGGGCCGACCTCGCGATTCCGAAGGGGGCGATCTGCGGGCTGATCGGGCCGTCGGGGGCGGGCAAGTCCACGCTTCTGGCGGCCATCGCCGGGTTCGAGACGCCGCTCGCGGGCCGGATCCTGTGGGAGGGGCGGGATCTGGGACCGCTGGCGCCCGGCGACCGGCCGGTGTCGATCCTGTTCCAGGACCAGAACCTGTTCCCGCATCTGTCGCTCGAGAGGAACCTCGGCCTGGCCATCGACCCGCGGCTGCGGCTTTCCCCGGCCGACCGGGAACGCATCGGGCAGGTCCTCGACCGCGTCGGCCTGGCCGGATTTGGCGAACGCCGGCCCGCCACGTTGTCGGGCGGGCAGCAGGCGCGCGCCGCGCTGGCGCGCGCGGCCCTGCGCGCACGGCCCCTCCTGCTTCTCGACGAGCCCTTCGCCGCGCTGGGTCCGGCGCTTCGGCGCGAGATGCTCGACCTCGTGGCCGGACTTTCGCGCGAGACCGGCGCCACGGTGCTTCTGGTCAGCCACACGCCCGAGGACATCCGGCGGATCGCCGGTCTGACGGTTCTGGTTGCCGACGGGGAAGCCCGGCCGCCGGTGCCGACCGAGGCGATCTTCGCCCATCCCCCCGCGGTCCTGCGCGACTACCTCGGACAATGAAAAAAGGCGCCCCGGAAGGCGCCTCTTCTTCTTCGCGGCAATACCCTCGGGGGGTCCGGGGGGCCGAGGCCCCCCGCTGCGCCGGGTCTCACGCCGACTTGCGGCCCTTGACCGGCGCCCAGATCTTCTTGTTGGTCAGATAGAGCAGCACGGTCAGCAGGCCGAGGAAGATCACGCTGACGAAGCCGATCTTCTTGCGGTCCATCATGTGCGGTTCGGCCGCCCACATCAGGAACGAGGCGATGTCCTTGGCCATGTGCGGCACGTCGTTGGGCGACCCGTCCTGGAACTCGACCTGGCCGTCGGACAGGGGCGGGGGCATGGCGATCCAGCCGCCGGGGAAGGCGGTGTTCTCGTAGAAGGTCGTGCCAGCCTCGTCCTTGGTGTTGCCGGTGTAGCCGTTCAGGATCGAGTAGATGTATTCCGGCCCGCCGATCCCGTTGAACAGCTGGCTGAGGCCGGTCCCGTAGGGGCCGTGATAGCCGGCGCGCGCCTTGGCCATCACGCTGAGGTCCGGACCCATCCCCGGACCGGTCACGGTCGGGAAGAAGTCGGTGGGCTTGCGCGGACGGGTGTCGTCAAGCTCGGGATCGAAGATGTCGAGGTTGGCGGCATAGGCGCGCACCTGGTCCTCGGGGATGTTCGGCCCGCCCTCGCCGTTCAGCGAGCGGATCGGAACGAATTTCATCCCGTGGCAGGCCGAGCAGACCTCGGTGAACACCTGCAGGCCGCGCTGGAGCTGGTGTTCGTCGAAGGTGCCGAACGGCCCCTCGAACGAGAACTGCACATCCTGGATATGCGGCTCGGCGTGGCCGGCGTTGGCGGCGGTGCCTTCGTTGTGTTCGGCCGCGGCGGCCTGGTCATCGGCGGCCAGGGCGCCGGGGGCGCTCTGGGCAAGGACCGGGGCCGTGCCCAGCGTCAGGGCCGCGACCGAGGCAAGGGTGAGGGTCTTCATGGTCATCATCTGTCCTCTCCGCATCACTCGGCCGGTTGGCTCGACGGCCCGTAATGGGCGTTGAAGTCTTCCTCGATCGTCGCCGGCTGCGGAAGCGGCTTCTCGATCACGCCGAGGATCGGCAGGATGATGAGGAAGTAGACGAACCAGTAGGTCGCCCCGATCAGCGCGATGTAGGGGTAGATGCCTTCGGTCGGCATCGCACCCACCCACATCAGCACCACGAAGTCGATCACCAGCAGCCAGAACCACCACTTGAAAGAAGGCCGGTAGGCGCCCGAGCGCACCGCCGAGGTGTCCAGCCAGGGCGCGAGCGCCATCACCAGGATCGAGCCGAACATCGCCAGCACGCCGAAGAACTTGGCATCGACGATGCCGAAGGTGATCCAGTGCGCGAACTGCACGGCCCAGACATCGGCGGTGAAGGCGCGCAGGATCGCGTAGAACGGCAGGAAATACCATTCCGGGACGATGTGCGCCGGCGTCACCAGCGGGTTCGCCTCGATGTAGTTGTCCGGGTGGCCGAGGTAGTTGGGCATGAAGCCCACCACCGCGAAGAACACCACCAGCACGAGCGACAGGGCGAAGAGATCCTTGATGACGAAATACGGCCAGAAGGGCAGGGTGTCCTTCTCGGCTTCGGCCTTCGAGCCGCGCCGCACCTCGACCCCGGTCGGGTTGTTGTTGCCGGTGGTGTGGAAGGCCCAGATGTGCACGATCACCAGCGCCGCGATCACGAAGGGCAGCAGGTAGTGCAGCGAGAAGAAGCGGTTCAGCGTGGCGTTGTCCACCGCCGGCCCGCCCAGAAGCCAGGTCTGGATCGACTCGCCGATGCCGGGGATCGCCCCGAAGAGGCCGGTGATCACCGTGGCGCCCCAGAACGACATCTGACCCCAGGGCAGCACGTAGCCCATGAAGGCGGTGCCCATCATCGCGAGGTAGATCAGCATGCCGATGATCCAGGTCACTTCGCGCGGGGCCTTGTAGGACCCGTAGTAGAGACCGCGGAAGATGTGGATGTAGACGGCCAGGAAGAACAGCGAGGCGCCGTTCGCGTGCGCGTAGCGCAGGATGTGGCCGCCGTTCACGTCGCGCATGATGTGCTCGACCGAGGCGAAGGCCATGCTGACCTGCGGGGTGTAGTGCATGGCCAGCGCGACGCCCGTGGCAATCTGGAGCACCAGGCAGAAGGCGAGGACGATCCCCCAGATCCACATCCAGTTCAGGTTGCGGGGGGTCGGGATCATCAGGGTGTCATAGATAAGCGCCACCACCGGCAGGCGGGAGTGAAGCCATTTCTCGAAGCCGCTGCGGGGCGTGTAGTGGTCGTGCGGAATTCCGGACATCTCTCGCTCTCCTCAGCCCAGCAGGATCGTCTTTTCATCGGTGAACTTGGCCACCGGAATGTCGAGGTTGCGCGGCGCCGGGCCCTTGCGGATGCGGCCGGCGCTGTCGTAGTGCGACCCGTGGCAGGGGCAGAACCAGCCGCCGAAGTCGCCCGCGCCGTTGCCGATCGGCACGCAGCCGAGGTGCGTACACACGCCGATCATCACCAGCCATTCGCCGGTATCGGTGCCGTCGAAGGCCGGGATCGTGCGGTTCTCGTCGGTCGCCTCGGCGCCGGGCCGGTTGGCGTTCTCGGCGCTCTTGTCGATCAGGTCCGCGACGTTGACCGCACGCGCCAGTTCGATGTCCTCCTTGGTGCGGCGGCGGATGAACACCGGCTTGCCGCGCCATTTCACCGTCAGCTGCGTGCCTTCAGCGACCGAGCTGATGTCGACGTAGATCGAGCTGAGCGCGCGGGTGTCGGCCGAGGGGTTCATCTGGTTGATCAGGGTCCAGGTGGCCGCGCCGCCCGCGACGGCGCCGGTCGCCGCGGTGGCGTAATAGAGGAAATCCCTTCTGGTGCCTGCGTGATCGTCTGCGTGGGACACGAGTGTCTCTCCTTACCGGGCCGCCCGGGCGGCCTAAACCGTGGGCGGACTTTCCTGCCGCTGCCTTGGGGGTATTAGCCGTCAATGCGCGGGCCGTCCAGCGGACAAACCCGCGCGGGGGACGGGCCGGGCCGGGTTTTTCGCGTGTTTTTCACCGGCGCGCCCCGCGCTCAGGCGGCCGGAGCGGTGGCCTGCATCGAGGGGCGGCGCGCAAAGGCGGCTTCCCATGCCGCAAGGCCGGGGCGACCCGCGCGCCAGTCGCGCGCGCCGTGGCGCAGGTCGAGATAGCCGAGCGCGCAGCCGAGCGCCACGCGCCCGATGTCGAGGGGGCCATCGAGGTCCCCCATCCGCCCGGCTTCCAGCGCGTCGAGCGCGCGGGCGATCTTCGACCACTGGCCTTCGACCCAGGGCTCGTGCCGGCGATCCTCGGGGCGCAGGTGGGTTTCGTAGCGCATGAGCACGGCCGCCTCGCTGATCCCGTCGGCGAGCGACTCGCGCGTCAGGGCCGGCCACAGCGCCGGGCCGCGGGGATAGAGCCCGCCGCCCGCGCGATCGTCGAGGTAGCGGCAGATCACCCGGCTGTCGAAAAGCGTGCTGCCATCGTCGAGCACCAGCGCCGGTATCTTGCCCAGCGGGTTGTGGGCGACCGGCATCGTCCCCGGATCGACCGGACTGCCGGACGCGGCCACCAGCGTTACCGCATCGATCTGGCCGGTTTCGTGCAGCACGACCATCACCTTGCGGACGAAGGGCGAGGTGGGGGCATGGAAAAGCTTCATGGGCGTGGCTCCTGTTCGCGCGGGCCGAGCCTAGGTCCTGGCCCCGCGCCTGTCCACCCGAGCCGCGCTGGGCCGAGAGTCGGGCGCAAGGTGCCCTCGCGGGGAAGAAGCCGGACCCCGCGAGGGCAGGTCGTCACTTCGCCTGGATCGATTCCAGATACATCGCGAGCGAAAGCACCCGCCCGCGCGTATCCAGGACCGAAGCGTAGTCCGTGCCTTGGTCCATCATGTTCTCGGAGAAGACCCGCCCGAACACCGGCATCGGCCCGCCATGGGCGCGCACGCCGGTCCGGCCGTCGATCACATGAATGACCTTCAGCATCGGAAAGACCCCGCCGTTGCCCGCCGAAAGCATGGTCAGGTTCGGCGCCGGGATCGTCATCACGCCCGCCATGTCCCCGTCTCCCTTGCCGGAAGCCCCGTGACAGGCCGCACAGGAGTCGTCGAAGAGCCCCTTCCCCACGTCAGCCCCCTCCGCATGCGCCAGAGAGACCGACAAGGCACTCGCCACAACAAGAGACACTGCAAGTCTGGTAGCCATCGGGTTCTCCTCCCCCAAAGGCGCGTCTCCCGGATGGAAGCGTGGGGCTGTTTGCGGCCGGGGTCATTTACTCAGGTCAGTACGGGCCCGGGATGCAGGAAAAGGCGCTTCGGCCGGCCGCTCGTGCCGCGAGTCAGGCCGCGAGGCGCGTGCCGTCCTGCCCGGTGATCCGCAGGGTCAGGATCGCCCCTTCGGGCCTGTCCTCGGCGAAGACCACTTCGGTGAACTGCTCGGTGCGCCCCAGCCGCGGCCCCTCGGTCAGGATGCGGTGCTGCCGCCCGACCTGGGAATCGAGGTGACGCGCCAGCGCCGCATCGCCCGCCGCGCGCAGGCGGGCCGCACGCTCGCGGATCGCGGGGCCCGGGACGCGCGGCATCCGCGCCGCCGGCGTGCCGCTCCGGGCCGAGAACGGAAAGACGTGCAGGAAGGTGAGCCCGCACTCCTCGACCAGACGCAGCGAATTCGCGAACATCGCCTCGGTCTCGGTTGGGAAGCCGGCGATGATGTCGGCCCCGAACACGATGTCGGGGCGCAGGCGACGCGCCTCCTCGCAGAAGCGGATCGCGTCGTCGCGCAGGTGCCGGCGCTTCATCCGCTTCAGGATCAGGTCGTCCCCGTGCTGGAGCGACAGGTGCAGGTGGGGCATCAGCCGGGGTTCGGTGGCGACGGCCAGCATCAGGTTCTCGTCCGCCTCGATGCTGTCGATCGAGCTGATCCGCAGCCGGGGCAGGTCCGGCACCAGCCGCAGGATGCGCATCACCAGATCGCCCAGCCGCGGCGCGCCCGGCAGATCGGCGCCCCAGGAGGTGAGATCCACCCCGGTCAGCACCACTTCGCTGAAACCGCGGTCCACCAGACGGCGGATCTGGTCCACGACCACACCCGCCGGGACCGACCGCGAATTGCCGCGGCCATAGGGAATGATGCAGAAGGTGCAGCGATGGTCGCAACCGTTCTGGACCTGCACATAGGCCCGGTGCCGGCCGAATCCGTCGATCAGGTGGCCGGCGGTTTCGCGCACGGACATGATGTCGTCGACCAGAACCTTCTCGGTCGCGCCGATCAGGTCGGGGGCGGCGAGACGGTCCCAGGTCTCCCGCTGCATCTTCTCGTGGTTGCCGATGACCTTCGTCACCTCGGGCATGGCGGCGAAGGTCTGCGGCTCGGTCTGGGCCGCACAGCCGGTGACGATGACCGGCGCGCCGGGGTTTTCGCGCGCAAGCCGGCGGATTTCCTGCCGGGCCTTGCGCACCGCCTCGGCGGTGACGGCGCAGGTGTTGACGATGACCGCGCCGGTCAGCCCCGCCTGTTCGGCAAGGTCCTTCATCGCCTCGCTCTCGTAGGCGTTGAGCCGGCAGCCGAGCGTGGCAAGGATGGGCGGGCGGGCGCCGGTCATCCGTGCGCTGCCAGAAAGTCCGGGGACAGGACGCCGTCGAAGACCCGCGCGACCGGTCCGGTCAGCCACACGCCATCCGCCTGCCAGTCCACGGCCAGCGTGCCGCCGTCCACCTCGAGCGTGACCGAACGCCCGGTCAGGCCGCGAAGATGCGCCGCGACCGCAGTCGCGCAGGCGCCCGAGCCGCAGGCCAGCGTGATGCCCGTGCCGCGCTCCCAGACCCGCATCCGCAGCCGGTCGGGACCGATGACCGAGGCGAATTCGACATTCGTGCGTTCGGGAAACAGCGGGTCGTGCTCGACCTGCGGGCCGATCGAGGCAAGGGCCACCGCCTCGGCGTCGGGGACGAAGAACACGCAATGCGGATTGCCCATGCCGACCGCCGCCGGATCGCCCGCAAGCGGCAGGTGCAGCGTGTCGGCGGCGTGCGCGAGCGGCACCTCGGCCCATTCGAGCTGCGGATGCCCCATGTTCACCGCCACCTGGCCGCCTTCCAGCCGCCGGGCGTGCAGCACGCCGCAGAGCGTGCGGATGGTCAGCGTCGCCCGCCCGGCCTCGGCCATCACGCGATCGGCCACGCAGCGCGTGGCGTTGCCGCAGGCCCCGGCGATCGAGCCGTCACTGTTCCAGAAGTCCAGCGCGATGTCGGCCTCGGCGCAGTCGCGGATCTCGGCAAGCTGGTCGAACCCGACGCCCTTGTGCCGGTCGCCGATCGCCCCGGCGAGCCCCGGTGTGGTCACGGCTTCGCGTCCCCGGGAATCGAGGATCACGAAGTCGTTGCCCGCGCCGTGCATCTTGAGAAAGCGCAGACCGTGGTTCGGCTGGGTGCGTTCCATGCCGGGCGATATAGCGCCGCGCCGGGGATTCTGCCAGTGGGCCGCAGGTTTGCCGCGAATTGCCCTTGACCGTTCCCGGCAGTATTCCTAAAGAGGCGCCCTGTGCCGGGCCGGGCTTTTGCCGGGCCGGGCGCAACGTCGGGCGGGTAGCTCAGTGGTAGAGCAGTTGACTTTTAATCAACTGGCCGTGGGTTCGATCCCCACCCCGCTCACCAGAATTCCGGAACCCCGGGCGTGATCGCCCGGGGTTTTCCGTTTCCGGGCCGCCCCGCCTAGCGCCCTTCCGTCACGCCCCGCCGTCACGCCCGGCGCGTCAGCACCACGCGCGGGGGGAGCCCGGTCTCCAGCCAGAGAAAGGCGGCCTGACGGAAGTCGCCGGCCATCCGGTGCGCCGCCTCCATTTCGATGCCGAGGATGCAGAGGCTTTCCTCGGGGGGCCAGGTTCCGTCGCGGCCCCGCCCCTCGGCCGGAAGCGTCGGCAATCCTTCGGCGCGGAGCCGCGCCACAAGCCGCGCCTGCGCCGCGGCGTTCTCGGCCGGGGGGGTGGTCTGGCTCAGGGGATTCCACGCGGTGAGGACGGCCGCCGTCCGGACCCCGAACCGCGACAGGAGCGCATCGACCTCGACCGAAGGCACGCCCGGCCGCGCCACGGCGCCGGGATCGGCGGCGATCGCATAGTCGGTGGCCTCGTAGGCCGCCAGCAGCTCGGGCGTGACGGTCGTGCCGGTCCGGTCGGTCATCGCGGCAGGAACCCCCCGTTCATCGCCAGGATGTGGTTGCGGACGATGCGGGCCGCGGCGGACAGGTCGATCGCTTCCGGGCTGACCAGGAACCAGTGCCGCACCATCGGCAGGTCCGGCGCGTCCAGAAGGACAAGCCTCCCCGCATGCAGTTCATCCATGACCGTGTGCAGGGACACGAAGGCGATGCCCAGACCGGCGATCACCGCCTGCTTGATCGTCTCGTTCGAATCCATCTCGACCAGGGTCACGGTCTGACCCTCGCCGATCCGGTCCAGGTAGCGCGTCATCAGAATCCGGGTACCCGAGCCCGTCTCGCGGGCCAGGAAGGTCTCGGGCAAGAGGTCGGACGCGGTCAGGAACCGGCGTCCGGCCAGCGGATGGTCAAGCGGTGCCACGATGCCATGCGGATGCGGACCCAGCGGGTCGGCCGTGACCGGCGGAAAGCGCGGCGGCCGGCCCATGATCGCCAGATCGATCGCCTGAGTGTCGAGATCGGCGATCACCCCCTCGCGGTTGGCGACCCTGAGGGCAATCTCCAGGTTCGGGTTCTGTTCCTTGAGCGTCCGGACGAGGCGCGGCGCGAAATACTTGGCGGTCGAGACGACGCCCAGCGTCACCCGGCCGGACAGCCCGCGCCGCATCGCGGCGATCTGGTCCGCCGCCAGCGCCAGGGCATTGCCCACCCGCGCGGCCGCCGACAGCATCACCGTGCCCTCGGCGGTCAGGGCAAACCGGCCGGTGTCGCCCGTCCGGTCGAACAGTCCGGTGCCGATCGCCGCCTCGAGAGCGCGGATCTGGCTGTGCACCGCCGGCGTGCTGAGGTTCAGCCGCGCCGCGGCCGCGGTCAAAGTGCCGCAGTCGGCGACGGCCTGAAGCGCCCGCAACTGCTTGATCGTAATGGTCTTCGCCCAGTTCATTCCAGATTCCTGAATAGATTTTCAGAAAGATTAAATTCCACGAAAAGACGACTTGCGCAATGTGATCCACGACTCGCTGATGACGGGAGGTGACATCGTGCAAGTCGTTCGCCAGCAGTTTGCGGGCGCGGAAGTTCCTGCCGCGCTGCGTGACGTGATGGGACGCCTCGCCGGCGTCGCCGCCGCGATCGCGAACCGGATCGCCCGGGCAGGAATCGACGAAGAGCTGGGCGCCGCCATGGGCACCAACACCGACGGCGATGCCCAGAAGGCGCTCGACGTCATCTGCGACGAGGCCTTCATGGCCGAGCTCGCCGGTTCCGATGTGCGCTTCTATGCGTCCGAGGAACAGGATCAGGCGGTCACGATCAATCCGGCCGGCACGCTCGGAATCGCCATCGACCCGCTCGACGGATCGAGCAACATCGACGTGAACGTGTCGATCGGCACCATCTTCTCGATCATGCCGGCCGAGGACACGCCCGAGGCGACCTTCCTGCGCAAGGGCACCGACATGCTGGCCGGCGGCTACGTGATCTACGGGCCGCAGACCTGCCTCGTCGTGACCTTCGGCGCGGGCGTGCTGAAATACGTGCTCGATCCCGCGACGGGGCGCTTCACCCTGGTGGCGCGCGACCTCAGGGTTCCGCCCCAGTCGAACGAGTTCGCGATCAACGCTTCGAACTACCGGCACTGGTCGCGCCCGATCCGCGCCTACATCGACGATTGCGTCGCCGGCGCGGAGGGTCCGCGCGGGCGCAACTTCAACATGCGCTGGGTCGCGTCGCTGGTGGCGGAAACCCACCGCATCCTGACCCGGGGCGGCATCTTCCTGTACCCGTCCGACGACCGGAAGGGATACGAGCGTGGCCGGCTGCGCATGATCTACGAATGCGCGCCCATCGCCTTCGTCATCACCCAGGCGGGCGGGGGCGCCACCGACGGCATCGACCCGATCCTCGGGCAGGTGCCCGACCGGCTGCACGCCCGCACGCCCCTGGTGTTCGGCAGCGCCGAGAAGGTCGCCCGAGTCGCCGCCTATCACGATCTTCCCGAAGATGAGACCGCGCCCCTGTTCGGCAAGCGTGGCCTGTTCCGGAGCTGAGGACATCATGAGCAAGAAGCATCCCATCATCTCGGTCACCGGCTCCTCGGGCGCGGGGACGACCACCGTCAAGAACACCTTCGACCAGATCTTCCGCCGCGAAGGCATCAAGGCGGTCTCGATCGAGGGCGACGCCTTCCACCGCTACGACCGCATGGCGATGAAGGCCGAGCTGGAAAAGCGCTACGCCGAGGGCGACGCGACCTTCTCGCACTTCTCCTACGAGGCCAACGAGCTCGAGGAGCTGGAGCGGGTGTTCCGCGAATTCGGCGAGACCGGCAAGGGCCGCACCCGGCATTACGTCCACGACGACAAGGAGGCCGAACGGTTCGGCGTGGCGCCGGGCAAGTTCACCGAGTGGACGGCCTTCGAGGACGGGGCTGACGTGCTCTTCTACGAGGGCCTGCACGGGGCGGTGGTCAACGACAAGGTGAACCTTGCCGCGCTGGCGGACCTCAAGATCGGTGTGGTGCCGGTCGTCAACCTCGAATGGATCCAGAAGATCCACCGCGACCGCGCCCAGCGCGGCTATTCGACCGAGGCGGTCACCGACGTGATCCTGCGCCGCATGCACGCCTATGTGCACTGCATCGTGCCGCAGTTCTCGGAGACCGACATCAACTTCCAGCGCGTGCCGGTGGTCGACACCTCGAACCCCTTCATCGCGCGCTGGATCCCGACCCCGGACGAAAGCCTGGTCGTCATCCGCTTCAAGAGCCCCCGCGGCATCGACTTCCCCTATCTGACCGCCATGATCCACGGGTCGTGGATGAGCCGGGCGAACTCGATCGTCATCCCGGGCAACAAGCTCGATCTCGCCATGCAGCTGATCCTGACCCCGCTGATCGAGCGGCTGGTCCGCGATTCCAAGCGCGCCTGAGGAATGGACATGAACACCCAAGTCACCCCCGCCGACGAACGGACGATGGCCAACGCGATCCGCGCGCTGGCGATGGATGCGGTCCAGGCCGCGAACTCGGGCCACCCGGGCATGCCGATGGGCATGGCCGATGTGGCGACCGTGCTCTTCAACCGCTTCATCACGCTGGACCCGGCGGCGCACGACTGGCCGAACCGCGACCGCTTCGTGCTGTCGGCCGGGCATGGGTCGATGCTGCTCTATGCCATCAACCACCTGCTTGGCTATCCGGACATGGGGATGGACCAGCTCCGGGCGTTCCGCCAGCTTGGCTCGCGTACCGCCGGGCACCCCGAATACGGCCACGCCCAGGGCGTCGAGACCACGACCGGCCCGCTGGGCCAGGGGATCGCCACCGCGGTCGGCATGGCCCTGGCCGAGCGGATGGGCGCCGCGCGCTTCGGCGATCTGGTCGATCACTACACCTATGTGATCGCCGGGGACGGCTGCCTGATGGAGGGCATCAGCCACGAGGCGATCGACATGGCCGGCCACCTCGGCCTCGGCCGGCTGATCGTGCTGTGGGACGACAACCGGATCACCATCGACGGCGACACCGACCTGTCCACCTCGACCGACCAGAAGGCCCGCTTCGCCGCCGCCGGCTGGCATGTGCTGTCCTGCGACGGGCACAACGCGACCGAGATCGCCGATGCGATCGAGGAAGCGCGCCGCGACCCGCGCCCCTCGATGATCGCCTGCCGCACCATCATCGGCTTCGGCGCGCCGAACAAGCAGGGCGGCCATGACGTGCACGGCGCCCCGCTCGGGGCGGACGAGATCGCGGCCGCCCGCAAGCATCTGGGCTGGTCGCACGCCCCCTTCGAGATCCCCGCCGAGGTCTACGCGGCCTGGGCGAAGGTGGCGGCGCGCGGCGCGGCCGCGCACCGGGCGTGGAAGGACCGGCTGAACCGCTCCGGCGCCGCCGAGGCCTTCGCGGTCGCGATCGCCTGCGACGCCGCGCCGCTCGCCGCGCCGATGGCGGCCTACAAGGCCGAGCTTATGGCCGACAAGCCCAAGGTCGCGACCCGCAAGGCCAGCGAGATGGCGCTGGGCGTCGTCAACGGCGCGCTGCCCTTCACCGTCGGCGGCTCGGCCGACCTCACGGGGTCGAACCTCACCCGGTCCAAGGGGATGCGGTCGGTCACGCGCGACGACTTCTCGGGCAACTACATCCATTACGGGATCCGCGAACTCGGCATGTCGGCGGCGATGAACGGCATCGCGCTGCACGGGCTCTTCCGACCCTACGGCGGCACCTTCCTCGCCTTTGCCGACTACGCGCGGCCGGCGATCCGGCTGTCGGCGCTTATGGGCGTGCCGGTCGTCTACGTGATGACCCATGACAGCATCGGCCTTGGCGAGGACGGGCCGACGCACCAGCCGGTCGAGCATCTGGCCAGCCTGCGGGCGATCCCGAACCTGACCGTGATCCGGCCCTGTGACGCGGTCGAGACGGCCGAGGCCTGGGAAATCGCCATGGCGTCGAAATCGACCCCGGTTCTTCTGGTGCTGAGCCGGCAGAACCTGCCGCTGGTGCGCGACAGCGTGGACCAGAACATGACCGCGCGCGGCGCCTATCTGCTGCGCGATCCGGGAACCCGCGACGTGACGCTGATCGCGACCGGATCCGAGGTGGAAATCGCGCTGGCCGCGGCCGACCAGCTGGCGGCCGAGGGGATCCGGGCCGCCGTGGTCTCGGCGCCCTCGTTCGAGCTGTTCGCGGCGCAGGACGATGCCTATCGCGCCGCGGTTCTGGGAACCGCGCCGCGCGTCGGCGTCGAGGCGGCGATCCGCCAGGGCTGGGACCTGTTCCTGCGCCCCGAGGACGGGTTCGTCGGCATGACCGGCTTCGGCGCCTCGGCGCCGGCGCCGGCGCTTTACAGGCATTTCGGGATCACGGCCGACGCGGTGGCCGATGCCGCCCGCAAGCACAAGGGGAAGTGAGATGACGGTGAAGGTAGCGATCAACGGTTTTGGCCGGATCGGTCGGAACGTTCTGCGGGCGATCGTGGAATCGGGTCGCACGGACATCGAGGTCGTGGCGATCAACGATCTGGGTCCGGTGGAGACC
>JBMOOG010000009.1:0-136282 GCA_049324535.1 Pseudomonadota bacterium | reverse complement strand
GAGAGTATGCGCGCGACTTCTTCGATCTCATCATCATTGACGAATGCCATCGTGGCAGTGCGCGCGACGACAGCAACTGGCGAGAAATCCTCGAGTGGTTCGAGCCTGCGACCCAGATCGGGATGACGGCGACGCCGCGGCGAGAGGATAACGTCGACACCTATAACTATTTCGGCGATCCGCTTTATGAATACAGCCTGGCGCAGGGTATCGCTGACGGCTTCCTGGCCCCGTATCGCGTCCATCGAGTCATATCGGACTACGACGCTGCCGGCTGGCGTCCAACGCGGGGTGAACTTGATCGCTATGGTCGCGAGATCCCTGACGCCGAATACTCGACGCGGGACTTCGAGCGGGTCGTGGCGCTGCGTGCACGAACGCAGGCCATTGCGAGACATCTCGCGGGCTTCATGGCCGAGACCGACCGCTTCGCCAAGACCATCGTCTTCTGCGTCGACCAGGAGCACGCGCTCGAGATGCGGCAGGCGCTCGCCGCCCTGAACACCGATCTCGTGAAGGACCATCCCGACTACGTCTGCCGCGTGACGTCCGACGAAGGCGATGTGGGAAGCGCGCACAGGGCTAAGTTTCAGGATGTCGAAACCCAGACGCCGGTCATTCTCACCACGTCGCAGCTTCTCACGACCGGAGTGGACGCCCCGACCTGCAAGAACGTCGTGCTCGCGCGGGTCGTGGGCTCAATGCCCGAGTTCAAGCAGATCATCGGGCGAGGCACCCGCCTCAGGCCCGACTACGGCAAGCTCGCCTTCAACATCATCGACTACACCGGAACAGCGACACGCATGTTCGCCGATCCCGCCTTTGACGGCGATCCCGTCCGCGAGGACGAAGCGGTCATTAATGCAGACGGCGACATCGTGGAAGAGCGCGAGATCGAAGAAGTGGTGGCGGATCCCGACGATTTTCCTAAAGGACCCCACACCCCGGATGGACCCGTCGAGCTGGGGGACGACGCCGAAAACGGCCCACGCAAGTTCTATGTCGACGGCGGCGAGGTCTCGATCGTCCGGCACCTCGTCTACGAACTCGATTCTGACGGGCGGCAGCTCGCCTGCCGCCAGCTTACCGATTACACCGGCGACAAGGTTCGCACGCTCTATCCCAATGCGTCGGAACTGCGCACGGACTGGCTTGACCCCGAACGCCGGGCGGAGATCGTCGAGCGGCTCGAGGAGAAGGGAATCGACCTCGATTCCCTGGCTGATGCAGTCGGAAAGCCGGAGGCCGATCCGTTCGATCTCCTTTGCCATCTGGCATATAACGCGCCGCTGCGAACCCGGCGCGAGCGCGCTGACCGTCTGCTGAGAGAGCAGGACGAGTTTCTGGACCGCTTCGGGCCGGATGCCCGCGAGGTCTTGGATGCCGTGCTTGAAAAGTATGCCGAACATGGCAGTGCCCAGTTCAAGCTGCCGGATATCCTAGAAGTGCCCCCGTTCAACGAGTGGGGCAACGTCATCGAAATCGCCGCCCGCTTCGGCGGGGGCAAGGAGCTGCGCAGCGCCGTCACCGAGCTGCAGCGTCTGCTCTACACCGCTTGAATTGAAGGAGATCTACCTTGGCCAGAACCGCCCGTAAGAAGGCTGAGCCGAAGCAACTGACCACTGCCCAGCGTCTCGACAGCATCATCAAGTCCGCCCGCAAGATCATGCGGAAGGACAAGGGGCTGAACGGCGACCTCGATCGGTTGCCGATGCTCACCTGGATCATGTTCCTGAAGTTCCTCGACGACATGGAGCGGATCGAGGAGGGACGCGCGGAGCTCGCAGGCAAGGACTATCGCCCGATCATCGAGGCTCCTTATCGCTGGCGCGACTGGGCGGCGGATGCGGATGGCATCACCGGCCCGGACCTCCTGTCGTTTCTCGTTTCCGAGATGACTGAGCGCCCGGACGGCACCCGCGGCCCGGGACTCTTCGCCTATCTCCGAGGCTTGCGCGGCGACAATGGGCGGCGCGAGCGGCGCGACGTGATCGCCACGGTTTTCCAGGGCTTCGCCAACCGCATGGAGAGCGGCTACCTGCTGCGCGACGTGGTCAACCTGATCGACGGCATCCATTTCGACTCGTCGGAGGAAGTCCATACCCTCGGCCGCCTCTACGAGACGCTGCTGCGAGAGATGCGCGACGCTGCAGGAGACTCGGGCGAGTTCTACACGCCTCGGCCGGTCGTGCGGTTCATGGTCGAAGTGACCGACCCGAAGCTGGGCGAGACCATCCTCGACCCGGCATGCGGAACCGGGGGATTTCTGACCGAGGCCTTTCAGCATCTCGAGCGCCAGGCAGACACGGTCGAGAAGCGGCGAACCCTGCAGGAGGACAGCTTCTTCGGCGGCGAGGCCAAGTCGCTGCCGTTCCTGCTGTCCCAGCTCAACCTCCTGCTGCACGGCCTGCACGCCCCGCGCATCGACCCCGGCAACGCCCTTCGCTTCCGTCTGGCCGAGATCGGTGAGGATCAGCGGGTCAATGTCATCCTGACCAATCCGCCGTTCGGCGGTGAGGAGGAGACAGGCATCCTCAACAACTTCCCCGAGGACCGGCGCACGGCCGAGACGGCGCTGCTGTTCCTGCAACTGATCATGCGGCGGCTGAAGCGCGCCGGGCGCGGGCGGGCCGCGGTCGTCGTTCCGCACGGCACGCTGTTCGGCGATGGCATCTCTGCGCGGATCAAAGCGGACCTACTCGAGAAGTTCAACCTGCACACGGTGGTCCGGCTGCGTGAAGGGGTGTTCGCGCCCTACACGGACATCCCGGCAAACCTGATCTTCTTCGACACGACCGGACCGACGAAAGACATCTGGTACTACGAGATGCCGCTGCCTGAGGGCCGCAAGAAGTACTCGAAGACCGCACCGATGGCCTATGAGGAGTTTGCGGACTGCCTCGCCTGGTGGAAGAAGCGCGAGCCGAACGAGCGCGCTTGGAAGGTCTCGGCCGCTGACCTGATCCAGCGCGACGATCAGGATCGTGTCGTCGCCTGCAACCTGGACATCAAGAACCCCCATTCCGGTGAGGTCGTCGATCACCGTGCGCCGGCCGAGATCGTGGACGCGATCATCGCACAGGAACAGCGGATCATTGGCATCATGGACGAGATCAAAGCCGTGCTTGCGGAGCGCGTATGATGTGGGGATCGATTGCCATTTCGGACTTCCTGACCAAATCCGAAAGCTGGGTACCAGTCGAACCTGACGGTCAGTACAAGCAGATCACGGCGCGACTCTGGGGAAAGGGCTTGACGCTTCGTGGTGAAGTTCCGGGCAGCGCAATCGCCGCTGCGCGACAGTACTGTGCCAAGGCCGGCCAATTTCTGCTTTCACGGATCGATGCTCGCCACGGCGCCTATGGGATCGTTCCCGAGGAATTGGACGGCGCCTTGGTCAGCAACGATTTCCCATGCTTCGACATCGACGCCTCTAGAGTAATGCCGCACTACTTCGAGTGGTACTCGCGCACCCCCGAGTTCATCGACCTGTGCCGTCGGGCAAGCGAAGGGTCGACGAATCGAGTGCGCATGAAGGAAGACAAGTTCCTGAGAATGATGGTCCCGCGTCCGTCCCTCGACGAGCAGCGCCGCATCGTCGAAAAGCTCGACAGGGTCGCGGCACTGGTGGACGAACGCCGCATCGCCATCGAGGCGGCCGAGCGCGAAACGCAGGCGCTGCTGCTGAAAGCCTTCCAGCGCGCCATCGATGGCGCCCCCCTGCGCCCCATGGCCGAGGTCGCGCCGCTGGTGCGCCGAGAGGTCGAGATCGAAGCCACCCGGGAATACACGGAGATAGGCGTCCGCAGTTTCTACAACGGAATATTCCACCGCCGGACGATGCCTGGTTCTGAGTTCAGCTGGCAGAGCCTGTTCTGGGTGAAAGAGGGCGATCTGGTATTCAGCAACCTCATGGCTTGGGAAAGAGCTATCGCCGTTGCGGAAGCGCATGACGGGGGCACGGTCGGAAACCACCGTATGTTGACTTGCGAGGTCAATCCGAAGTTGGCGACGCCGGGCTTCCTGATGGCCTATTTCAGAACGTACGAGGGCTTCTCGAGCATCGTTGGGCACTCGCCCGGCACGATTGCCCGCAACAAGACGCTGTCATCCAAGAAGCTTCCGACGATCCTCGTGCCGACGCCGCCGGTGGAGACCCAGAAGTGGTTCGACCGCCTGCGTGCAAAAGCGCAGGAAGCCCGCACCATCCGCGCCAACACCGCGCAGGATGTGGACGCCCTGATTCCGGCCATGCTGCACGAGATCTTCGATGGTGGGGCGAAGGCCGCATGACGGTGGGCCGGGACGATAAGCCCGATCTGCTATCGGACCTTTCGGATCTCGACTTCGTCGGTCATCTGCTGGCCGACCTTCATGACGACCTGCCAGGGAAGGTCAGCCGTTTCCGGATGCTGACCGATCTGGGCGGCCAGATGGGGCGATCCGGGACGATGATTTTCGGTGGCCATGCGGCCCATCACGCTTGGGTCGAAGCGCGTTCGTCGTTCGTGCACGGCAATTATGTGGCGACGATCCTGCTGTCTCAGGGGCTCGTGGAGCATCTGCTGGCGGCATATCTTCACGCCGGGCTTCTGGTCGATGACATTCCGAATCGCATCCCGTTCGCCGACACCCTCCGCCGCTGCCGAGAGCGCGAGGTAATCTCTGATGAAGACGTCACCGACCTCCGCCGCATGATGGCGCTGCGAAACCCGCTGTCGCATTTCCGGCATGTCGATGACGGCAGCAATCTTGATCGTCGCAGCATCGATGAGAGCAGATCAGCGGACGACCTGCTGCGCCACGACGCGATCTTTTCAATCGGTCTCGCCGTTCGGATGCTTTCAAGGCCTGCGTTCCGGCTCGGCTAGGAATCGGGGCCGCCAGCTGTTCATCGTCGAACGGACCGAGTCTTTGGTGGCGTGATCCGATCACCTTTCGCCAAGATGTAGTCGGCGATTTTGTGCCCGAGGGGATGGGGGCCCGCCCACAGCATGTAGTAGATCGGGACACCTCGCGTGTTCCTGACGACACTCGGTGTGGCGGCGTGGCCGAACAAGGTCTTCAGGCGGCCGACGTAGTGGTCAAGAAGCCGCTTGGCCGCATCGTCAACCTTGTGGCGGGTCGTATCCCCGAAGAGATCCGTGCGCTCTGCATAGACGAGGCTCTCCCAGTCCGCACCGCCGAAGCAGCCGTTCAGCCCCGCGCGCCAGCTTTCGGGAATGTCGCCTGAGCGCGTGATCAATCTGTTGATGGCCATTCCAAGCGGGAAATTGATGATCACCTCAAACTTCTTGGTTGACCCCAGAGCTGCGACGGTTCGCCAGTCCAGGTGGGGGCCATAAGGATCGAGGAAAGCAACACCCCTCGTGTTCCGCCCTGCTATCCGCGGGACCAGCTTTTGGATCAATTCGTTCGCGTCGCCAACCTGAACGCTGATCTTTCGAGCCGGGTACTCGGCCCTCAGGCCCTCGAGAAGGGCCGCGCGCCCCGCATCTGCGTCAAAGAAATGGTATTGGGTGAAGGGGTGTTCGAGGGCGAGGGCTCGATGCGGGGAGCCTTCGATGAACTGCTCCTCGGACCGTACGAACTCGTCATCAAGAAGCTGAAGGTCTTCGTCATCAGCACCGGCCCAGGCCTCGCGGATTCTTGACCGTCCCGCCCCAGCGAATGCGTCGACGTAGACCAGTTCGAAGGACTGTTTCTTCAGCGCAATGGTGTAAGCGTGAAGATATGCCTCGAGGCCATCGAGCTTTTGTCGAGCCCACGGGCCAACCGTATTTTCAACATGCGATTTCTTCAATGATGGCGGTACTCCGTGCGAAATGGTTCACGCTGAAATCTGATCGAGGATCGGCTTCGGGACGATTTGCCACGGAAAGCCGTTCCATTCCTCACCATCGAGCAGACGCCCCCCCGACTTCGGACGGGCGCCACCCCACTGTTTGAAGAAGAAAGCGACGTCGTCACGTTCGCAGATGTCCCGGATCTGGCGGGCCCAGCTTTCGTCCATGGGCCGAGCCCGGGGCCCGCTCTCCCCCCCGACGATGGCCCAAGCGACGCCCTGCAGATCGACATCCCCGACCGGTCCGAGCAGCGGCTCGAACGAGATGAAGCGCGCGTCGGAATTGATCTGCTTGAGGTGCTCGATCCGGCTCGCATGCGCGGCGTCCTCGACAGAAACGCCGAGCCAGATGTGCCGAGGGACCGGCCCTCCATCATACCGCTTCCGAACGTAGTTGCGCATGAGCGAGCTGCGCTTGGTCAGCACCTGGTATACGTGCCAGTCCGCCAGCTCCATAGCGTCGAACACCGCGTCGATGAATGTATGGTCGATGTCCTTGTGGAAGAGGTCGCTCATCGAGTTCACGAAGATCATCCGCGGCTTTTTCCAGAGCACGGGCTGCTTCAGCCTCGACGGCCAGAGTGTCAGGTCAAACCCCTGCTCGTAGGGGTGTCCAGGGAGTCCACGCCAGCGCTCTGCGAACCGCTCGGCGTAGCAGTTGTCACAACCGAGACCGACCTTGGTGCAGCCCGTCACCGGGTTCCACGTCGCGTCCGTCCATTCGATGTCTGACTTCTGGGCCAACTGCTCGCCTCACACTTTTTCACAACGGTAACACGCGGCTGACACAGCACAAAGCACGAACAGCGGCTGGGGTGAGATTGGTCCCAGCTGCAGCCGAACCGCTGCGCAACGGACGGCGTTCGATCTCTGTTCCATCCGCCATCCAGATGGATTTTCCAAATCGCGTGCATCACGGACTTCGAAAGATCACTTTAAAGCAATGACTTTAAGCTGTTCACCGGAAGCGCGGCGGTTAACAGGTCCGGAGAATATCGGCCCGGAGAGAACGCGTGTGCGTCCTTCGAGACGTGGGCCGGTTAACAGCCCCTCCCGCATAACCCTCGAAAACAACGGAAAAATCCCGCCGCCGCCGGATCGGGAGAACGCTTTCGCGAGGGCAAGTGGCGGACAGTGAGGGATTCGAACCCTCGAGACGGTTCCCCGCCTACACACTTTCCAGGCGTGCGCCTTCGACCACTCGGCCAACTGTCCGTGCGCGGCTGTCTACTACCCGGCGAAGGCCCGGCGCAAGGGGGGAACGGCGCCGCCCGCGGACGTCAGAGGGCGAGCCGCGTTCCAAGCTCGACCACCCGGTCGCGCGGCAGGTGGTAATAGTCGCTCGGATCGGCGGCGAACCGCGACATCTGGATGAAGATTCGGTCGAGCAGTCGCCCGACCCCGCGCCGCGACCCGGGCAGCACCTTGCGGCGGCCGAGGAAGAACGTCGTCGTCATGATGTCGAAGCGAAGCCCGGTCCGGCGCGCCAGCCCCAGAGCCCGCGTCAGGTTCGGCGTGTCCATGAAGCCGAAGCGCAGCTTGAGGCGCGCGAAATGCCCCCCGAGCGCCTCGTATTCGGCCCGCTCGGCGGCAGCCACATGCGGGACGCGCAGGATCTCGACGGTCAGGATCACCGTCTGGTCGTGCAGGACCTGGTTGTGGCGCAGGTTGTGCAGAAGCGCCGGCGGCACCGCCACGGGGTCCGAGGTCAGGAAGAAGGCCGTGCCCTTCGCCACATGCACCGAGGAATGCCCCATCGAGCGGACGAAACTGTCAAGGCGGACCATGTCGCGCCGCATCCGCTCGTTCGCAAGCTGGGTGCCCCGCCACCAGGCGAACATGAGAAGCCCGATCAGCAGCGCGGCGCCCACGGGCATGTAGCCGCCGTCCAGAAGCTTGAGAAGGTTCGCGGATAGGAACGCGCCCTCGACCACGAGGAAGACGGCGGTGACCGGCGCGATCACCCCGACCGGCAGGCGCCAGCCAAGCCGCGCATAGACCGCGGCGAGCGCGGTGGTGACGACCATGGTGCCGGTCACCGCGATGCCGTAGGCCGAGGCAAGCGCGGCCGACGACCCGAAGGCCAGCACCAGCCCGACCACCGCCACCAGCAGAAGCCAGTTCATCGCCGGGATGTAGATCTGCCCTGCCTCGCGCTGCGAGGTGTGGATGATGGCAAAGCGCGGCAGGAACCCCAGCTGGATCGCCGCGCGAGTCATCGAGAACGCCCCAGAGATCACCGCCTGCGACGCGATGACCGTGGCGAGGCCCGCGAGCGCGACGAGGAAAGGCAGGACATCGGCGGAGACCAGGTGGAAGAACGGGTTCTCGATCGCCTCGGGGTGGTGCAGCACAAGGGCGCCCTGCCCCAGATAGTTGACCACCAGCGCGGGGAACACCATCCAGAACCAGGCGACGCGGATCGGCCGCTTGCCGAAATGGCCGAGGTCGGCATAGAGCGCCTCGGCCCCGGTCACAGCCAGGAAGACCGCCCCCATCACCACGAAGGCCAGCCCCCGGTGCGAGGTCAGGAACTGCACCCCGAAATAGGGGTTGAAGGCCAGGAGCACCCCCGGCTCGGTCGCGATCTGCACCGCCCCTGCCCCGGCCAGCGTGGCAAACCACAGCGCCATGACCGGGCCGAAGGCGAAGGACACCGCCTGTGTGCCCTGCCGCTGCACGATGAAAAGCGCCCCGAGGATGGCCAGCGTGATCGGGATCACCAGCGGGGCCAGCGAGGGCGTGATCTGTTCAAGCCCCTCGACGGCGGACAGGACCGAAATGGCGGGCGTGATCGCGGCGTCGCCGAAGAAGAGCGCCGCCCCCGCCATCGCCAGCCCCAGGACGACCCGCGACCGGTGCCCGATCGCCAGCCGCACCAGCCCGTAAAGCGACAGGACACCGCCTTCGCCCTGGTTGTCGGCCCGCAGGAGGATCATGACGTATTTGGCCGTGACGATCAGGAACAGCGTCCAGATCAGCAGCGAGATGACGCCGAGCACCTCGCTGCGCGCCAGGCCGTCGGCCGCGACCGGCGCCAGCGCCTCGCGCAGGGCGTAGATCGGGCTGGTGCCGATGTCGCCGTAGACGATGCCGAGCGCGCCCAGCGTGAGCGCCGCGACGCCCGATCGCTGGTGGTCCGGGGGCGCCTCCTCGGCACCGGTGTCGTCCCCGTCAACCTCTGCCGCCGCTGCCATGACCGGTTCACCTTTGAAACCAGACCCGCCACCTAGCGCTGTTCTGCGCTGCGGCAAGCGGCGGCGTCAATCGCAAAGGATCAGGCTCACGCGGCGGTTCTGGCGTCCCTTCTTCTCGATCTTGCCCAGGCTGATCCGCCCGATCTCGCCGGTCCGGGCAACATGCGTGCCGCCGCAGGGCTGCAAATCGACCTGCTCCGCCCCCGCACCGATGCGGATCAGCCGCACCCGGCCCTGCCCGGTCGGCGGCGCCACCGACATGGTCTTGACCAGGCCCGGCGATGCGGCGAGGTCCTCGTCGGTGATCCAGTCCTCGCTGACCGGAAGATCCGCGGCCACCAGCGCGTTCAACCGCTCTTCCAGTTCGACCACGTTCGCCGGCGCGTGCGGCATGTCGAAATCGAGCCGCCCGCGTCCCGCCCCGATCTGCCCGCCGGTGACCGGCAGCGGGATCACCACCGACAGGAGGTGCAGCGCGGTGTGGACGCGCATGTGGGCGTAGCGCCGGGCCCAGTCCAGCGTCTGGCGCACCGCAGCCCCCGGCCGCGGCAGGGCCGAGGGCTCCGCCGGCACCAGCACCACCGCCCCGCCCTCGCCCTTGACGGCGGTCGCGATGGCAATCTCGCCGCCGTCCCAGGCCAGCACGCCGCCGTCGCCCGGCTGGCCACCGCCGGTCGGATAGAAGAGCGGCGTATCGACCACGAGACCTCCCTCGGGTGTGTGCGCCATGACGCGCCCCGGCGCCTCGCGCCGGTAAGCGTCCTCGCGGAAGAGCAGGCGGGGGGAGAAGGGCGCACTCACGTCGTGGGATCCTCTTCGCTCGGGTCGTTGTTGACCGGCCGGGTCAGTTCGGCGGACGGCGGCGGGCGCGGCGCCCCGGAGGCCGCGGGCGCCTCGGGTTCGTCCCAGCTGCGCGGCGCGGGCGCGGCGGTGCCGCGCGCCGGTCTGCGGCGATCGTCGAAGAGAACCTCGGGATTGCGCAGCCAGATGTCGCGCTGCGCGAAGGGAATCTCGATCCCTTCGGCGGAGAGGCGTTCATAGATCTGGTGGTTCATCTCCGAGGCGACGGTCATCTTCATGTTGACGTCACTGAGGATCACCCGGATCTCGAAGTTCAGGGAATCGGCGCCGAAGCCGATGAAGAAGACGGCCGGCGGCGGGTTCACCATCACGATCGGATGGGCCTCGGCGATCTGATGCAGGATCGCCTCGACCTTGCGCGTGTCGCTGCCGTAGGCAACCCCCACCGGCAGGATCAGCCGGCCGTGCAGGTTCTGGCGGGTGAGGTTGGTCACCACGCCCGAGACGAGATCCGAGTTCGGCACGATCACGTCGGTGCGGTCGAAGGTCTCGATCCGGGTCGAGCGGACCGAGATCGCCCGGACGATGCCGGTCTGGGTGCCGACCTGGATCATGTCCCCTTCCGAAATCGGGCGCTCGATCAGCAGGATGATCCCGGAGACGAAGTTCTGCACGATGTTCTGAAGGCCAAGCCCGATGCCCACCGACAGCGCACCGATGACGATGGCGAGCGACGACAGGTTGATGCCGGCCGCGGTCACCGCGGCCAGCGCCGAGACCACGACGCCGAAATAGCCGACGCCGGCGCCGAGCGCGTTCTGGACGCCCTTGTCGAGCCGCGTGCGGGGCAGGACCGTGGACCGGAGCGTGCCCTGGATCAGCCGCGTGACGATGTAGCCGATCGCGAAGACCGCGAGGAACACCAGGATCACCGACGGCGACAGCCGCGTGCCGCCGACCGAGATGCCCTGAAGGAACTGGGTCCAGACCTCCGACAGGTCGGCGGTGCGCGCGCCCCAGAGCAGCGCGAAGACCGGCAGCGACGCCAGGATGAGGACTATGCCGAGCAGCACCGGGATCAGGGCCTCGCGCTGCTCCTCGGCCCCGCCGGTCGCGGCCTGATAGATGTCGGTCCCGAAACGCTGGAGCAGGATCAGCAGCCCAATCAGCGCCAGGGACCAGACCGACGGCCAGACCAGGGCGTTCGCGGCGGCGACGTAGCCGACGAGCGCGAGCAGCGGGCCAAGCACCGACACCAGCTGAAGCGCCAGGCCGAGAAGCGCGACCATGCGGGCCCGGAATTGCCGCTCCTGCAATTCGGACGCCGACGCAGGTTCGCGCGCGCGGCGCAGAAGCGTGCCCAGCCGGAAGAGAAAGACCGCCGCGATGCAGACCAGCGGCGCGGCCCAGACCGCCTGCGCGGCCATCGACAGCGGCGGCCGGACATCGGTGATGTAGGCGCGCCGGATGATCTCGAGGGCCGTGACCAGCCCGAGCGCCAGCACGTGGATGCGTCCCTCGCGCGGGCGGTCGGTCAGCCGCGACCCGGGATCGTGCTCGAAGGTCGAGAAGAGCGACGCGCCCAGCCAGCGCGCCGAAAAGAAGGCAAAGCCCGCGACCGGCAGCGACAGGATCAGCGCCCCGCTGCGCAGCCCGGTCATCCCGCTGGACTGGATCGCCGCCACGAGAAGGATCAGGCCGAGGAACGGCACGAGGATCTGTCCGAGCGACACGGCCGAGGCGGCCAGGCGGCTGACCCGGAGCGACTTTCCGCGCTGGAGCCGCTCGGTCAGGCGCTCCATGAACCCCGGTCCGCGCAGCACGAGCAGCCCGGCCAGGAGCAGATAGAGCAGAATGATCGGCAGGTTGTTGCGCAGCTCGGTCCGCCGCGCCGGGTTCTGCCAGGCCCCGGTCGTCTCGGCCCAGAGCGTGCGCATCCCCTCGGTCAGGACCGCCCAGCCGGCCGGCCAGTTGGCCGGGTTCAGCGGCGTCGGCGACAGGCGCAGCAGCGCGTCGGCCTGCCGTTCGCGGATCACCGCGTCGATCTGGCGGATGATGCCGTCGGCCCGCCGGTAGGCCTCGTCCGCGGTCAGCCCGGGCGCCTTCAGCGCCGCGAGCTGGCTGTTCAGATCGTTGCGGCGCTGGGCGATCTCGTCCGCCTCGGGCTGGCTCGGGTCCGGCACCGGGCCAAGCGCCGCGATCTGGCTGTTCAGCGTCTCGATGCGCTTGGCGTTGGCGCTCTGCGCGGCGGCGAACCGGGTCCGCCAGTCCACGATCTGCGCGCGCAGCTGCTCGAGAGCCAGCGACGAGGCCCGATCGGCCTCGAGCGTGGTCTCGGCGCGGGTGGCGTCCTGCTCCCACCGCGCATAGTCCGGCGTGGTCGCCGGCTGCTGCTGCGCCATCGCCGGCGCAAGCGGGGCGAGCGCGCCGCCCGCCGCCGCCAGCATCAGGATCAGGAGAAGGCGCTTGAAGAGGCTCATGCGACGAAGACATCCGGCAGCGGCCGCGGCGCGCGATCCATCCAGTCGGGAACCGGCAGGCCCTTGGCGCGCAGGAACGCGGGGTTGAAGAGCTTGGACTGGTAGCGGGTGCCGTAGTCGCACAGCACGGTCACGATCGTGTGCCCCGGGCCCATGTCATGCGCCATCCGGATCGCCCCGGCGACGTTGATGCCCGAGGACCCGCCGAGGCAGAGTCCCTCTTCGGCCAGCAGGTCGAAGATGATCGGCAGCGCCTCGCCGTCCGGGATGCGGTAGGCCATGTCGGGGCGGATGCCCTCGAGATTGGCGGTGATGCGCCCCTGCCCGATGCCCTCGGTGATCGACGAGCCTTCGGACTTGAGCACGCCGGTTGTGTAGTAGCTGTAGAGCGCCGCCCCGTCGGGATCGGCCAGCGCCACCTTGACCCCGCGCGGCTGGAGCGACAGCGCGAGGCCGCCCAGCGTGCCTCCGGAACCGACTGAGCAGATCACCCCGTCCACGCGGCCGCCGGTCTGTTCCCAGATCTCGGGACCGGTGGTCTCGATATGGGCACGCCGGTTCGCCGTGTTGTCGAACTGGTTCGCCCAGATCGCGCCGTTTGGTTCGATTTTTGCAAGCTCTTCGGCAAGCCTACCGGAATACCGGACGTAATTGTTCGGATTTGAATAGGGTGCGGCCGGCACCTGAACCAGCTCGGCCCCGGCGAGCCGCAGCATGTCCTTCTTTTCCTGGCTCTGCGTCTCGGGGATGACGATCACCGTGCGGAACCCCATCGAGGCCCCGACCAGCGCCAGCCCGATCCCGGTGTTGCCCGCGGTACCCTCGACGATCGTTCCGCCGGGCCGCAGCGCGCCGCGCGCGACCGCGTCGCGGATGATGAACAGCGCCGCTCGGTCCTTGATCGACTGGCCGGGATTCAGGAACTCGGCCTTGCCGAGGATCTCGCAGCCGGTAAGCTCGCTCGCCTTGCGCAGCCGGATGAGGGGCGTGTTGCCCACGGCGGCGGCCAGATCGGGTCGGATGGACATGGCGGTCTCCTTCGGGACGGTGCGTCATTGGTAGGCCGGGGTCCGGCGGACCTCAAGCCCCGCGCGTCCCCCAGCCCCGGCAGAGCCCGGTCACGCCGTCGCGCGCAGACGGTCGCGATGGCGGGCGAGCCAGCCGGCCAGAACGATCAGAGGCGCGTTGTCGGCCCCGCCCCCGTCCACCAGCGCCATCAGGTCGGCGAAGTCCATCAGATGGCCGCGGATGTCCTCGTCCTCCCCGGCGACACCGGCCAGACGGGCCGCCTCGTCGGGCAGATCGGCGAGACCGACGAAGGTGTAGAGATACTCGCCCTTGGCCGCGGGCGAGGGATAGTAGGCGCCCGCGGGAACCAGCGCCCGCAGGTCGAGCCCCGCCTCCTCGCGCGCCTCGCGCAGCGCCGCCGCCTCGGGCGTCTCGCCCGGATCGATCCGCCCGGCCACCGCCTCGATCAGCCAGGGATGGCGGTCGCCGCGCGCGAAGGGCCCCGACCGGAACTGCTCGATCACCAGCACCCGGTCGCGCACCGGGTCGTAGGGCAGCACCACCGTCGCGTCGCCCGAGATGAACACCGCCCGCGTGACCGGCGCGCTCATCGCGCCGTCGAAGCGGCGGAAGCGCAGGTCGTATTCCTCGACCGCGAAATAGGACGCGTAGGCCTGCCGCCGGTCGATCTCCTCCACGGTGCGCCCGCCCCATCCGGCGGCGGCGGCGGCCGGCAGGCCCGGAGGGGCGCCGCGGTCCCGCGCCCGCACCGAGGAGGCGCCGCGCACCAGCATCATCGGATAGCGGGCCCGCACCTCGCCGGGATCGCGCTGGCCATAAAGCCGCAGCATGTCCTGCGCCGTGGCCACGACCGCCTCGCCCCATTGCTCGGCCCAGGCGGCGAAGTCCCAGCGCGGACCGGGTCGGAGCCCGGTCATGTCAGGGACCTGCGCCAGCGCCCGGCGGGCCCCGGCCCCGGTCATCACGGTGATGTCGCGCGACTCCGCGCCGAAGCCGCCGGTGTAGAAGGCGATCCGCGCAAGGTCGTCCGCGCCGAGGCCGGCCACCAGCACGCCCGCGGCGCCTTCGCCGCCTTCCACGATCATCGGGAACGAGGCCCCCTCGACCTGGCGGCTTTCATGGCCCGGCCAGATCGCCTCGACCGCGTCGGCCGGGCGCCCCAGGACCGCCGACAGGAGCGGCGGGTGGCGCAGCGTGCCCCAGAAGAAGAAATCGGCCATCAGGTCCAGCGCCGCGCGGCCCATTCCGCGAACACGCCCGACAGGCCCGATCCGATCACGAGCGCCGCCAGCACGTCCGGCTTGACCAGAGCCGGGATGAAGCCGATCGCCAGATCGACGATGCCCAGCACCGCGTCGAACGGCCCGTCGTAGGTGCCCCGCCACGACAGGTGCACCATGACGATGGTCGAGAAGATCAGCAGCCCCGCCACGGCGACGAACAGCGCCGCCCGCAGCCCCGCGAAGAAGGCCGGCACCATGCCGCGGCCCATGTCGGGCCCGATGATACGCCAGCCCGCCAGAAGCCCGATCAGGCCCGAGAGCGGCGCGAAGGCTCGCGCCTGCGTGCCGGGCGGCAGGTAGGGGCGGATCACCTCGGCCGTCAGGTAACAGACCGCGGCCAGGGCCAGAGCGGCGAAGAGCTTGGCGGCTGTGGGCATGAACCGGATGACCTTTCGCTGGGACCGCACATCGGCGTGCAGTTTCCACGCGCCGCGCCGGTCGCGCAAGGGGGCACCGCGGCTGCGGGCTGGAGCGTTCAGCGCGCCTGTTGCCAGGCCGCAAGCGCCCGGTCGCGCCCCTCGGCCAGATCGACCAGCGGGGCCGGATAGGGACGGTCCGGCGCCAGCCCCCAGGACCGGGGGACCGCCTCGAAGAAGGACCGCGCCGTCTCTGGCGGGTTGCGCTGACCCTCGGCGATCCAGGCGCGGCGGAACCGGCCGTCTGGATCGAACCTCTCGGCCTGCCCGGCCGGGTTGAAGACGCGGAAATAGGGCGCGGCGTCCGGCCCAGACCCGGCCACCCACTGCCAGCCCATCGCGTTCGAGGCCGGATCCCAGTCGGTGAGGCAATCCTCGAACCAGCTTAGGCCTACCCGCCAGTCGGTCAGCAGGTGCTTGGTCAGATAGGAGGCCACGATCATCCGCAGCCGGTTGTGCATCGTGCCGGTCACATACATCTGCCGCATGCCGGCATCGACGAAGGGCTCGCCGGTCAGGCCGCGCCGCCAGGCTTCGGCCTCGGCGCTGTCGCCCCGCCAGGGGAAGCCGTCCCATTCCGGCCGCCAGTTGGCGCGCGGCAGGTCGGGGAAATGGTGCAGGAGGTGCCAGGCGAATTCGCGCCAGACGAGCTCCTTGAGAAAGTGCTCGGCCCCCCTAGCGCCGGCCGCGGCCGCCCCCTGCGCCGCATGCCAGACCGTCCGGGGCGAGATCTCGCCCCAGGTCAGGTTCTCGGACAGGCCCGAGGTCGCCGGGCGGGTCGGAAAGTCCCGCGCCGCGCGATAGTCGTCCACGGCCTCGGCGAGGAACCGCGCGAGCCGCGCCTCGGCCGCGGCCTCGCCCACCTGCGCATGGCGCGCGACGACGGCCGCCCCCCGGCGCATCCGCGCGCCGAGCCGCCAGTCCTCGAGACGGTCGGAGGCTGGCCAGGCGGCCGGAGCCGCGAGACGGCGCGGCGCGGGCAGCGAGGGCGCGACGGGCCGGTCCTTCACCGCCCGCCAGAACGGCGAATAGACCCGGTAGGGACCGCCCTCCCCCGTCTCGACCGACCAGGGCTCGAAGAGAAGATGCCCCGGGAAGCTGCGCGCCTCGATGCCGCGGCCGCGCAAGGCGGCCTTGATCGCCGAGTCCCGACCATGGAAGGCCGGATCATAGCCCCGGCTCCAGAAGACCGCGCTGGCCCCGGTCTCGGCCAGCAGCGCGTCCAGCACCGCGCCCGCCGGGCCCCGGCGCAGGATCAGGCGGCTGCCGACGGTGCGCAGCCGCGCATCGAAGGCCGCAAGCCCCTCGCCCAGCCGCCACGCCGCCGCCGCGCCCAGCGCCCCGGCGGCCTCGTCATGAATCGCGACCGGAATGACCGGCCGCCCGGTCGCGGCGGCCGCGTCCAGGGCCGGGTTGTCGGCAAGCCGCAGGTCGCGGCGAACCCAGAGCAGGATCGGAGTGTCGGTCATGCAGCGAATACGCAGCGGCCGGCCAGCGGATCACAGCACCCGGTCGAGGGCGTCGATCAGCCGCGCGACCTCGGCCTCGGTCGTGTAATGGACGAACGAGAGCCGCAGCACGCCCCTGTCGAGGTCCACCCCCATCGCGGTCAGCGGACGCACCGCGTAGAAATCCCCGGCCCAGCAGTTGATCCCCTCGCGCACCAGCGCCGCCGAGACCGGCTCGGCCGGGCGGTCGAGCGCCACCGCCACCGTGGGCGCGCGGCGCGCCGCATCGCGCGGCCCGATCAGGCGGACATCGTTGCGCGCCGCCAGACGGTCGAGCAGCGGCTGCAAAAGCCGCACCTCGTGGGCGCGCATCAGGTCGTGCACCCGCGCCGCCCGTTCGCGCGCATCGGCGCCCGCGCCGAAATGGTGGTCGTGCAGACGGTCGAAGTAGTCGGCGATCCCGGCGCAGGCCGCGATCTGCGCGTGATCGGGGCCGGCGGGGGTGAACCGCTTGTAAAGCGTGCCGCCGTTGAACCAGTGGCCCTGGTTCGGGAGCTTCTCTCCCAGCTCGCGCCGGATCACCATGACGCCCTGATGCGGCCCGTAGACCTTGTAGGCCGAGAAGAGATAGACATCGGCCCCGAGCGCGCCCACGTCCGGCAGCCCGTGCGGGGCGTAGCTCACGCCGTCCACGCAGGCGAAGGCCCCCGCCGCGTGCGCCAGCGCCACGATCTCGGCCACCGGGTTGATCTCGGCCACGACGTTCGAGCAATGCGGGAAACACACCAGCCGGACCCGTCCGTCCGCCAGAAGCGGCTTCAGCTCCTCGGGATCGAGATGGCCCGTCTCCGGGTCGATGCGCCATTCGCGCACCTCGACGCCTTCGTCACCCAGCCGCCGCCACACGCCCGTGTTGGCCTCGTGGTCCTGGTTCGTCACCACGATGGCCGCCCCGGGCTCGAGCCCGCGCAGGAGGGCCTGCGCCAGCACATAGGTGTTGGCGCTGGTCGAGGGACCGAAGCTCACCTCGTCGGTCTCGACCCCCATCATGGCGGCGAGCCGGGCGCGGGCCTCATCCATCTCGGCGCCCCCGGCCTGCGCGGCGGCGTAAGGCGCATAGGGCTGAACCTTGCGCTCGCGGTAGAACCGCGTCAGCCGGTCGATGACCGGCCCGCAGGCGTAGGATCCGCCGGCGTTCTCGAAGAACGCCTGTCCGGCCAGGGCCGGCACCGAGAAGGCCGGGAACTGCGCCCGGGCGAACTCCACATCCAGATCGGTCATGCTCGACTCCGTGGTGGCGGTCAGGCGGTCACGTCCACGACCACCCGGCCGCGGACCTCGCCCTTGAGGATCGCGGCCCCGAGCCGCGGCAGATCGGAGAGCCCCGCGGGCACCACCATCGACTCGAGCCGGTCCATCGGAAGGTCGCGGGCGATGCGCGCCCAGGCGCGCTCGCGGTCGGCGAGGGGCCGCATCACGCTGTCGATCCCCAGAAGGTTCACCCCCCTCAGGATGAAGGGCGTGATGAGCGCGCCGTCGATCGCCGCCCCCCCGGCGAGGCCCACGGCCGCGACCGACGCCCCGTATTTCATCTGCTTCAGCACCCGGCCGAGCATCACGCCGGCCACCGCATCGACGCAGCCGGCCCAGCGTTCGCTTTCGAGGGGCTTGCGCGTGATCTCGGCGAAATCGGCCCGCGGCAGGATCTCGGCCGCGCCGAGGTCGCGCAGATAGCCCGCCTGCGCCTCGCGCCCGGTGACCGCCGCGACCCGGTAGCCCAGCTGCGCAAGGATCGCCACCGCGACCGATCCGACGCCGCCGGCGGCCCCGGTGACCAGGACCTCGCCCGCCTCGGGCCGCAGCCCATGGTCCTCCAGCGCCTGGATCGCCAGCATCGCGGTGAGCCCGGCCGTGCCCACGGCCATCGCCTGCCGCGTGGTCATGCCCTCGGGCATCGCCACCAGCCAGTCGCCCTTCACCCGCGCCCGCTCGGCATAGCCGCCCCACCGGCTTTCCCCGACCCGCCAGCCGGTCAGGATCACCCGGTCGCCCGCCCGCCAGGCAGGATGCGCCGAGTCCACGACCCGCCCGGCGAAATCGATGCCCGGCACATGCGGCCAGGCGCGCACCAGCCCGCCCCCCGACCCCAGGCACAGGCCGTCCTTGTAGTTCAGCGTCGAATGCTCGACCGCAACGGTCACATCGCCCTCGGGAAGGGCCGACTCGTCGATCTCCTCGACGGCCGCGGTGGTGGTTCCCGCCGCCTCGTCCCTGCGCACCACGAGTGCCCGCATCGCGCCCTCCCCTCTCCCTCCGGTCGGCGCCGATCAGGCACCCGCGGGCCGCCAAGGTCAACCCCCTCGCCGGGCGGGAAAATTGGCGCGCAGGCCTAGGCGTTGACCGGTGGCCTTCACAATTGGCCCCCAGGGCGGCTCACGGCCAAACATAGGCTTGTTGGAATGGATGGGCTGGTCTAGCCTCGGCCCCCGGTGACCACTCCAATCCGAAGGATCACGATGAAACTCAATGCCCTCCTGCTCGCCACGGCAGCCGGCCTGACCCTGACGGCCGCGGCCCGTGCCGCCGATCCCGAACTTCTGGTGTTCGACTGGGCCGGATTCGAAGTTCCGGGCCTCTTCGAGGAATACACCAAGAAATACGGCGACGGCCCGACCTACGCCTTCTACGGGGATGACGACGAGGCGTTCCAGAAGCTCGCCTCGGGCTTCAAGGCCGATGTCGCCCACCCCTGCTCGCAGATGGTCGAGAAATACCGCGAGGCCGGCCTGATCGAGCCCTGGGACGTCTCGAAGATCCCCGCCTTCGCCGATCTCGATCCGAAATACCTCAATTCCAAGGTGTTCCAGGATGACGGCGGCGTCTGGTACATCCCCACCGACTGGGGCGTGACCGCCATCGCCTACAACGACAAGGAAGTCCCGGCCGAGGACGTGGCCTCGCTCGATGTCTTCCTCAACCCCAAATACGAGGGCCGCACCTCGCTGCCGAACTCGTCGGACGACGTCTGGGCGCTTGCCTACCTCGCCACAGGCGTGACCGACTGGACCAACATCACCGACGAGCAGTTCGCCGCCGCCGCCGACTGGCTGCGCAAGGCGCACAAGAACGTCCGCAGCTACTGGGCCGACCCGTCGGAGCAGGCGCAGATCATGGCCTCGGGCGAGGTGCTGGTGGCCTGGTCCTGGAACGACGGCGTCAACTACCTGCGCCAGGACAACTATCCGGTGGGCTTCCAGCGCGACGCCAAGGAAGGCGCCTCGAGCTGGTTCTGCGGCTTCGTCAACCTGAAGGACGGCCCCGGCAAGGAAGACAAGGCCTACGACTTCATCAACTCGTGGCTGCGCCCCGAGGCGGCGCCGGCGCTGGTCGAGGCGATCGGCTACGGCCACACCAACCCCAAGGGCATGGCGCTGATCGCGCCCGAGGAGCTCGAGACCGCGGGCCTCACCCCGCTCAAGGGCCCGGTTCTCGCCCAGACCCCGAACTCGATCGCGCTGCGTGAAAAGCAGCTCGCCGAATTCGAGAAGATCAAGGCCGGCTTCTGACCTCCCGGCGGAGGGCGCGCGCCCTCCGTCCGCGGCCCTTGCGGACACCGGCGGCTTCCCGCGTGACAGACGGGGCGGCGGCCACAACACCTGATGACAGGGCGGCCCGACTGCCCTATAGATGGTATGAGATCCGCCATCCAAGGCGGACGCAGCAGCGGAGCAGAACCATGGCAGGCATCTCCCGGCGGGGACTCATCATCACGGGCGGCGCGGCCCTGGGCCTCTCGGCCTGCGGCAACGGCATCGGCAGTTCCGGCGGCGCCACCATCGACGCGCGCGTCGACGCGACCCGCGACTACCTGCTCCAGCGCTACCCGGGAACGCGCGACCTGATGAACAAGTCGGTGGGCGTGCTCTACATGCCGCTCATCACCGAGGCCGGCTTCGGCTTCGGCGGCGCCTACGGGCGCGGCGCGCTGCGGATCAACGACGTGACCGTGGACTACTACTCGGCCACCAAGGCGAGCTTCGGCTTCCAGATCGGCGCCCAGCAGTATGCCCACGCGCTCTTCTTCATGACCGAGCCCGCGCTCGCCGATTTCCGCCGCTCGGACGGATGGGCGGTCGGCGCCGACGCGACCTACGCCATTCCCGACGGCGGCGGCAGCATCGGCGTGGACACCACGACCACGCTCGCCCCCGTCATCGCGCTGGTCTTCGGCCAGGCCGGCCTCATCGCGGGCGCCACCCTCGAAGGCACCAAATACACCCGCATCATCCCCTGACCCGGCGCCCACAGGGCGCCCAGACGGCTCGGGCCCTCTCTCACTGGCGCAAATATCCTCGGGGAGCGCGAGGGGCCGACAGCCCCTCGCCCCTGCCCCTTGGCCCGCCTCCGGTCAGCGGCGGCGCAGCCGGGCGATAAGGCTCGAGGTGTCCCAGCGGTTGCCGCCCATCGCCTGCACCTCCTTGTAGAACTGGTCGACCAGCGCCGTGACCGGCAGGCTCGCGCCATTCTCGTTCGCGGCGTCGAGGCAGATGCCCAGATCCTTGCGCATCCAGTCCACCGCAAAGCCGAAGTCGAAGCGGCCCTCGGCCATGGTCTTGTGGCGGTTCTGCATCTGCCAGCTGCCGGCGGCGCCCTGGCTGATCACCTCGACCACCGCCTCGATGTCGAGTCCGGCGCGCTCGGCAAAGTTCAGCCCCTCGGCCAGCCCCTGCACCAGCCCCGCGATGCAGATCTGGTTGACCATCTTGGCAAGCTGCCCGGCGCCGCTGTCGCCCAGCCTGCGGCAGATGCGGGCATAGGCGGCGATGACCGGCTCGACGCGCGCGTAGTCGGAGGCGCGCCCGCCGCACATCACCGAAAGCACGCCGTTCTCGGCCCCCGCCTGCCCGCCCGACACCGGCGCATCGACGAAGCCGAATCCCTGCGCCTCGGCAAAGGCGGCCAGCTCGCGCGTCACCCGGGCCGAGACCGTGGTGTGATCGACGAGGACGGCCCCCGGCTCCATGGCGGCGAAGGCGCCGTCGGGGCCAAGGCAGACCGACCGCAGGTCGTCGTCGTTGCCCACGCAGACCATGACAGCCTCGGCGCCGCGCGCGGCCTCGGCGGGCGTCGGGGCCGACCGGCCGCCGTGCCGGGCCACCCAGGCCTCGGCCCGGGCCGCGGTCCGGTTGTAGACGGTCACCGCATGGCCCTTGGCGGCCAGATGGCCCGCCATCGGGAAGCCCATCACGCCCAGCCCCAGAAACGCAACCTTTGCCATGACCGAACTCCCCGAGTGATTGCCGCGCCGCGCGTTTCATCCTAGTTACCCGCTTTGACCCCGCCGTCAATGCGGCTCCGCCCGAGGCCCTGTCCCGATGCTTACCCTGTTCCGCTGGCTCGCCCGCATCGCCTCGGGCATCCTCCTGCTGATCGTGATCGGTGCGGGGCTGATCTATTTCTTCGCCTCGCGGTCCCTGCCCGACTACGACGCCGACCTCGCCGTGCCGGGTCTGCACGCGCCCGTCGAGATCGTGCGCGACACCGCCGACGTACCGCATATCTTCGCCCAGAGCGACGAGGACGTCTTCTACGCGCTGGGTTTCGCCCATGCCCAGGACCGGCTCTGGCAGATGAACATCCTGCGCCGCACCGTCCAGGGCCGGCTGTCCGAGGTGTTCGGCGCGCGCACCGTGCCCGTGGACGAGATCATGCGCCGGCTCGATCTCTACGGGCTCGCTTCCCGATCGGTGGCGGCGCAGGACGAACCCACGCGGCGCGCGCTCGACGCCTATGCTGCTGGCGTCAACGCCTGGATCCGCCTGGTCAACGACGAGGCCAGGGGCCGCGGCGCGCCCGAGTTCTTCCTGTTCTCGAACGAGCTCGCCTACTGGCAGCCCGCGGATTCGCTCGCGATCTTGAAGCTGATGGCCCTGCAGCTGACCGGCCAGCTCGAATCCGAGGTTCTGCGCGCGCGGGTGTCGCTCCTGTCGCCCGACTGGGTGAAGGATCTGCTGCCCGACGTGCCCGGCCCCGGCACCGCGGCGCTGCCGCCCTATGCCAGCCTCTTCCCTTCGCTGCCGCGCTCCTTTGCCGCGCTGAACCTTCCCGACGATCCGCTGTCGCCCTTCCCGCGCCAGGACTTCGCCGGCGCGTCGAACGCCTGGGCGGCCGCGCCCGCGCGCTCGGCGGCGGGCGGCTCGCTCCTGGCCAACGACCCGCACCTCGGGCTGACCGCGCCCTCGGTCTGGTATCTCGCCCGGCTCGACCTGTCGTCGGGCGGCGTCATCGGCGGAACCATTCCCGGCATCCCCGCCATCCTGACCGGGCGTAACGCCCAAGTCGGCTGGGGGCTGACCACCGCCTATCTGGACGACCAGGACATCCACATCGAGGAGGTCAACCCGGCCGACCCGCAGCGCTACCGCACGCCCGAAGGCTGGAAGCCGTTCGAGACCCGGCAGTCGATCATCGAGGTGAAGGATTCGGCCCCGGTGACCGTGACCCTGCGCTGGACCGAGAACGGCCCGGTTCTGCCGGGCACGCATTACGACCTTGCCTCGGTCACGCCGCGCGGCTCGGTCGCGTCGCTTTCGTGGACGGCGCTCGATCCGGCGGACACCTCGATGACCGCGGCGATCCGCATGATGGGCGCGCACTCGATCGCCGAGGCGCTGGCCGCGACCGACCTCTACATCGCCCCCGCCCAGAACCTCACGCTGGCCGACAAGGACGGCGTGGCGATGGTGATGATCGGCGCCCAGCCCCGGCGCGACCCCCGCCACCAGACTCAGGGCCGGATGCCGAGTCCCGGCTGGCTGCCCGAGAACCGCTGGCAGGGCCGCCTGCCCGCAGCCGAGAACCCGCGGTTCCTGAACCCCTCGGGCGGTATCGTCGGCAACACCAACAACAAGTTCGTCGACCGGCCGTTTCCGAACCACGTCAGCTATGTCTGGGGCGACACCGAACGGGTCCAGCGCTGGACCCGGCTGATGGAGGAACGCGAGTTCCATTCGCGCGAAAGCTTCATCGCGGCCCAGCTCGACACCGTCTCACCGGCGGCGCGCAGCCTTCTGCCGCTGGTCGCGGCCAACCTGTGGTTCACCGGGCCGGCCGCGGCCGAGGGCACGCCCGAACGGCTGCGGCAGCGGGCGCTCGAACTGCTGGCGAAGTGGGACGGCGACATGAACGAGCACCTGCCGGAACCGCTGATCTACGCCGCCTGGATGCGGGCGCTCCAGAACCGCCTGATCCGGGACGAGCTCGGGCCGCTGGCCGACGAGTTCACCCATCTCCAGCCGCTCTTCGTCGAGCGGGTGTTCCGCAATGTGGACGGCGCCAGCCGCTGGTGCGACGTGATGCAGTCGGCCCCGGTCGAGACCTGCGACGAGATCGCGCAGCTTGCCCTCGACGACGCGCTGCTGTGGCTCAGCCAGCGCTACGGACGGGATGTGGAAAGCTGGCGCTGGGGCGATGCCCATCAGGCCGCGCAGGATCACCCGGTTCTGGGCGAGGTTCCGGTGCTGAAGTGGTTCGTGAACATCCGCCAGTCGGTCTCGGGCGGCGATTTCACCCTGAACCGCGGGCTCACCTCGGGCAAGGATCCCGACCCCTTCATGGACGTGCACGCGGCCGGCTACCGGGGCGTCTACGACTTCGCCGACCCCGACAGTTCGGTGTTCATCATCTCGACCGGCCAGTCGGGCCATCCGCTCAGCCGCCACTACGACGACATGTCGGCGCTCTGGCGCCGCGGGGAATACGTGCCGATGTCGCTCGATCCCGGCCTGGCCCGGGCGGCGGCCACCGGCATCACGCATCTGAAGCCCGCGCCGTGACCGTCATCCTGACCCATCGCCTGGTCCTGCGCCGCGCCGAAGCCCGCGATCTGGCCGACCTGCACGCGGTGATGACCGAGCCCGAGGCGATGCGCTACTGGTCGCGCCCGGCGCACCGGTCACTGGACGAGACCCGGGCCTATCTCGACTCGATGGTCGACGCCGGCCCCGAGGCGGACGATTTCGTGATCGCGATGGGCGGCCGCGTGATCGGCAAGGCCGGCGCCTGGCGCCTGCCCGAGATCGGCTTCATCCTGCACCCCGCCTTCTGGGGCCAGGGCCTGATGCGCGAGGCCCTGGCGGCCGTCATCGCCCATCTCTTCGCCGCCCACCCCGACCTTGACCGGCTGACCGCCGACGTGGACCCGCGTAACGGCCGCAGCCTCGCGCTTTTGTCGGTCCTCGGGTTCGAAGAGACGGGCCGCGCGCCCCGCACCCTGCAATGGGGCGACGAGTGGTGCGATTCGGTCTATCTGGCGCTGGCGCGCGACGACTGGATGTAGGGCCGCGCCCCGACACGACGAGGCCCGGCCCCGATGGGGCCGGGCCTTGCGCTCGCCGGGTCCGAAGGGACGCGGGATCCCCGGCCGGTCAGGGGGTCAGGCGTTGTCGCGCTCTTCCCCCGCAATCATCCGGTCATCGACCATTTCGAGCCACATCGCGTTCACGACCGCGAGGATCGCCGCCAGCGGCAGGCCGAGCATCCAGGCAAAGTACCACATCTGTCAGTCTCCTCAGTAGACGCTGTCGCTGTGTTCGGCCACGTCGGCCTCGGTCACCTTGCCCCAGAGCACCTTGTACACCCAGGCGGTGTAGAGCAGGATCAGCGGCAAGAAGATCAGGGTGACGACCAGCATCACGAACAGGGTGAGATGCGAGGACGAGGCATCCCAGACCGTCAGCGAGGCGTCGGGCATCTTCGACGAAGGCAGGATGAACGGGAACATGGTCAGGCCGACCGACGAGATCACCCCCAGGATGCCCATCTTCGACCAGCCGAGCGTCGAGAGCTCGCGCCCGGCGCGCAGGCCGGCCACCGCCATCCCGAGGCCGATGAAGCCCAGGACCGGCGCCAGGATGATCCAGGGCCGCTCGGCATAGGCCATCATCCAGGACGGCGTGCGCTCGACCGTGGACAGGAGCGGGTTCGACGGGCCGTCCGTCACCACCGCGCCCACGATCCGGTAGCCCTCGATGCCGCCGAAGGCGAGCCAGAGGCCGGCCAACGCATAGCCCGCGATCGCGACGATCCCGGCCACCGACCCGATCGCCCGCGCCCGGGCCGCCACCCGCCCCTCGGCCTTGAGCGAGAGCCAGGCCGCGCCGTGCATCAGCAGCATGGTCAGCGACACCACGCCCGCCAGCAGCGCGAAGGGGTTCAGAAGGCCGATGAACTTGCCGAAGAAGGTGCCGTCATACATCGGCATCAGATCCTCGGTCAGGTGGAAGGGCACGCCCTGAAGCACGTTGCCGACCGCGACCCCGAAGATCAGCGCCGGCACCGCGCCGCCAATGAAGAGCGCCCAGTCCCAGCCGTTGCGCCAGGCGGCGCTGTCGCGCTTGGACCGGTACTTGAACGCCACCGGCCGCAGGATCAGCGCGGCAAGCACCGTGAACATGGCGAGGTAGAAGCCCGAGAAGCTGACCGCGTAGAGCGGCGGCCAGGCGGCAAAGATCGCACCGCCCCCCAGGATGAACCAGACCTGGTTGCCTTCCCAGACCGGGCCGACGGTGTTGATGGCCACGCGCCGTTCGGCATCGGTGCGCCCGACGAAGGGCAGAAGCGCGCCCACCCCCATGTCGAAGCCGTCGGTCAGCGCGAACCCGATCAGCAGAACGCCCAGAAGCAGCCACCAGATCACGCGCAGCGTGTCGAAGCTCAGAAGTTCAGAGAGGATCATGGCCTGTCACTCCGCCGGCATGGTCACGGGTTGGTCGATGCAGGTCAGCCGCCGCTTGTGGCGGTCCTGCCAGTCCTCGGTCGCGTCCACGTCCATGAACGGGCCCTTGCGAATGTATTTCAGCATCAGGCCCATCTCGATGACGAAGAGGATCGAGTAGAAGGTGACGAAGCCCGCCAGCGTGATCGCCAGATCGCCCACCGACAGGTGCGACACCGAAAGCGCGGTCGGCAGCACCCCGTCCACCGTCCAGGGCTGACGGCCGAACTCGGCCACGAACCAGCCCATCTCGGCGGCGATCCACGGCGTCGGAATGATCCAGACCGCCGCCTTCAGCGCCCAGCGCGGGTAGTGCATCCCCTTCCAGTTGGTGACGACGAAGAAATAGGCCATGACCGCGATGAAGCTGAGGCCCAGCGCCACCATGATCCGGAACGCCCAGAACAGCGGCCAGACCGTGGGCACGGTGTCCTCGGCCGCCATGGCGATCTGTTCCTCGGTCGCCTGGCGCGGGTCGTCGACGTAGCGCTTGAGCAGGAATGCATAGCCGAGGTTCGCGGAATTCTCCTCGAAGCTCGCCTTGACCTCGGGCGGCACGTTGCCCTTGGCCTCGCGGATCTTCATCAGGTCGTCATAGGCGAGGATGCCGGACCGGATCTGGTCCTTCGCCTCGGCCACCAGCTGCTCGATCCCCGGGATCTCGGTGGTCAGCGACCGCGTCCCGATCAGGCCCATCACCCACGGGATGTGGATGGCGAAATGCGTCTCGCGCGCCTCCTGGTCGGGGAAACCGATCAGGGTGAAGGACGCGGGCGCGGGCTGGGTCTCCCACATGCCCTCGATCGCGGCGAGCTTCATTTTCTGGTTGTGCGACACGTCATAGCCCGACTCGTCGCCCAGCACCACGACCGACAGCGCCGAGGCCAGCCCGAACGAGGCGGCGACCGCGATCGACCGGCGGGCAAGCTCGATGTGCCGGCCCTTCAGCATGTACCAGGCCGAGACGCCCAGCACGAAGACCGCGGCGGTCACGTAGCCGGCCGACACGGTGTGCACGAACTTGGCCTGCGCGACCGGGTTGAAGAGTACCGCGTAGAAGTCGGTCATCTCCATCCGCATCGTCACCGGGTTGAAGGCGGACCCCACCGGGTTCTGCATCCAGCCGTTGGCGATCAGGATCCACAGCGCCGAGAAGTTCGACCCGATGGCGACCAGCCAGGCCACCACCATGTGCTGCACCTTGGACAGCTTGTCCCAGCCGAAGAAGAAGAGCCCGACGAAGGTCGCCTCGAGGAAGAAGGCCATCAGCCCCTCGATGGCGAGCGGCGCGCCGAAGATGTCGCCCACGTAGTGGCTGTAGTAGCTCCAGTTCATGCCGAACTGGAATTCCATGGTGATGCCGGTGGCCACCCCGAGCACGAAGTTGATCCCGAACAGCGTGCCCCAGAACTTGGTCATCTGCCGCCAGATCGGGCGGTTGGTCATCACATAGACCGTCTCCATGATCGCCACGAGGATCGACAGACCCAGCGTGAGCGGCACGAAGAGGAAATGATACATCGCTGTCATCGCGAATTGCAGGCGTGACAGCTCGACGATGCCGAACTCCATCTTTCGTCTCCGTTGGTGCGCCCTATGGGCGTGGTATCTTATAACACTGGCACGCTCTTTAATATATTTGGTGAATGTACATTTGATCTGGATCAAACCGGATGCGGTTCCAGCCGGTCATGGTGTCGCAGTGCGCCGCCGGCGTCTCAGCCGATCCAGCACAGGCGGTCGCAGAATGCCCGTTCGGCCGCGCGGTGCGACGCGATGAGAATCGCCGCCTCGGGCAGGAAGGCCCGCACCCCGGAGAGTACCCGCCGTGCGGTTTCCGCGTCGAGTCCCTCGGTCGGCTCGTCCAGAAGGAGAAGCCGCGGCCGGCGCAGGATCACCCGCGCAAGCGCCAGCCGCCGCGCCTCGCCCCCCGACAGTCCCGACCCGGCGTCACCGAGCGACGCCGCAAGGCCGCCGATCCGGTCGATCGCGGCGTCCAGCGCCACCGCCACCAGCGCCGCCCGCGCCTCGGCGTCGTCCAGCCCCGGCCGGGCAAGGTCGAGCGCCTCGCGGATGGACCCGCGCATGAGGATGGACCGCTGCGGCAGGAGCGTGACCGCCGCGCGCAGCTCCGCCTCGGGCCAGAGCGCAAGCGGCTGGCCGAAGAGCCGAACCGCGCCGGCGGTGGGCGGGATCAGCCCCGCCACAAGCGCAAGGACGGTGGACTTGCCCGCACCGCTGGCCCCGGTCAGCGCCACGGCCTCGCCGGCGCCGACGGTCAGATCGAGGCCCGCGACGATCGGCGCCTCGGCGCCCTCGGGCCGGAAGGTCAGCCCCTCCAGCGCCAGCACGGGCGCCCCCGCTACGGGGGCCGGGGCGTGGGCCGGTGCGGTGGCGGCGGGCGGTTCCGCCGCGAGCGGCGCCACCCGCCGCGCCGCGTCGATCATCCGGCCAAGCTCGGCGAAGCCGCGGCGCAGTGGCACCGTCGTCTCGGCCAGCGCCAGGGTGGCGAAGAAGCCAAGCGCGACCTGCGCCGGCCCGATCGCGCCGGCGGCGGCCAGCAGCGACCCGATGGCAAGCGCCCCGCCCGCCGCCAGCGTCACCGCAACCGTCACCGCCGCCCCCGCGCGCCGCTCGGCACGGTCGGCCTCGGCCTTGGCCCGCGACAGCCGCGCCTCGGCCATGAGTACCGCGTCGCGCTGCGCGTGCAGGCGGCCAGTCACCACCAGGTCGGGCTGGGCGCGCATCAGGTCGATGCTGCGCATCCGCAGGGCCTGCGCCGCGCGCTCCTGCCGGCGCGACGGCCGGCGCGCCGCTCGCGCGAGCCAGGCGAAGGCTCCGGCCGACCCCGCCGCCACCATCCCCGTGGCCCAGGCCGCAACCGGCCAGGCGACCAGCCAGCTAAGCACCGCCAGCGACGCGGCCAGCGTGATCGCCCCGGCGATCAGGGGTATCGCCAGACGCAGCGCCACGCCGTCCAGCGCATCGACATCCGAGGTCAGCCGGTTCAGCGCCTCGGATCCCCGCAGCCGGGAAAGCGCGGTGAAGGGCCGCGCCAGCAGACGGGCCAGCAGCACCCCGCGCAGCACCGCCAGCGCCCGCAGCACCGCGTCATGGGTGGTCAGCCGCTCGCCGTAGCGCGCCGCCGTGCGGCCCAGAGCCAGCATCCGCACCCCGGCGGACGGGCGGAACACGTCGAAATCGATGCCGATGCCCAGAAGGCCCGCGATCCCGGTCGCGGTGATGAACCAGCCCGACAGGCCCAGAAGCGCCGCGCCCGCCATCAGCACCACCGCCGAGAGCGCGATCCCGTAGGACAGCGCCCGCCGCTCGGCCCGCCAGATCAGGGCAAGGATCGCCCCCAGCGCCCGCATCAGCCCGCCCCCCCGATGACGATCCGCTGATCCATGCGCGCCGCGAGTCTTGCGTCATGGGTCGCCACGATCAGGCCCGCGCCGCCGGCCACAAGCGCCAGCAACCCCTCGACCACCGCCTCGGCCGTCTCGTCGTCGAGGTCGGCCGTCGGCTCGTCGGCCAGGATCAGATCCGGCCGGCCCAGCGCGGCCCGCGCCAAAAGCAGCCGCCGCGCCTCGCCGCCCGAGACCCCGGCCCCGCTTTCACCCAGCCGGGCGTCGAGCCCGCGCGGCAGGCGCGCCACCACGCCGCCGGCCTGCGCCAGGCGCAGCGCCTCGGCCATCTCGGCGGCCGGGACCGGCCCCGGCGCGAGGTTGCGCCGCAGGCTGGCGGCCAGGAAATGCGGTGCCTGCGGCAGCCACCCGATCCGCGCCCGCCAGCCGTCCGCCGTCGCCGGGCCGAGCGGCTGCCCCGCCACCCGGATCGCCCCCTCCGCCGGGGTCTCGAGCCCCGCGATCAGGGCGAGCGCGGTCGACTTGCCCGCTCCGCTCGCCCCGGTCAGCGCCAGCGTGCCGCCCGCCGGCAGGTCGAAGTCGGGGAAGGCGATGCGCCGGCCGCCCGCATCGGCCGCGACGCCCCGGAACGCCACCGTGGCCGGGCCCTCGAGCCGCGGGGCCGCACCGCCGTCCCCGGCGATCCGCGGCCCGCGCCCGGCCTCGAGCGCCGCCAGCTCGGTGGTAACGGCCTCGGCCGCCGCCTTGTCGTGCCAGGCCGCGGCCAGATCCCGCAGCGGCTCGAAGAAGGCGGGGGCCAGCAGGATCAGGAAGACGCCCTCGGCGATGCCGAGGCCGCCCCAGGCCCCGAAGGTGATCGCGCCCAGAAGCGTGAACCCCACATAGACCGCGACCAGGGCCACGCCGATCGCGGAGAACAGCTCCAGCACCGCCGAGGACAGGAAGGCGATGCGCAGCACGGCCATGGTGCGCAGACGCAGGTCTTCGGCCTGCCGGGCAAAGCCCAACACCACCCGGTCGGGCGCGGCCAGAAGCCGGATGTCGGTCAGCGCCCGCAGCCGTTCCAGGAGAATCGCGTTGAGCGAGCCGACCTCGGCCATCTGGCGCTCGCTGGCCTCGCGCGCGGCCCACCCGACCAGCGCCATGAAGACAGGGATGAGAGGCCCGGACACCAGAAGGATCACCGCCACCGCCCAGGACAGCGGAAAGGCCACCGCGAGGAGCACGAGCGGCAGGATCCGCACCCGCAGCATGGCCGGCCGGTAGCGCACGAGGTAGGCACCGACCAACGCCGCCTTCTCGGCCAGAAGCGCCGCCAGCGCGCCCGCGGCCGGGCGCATCGGGTCGCGCGGGGAACGGACCGCCTCGAGCGCCACGAGGTCGCGCCGAAGCGCCGAAACGGCGCGATCGGCCGCCCGCACCAGCCAGGCCTGCGCCAGAAGGTCGAGCCCCGCCCGCGCGAGGCCGAAAAGGACGAAAAGCCCGATCCCGACCCACGGAACCCGCGACGTGTCCGCGGCGAGGTCACCCACCGCCGCGGACACCGCCGCCGCCTGCCCGATCCAGATCAGGCCGGAGGCCACGCCGGCCCAGGCGCCCGGACCACCGCCGGCGCCCTGCGCCAGCGCCGCCAGCCTTGCCCTGCCCGGATCGTCCTGCCGCGCCATTCGCCTGCCCCGCTCGCGTCCCTTACCTGACGCGCGCCGCCGCGGCGGGCAAGGGGCTGCGACAACAGGGCGCCGACGCCCCGTCGCCTAGAGCGCGGCGAAGGCGTCCCTCTGCCGCGCCGTCCAGCGCAGGTGCAGCCGGAAGCCGTCCGCTTCCTCGACTTCGCCCGTCACCACGCCCTGCGCGTGCAGCCAGGCCCGGCGGCGTCCGTCCGCGAAGGGCAGCAGCAGCTCCTCTTCGCTACGCGGCTCGTCGAGTTCCGCGCCGATCGCGGCCAGAAGCGCGTCCACGCCCTCGCCGGTGACGGCGCTCAGCGCGACCACGCCCGGCGTGCGGGCGTCCCGCGCCAGCAACGCCTCGCGCATCGCGCCCGACAGACGGTCGATCTTGTTCCAGACCTCGATCAGCGGCACCTGCGGATCGACGCCGAGGCTTTCGAGGATCGCGCCCACGTCCTCGGCCTGCTCTTCGGTCTCGGGATGGCTGATGTCGCGGACATGCAGGATGAGATCAGCTTCGAGCACCTCTTCCAGCGTCGCCCGGAAGGCGGCGACCAGCTGCGGCGGCAGGTCCGAGATGAAGCCCACCGTGTCCGACAGGATCACCTTGCGGCCGGAGGGAAGCACCAGCCCGCGCATCGTGGGGTCGAGCGTGGCGAAGAGCATGTCCTTGGCCAGAACCTCGGCACCGGTCATCCGGTTGAAGAGCGTGGACTTGCCGGCGTTGGTGTAGCCGACCAGCGCCACCACCGGAAACGGCACCTTGCGCCGCGCGGCCCGGTGCAGCTCCCGCGTCTTGACCACCTTGGCCAGCTGGCGCTTGAGCCGCACCACCTGATCGTCGATCGCGCGGCGGTCGGCCTCGATCTGCGTCTCACCGGGCCCGCCGACAAAGCCGAAGCCGCCGCGCTGGCGTTCCAGGTGGGTCCAGGCGCGCACCAGCCGGGTGCGCTGGTAAGACAGGGCGGCCAGTTCGACCTGAAGCACGCCCTCGCGCGTCCGCGCCCGGTCGGCGAAGATCTCGAGGATGAGCCCGGTCCGGTCGAGGAGCTTGACCCCCCATTCCTTTTCGAGGTTGCGCTGCTGGACCGGGCTCACCGGCCCGTCCACCAGCACCAGCCCGACCCGCTCGGCGGCGAATCGCGCCTTCAGTTCGGCCACCTTGCCCGACCCCAGAAGCGTACCGGCCCGCACCTGCGGCAGCCGCACGACCTCCTGCCCGACGACCACGATCCCGGGCAGCGCGGCGGCAAGGGCCACCGCCTCTTCCAGCGCGAGCTCCGGGGCGCGGCGCGCGTCGGCGGTGCGCAGGTCCGGGTGCAGGACCCAGGCCCGCATCGGTTCGGCCGCGGTCGTCGTGGAGAGAGTGGACGTGGTCAGTCCTCGCCTTCGTAAAGCGAGATCGGCGCCCCCGGCATGATCGTCGAGATCGCGTGCTTGTAGACAAGCTGCGACTGGCCGTCGCGACGCAGCAGCACGCAGAAATTGTCGAACCAGGTGATGACACCCTGAAGCTTGACGCCGTTTATGAGGAAAATGGTGACGGGAACCTTGGTCTTGCGGACGTGATTGAGAAAGGCATCCTGCAAATTCTGTTTGTCGGCAGCCATTTTGTTTTTGCCCTGTTCCGATGCACGGTTGACCTTGCCCCTCGTCGCTGCACGGGAGCTTGACCCGAGTATGCCGAGATTCCGGGCGCTTGCCAGCGATAAAATCGCGGCATGATAGGATGTTGCGCGGTCAGCCGCGCCAGAGCGCGGGGCTGAACAGGGCGATCACCGCCAGCGTCTCGAGCCGCCCGACCACCATGGCCACCGCAAGGACCGCCTGCTCGAAGCCGCTGAGCCCCGACCAGGCCAGCGGCACGTCCCCGGCAAGCCCGGCCAGGGGACCGGTGTTCGACAGCGCGCCGATCCCGAAGATGATCGCCTCCTCGAACCCGGTCCCGCCGGCGGTCAGCAGTCCGATCACCACCGCGATCGATATGGCGAACAGCATGAAGGACACCGACGCGATGTGGGCTCCGCTGCGGCGCAGGCGGCGCGCGTCGCTGCCCGCGCCGCCGAGCGAGTTCGGATGCACGAGCTTCTGCAGTTCGCGCTCGCCGTGGCGCAGGAGCGCATACATCCGCAGAAGCTTCACGCCCCCCGCGGTCGTGGCGATCCCGCCGCCGATGATCGCGAGCCCCACGAGGATCAGGCCGGGGCTGCCGAGGCCCGACCAGCTGCGCGCCGCATCCCAGCCCGCGGCCTGAAAGCCGGTGGTGGTCAGGAACGACAGCGCGGTGAAGAAGCCGCCCCAGAGCGCGCTCAGCGCCCTCGGCGCCTCGCCCTCGCCCGCTCCGGCGGCGGCGATCCAGTGGCGCAGGAACAGGATCAGCGACACCGACAGAAGGATCGCCGCCCCGAGGCGCAGCTCATGATCCTCGAGAACGCCCTCGCGCAGCCGCACCCGGCGGCCTCCGGGCGACAGGCGGCGCGACAGCGAGGGCACGAGGAAGATCGCCACCAGAACCTCCCCCGCCACACCCGAGGCCGCGACATCGGGACCGCCCACCGGCGAGATGCCCGAGGTGGACAGGGTGGACATCGCATGGCAGGCCGCCACCAGCGCCTCGTCGCCCGCGATGATGAGCCCCAGCCAGAGCACCGCCGTCAGCCCCGCATAGACCGGCGCGACGGACACCGCCGCGCGCACGATCCGCCCCACGGGATCGGCCAGCCGGGCCGCCATCGCGCCTTGGGCGCTCGAGGGGCTGAGCACTTCGAAGCCGCCGAGATTGAGCGGTGCGAGGATCGCGATCGCGGCGACAAGGGTGAAGAGCCCGCCGAGCCAGCCCACCAGCGCCCGCCACAGATGCACCGAGGGCACCAGAGCGTCGGGGTCGAAGAGCGTGGCGCCGGTGGTGGTCAGGGCCGAGACCATCTCCCACCAGGCCGCCGCAAGGCTGGTGCCGGGCGTCGCCTCGCGGAACGGCACGGCCAGGGCCAGCGGAAGCAGCGCGAAGGCCGCCGCCATGGCCAGAAGCTGGCCGCGCGCGGCGTTCCCCGGCCGGTTGGCCGCCGTGGCGATGGCGAGAAGCGAGGTCAGGATCAGGAACAAGAGCGACGAATAGCCGAAGGCGCGCGCCACCGGCCAGTCGCGCAGCGCGGCGGCATGGGCGGCGGGCACGATCATCGCCAGCGCGCCCAGCCCGAGGAGCAGGACGAGCACCGGCAGTTCGGACAGGCGCCGGATCACGGGCCCGCGTCCTAGAAGTAGTCGATCGAGACCTGCAGCAGGCGCTCGACCTCGGGCACGTCGCCCGCAAGGCTGAAGAGGATCACCGTATCGCCTTCCTGCACCCGGAGGTCGCCGGTGGGTTTCAGGATGCGGTCGCCCTTCATCACCATGCCGACCAGCACCCCCTCGGGGAACTCGATGTCGCGGATCGGGCGGTCGGCGATGGGCGAGGTGGACAGGACCTGCGCCTCGATCACCTCGGCCTCGGCGTCGCCGATCGAGTAGATCTCGCGCACCCGCCCGTGCCGGATGTGGCGCAGGATCGAACTCACCGTCGTCGCCCGCGGGTTGATGTAGGCGTCGATGTCGAGCGCCCCCATCAGCGGCACCAGCGTCGGATCGTTGATCAGCGCGACCGCCATGCGGCAGCCGGCCTGCTTGGCCCGGACGGCGACCAGGATGTTGGTCTTGTCGTCGTCGGTCAGGGCCAGCAGCGCGTCGGCCCGTTCGATGTTGGCCTCGGCCAGGATGTCCATGTCGATGCCGTCGCCGTTCAGGACGATGGTCCGCTCGAGCGAATCCGCCGCCGCCTCGGCCCGTGCCCGGTCGCGTTCGATGACCTTGGCGCGGACCCGGTCGGTGCGCCGTTCCAGCGCCTGCGCCACCGCAAGCCCGACGTTGCCGGCGCCCACGATCACCACCCGCTCCTGCTTGCGCGTCGCCTTGCCGAAGATCTCGAGCGTGCGGTTCATGTCCTCGACATGGCTCAGCACATAGATCTGGTCGCCCGCGAACAGCTGGTCGTCGGGGTCCGGCGCGAAGAGCCGCCCGTCGCGGCGCACGCCGACGACGATGGCGCGCAGCGTCGAGAAGAGGTCGCTCAGCTGGCGCAGCGGCGTCTTGAGGACGGGGCATTCCTCGTCGAGCGCCACCCCCAGAAGCTGCACCTTGCCCCCCATGAAGCTTTCCGCATCGAAGGTCGAGGGCGCGGCCAGCCGCTGGAGCGCCGCCTCGGCGACCTCGCGCTCGGGGCTGATGATGACGTCGATGGGCAGGTGGTCGCTGGAGAAGAGGTCGGAATAGGCCGGGTCGAGATAGGTCTGCGCCCGGATGCGGGCGATCTTGCGGGTGATGCCGAAGACCGACTGCGCGACCTGGCAGACGACCATGTTCACCTCGTCGGAATGGGTGGCGGCGATGATCATGTCGGCGTCGCGCGCCCCCGCGCGCTCGAGGACGTCGGGATAGGCGGCAAAGCCGGCCACGCCCTGCACGTCCAGCGCCTCGGTCGCCCGCCGCACGAGGTCGGCGTTCATGTCGACCACGGTCACGTTGTTGCGCTCGCCCGCCAGATGGCGCGCGATCTGCCAGCCGACCTGGCCCGCCCCGCAGATCAGGACCTTCATCGCGCCCCGCCCCCAACCGGCGCGGCGAAGGCCCGCGCCATCATCCCCCTGCCCGGCGCCATCATGCCTCGTCCTCCTCGTCCACGTGGGCGATCCGCGCCCCCGCCTTGGCGGTGGTCACCACGCCCAGCGACTTCAGCTTGCGATGCAGGGCCGAACGCTCCATGCCGACGAAGGCCGCGGTCCGGCTGATGTTCCCGCCGAACCGGTTGATCTGGGTCAGCAGGTATTCGCGTTCGAAAAGCTCGCGCGCCTCGCGTAGCGGCAGGGTCGCCAGCTGGCCCGACAGCGCGATGCGGCCCTCCTCGCTGGTCTCCTCGCCCTGCCCGATCAGCTCGCGCGTCTCGATCGGCCCGGTCCCGTCGCCCAGGATCAGCACGCGCTCGATCAGGTTGCGAAGCTGGCGGATGTTGCCCGGCCATTCCAGCGTCTGCATCAGCGCCTCGGCCTCCTCGCTCAGCGACCGCAGCGGCAGGCCCTGGGTCTTGTTGAAGATCTCGATGAAATGGCGCGACAGCTCGGGGATGTCCTCGCGCCGCTCGGCCAGCGACGGCACCGCGATCGGCACCACGTTCAGCCGGTCGTAAAGCTCCTGGCGGAACCGGCCGGCGGCGATCTCGGCCTTCAGGTCGCGCGTCGTGGACGAGATGACCCGAAGATCGACGCGCACCTTGTCCGAGCCGCCGACCCGGCTGAACTGCTGCTCGGTCAGCACCCGCAGGATCTTGCCCTGGGTGCCGAGGGGCATGTCGGCCACCTCGTCGAAATAGATCACCCCGCCGTGCGCCTGTTCGAGAAGCCCCTTCTCGACCCCGCGGTCGGAGCCTTCGCGTCCGAAGAGCACCTCCTCCATCCGCTCGGGCTCGATCGAGGCAGACGCCACCGACACGAACGGCCCGGCCGAGCGCGCGGAATGCTGGTGGATGTAGCGCGCGGCCACCTCCTTGCCGGCGCCCGGCTGGCCGGTCAGCAGGACCCGGGCGTTCGACTTCGTCACCTTGTCGAGTTGCCCCCGCAGCGTCCGCAGCGCCGCCGAACTGCCCACCATGTCGGCCGAGGTCACGTCGCGCCGCCGCAGGCTCGCGTTCTCGCGCCGCAGCCGCGAGGTCTCCATCGCGCGCGCCACCACCACCGACAGCTGGTCGATGTTGAAGGGCTTCTCGATGAAGTCGTAGGCGCCCTGCTTGATCGCGGCCACGGCGATCTCGATGTTGCCGTGACCCGAGATGATGATGATCGGCACATCCGGGTTGTCACGCTTGACGGTCTTGAGGATGTCGATCCCGTCCATCCGGCTGTCCTTGAGCCAGATGTCGAGGATCATCAGCGCCGGCGGGGCGGCGTTGATCTCGCTCATGCATTCGTCCGAGTTGGACGCCAGCCGCGTGCTGAAGCCCTCGTCCCTGAGAATGTCCGAGATCAGTTCGCGGATGTCGCGTTCGTCATCGACAATCAGGATATCGCTCATTTGACCCCACCTGCCGCCTGCGCGGATCTCTCTTTCGGATTGCGGCCGAGCCGCGCCTTGGGAAGCCGGACCTCGGCCATCGCGCCGCGGTGGTCACCCCCTTCGAACACCGGCGCATCGGTCAGCACCAGCGTGCCGCCATGCTCCTCGATGATCTTCTTGACGATGGGCAGGCCAAGCCCCGTGCCCTTCTCGCGCGTCGTCACATAGGGCTCGAAGAGACGCGCCCGGTCCTCGGGCAGTCCCGTGCCGTTGTCCATGATGCGGATGACGACGGCCTCGGGCCCGTCCTGCATCTCGACCCGCACCTCGGGCACGTAGCCCGGCGCCGGACCGGTGGCCGCATAGGCCTCGATCGCCTCGCCGGCGTTCTTGATGAGGTTGGTCACCGCCTGCGAGATCATCGTGGCGTCGAAGACCGCCATGACCGGACCCTCCGGCAGCGCCGCCACCAGCCGGGCGCCGTGCAGGGCCTCCTGCTGAAGCGTGACCGCGTCGCGCATCAGCCGCGCCAGGTCGTGCTCGCGCCGATCCGGCTCGGGCATGCGCGCGAACCGCGAGAATTCGTCCACGATGCGCCGCAGATCGCCAGTCTGGCGCACGATGACATCGGTCATCTGGCCCAGCTCCTCCGCCTCCGCCTCGGGCAGGTCGCGGCCGAACTTGCGCTTGATCCGCTCGGCCGAAAGCTGGATCGGCGTCAGCGGGTTCTTGATCTCGTGCGCGATGCGGCGCGCGACATCGCCCCAGGCGGCCAGCCGCTGCGCCGAGACAAGCTCGGTCACGTCGTCGAAGGCCACCACATAGCCCTCGAGCCGCCCGGTGGCGTTGCGTCGCGTCGAGACCCGCACCAGAAGGCTTTCGAGCCGCCCGTCGCGACTGACGCGCACCTCGTCCTGCGCCGCCTCGGCCAGACCCTCGCGCAGCCGCGCGAAGAGCGGCGCGAACTCGGGCACGGCCTCGGCCAGCGGCCTGTCGTGATCGCGCGCCGGATCGAGCCCCAGCACCCGCGCGCTGGAAGGATTGAGGAAATCGACATGGCCCTGCGGATCCAGCCCGATCACGCCCGACGTGACCGAGGACAGGACCGAATCGAAGAGCCGCCGCCGCCGTTCGGTCAGCCGGTGCCCCTCGACCAGGGCCTCGCGCTGGCCCTTGAGCTGCCGCGTCATCTGGTTGAACACCCGCCCCAGCATCGCGATCTCGTCGTCGCCCTTCTCTTCCTGCACCTGCACGTCGAGATCCCCCGCACCGACCCGCTGGGCGGCGCCGGCCAGACGCCCCACCGGCAGCGACAGCCGCTCGGCGAAGCTCAGGCCCATCCAGATCGCCGCCAGCACCAGGATCAGGGCAAAGCCCGCGTAGACCAGCCCGAACTCGAAGACCACCCGCCCGCGCGCGGCCTCGAGCTGCTGGTAGAGCCCGACCGTGGCGCGGGTCTCGTCCAGAAGACTCAGGATCGACCCGTCCACGTTGCGCGACACGTAGAGGAAGCGGTCCGGGTAGGCGTCGAGCGCGACCAGCGCCCGGAACTCGTTGTTCGGCCAGTCCTCGATCAGCACCGTCTCGCCCGAGCGGGCGCGGGCGATCTGGTCGGCGGTCGGCGCCTCGAAATCGAAAAGATAGCTGCGCTCGCCGCGCGTCTTCAACTCGCCGGTGCCGTCGATCACATAGGCCTCGCGCAGGCCGCGCTGGATCTGGCCCTGCCCTTCGGTCAGCAGCTGGCGCAGGTCGGCGTCGGTGACGAAGAACCCGGACTGCCGCGCAAGGTTCAGATAGCGGGCCAGCGCGTCGGCGTCGGTGACGAGATCCTGCCGGTGTTCGTTCTGATAGGCCTCGGCGGCCGCCAGCGAGGTTCCCACCACCGAGCGCACCCGCTCGGAGAACCAGCCTTCGAGGCCGATGTTGAGCGTCAGCCCCGCGAAGATCGCGACCAGCACCGTCGGCACCAGCGCCATGCCGGCAAAGACCGCGGTCAGCCGCAGGTGCAGGCGCGATCCCGCCGACTTCGCGCGCCGCGCCGCGATCATCGCCGCCAGCCGCGCGGCCACCAGACCGGCCAGAAGCAGGAAATAGACGAGGTCGGCCAGCAGCACGAGCCGCAGCGCGGTCGAGTTGGCGCCCTGCGCAAAGGGGCCGAGCGCGAGGAAGGTCACCAGCGCCAGCAGCGGGCCAAGCACGGCAAGCGCGACGGTGATTCCCGTCTGCACGCGCCGTTGCCGACGAAGCCGGCTGAGCCGATCCCATGATGCGCTGCGCGCCAGGCCCTGCACGAGGCTGCCCCTGATTGCCGCCGCCCGCGCCGGGGCAGCCACCGCCTTGTTCTTGTTGCGCCTCCGCGACCGGCGTCCGGGCGGACGCGCCACAGGGCTTGTGGCGGTTTTACATCAACTTCCGGCGGCGAGTCACGCGGATATCCAGATCGGTGATCTTCTTGCGCAAAGTATTGCGATTGATCCCGAGAAGGTCCGAACAGCGCGCCTGGTTGCCCGCGGTGGCGTCAAGCGCGATCTCGATCAGCGGCAGTTCCATCTCGCGCAGGATGCGGTCGTAGAGACCGGCCGGCGGCAGTTCCCCGCCGTGCAGGTCGAAATAGCGCTTGAGGTGGCGCGCGATCGCCGCCGACAGCTTCTCGCCCTCGACACCGCCCCGCGCAGGCTCGAGCGCCGGCTGGCTGCCCAGCGCCGCCTCGATCTCGGCCTGGGTGATCTCGTCGCCCTGCGCCGTCACCACCAGACGGCGCATGGTGTTCTCGAGCTGGCGGACGTTGCCGGGCCAGGAATAGCCGCGCACCAGCGCCATCGCCTCGGGCGACAGCCGCCGCGAGCCGCCCTCGCGTTCGGCGCGGGCCAGGAAATGCTCGGCCAGAAGCGGGATGTCCTCGACCCGCTCGCGCAGCGAAGGCACGCTCAGCGACACGCCGCCGAGCCGGTAGAACAGGTCCTGCCGGAAGGTGCCGGCCTCGATGCGCTGGCCCAGATCGGACTGGCTGGTCGCCATGATGCGCGGCGCGTTCTCCGGCAGTGCGTCGAGCATCCGCACGATCCGCGCCTGCGCCTCGTCGTCGAAATCGCCCACCTCGTCGAAGACAAGGCTGCCGCCGCGGGCGCGCGCCAGCAGCGCGGCCGGCCCGTCGGCCCCGTGCAGGTCGCCCGCCTGCACCACCACGAAGGGCAGCGTGCGGCGGTCCGAGAAATCGTGGATCGCCCGCGCGATCAGCGACTTGCCGGTGCCCGACTCGCCGGTGATCAGCACCGGCAGGTCGCTGTTCATCACCCGCGCGACCAGACGGTAGAGCGCCTGCATCGCCGGGGTGCGGCCGACCAGCGGCAGGTCGTCCGCCGGCTCGCGCCGCTCGACGCTGCGCGCGGGGATGCGCCGCTTCTGGTCCAGCGCGCGCGCCGCCCGCTTCATCAGGTCGGGCAGGTCGAAGGGCTTGGGCAGGTAGTCGTAGGCGTCCGCCTCGGCCGCCTGGATGGCGGTCATGATCGTGTTCTGGGCCGAGATCACGATGACCGGAAGGCCCGGCCGTTCCTGCGCGATCTTCGGAAGCGCCTCGATGCCGTTGCCGTCCGGCATGACGACATCCGAGATCACGAGGTCGCCCTTGCCCTCCTCGACCCAGCGCATCAGCGTGGTCAGCGACGAGGTGGCGTGCACCTTGCACCCGGCCCGGGTCAGCGCCTGGGTCAGCACGGTGCGGATGGTGCGGTCATCGTCGGCGACAAGAACGGTTCCGTCCATTCTATTCGATCTCCAGATTCTTGGGGGCGACGGGCAGGGAGAGCCGGAAGACGGTGCGGCCCGGAACCGAGTCCGCCGCGATCCAGCCGCCGTGATCGGAGACGATCTTGGCCACCAGCGCGAGGCCAAGCCCGGTGCCGTTCTCGCGCCCGCTGACGAAGGGTTCGAAGATGTCGGCGGCAATCTCGGGGGGAATGCCGGGGCCGTTGTCGATGATCTCGACCTGAAGCGGCAGCGACCGGCCGGTGCCGTCGGGGCGCCGGACGCGCAGGGCCTGGTCGTAGAAGGTGCGCAGCCGGATGGTACCCGGCTTGCCCTTGGCCGCCTGCGCGGCGTTCTTCAGCAGGTTCAGCATCACCTGGGTCAGCTGGTCGGCGTCGCCGATCGTCGGCGGCAGCGACGGGTCGTAGTCCTCGACGAAGGTCATGTCCGACGCGAAGCCCAGCGCCGCCGACCGCCGCGCCCGGTCCAGCACGTCGTGGATGTTCACCGCCTTCTGCTCGGGCGCGCGCAGGTTTCCGAACTGCTCGACCTGCTCGAGCAGCTTCACGATGCGCCGGGTCTCGGCGACGATCAGGTCGGTCAGCTCCCGGTCGTCGGGGCCGAGCGTCATCGACAGGAGCTGCGCCGCCCCGGTGATGCCGGCCAGCGGGTTCTTGATCTCGTGCGCCAGCATCTCGGCCATGCCGATCGCCGACTTGGCCGCGGACTTGAGCCCCTGCGACCGCTCGAGACGGTCGGCCAGCTCGCGCGGGGCGATGAGCAGGAGCACCGTCTCGGGCTCGTCCGCGACCGGCGCGGCCGAAAGGTTGCACAGGACCGGGGGACGGTCGCCGGTGCCCACGTCGACATCGCTGATGAAGGTCGCGGCCTGGTTCGCGCGCACCCGCGCGAACACCTGCTCGAGCGGCGCGTTGATCGCCACCCGGTCGAGGAAGGGCTGGCCGGCCAGCACGCGGGTGGACAGGTTGAGAAAGAGCTCGGCCGCCGGATTGACGGCCTGCACCCGGTCGTCGGCGTCCACAAGGACCGCCGGCACTGGCAGCGACGACCAGATCGTACCGGGCACGGCCATCAGGCGGCCTCCCCGAGATCGTCCGGCCCCGGCGCGCCCGCGCAGGCGGATCGCAGCAGGACGCGCACCTGCGCGGGATCATTCGCCGTCATCAGCGCGCGGCGGAGCGCCGGGTCGAACCGCGCCCGGTCGGCATACCAGCCCAGATGCTTGCGGGCGACACGCAGGCCGAGATCCTTGCCGTAGAACGCAAGCATGTCCTCGTAATGGTCGGAAATCCTGTGGAAAAGCTCGGAACCGGCCGGAACTGCCGGCGCGGGCCGGCCGTGCAGGCCCGCCATCACCTGCGCCAGCGTCCAGGGCGCACCCTGCGCCGCGCGGCCGATCATCACCCCGCGCGCGCCCGACGCCCTGCGCGCCGCGCCGGCGGTGGCCGCATCCACGATGTCGCCGTTGACCACCACCGGGATCGTCACCGCCTTGACCACCGCACCGACCGCCGCCCAGTCGGCGCGGCCGGTGTAGAACTGCGCCCGCGTGCGCCCGTGCACCGCCAGCATCCGCACCCCGGCCGCCTCGGCCCGGCGGGCGAGATCGGCGGCGTTGAGACAGGTCGCGTCCCAGCCGAGCCGCATCTTCAGCGTCACCGGCACCTCGACCGCGCCCACCACGGCCTCGATCAGCCGCAGCGCGTGGTCGGGGTCGCGCATCAGCGCTGCGCCCGACAGGCCCCCCGTCACCTTCTTGGCCGGGCAGCCCATGTTGATGTCGATGATCCGCGCGCCCATTCCGGCGATCACCCGCGCCGCCTCGGCCATCGGCCGCGCCTCGCGTCCGGCCAGCTGCACCGAGGCCGGCACTCCGAGGTCCAGCCCGAGATCGGCCTTCATCCGCGCCCGCGCCCGCGCCGAGGGCTGGCGGGTGACGACCTCGCCCGAGGCGACCATCTCCGAGACCACCAGCCCCGCGCCATAGCGGGCGACCTGCCGGCGCATCGGCAGGTCGGTGATCCCGGCCATCGGCGCCAGCAGCACCGGTGGATCAAGCGCGATGTCGTCGAGTTGCAGCGTCAACTGCCTATTCCTTGTGCAATCGCATCTCAGGTAGCGTCCGCAGGACGGAATCGCAAACCGGCTCGGGGCCGGATGGCCGGCAGAATCCGGCCGGACCGGCAGTATGCCTGAATTTTGTGCGCCCGTCCCCCCGGCGCCCAGCAAAGAGGCGCAGGCAGGGAGACGCACCGAGGCGGGTTTCCCGGCCCCCGGCGGTCGTCTAACAAGGGCCGGAGAACGGAGGGCGCAGGTGGACGCAAGGCATCGGACGGCCGCGGTGATCGTGGCGGCGGGAAGGGGCACGCGCGCGGGTGGCGGGCTGCCGAAGCAATGGCGCGACCTCGGGGGCGAAAGCGTGCTGGCGCGCAGCGTCGCCGCCCTCGCCCCGCACGTCGGGCGCACCATCGTCGTCCTGCACGAAGAGGACATGGACCGCGGGCTTGCGGCCTTCGGCGGACGGGTCACGCTGGTTGCGGGCGGCGCCACCCGCAGCGACAGCGTGCGCGCGGCGCTCGATGCGCTCGACGGCGGCGACGTGGACCGGGTGCTGATCCACGACGGCGCGCGGCCGCTGGTCGCCCCCGCCACCGTCAAGCGGGTGCTCGCCGCGCTCGACCGCCACGACGGCGCGGCGGCGGGCCTTGCGGTGACCGACGCGCTCTGGCGCACGGACGGGCCGCAGGACGCCCGCACGATCTGGGCGATCGTTCCGCGCGAGGGCCTGTGGCGGGCCCAGACGCCGCAGGGATTCCGGCTGAAGGCGATCCTCGCGGCCTACCGGGCCTTCGGCGGCGCCGCCGCCGACGATGTGGCGGTGGCGCTGGCCGCGGGGCTTGACGTCGTGGCCGTGCCGGGCGACGAGGACAACATCAAGATCACCTGGCCCGACGATTTCGCGCGGGCCGAGCGGACTCTCGGGGCACGGATGGACCTGCGCAGCGGAAACGGCTTTGACGTCCACGCCTTCGGACCCGGCGACCATGTCTGGCTCTGCGGGGTGAAGGTGCCCCACGACCGCGGACTCGTCGGCCATTCGGACGCGGACGTGGGAATGCACGCGCTGACCGACGCCCTCTACGGCGCGCTGGCCGAGGGCGACATCGGCCGCCACTTCCCGCCGTCGGACCCGCAGTGGAAGGGCGCCGCCAGCCGGATCTTCCTGGCCCACGCCGCGCAACGGGTCCGGGCGCGCGGCTTCCGCCTGGCCAGCGCCGACGTGACCCTGATCTGCGAGCGTCCGAAGATCGGCCCCCATGCCCTTGAAATGGCGCGCGTTCTGGCCGAGATCCTGGGCGCGGATCCCGCGCGGGTCAGCGTCAAGGCCACCACGTCCGAACGGCTGGGCTTCACCGGCCGCGAAGAGGGCATCGCCGCGCTGGCCACCGTTGCCCTGCTGTCCCCCTGACCGGATCGGAGTGCCCATGCCCACCGCCCGCCTCATCGCCACCGTCTTCGGCCTCGGCCACCTGCGCCCGGCCCCGGGCACCTGGGCCTCGGCCGCGGCCATCGCCCTCGGCGTGGCCATCGACCGGTTCCTCGGCTTTCCGGCGCTGGTGGTGGCGACGGTCGCTGCCATCGCTGCGGGCTTCTGGGCCTGCAACGCCGCGCTGACCGGCCGGCCGGGCGAGGATCCGTCCGAGTTCGTCATCGACGAGGTCGCCGGCCAATGGATCACCCTGCTGTTCCCGGCCGCCGCCTTCTGGAACCGCGGCATGGCCGACTGGGCCACGGTCGCCTGGCCCGGCTGGGTCGCGGCCTTCCTGTTCTTCCGGCTCTTCGACATCTGGAAACCGGGTCCGGTCGGCCGGGCCGACCGCCGGGGCGACGCCGCGGGCGTCATGCTCGACGACCTCTGGGCCGGGATCTTCGCCGGGATCGCGGTGATCGTGGCCGCGGGTCTCTGGCATGGGGTGATCGCCCGCTAGGTCGGACCGGCGCGGAAGGGGGGGGCGGAACGGATCATGGACAGGGCAGCCAGGCTTCTCGATCGCGCGCGCCGAGCGGGCTTGCGCATCGCCACCGCAGAAAGCTGCACCGGCGGGCTGGTCGCCGGCGCCATCACCGAGGTCGCCGGATCGTCCGACGTGTTCGAGGCCGGCCTCGTGACCTATTCGAACGCCGCCAAGCGCGCGCTGCTCGGTGTCCCGCAGGAGGCGCTCGACCGGTTCGGCGCCGTCTCCGAAGAGGTCGCGCGCGCCATGGCCGAGGGCGCCATCGCCCGCACCGGGGCCAATCTTGCGGTGGCGGTGACCGGCATCGCCGGGCCGGGCGGGTCGGCGTTCAAGCCCGAGGGCCGGGTCTGCTTCGCGCTCGCCCGGCGCGGGCGGGCGGCGCAGTCCGAAACCGTCGAGTTCGGAGCGCGCGGCCGCAGCGCCGTGCGCGCCGCCAGCGTCGCCCGGGCGCTCGACCTGCTGATTGCGGCCTGCGGGCCGGACGCGGCCTGACCCGCCCGCCGGGGCGATCCGGTCTTTTCCGGCCGCGCGTTCTTGCGTAAACCGCACCCACAGGCGACCGCCACGCCCGGCGGTGCGCGCGGGCAGAGAGGAGGTCCGCCATGACGCGATCGATCGTCGCCCGCTGCGAGGCGAGGGGCCTGCGGCTGACCGACCAGCGCCGCACCATCGCGCGCGCGCTCGAGGAATCGGACGACCACCCGGATGTCGAGGAGCTGCACCGCCGCGCCGCCGCGCTCGACCCGCGCATCTCGCTGGCCACCGTCTACCGCACCGTGAAGCTCTTCGACGAGGCGGGCATTCTCGACCGGCTGGAGTTCGGCGACGGCCGCGCCCGCTACGAGGACGCCGAGCGCGAGCACCACGACCACCTGATCGACCTCGCGACAGGCGAGGTCATCGAATTCGTCGATCCCGAGATCGAGGCCCTGCAGGACCGCATCGCCGCGCGGCTGGGCTACGCGCTCAAGGGCCACCGGCTGGAATTGTACGGGGTACGCATTCGCAAGCCCTGAACCCTTCCGCCGGACCGCCGCACGCGCTAGGCACGGCCGAACGGCAGGGACAGACGCATCATGGCGGCCAGCGAGAACCGGGCGGGCATATTTCTGATGGTCGCGGCCATGGCGGGCTTCGCGCTCGAGGACATGTTCGTGAAGCTCGCCGCTCGCGACATGCCGGTGGGCCAGATCCTGACCATCATGGGCGCGATCGGCGCGCCGGTCTTTGCCCTGATCGCCCGCCTTCAGGGCGCGCGGCTGATCACCCCGGCGCTCTGGTCGCGGCCCGTGCTCCTGCGCAACGGCGGCGAGCTCGTCGGCACCTTCGGCTACATCTCGGCGGTCGCCCTGACCCCGCTCGCCACCGCCAGCGCCATCCTTCAGGCGCTGCCGCTCGTGGTGACGATGGGGGCGGCGCTCTTTCTCGGCGCAAAGGTCGGCTGGCGGCGCTGGTCGGCGATCCTCGCGGGCTTTCTCGGCGTCCTGATCGTGCTGCGCCCCGGCGCCGGCGACTTCGAGCCGGCCTCGCTTCTGGCCGTGCTGGGGGTGGCCGGCCTTGCGCTGCGCGATCTCGCCACCCGCACCGTCCCGCGCGAGACAAGCTCGATGGTGCTTTCGGCCTACGGCTTTGCCATGACCGTGCCGCTCGGCCTCGCGATGCTGGCGCTCGGCCCCGCGCCGGTGGCGGTGGGCACGCAGGGCGCGCTGTGGCTCACAGGCGCTCTGGCGATGGGCCTCGGCGGCTACTGGGCCATCGTCGAGGCGATGCGGCTCGGCGAAATCGCCGTCGTCACCCCGTTCCGCTACGCGCGGCTTCTCTTCGCGCTGATCCTCGGGGCGCTGGTTTTCGCCGAATACCCCGACGCCTGGACGCTGACCGGCGCGGCGCTCATCATCGCCTCGGGCCTCTACACCTTCACCCGCGAACGCGCCCTTTCCCGCCGCGCTGCGGCGATGTAGAAGGCGCGCGACGGTCCATTGAGGGAGACCCCGCCATGAGCACGATCATCGACATCATCGGACGCGAGATCCTCGACAGCCGGGGCAACCCGACCGTCGAAGTGGACGTGATCCTCGAGGACGGCACGATGGGCCGTGCGGCGGTGCCCTCGGGCGCCTCGACCGGCACCCGCGAGGCGGTCGAGAAGCGCGACGGCGACAAGGCGCGCTACAAGGGCAAGGGCGTGCGCGACGCGGTCGCCGCGGTCAACGGCGAACTGGCCGAGAACCTCGTGGGCGAGGACGCCACCGAACAGGTCGCGATCGACCGGCTGATGTGCGAGATCGACGGCACCGAGAACAAGTCGCGGCTGGGCGCGAACGCGATCCTCGGCGTCTCGCTCGCCTGCGCCAAGGCCGCGGCCGATTTCACCATGCAGCCGCTTTACCGCTACGTCGGCGGCACCTCGGCCCGCGTCCTGCCGGTGCCGATGATGAACATCGTCAACGGCGGCCAGCACGCCGACAACCCGATCGACGTGCAGGAATTCATGATCATGCCGCTCGGCGCGCCCTCGCTGTCGGAGGCGGTGCGCTGGGGCGCGGAGGTGTTCCACACGCTGAAGGCCGCGCTGCACAAGGCCGGCCATTCGACCGGCGTCGGCGACGAGGGCGGCTTTGCCCCGAACCTCCGCTCGACCCGCGAGGCGCTCGACTTCATCATGAAGGCGATCGACGCGGCCGGGTTCAGGGCCGGCGACGACATCGCGCTGGCGCTCGACTGCGCGGCCAGCGAATACTTCAAGGACGGCAAGTATGTGCTTGGCGGCGAAGGCAAGACGCTGACCTCGGCCCAGAACGTGGACTGGCTCTCGGGCCTGGCCGCCGACTACCCGATCGTCTCGATCGAGGACGGGATGGCCGAACAGGACTGGGAAGGCTGGCAGGCGCTGACCGCGGCGCTCGGCGCGAAGATCCAGCTGGTGGGCGACGACAATTTCGTCACCAACCCGAAGATCCTCGCCAAGGGCATCGCCGGCGGCGTCGCCAACGCGCTTCTCGTGAAGGTCAACCAGATCGGCACGCTGACCGAGACGCTCGAAGCCGTGCGCATGGCCGAACGCGCACGCTACAACTGCGTGATGTCGCACCGGTCGGGCGAGACCGAGGACGCGACCATCGCCGATCTCGCCGTCGCCACCAACTGCGGGCAGATCAAGACCGGGTCGCTGTCGCGGTCCGACCGCATCGCCAAATACAACCAGCTGATCCGCATCGAGGAGATGCTGGGAGAGACGGCCGAATACGCCGGCCGGTCGGTGCTTCGCGCCTGAGCGCGGCGCCGGACACCCCCTATCCGGCCGGGTGCAGAGGCACCGCCGACGGCGGCTGACGCCCCGGCAGCAGGGCAAACAGCAGCGCCGCCGCGGCAAATCCGGTCAGCGCCGCGGCGACCGCCGCCGCGGCCCCCGCGACCGCCGCGCCCGATCCGCCGAGCGTGGTCGCGCCCGCGCCGCCCGCCGCCGCCAGCCGGGTAGCCATCACCGATGTGGCCGTGGCGATGCCGAGGCTCATGCCGAGCGCCCGGAACACGTTCATGACGCTGCCCGCCTCGCCCCGGATCGCCTTCGGCACGGCCGAAAGGATGGCGCGGTTGTTCGGGCTGACGAAGAGCCCCTGCCCCGCGCCGACCAGCGCGATCGCGGCGACCACCGCGCCCTCGCCCGGCGCCGGCTGCCCGAGTTCGCGCCACAGAAGGCCAAGCCCGCCGAGGCAGAGCGCCATGCCGGGCACGGTCAGGAGCCGCGCGTCCACCCGTTCCGACAGCGCCCCCGAAAGCGGCGCCACCAGCCCGAGCGCGGCGGGAATCGCCGCGAGCTTCAGCCCGGCCACAAGCGGCGGGTCCGAAAACATCCGCGCGAAGACGAAGGGCATCACCAGGAAAAGCCCGAACAGCATCCCGTAGGAGGCGGTGCCGGCCAGCGACCCCGAAAGAAACCCGCGGTTGGCAAAGAGCGCGGGATCGACCAGCGGACCCGGACGCCGGCTCTCGATCCGGAAGAAGGCCGCCAGAAGCAGGACCGCAGCGGCGAGGACGCCCAGCGTGACCGTCCCGAACGGCCCGCCCCAGTCCTGGGCCTGGTTCACGGCCAGAAGCAGCGCGAAGAGCGCCGGCACCAGAAGGAGCGCCCCCGGAATGTCGAGCCTTTGCCCGGGATCGGTGTCGCGCGTGACCGGCAGCACCAGCCAGGCCGCCGCGGTCCCGAAAAGACCGACCGGCACGTTGATCCAGAACACCCAGCGCCAGTCGAAGGCCTGAAGGAGCGCCCCCCCGATCACCGGTCCGAGCGCCAGCCCCAGCGCCTGCGCCGTGGCCTGCAGGCCGAGCGCGCGCCCCCGGCCCTCGGGCGGGACCGTGGCCACGATGATCGCGACCGAGTTCGCCGACAGCATCGCCGCGCCGACGGCCTGCACCAGCCGGAAGCCGATCAGCCAGCCGATGCCCGGCGCCAGCGCGCAGGCGGCCGAGCCGAGGATGAAGACGACGAAGCCGCCGCAGTAGAGGAGCTTTCGCCCGCGGATGTCCGCGAGCCGTCCGAAGACCGGCAGCAGTGCCGCCTGCGCCACCAGATAGCCGACCGCGACCCAGCTCACGAGGCTCAGCCGCGCGCCGAAGTCTTGCTCGAGATGCGGCAGGACCAGTTGCGCGATCGAGGCATCGACCTGCCCCATGAAGGCGCCGATGCAGACGGTCGCGACCACCAGCCAGGGATAGCCGGGGCGGCCGGCAAGCCTCGGGTCGTGGGCCGGCTCCCGCCCGCCGGGCGCCACACGCGGCCGGTGCGCCGGCGCGGCGCGGGCCGGATCCCGGTCGGGCCTGCAGGGGCCACCGGCGCGACCCGCATGCGGTGCGGTCGCACCACCGGCCGACCCTTCGGGCCCCGGACCGTCAGACGCGGCCAAGCCAGGCCAGCGCCTCGGCGCGCGCCCCCGCCGCAAAGACCCGGAAATTGCCGCCGTCGCCCGGTTCGCGCGCCTCGGCCAGCATGCCCTCGGGAACGACCAGCGCGCAGGCCCGCAGGCTGTCCCCCTCGCAGGCGCCCTTCACGCCCCTGACCAGTTCCGACATGTAGCCGTCGAATGCGGGTTCGACCTCGACCACAAGCCGGCTTCCGGCCACGACGAGCTTCAACGCCTGCGCCACATCCTGGGCCAGAACGGTCCCGCGCGCCGACAGGCCGGCAATGCCGGCCGGCAGTCCTGAAATCGGTGACATCATGATGAACCACTCCCCGTGATCGCGCGCGCCCGTTGTCCGCCGGAACAATGCACGCCGTCCGGCGCGGGTTCCATCCCCGGCGGTCGCCGCCCGTGCGGAATTCTGCGGGACTTGCGGGAACCGCACGCCCCGATCAAGGATTGTCCGGCAGAGGCGAAGACATGGGGCAGCGGCGGGATGCGGGCACGGCGGCAGGGTGCAGGAGGCTGGCGCGCCATCGCCCTGACGGTGCCGCTTCTGGCCGGCTGCGCGCCCGAGGGGCTGTCGTTCCTGACCCCGGCCGGCCCGGTCGCCGCCGCGGAGCGCGCGCATCTGGTGACGGTGACGCTGATCGCGCTGATCGTCGTCGCCCCGGTGCTGATCGGCGTGCCGCTGATCGCCTGGCGCTACCGGCGCCGGCGGCGGGCCGCCTATGCGCCCGACTGGGATTTCTCGCGCCCGCTCGAGACGGTGATGTGGGGGGTTCCGCTGATCGTCGTCGCGGTGCTCGGCTGGCAGCTTGTCCGCGCGACCGAGGCGCTTGACCCCTATCGCCGGCTCGACCCCGCCGCGCCGGCCCTGCGGGTCGAGGCGATCGGGCTCGACTGGAACTGGCTCTTTCTCTACCCGGATCTCGGCATCGCCGGCCTGAACGACCTGGCCTTTCCCGCCGGCCAGCCGGTCTCGATCCGGCTGACCTCGGACACGGTCATGCAGTCCTTCTTCGTCGGCGCGCTCGGCAGCCAGATCTACGCCATGCCCGGCATGGAAACGCGGCTCAACCTGCGCGCCGATCGCCCCGGCCGCTACGAGGGCGAGAACACCCAGTTCAGCGGCCCGGGCTTCCAGCACCAGAAATTCGCGGCCCGGTCCCTGACGGCCGAGGCCTTCGACGCCTGGGTCGAGGATGTGCGCGCCGACGGGGGCGCTCTGGACGCCGCGGCCTATTCGAGGCTCGGCCATGACCAGACCCCGGCCGAGGCGGCGGCGGCCTTCGCCCGCCCCGGCGTCCCCGAGGGTGTCGCCTGGTTCGCCCGCGCCGAACCCGGGCTCTTCGACCGGGTGCTTTCGCGCTACATGGCCGGCGCGCCCCTGCCCGCCAACTCCCAGCCCGGCAGTCCCGCCTACGACGGAACCCCGCCACCCGCGGGCATGGCGCCGATGCACGGGTCCGGAATGCCGGGCACCCATTCCGCGCCGCCGATGGCGCAGCCGGACGGCGGAGGAAGCGACTGAATGGACATCCTCGGACGGCTTTCCTGGCAGTCGCTGCCCTTCGCCGCGGTCCTCGACCGCCCGACCCTGTCGGACGTGATCGCCGCCGGTGCGGCCTCGCTGGTGATCCTTGCCGGGATCGCGGTGCTCTACCTCCTCAGCCGCCACCGGCTCTGGGTGCCGCTCTGGCGGGGCTGGCTGACCAGTCTCGACCACAAGCGGATCGGGGTGATGTATGTGGTCCTCGCGCTGGTGATGCTGGTGCGCGCGGTGATCGAGGCCGCGCTCATGCGGTTCCAGCAGGCCGACGGGCCCGGCGGCGGCTTCCTGACCGCCGACCACTATTCGCAGCTTTTCTCGACCCACGGCACGATCATGATCTTCTTCATGGCGATGCCCTTCCTGACCGGGCTCATCAACATCGTCGTGCCGCTCCAGATCGGCGCGCGCGACGTGAGCTTTCCGCTTCTCAATGCGATCAGCCTGGGGCTGACAGCGGCGGGGGCGGCGCTGGTCATGGTCTCGCTCGTCGTGGGCGATTTCTCGACCGGCGGCTGGTCGGGCTATCCGCCCTACACCGAAGCGGCCTTCAACCCCGGCGAAGGCCCCGACTACTGGATCTGGGCGGTGGCGCTCGCCGGCTTCGGCACCACGATGAGCGGCATCAACTTCGCCGTCACCATCTACAAGGAACGCGCCCCCGGCATGACCTTCTTCCGCCTGCCGATGTTCACCTGGACGGCGCTCTGCACCGCGATCCTGATGATCTTCGCGCTTCCGCCGCTGACCGTCGCCACGCTCACGCTCGCGCTCGACCGCTATCTCGGGTTCCACTTCTTCACCAACGACCTCGGCGGCAACATGATGAACTTCGCCAACCTCTTCTGGCTCTTCGGCCATCCCGAGGTCTACATCCTGATCCTGCCGGCCTTCGGGGTGTTTTCCGAAGTCTTCGCCACCTTCTCGGGCAAGCGGCTCTACGGCTATCCGTCGCTCGTGATCGCCACCATGTCGATCGCGGTCCTGTCGTTCACCGTCTGGGTCCACCACTTCTTCACCATGGGCCAGTCGGCCAGCCTGAACGCGGCCTTCGGCGCGGCCACGATGACCATCGGCGTGCCGACCGGGGTCAAGATCTACGACTGGATGGCGACCATGTACCGGGGCCGCGTGCGCCTTGCCGTGCCGATGATCTACGCGCTGGGGTTTCTCATGCTCTTCGTCATCGGCGGGCTCACGGGGATCCTGCTCGCGAACCCGACCATCGACTACCAGGTCCACAACACCCTTTTCCTCGTCGCGCATTTCCACAACATGCTGATCCCCGGCTTCCTCTTCGGGATGCTCGCGGGCTACACCTACTGGTTCCCGAAGGTCTTCGGCTTCCGGCTGGACGAGGTCTGGGGGCGCCGCTCGGCGGTGGCCTGGATCCTCGGCTACATGCTGGTCTTCTTCCCGCTCTACTGGGTCGGGCTTCTGGGCATGACCCGGCGAACGGTCAGCTATCAGGAAGCGGCCTTCCAGCCCTGGATGCTGATCTCGGGCTTCGGGGCGCTGGTGGTGCTTTTCGCCATGGGCGCGCTCGCCGCGCAGCTCGTGGTCTCGATCCGGCACCGGCAGGCGCTCGCAGTGCCCGCGGGCGACCCCTGGGACGGGCGGACGCTCGAATGGTCGCTGCCCGCCCCGGTCCCGGAATGGAACTTCGCGCAGGTGCCGGACGTCACCGCGCGGGACGCCTGGTGGGAAGACAAGCGCCGCGGCCGCCTCGCCGCGCCGTCCGCCTATGAAGACATCGCCCTGCCCCGGCACAGCGTCCTGGGCATGGTCTTTGCGGTCTTCGGCGCGGCACTCGGCTTTGCGCTGGTCTGGCACATCTGGTGGCTGGCCGTGGCGTCCGTCCTCGTTCTCGCCGCGTCGGTCATCGGCCGCAGCTTCGTCACCCGCACCGAAACCGTGATCGCGGCCGCGCGGATCGAGGCCGAGGACCGCCGCTTCCGCGCCCTGCGCGAGGCCGCGATGCCGGTCGGTCGCGACGCCGAGGAGACCTGCGCGAACCGCGGCCGCGCCGACCGGGAGGCCTTCGCATGACCGAGGAAACCGTCCTGCACCCGGGCCTGAACCTCGGCGCCCGCCACCCCGAGGCCCATGAGACGAGCGAGACGCTGGTCTTCGGCTTCTGGGTCTTCCTGATGAGCGACCTCATCGTCTTCGGCCTGATGGCCGCGACCTACGCGACGATGCTGACCCCCTGGGGCCTGGCCGGGGGTCCGGGCCCGAAGGACCTCTTCGACCTCTCCTCGGCGCTCTTCGAGACGGCGCTCCTCCTCGCGTCGAGCTTCACCTTCGGCCTGGCCGCGCTGGCGATGAAATACCGGCCGGGCAGCGCCGAGTTGCGGCTCTGGCTCTGGGTCACGTTGGCGCTCGGGCTCGGGTTTCTCGCGCTCGAACTGCAGGACCTGCGCGACATGATCGCGGCCGGAGGCGTTCCGCAGCGGTCCGGCTGGCTCTCGGCCTTCTGGGGGCTGGTGCCGCTTCATGGGCTGCACGTGGCGGCGGGCTGCCTCTGGATCGGGGTGATGCTGGTGCAGATCCGGGTGTTCGGCATGACCGCGCCGGTCAAGACCCGGATCCTGCGCCTCGGGCTCTTCTGGCACTTTCTCGACATCGTCTGGATCGGGATCGTCTCGATGGTCTATCTCGGGGGGCTGGCATGAGCGACCCGCACGGCTTCCGCCGCGACCTGGCCACCTATGTGAAGGGCTTGCTCTGGGCGGCGGCGCTTTCGGCCTTCGCCTTCGCGCTGGTGGCCTGGGACCGGCTCGACCGCGGGGCGACCCTCGTCCTGGTCGCGGTGCTCGCCCTCGTGCAGGTCGTGGTGCACCTGCGCGGGTTCCTGCACATCGACCTCTCGCGCCAGAAACGCGAGGATCTGCAGCTCATCCTCTTCTCGGCGCTGATACTCGCGCTGATGGCCGGCGGCACGGTCTGGGTCCTCGGCAATCTTCAGGACCGGATGATGGTGATGCCCGCCACCCTGAGGGACGGCTAGCCCCCGACCCGCGCCGCAAGAGCCAGAAGCCCGTCCACGTCGAGATGCGCCTCGATGTGATCGGCCAGCGCGTCGAGCGCCGCCTCGACCCCCGCCTCGTACTGGCGATCCGAGGCCTCCGCCCCCTGCGCGGCAAGCCAGGCGGCGCGAAAGCCGTCGGTCGAGAACATCCCGTGCAGATAGCTGCCCGCCACGCGCCCGTCGGCCGAGACCGCCCCCTCGGGCTGGCCCGCAACGCGGGCGAAGGGCCGCGCGCGATCCGCGCCCTCGGTACGGCCGATGTGGATCTCGTATCCCGAAAGGGGCGCGCCGGTCGCGACATGCACCGCCTCGGTGAGCACCAGCCGCTTCTCGGGCGTCATCACCGTCTCGACCTCGAGAAGCCCGAGCCCCTCGGTCGCGCCCGCCGTCCCCTCGATGCCCTCGGGATCGCGGATCACCCGGCCGAGCATCTGGTAGCCCCCGCAGATGCCGAGGATCCGCCCCCCGCGCCGCCGATGCGCGGCAAGGTCGATGTCCCATCCCTGCGCCCGCAGGAAGGCGAGATCGCCGCGCGTCGACTTCGAGCCGGGCAGGATCACCAGATCCGCGTCCTCCGGAATCGGCTGGCCGGCCCGCAGCAGGGTCAGGCGGACCCCGGGCTCCTGCGCCAGCGGGTCGAGATCGTCGAAATTGGCGATCCGCGGAAAGGCCAGACAGACGACATGGAACCGGCCCGACCCGCCGGAACGCAGGCCGAGCGCATCCTCGGCGGGCAGCCGCGCCGCCTCGGGAAAGAACGGCAGGACGCCGAAGCCGCGCCAGCCGGTGCGCGCCCCGATGATCCGGTAGCCCTCGTCGAAAAGCCGCGGGTCGCCGCGGAACTTGTTGATGAGAAAGCCCCTAACCATCGCGGCATCGGCGGGATCGAGAACCGCCTGCGTGCCGACCATCTGCGCGATCACGCCGCCGCGCTCGATATCGCCGACGAGAACCACCGGCACCCCGGCCGCGCGCGCGAAACCCATGTTGGCGATGTCGCCCGCCCTGAGGTTCACCTCGGCCGGGCTGCCCGCGCCCTCGACGATCACGAGATCCTGCGCCGCCGCCAGCCGGGAGAAGCTCGCGAGCACGGGAGCCAGGAGCCCGGGCTTCAGCGCCGCATAGTCGCGCGCCGCCACCGTCGCCACCCGCCGCCCCTGCACCACGACCTGCGACCCGGTCTCGCTTTCGGGCTTCAGAAGCACCGGGTTCATGTCGGTCACCGGAGCGAGCCCCGCCGCCCGCGCCTGCAGGGCCTGCGCCCGACCGATCTCGCCGCCGTCCACGGTAACGGCCGCGTTGTTCGACATGTTCTGCGGCTTGAAGGGCGCGACCGCGATCCCGCGGCGCCGCGCGGCCCGGCACAGCCCCGCCACGATCAGCGACTTGCCGACGTCGGACCCCGCGCCCTGGATCATCAGCGCCCTCATGGCCGCACCGCCGCGCGAGGGGGGCGCTGCCCCCCGGCCCGAGCCGGGCCTCCCCCCGGGATACTTGGATCCAGTGAGAGGAAAGGTGGCGGGGCGGCACGGCCCCGCACGGTTGCGGATCGGCTTTGGGGCGTGAGGATCGGCATTCTTCCGCTTTCTCGCTGGTCCAAATATCCCGGGGTCCGGGGCGGAGCCCCGGCCTCAGAACTCGACGCCGGCCTGCGCCTTGATGCCCGACCGGAACGGGTGCTTCACGAGCGTCATTTCCGTCACCAGATCGGCCGCCTCGATCAGCGCCTCGGGCGCGTTGCGGCCGGTGAGGCAGACATGGGTCATGGGCGGCTTCTCGGCGGCGAGGAAGGCCACGACCTCCTCGACCGGCAGGTAGCCGTAGCGGAGCGCGATGTTGATCTCGTCGAGAAGGACGAAGCGGATCTGCGGGTCGCGGATCAGCGCCTTCGCCTTCTCCCAGCCGGCCCGGGCCGCGGCGATGTCGCGGTCGCGGTCCTGGGTTTCCCAGGTGAACCCCTCGCCCATGGCGTGGAACTGGCAGAGATCGCCGAAGGTCGTGGTGAGAAGCCGCCGCTCTCCGGTGTCCCAGGCGCCCTTGATGAACTGCACGACCGCCGAGGGCATGCCATGCGCCACGCAGCGCAGGATCATGCCGAAGCCCGAGGACGACTTGCCCTTTCCGGCGCCGGTCAGCACGATGACCAGGCCCTTCTCGCCCGACTTCGTCGCCATGATCCGGTCGCGCGCCGCCTTCTTGCGGGCCATCTTCTGGGCGTGGCGGGCGGGGTCGTCGCTGCCGCGTTCGCTTTCCTCTGCCATCGGGTCGGTCCTCGCGCTTGACAAGCCTCGCCGCCTGCCGCACTCCGGTCAGGCTGGTTCCTGTCCTATGACAGGCGAAGAGGGAATGCGACAGGCTTTGCGACGCTCGCGCGCGCAGGTCCGAAGCGCAGCCGCCCCCGCGACCGTGACCGGAGAGGGCCCGAGGCCACTGGCGGCATGCCGGGAAGGCCGGGTCCGGGGGGCGGATGCCCCGCTCCGCAAGCCGGGAGACCTGCCAGCGCGAAGGACTGAACCGGCGGACGGGGTGTGCCGCGGCGGGTCGCAGGGGTTCGCCCCGCACTGCGTCCGTCGCCCGCCATCCCGACGCCCCCGCGAGAGACACCATGGCCGAGGCCACGCTATCCGTCTGCGTCACCTGCCGCCGCGAGGGCGAGGGCGACGATCCGCGCCCGGGAACCCGGATGCTCGCGGCCCTGCGCGCCGCGCCCCGGCCCGACGGCGTGCGCATCCGCCCGGTCGAATGCCTCTCGGCCTGTTCGCAGGGCTGCGCCGTGGCGCTCTCGGCCCCGGGAAAGTGGAGCTACGTCTACGGCCGGCTCGATCCGGCGCGCGACGCGCCCGCGGTGCTCGAGGGGGCGGCCCGCTACGCCGCGGCCGAGCACGGACTCGTTCCCTGGCGCGAGCGGCCCGAGATTTTCCGCAAGCAGTCGCTTGCCCGCATCCCGCCCCAGGAGACCGAAGATGTCTGACCTCGCGAAGATCCCCGTCACCGTCATCACCGGCTTTCTCGGCTCGGGCAAGACCACGCTGATCCGCCAGCTCATGGCCAATCCGCAGGGGCGGCGCCTCGCGATCATCGTGAACGAATTCGGCACGGTCGGCGTCGACGGCGAGATCCTCAAGTCCTGCGCCGACGCGAACTGCCCCGAGGAAAACATCGTGGAACTCGCCAACGGCTGCATCTGCTGCACCGTCGCCGACGACTTCATCCCGACGATCGAGGCGCTGATGGCGCTGCCGGCGCGGCCCGACCACATCCTGATCGAGACCTCGGGGCTGGCGCTGCCGAAGCCGCTGCTGAAGGCCTTCGACTGGCCGGCGATCCGCTCGCGCATCACCGTGGACGGGGTGGTGACGCTCGCCGATGCCGAAGCGGTGGCGGCCGGTCGCTTTGCCCCCGACGAGGCCGCGGTCGCGGCGCAGCGCGCGGCCGATGCCAGCCTCGACCACGAGACACCGCTTTCGGAGGTGTTCGAGGACCAGCTTTCCTGCGCCGACATCGTGCTCCTGACCAAGGCCGATCTCGCCGGCGAGGCGGGGCTCGCCGCCGCGCGCGCCGTGATCGAGGCCGAGGCCCGGCGCAGGCTGCCGGTCATCGCGGTGACCGAGGGCATGATCGATCCGCGCGTGATCCTCGGTCTGAACGCAGCCGCCGAGGATGACCTCGCCGCCCGCCCCAGCCACCACGACGGCCTCGGCGATCACGAACACGACGACTTCGATTCGGTGGTGATCGACCTGCCCGAGGTCGCCGACCCCGAGGCGCTGGCCGACCGCGTCCGCCGGCTGGCGCGCGAGCGGCGGATCCTGCGGGTCAAGGGCTATGTCGCGGTCGTCGGCAAGCCGATGCGGCTCCTGGTGCAGGCGGTGGGCGAACGGCTGCGGATGCAGTACGACCGGCCCTGGGGGTCCATGCCGCGGCGCACGCAGCTTGTGGTGATCGCCGAGCGCGACGACATCGACCCGCCCGCGATCCGCGCCGTGCTGGAGGGCTGAGCGCCGTGCACGTCGTCTTCCGCGAAAGCCACGGGCTCGAGGAAACGGATGCCCCCTTCGATCCGGGTCAGGACCCGGCCGATCTGGTGGTGCTGTCCTTTTCCGACAGCGACCTTGGTGCCTTCGCGGCGGGCTGGCACCGGGCGGCGGGCGCGCTGCCGTCGCTGCGGCTCCAGAACCTGGTGGCGCTTCGGCACCCGGTCTCGGTCGATGCCTATGTCGAGCGCACCCTGTCGGGCGCGAAGGGCATCCTGATCCGGCTCATCGGCGGCGAGAGCTACTGGCCCTATGGTCTGGCCTCGGTGCAGGATCTCTGCCGGCGCAGGGGGATCGCGCTCGCGGTCCTGCCCGCCGACGGGCGCGAGGATGCGCGGCTCGACGCGCTCTCGACGCTGCCGGTCTCGACGCTGCGCCGGCTGTCGGCGCTCTGCGATGCCGGGGGGGCGGTCGCGGCGCAGGCGGCGCTGGCCCAGCTCGCGCTCGCGGCCGGCCTCTATGCGCCGCCGGTGATCGGCGCCAAGGAGGTGCCGCCGCACGGCTGGTACGACCCCGAGCGTGGGGTGGTCGGCCGGCCTGATCCGGGCGGGCCGCTGGTGGTGGTGAGCTTCTACCGCAGTTACCTCACCGCCGCCGACACCGCACCGGTGGACGCGCTGATCGCGGGGCTGCGCGCCTGCGGCTTCGCGGCGCTTGGTGTCTTCGCGGCCTCGCTGAAGGAGAGCGCGACCGCCGACTGGATCCGCGCCGAGCTGCGCGCGACCGCGCCCGCGGCCATCGTCAACGCCACGGCCTTCTCGGCCCGGGGCGAGACCGGCGAAAGCCCGCTCGATGCGCCGGGCTGCCCGGTCTTTCAGGTGGCGCTGTCGACGGCGCGCCGCCGGGACTGGGTCGCCGCCGCCCGCGGGCTCTCGCCCGCCGATCTGGCCATGCATGTGGTCCTGCCCGAGGTGGACGGCCGGATCCTTGCCGGCGTGGTCAGCTTCAAGTCGCCGGGCGCGCGCGACGCCGCCCTGCAATACGCCCGCTTTGCCCACCGAGCCGACCCGGCCCGCATCGCGGCGGTGATCGACCGGGTCGCGGCCTGGCACCGGCTGGCCGGGGCGGCGCCGGCCGAGCGCCGCCTGGCGCTGGTGCTCTCGACCTATCCGGGCAAGGACTGGAACATGGCCCATGCGGTGGGGCTCGACGCGCTGGCCTCGGCGCGCGCCACCCTGGCCCATCTTGCGTCCGAAGGCTTTTCCGTAACCCCTCGCGAGGACATGGAAACCCGGCTGTCCCGCGAGACGGTCTCCTGGCCGCTTGCGGCCTATCGCGCGGCGCTCGAATCCCTGCCCCAACGCTTGCGCGACGACCTCGCCGCCGCCTGGGGCGCGCCCGAGAACGACCCGGCCTTCCGCGACGGGGCGCTGCATTTCGCCGCCATCCGCTGCGGCAACCTGTTTGTGGCGCTTCAGCCCGAACGCGGCGAGGTCGCGGCGCGCGCGGCCGACTATCACGACCTGTCGCGGACGCCGCGTCACGGCTATGTCGCCTTCTACCTCTGGCTGCGCGCGCAGGGGCTGCACGCGCTGATCCACATGGGGGCGCACGGCACGCTCGAATGGCTGCCCGGCAAGGCGGTGGCGCTGTCGGCCGACTGCTGGCCCGAGGCGCTGATCGGCCCGCTGCCGGTGGTCTATCCCTTCATCGTGAACGATCCGGGCGAGGCGGCGCAGGCCAAGCGCCGCATCGGCGCGGTGACGCTCGGCCACCTGCCGCCGCCGATGGTCGCGGGGGCGCTTCCCGAGGCGCTCGTCCCGCTCGAACGGCTCCTCGACGAATACTCGACGGCCGACGGGCTCGACCCCGCCCGCCGGTCGCGCCTGATCGCGGCGATCCGCGCGGCGGCGCGCGAGGCCGGCATCGAGGCCGACCTCGACCTGCCGCCCGATGCCGCCCCGGCCGAGGCGATCCCGCGCATCGACCGCTTCGTCTGCGACCTCAAGGACAGCCGCTTCGGCGAGGGCCTGCACGTCTTCGGAAGCGGTGCCGGCGAATGGGCGGGGCTCGACGCCGCCCTGTCCGGCCGCCGCGTGCCGCCGGGCCCGGCCGGCTCGCCGCACCGCGGGCGCACGGATGTCCTGCCCACCGGGCGCAACCTCTTCTCCGTCGATCCGCGCGCGGTGCCCTCGCCTTCGGCCCATGCCCAGGGCGTGAAACTGGCCGAGGAACTGCTGCGCCGCCACCTTCAGGACCACGGCGACTGGCCGAAGGGGCTGGTCGTCGATCTCTGGGGCTCGGCCTCGATGCGCACCGCGGGCGAGGAATTCGCCATGGCCCTGCATCTCGCCGGCCTCGCCCCGCGCTGGGACGCCGCGACCGGGCGCGTGACCGGCTTCGAGGTGATCGCCCTCGCCCTTCTGGGCCGGCCGCGCATCGACGTGACCCTGCGCGTCTCGGGGCTCTTTCGCGACATATTTCCGGGCCTTGCGCAGATGTTCGAGGCCGGGGCCGAGGCTCTGGCCGCCCGCGACGAGGCGCCCGAGGACAATCCCTACCGCCTGCGCGTGCCGCGCGTCTTCGGCCCGAAGCCCGGGCTCTACGGTCTCGGGCTTGCCGCCGACGACTATTCGGATGCGGGCCGGGCGGCGGCGGGCGAGGCCTGGCTTGCCGGCAGCGAATGGACGATCGACACCCGGGGCGCGACCCGGCGCGACCGCAGCGCGCTCGAAAGCCGGCTGCGCGCGGCCGATGCCTTCGCCCATGTGCAGGACCTGGCCGAGACCGACGTTCTGGTCGCGTCGGACTACGCGGCCCACGAAGGCGGCGTGGCCGCGGCGATGGCCGCGCTCGGGGCCGCCGCACCGGCGCTCTATCACATCGACGCGACACGGCCCGAGGCGCCCCGCGCGCGGTCCCTGCGCGAGGAGATCTCCCGCGTCGTGCGCGCCCGGGCGTCCGATCCGCGCTGGGCCGAAGGCATGATGCGACACGGCTTCCGCGGCGCGGCCGAGATCGCGGCGACGGCCGACCATCTGGGCGCGTTTGCCAACCTCACCCGCGACGTGCCGGGGCATCTCTTCGATCTCTACTTCGACGCGACTCTCGGCCGGCCCGAGGTGGTCGAGTTCATGGCGGCCGCCAACCCCGGCGCGCTCGCGGCCCTGCGCGCCCGCTTTGCCGCGATCCGCGCGGCGGGGCTCTGGGTGACGCGGCGAAATTCGGTGGGCGCGGCGCTGGAGGCCGGGGCATGAGCGGCTTCATCGTCCAGGGCTGGTGCCCCGGCGCGCTGCGCCCGATGATGTCGGGCGACGGGCTGGTGGTCCGGGTGCGGCCGCCGGGCGGACGGCTCACGCCCGAACAGGCGGCCGGCCTCTCGGCGCTGGCGCGGGCCCATGGCAACGGTCTTGTCGATCTGAGCCTCCGGGCCAACCTGCAACTGCGCGGGGTCACGCCCGAGACCCATCCCCGGCTGATCGAGGAACTCGACCGGCTCGGCCTGATCGACGCCAGCCCCGAGGCCGAGGCCCGGCGCAACATCGTCGTCACCCCCTTCTGGGCCGACGGCGACGGGGTGCAGGACGTCGCGGCCGACCTCGCCCGCCGGCTCGCCGCCGACAATGCCCCCGCCCTGCCGGGAAAATTCGGCTTTGCCGTCGATACCGGCCCGGTGCCGGTCCTGCGCGCGACCCCCGCCGACATCCGCATCGAGCGCGCGGACCGCGGCCTTGTGGTGCGGGCCGATGGCGCGGCCACCGGGGCGCCGGCAACGCCCGCCTCGGCCGCCGCCCTCGCCCTCGACCTCGCGCGGTGGTTCGTCACCTCGGGCGGCGTGACCGACGGTCGCGGCCGCATGGGTGCGCATCGGGCGCGCGGCCACCGTCCGCCCGCGCCCTTCGACGCGGCGGCCGTACCCGCCGTCGAGGCGGCACCGCCAAGCCCCGGCCTCGTAGCCGGCGGCGCCCTGGTCGGTCTGGCCTTCGGGCAGATGCAGGCCGAAACGCTGGCCCACCTGGCCGCGCTCGGTCCGCTGCGCCTCACCTCCTGGCGGATGCTGCTGATCGAAGGGGCGACCGCCCTGCCCGCGATCCCCGGCCTCATCACCGATCCGGCCGACCCGCTGCGGCGCGTCGTCGCCTGCACCGGCGCGCCCGGTTGCCCGCAGGCGCAGGCGGCCACCCGCGATCTGGCGCGGCGGCTCGCTCCGCAGGTGCCCGCCGGGCAGGTCCTGCATGTCTCGGGCTGCGCCAAGGGCTGCGCCCATCCCGGCCCGGCCGCCATCACCCTGACCGCGACGCCGGCGGGCTTCGACCTCATCCGCGGCGGCACGGCCGCCGATCCGCCCATCCGCCGGGGGCTCGCCCCCGCGACACTCGCCATAGGCCCCTGATGCCCCATCGCTACGAAACCGACGGCGCCGCGATCTACCGCCAGTCCTTCGCCACCATCCGCGCCGAGGCCGACCTGGGCCGCTTCGCCCCCGAGGAGGAGCCGGTCGTCGTGCGCATGATCCATGCCGCCGGGCTGGTCGGGCTTGAACGCGATGTCCGCTTCACCCCCGGCATGGTCACGGCGGCCCGCGCGGCGCTGCGGGCCGGAGCCCCGATCCTGTGCGACGCGCGTATGGTGAGCGAGGGCATCACCCGCCCGCGGCTTCCGGCCGCAAACGCGGTGATCTGCACCCTGCACGACCCGCAGGTGCCGGCGCTGGCGGCCCGCATGGGCAACACCCGCAGCGCGGCGGCCCTTGAACTCTGGCGGCCGCATCTGGCCGGCGCGGTGGTGGCGATCGGCAACGCGCCGACGGCCCTCTTCCACCTGCTGAACATGCTCGAGGATCCCGCCTGCCCGCGCCCGGCCGCGATCATCGGCTGCCCGGTGGGCTTCGTGGGCGCGGCCGAGTCGAAGGAGGCGCTGATCGCCGCGCCGCCCTGCCCGGCGCTGATCGTCGCCGGCCGGCTCGGCGGGTCGGCGATCGCCGTGGCGGCGGTCAACGCCATCGCCAGCGAGAAGGAGTAGCCGGGGTGGCGCGCATCCTCTGTGCCGGGCTGGGACCGGGCGATCCCGACCTGATGTCGGTAAAGGCCGACCGCGCGGTCCGCTCCGCGCGCGCCGTCGCCTATTTCCGCAAGGCCGGCCGGCAGGGCGTGGCGCGCCGGATCGTCGAGGGGATGCTCGCCCCCGGCGTCACCGAATATGCGATGGAATACCCCGTCACCACCGAGTTGCCCTTCGACAGTCCCGAATACGTCGAGGCGCTCGCCCGATTCTACGACCACTGGGCGGACCGGCTGGCGGACCTGCCGGGCGAGGTGGTCATCCTGACCGAGGGTGATCCGTTTTTCTACGGCAGTTTCATGCACTTGCACGCGCGTCTTCAGGGCCGCTGCGCCATCGAGGTGATCCCCGGCATCACCGGCATGTCGGGATGCTGGACCGCGACCGGGATCCCGATCACCTGGGGGGACGATGCCCTTTGCGTCCTGACCGGGACCATGGCCGAGGCCGACCTCGCCGCGCGCATGGCGGTGGCCGACGCGCTGGTGGTGATGAAGACCGGGCGCAACCTGCCCAAGGTGCGCCGCGCGCTGGCGGCGGCCGGCCGGCTCGAGGCCGCCTGGCTTGTGGAACGCGGCACCATGGCCGGCCAGCGCGTCGCGCGCCTGGCCGAGGTGGCCGAGGAGGACTGCCCCTATTTCGCGATCGTGCTGGTGCACGGCCACGGGCGCCGGCCGGAGTTGCCGGAATGACCGCGGGCTGGGTCAGGGTGGCGGGGCTCGGCCCCGGCGACGATCGGCTGGTGACGCCCGAGGTGGCGGCGGCGCTGGCCGAGGCCACCGATGTCGTGGGCTACATCCCCTATGTCGCCCGGGTGGCGCCCCGTCCGGGGCTGACCCTGCACGCCAGCGACAACCGGGTGGAGCTCGACCGCGCCACGCTGGCGCTGCGTCTGGCCGCCGGGGGCCGGCGGGTGGTGATCGTCTCGTCGGGCGACCCCGGCGTCTTTGCCATGGCCTCGGCGCTCTTCGAGGCCTGGGAGGCCGCCGGCGCGCCGCCGACCGAAATCGCGATCCTGCCCGGCATCACCGCGATGCTGGCCGCGGCGGCCCGGGCGGGCGCGCCGCTCGGCCACGACTTCTGCGCGATCAACCTGTCGGACAACCTCAAGCCCTGGGCCCTGGTCGAGCACCGGCTGCGGCTTGCGGCGCAGGCCGATTTCGCCATGGCCTTCTACAACCCGAGATCGGCAAGCCGTCCCAACCAGTTCGCCCGCGCTCTTGATGTTCTGCATGAGGAATGCGGCGGCGACCGGCCGATCACCTTCGCCCGTGCCGTCACCACGCCCGAGGAACGGATCGAAACCGTCACCCTGCGCGAGGCCCGCCCCGAGATGGCCGACATGCGCACGGTGGTCCTGGTCGGCAATTCCCGCACCCGCCGCGTCGGGCGCTGGGTCTACACGCCGAGGTCGGCATGAAGCCGGTCCATCAGCGCCTCGACGGTCCCCACGGTCTCGCGCTCCGGGATGACCGGCCGGTCGATCATCACGACCGGCAGGCCCAGATCGCGCGCGGCGTCGATCTTGGCGCGCGCGCCCTCGCCGCCCGCATTCTTCGCCACCACGAGCTCGATGCCATGCCGCCGCATCAGCGCAAGATCGCCCTCGCGGGTGAAGGGGCCGCGGTCGATCACCGCCTCGGCCCCGCGCAGCGGCAGCGGTCCGTCGGGGGGATCGACCAGCCGCAGGAGATAGCGGTGCTCGGGCCGGTGGGCGAAGGCGTCGAGCGACTGGCGGCCGATCGCGAGGAAGACCCGCGACGGCGGCCGCGGCAGGGCGCGGGCCGCCGCGCGGACATCGGGCACATGCGTCCAGCGATCGCCCGGCCCCGCCTCCCAGGCCGCGCGCTCGAGCGCCACGAGACGCACCCCGGTCGCGGCGCAGGCCGCGACGGCGTTGCGGCTGATCTGCGCGGCGAAGGGATGGGTTGCGTCCACGACATGGGTGACGGCTTCGGTCCGCAGCCAGTCGGCCAGACCCGCCGCCCCGCCGAAGCCGCCGACCCGCATGGGCAGGGGTTGCGCCGCCGGCGCCGCGGTGCGCCCGGCGTAGGAATAGACCGCGTCATAGCCGGCCTGCGCCAGCGCCCGGGCGGCGACGCCCGCCTCGGTCGTGCCTCCCAGAAGAAGGATGCGCGGCATGTCTGATCCCTGGCTTGCCATCATCGGTCTGGGCGAGGATGGACCGGAGGCCCTGCCGCCTGCAAGCCGGGCGGCGCTGGCCGCGGCGGAGATCATCGTCGGCGGGCCGCGCCATCTGGCGCTGGTGGCGGCGGGCCCGCGCGGGCGGCCCTGGCCCGTGCCCTTCGACATCGCGCCGGTGCTGGCGCTGCGCGGACGGCGGGTCGTGGTGCTGGCCTCGGGCGATCCGTTCTGGTTCGGGGCGGGGTCCCGTCTCGCCGAGGCCCTGCCCGCCGGGGAATGGGCAAGCCATCCGGCCCCGTCCTCGTTCCAGCTGGCCGCGAACCGGCTTGGCTGGCGGATCGAGGAGACGCTCTGTCTGGGCCTGCACGCGGCGCCGCTCGAGCGGCTGGTCCCGGTCCTGCGTCCGGGCGCGCGGATCCTCGCCACCCTGCGCGACGCCGGCGCGGTGGCCGCCCTGGCCGCCTTCCTGCAACGGCAGGGTTTCGCGGCCTCGCGGCTCTGGATCCTCGAACGCCTCGGCGGACCGCGGGAACGGGTGCGCCCGGTCGCGCCGGATGCGCTGCCCGACGACCTGCCCGACGACCTGCAGGCGCCGCTGATGGCGGCGATCGAGGCCGGCGGCGCCCCCGGCCTGCCGGCCGTGCCGGGCCTGCCCGAGTCCCTCTTCGCCCATGACGGGCAGATCACCAAGGCGCCGGTGCGCGCGCTGACCCTCGCGGCGCTCGCGCCGCGGCCCGGCGAGCGGCTCTGGGATCTCGGCGCGGGCTCGGGGTCGGTCTCGGTCGAATGGGCGCTGGCCGGGGGCCATGCGCTGGCGGTCGAGCAGCGGCCCGACCGCGCGGCCAACATCCGCGAGAACGCGGCGCGCTTCGGGCTTGGCCACCGCATCGCCGTGATCGAGGGCCGCGCGGCCGAGGTTCTGGACCGGCTCGACCCGCCCGCGGCGGTCTTCGTCGGCGGCGGGCTCGATGCGGCGCTGCTGGCCGCGCTCTGGGACCGGCTGCCCGCGGGCGCCCGGCTGGTGGCCAATGCGGTGACGCTCGAGACCGAGGCGCTTCTGGCCGACGCCCAGGCGCGGCTCGGGGGCAGCCTGATCCGGCTGACGCTGGAGCGGGCCGAGGGGCTTGGACGGATGCGGGGCTGGACCGCGGCCCGCCCGGTGGTGCAGTGGAGCGCCCTGCGATGAGGGTGGCGGGGTTCGGCTTCCGCGCGGGCGCAACCCGCGAGAGCCTCTCGGACGCGCTCGGGGCCGAGACCCGGCTCGACGCGCTGGCCACGGCCGAGGACCGGGCCGGGGCGCCGGCGATCCGCGACCTTGCCGCCCGGCTCGGCCTGCCGCTGATCGCGGTGCCGCTGGCAGCGGTGGCGGCCGAGACCCGGGCCGCACCGGTGGCCGCCTCGCCCGCGCGCTACGGCGGCCGCAGCCTGGCCGAGGCCGCGGCGCTTGCGGCCTGCGGACCGCGGGCGCGGCTCATGGCGCCGCGACGGGTCTCGCGCGACGGGCTGGCGGTGGCGGCGGTGGCCGAGAGCGAGACCGAAACCGGGACCGAGACCGGGGGGCCGGCGGCCCCCCGGACCCCCCGCGGGTATTTCGGCGAAGAAGAAGGGGACGACGGGCGATGACCGTGCATTTCATCGGAGCGGGTCCGGGGGCGGCCGATCTCATCACGCTGCGCGGCCGCGACCTGATCGCCGCCGCGCCGGTCTGCCTCTATGCCGGCTCGCTGGTGCCGGCGGCGCTGCTTGCGCATTGCCCGCCGGGCGCGCGCATCGTGGACACGGCGCCGCTCAGCCTCGACGCGATCGTGGCCGAGATGGCGGCGGCCCATGCCGCGGGCCAGGACGTGGCCCGGCTGCATTCCGGCGACCTGTCGGTCTGGTCGGCCATGGGCGAGCAGCTGCGGCGGCTGCGGGCGCTCGGCATTCCCTATGACGTGACGCCCGGGGTGCCGTCCTTCGCCGCGGCGGCGGCGACGCTCGGGGTCGAGCTGACGCTGCCGGGGCTGGCGCAGTCGGTGGTGCTGACCCGCACGCCGGGCCGCGCCTCGCCGATGCCGGCCGGCGAGGATCTCGCCGCCTTCGCCGCGACCGGGGCGACGCTCGCGATCCACCTCTCGGCGCACCGGCTCGAGGATCTGGCGGCCGAGCTTGCGCCGCATCTGGGCGCGGATTGTCCGGTGGCGGTCGTCTGGCGCGCGAGCTGGCCCGAGGAGCGCGTCCTGCGGGCGACGCTCGGCACGCTGAAGGCGCCGGAGGGGCCGGACCTCGGCCGGACGGCGCTGATCCTCGTGGGGCGCGCGCTGGCCCAGGACGGGTTCGAGGAGAGCCGTCTTTACGCCGCCGACTACGACCGGCGCTACCGCCCGGTCGGCGCGAACCCGCGTTTCCCCGGAAAGGGCTGAGCGTGACGCCCGGTCTTGTCATCGCCGCGCCCGCGTCCGGTTCGGGCAAGACCACGGTCACGCTGGGGCTGATCGCGGCCCTGCGCGCCCGGGGCTGCGTCGTGCAGCCCTTCAAGTGCGGACCGGATTACATCGACCCGGCGTTCCACGCGGCGGCGGCGGGCCGCGCCTCCTGCAATCTCGACAGCTGGGCCATGCCCGCCGGAACCATCGCCGCCCTCGCCGCGCAGGCCGGGGACGCCGACCTCGCGATCGCCGAGGGGGCGATGGGGCTCTTCGACGGGGTGCTGCATCCGGGCGAGGCCGGCAACGGCGCCTCGGCCGACATCGCGCGGCTTCTGGGCTGGCCGGTGGTGGTGGTGCTGGACGCGGGCGGACAGGCCCAGACCGCGGCCGCCGTGGCGCTGGGCCTCGCACGGTTCCGGCCCGGCGTCGCGGTCGCCGGCGTGATCCTGAACCGGGTCGCCTCGGCACGCCACGAGGCGATGCTGCGCGCGGGCTTCCGCGAGACCGGCCTGCCGGTCCTCGGGGCTATCCCGCGTTCGGCCGAACTTGCCCTGCCCTCGCGCCACCTCGGGCTCGTGCAGGCCGAGGAGAACGAAGCGCTCGGGGCCTTCCTCGCGAAGGCGGCGGCCCTCGTGGCCGATGCGGTCGACCTCGCGGCGCTGCGGGCGCTGGCGCGGGGGGGCGCGCCGCCCGAGGCGGCACCGGTGCGGATCCGCCCGCCCGGGATGCGGATCGCGCTGGCGCGCGACCGGGCCTTTTCCTTCGTCTATCCGCATCTGCTGGCCGCCTGGCGGGCGGCGGGGGCGACGATCCTGCCCTTCTCGCCCCTTGCCGACGAGGCCCCCGACCCTTCGGCCGACTGCTGCTGGCTTCCCGGCGGCTATCCCGAGCTGCACGCCGGTCGCCTGGCCGCGGCCGCCACCTTCCGCAGCGGGCTCGCGTCGTTCGCCGCCACTCGCCCGGTGCATGGCGAATGCGGAGGCTACATGGCGATGGGCGCGGGGCTGATCGACGCCGAGGGCAGGCGCCACGCGATGGCGGGGCTTCTCGGGCTCGAGACCTCGTTTGCCGCGCGGCGGATGCATCTGGGCTACCGGTCCGCCATTCTGAGCGCCGCGATTCCCGGCCTGCCGGCGGGGTCGCGGCTGCGCGGGCACGAATTCCACTACGCGACGATCCTGGCCCAGCCCGACGCGCCGCTGGCGCAGGTCACGGATGCCGCCGGCCAGCCGGTGGCCGAAACCGGATCGCATCGCCGCCTCGCCGGCGGCGGATGCGCCTCCGGCACCTTCTTCCATCTGATCGGAGAAGCCACATGACCGGCTTCGTCTCCTTCGTCTCGGCGGGGCCGGGCGATCCCGAACTCCTGACGCTGAAGGCCGTCGACCGGCTGTCACGCGCCGACGCCGTGCTGTTCGACGACCTGTCGGCCGGGCCGATCCTCGCGCATGCGCGGCCGGGGGCCGACCTCGTGGGCGTCGGCAAGCGGGCGGGCCGGGCCTCGCCCAAGCAGGACCACGTGAGCCGGCTGCTGGTGGACTACGCGCGCACCGGCCAGCGGATCGTGCGGCTCAAGTCCGGCGATGCCGGGATCTTCGGCCGGCTCGAGGAAGAGATCCAGGCGCTGGCCGGGGCGGGAATCGGCTACGAGATCGTGCCGGGCGTCACCGCAGCCTCGGCGGCGGCGGCGGCGGCGGGCATCCCGCTCACGCGGCGGCTGACGTCGCGGCGCATCCAGTTCGTGACCGGCGCCGACACCTGGGGCGGCCTGCCCGAGGATCTCAACTGGGCGGCGCTGGCGGACGGCCGGGCGACGACCGTCGTCTACATGGGCCGGCGCACCTTCGCGGTGCTCGCCGCGCGGCTCGTCGCGCTGGGTCTGCCGCCCGACACCCCCGCCCTCTTCGCCGAGGCGGTCTCGACCGACGCGCAGGCGCTCTGGCGCGGCACCGTCTCGGACCTCGCGGCGCGGCTTTCGGGCTCGGACCCGGACCCGCGCCCGGCGCTCATCCTCTATGGCGCCCTGGCCGCGGGTGCCGGCTGAACCGGAGAGCCGCGCCCCGGGACGGCGTGGCCGCCCCCGGCGTTCGCTCTTCGCGCGTCTTCCTCCGCGGCCGAGGTCGCGCGCGGCAAACGCCACGTCGCTTCCGGCCCTTGACCTCACGCGGCCTTTGACGCCTTAGTGATCGGGCATGGTGTCCAACGGCGCGCAACGCGCCCGGACTTAATCGGGAATGGGGAACGGGCGGACCAAGTCGCGGCGCCCCGTGCCCCAGCCGCCCCCGCGACTGTATGCGGAGAGCGGCCTTCCATCAGCCACTGGCCCCGACCCGGGGCCGGGAAGGCGGAAGGCACGCTGTGACCCGCAAGCCAGGAGACCGGCCAGGCAAAAGGCAGCAACCGCCGTCGGGTGTGACGGCCAGGAGAGACGAACATGCACATTGAACCCGGAATCGTGGACAGCACCAAGATCGCCCTGTCCTATGCAACCGCCGCCACCACCGGCGGCTACACGCTGAAGCTGACCGCCGAGACCCTGCGCGAGGGCGGTCCGGTCGCGCTCGTGTCGCGTTCGGCCATGGCGACCGCGGCGGTCTTCACCTTCTTCCAGATCCTGCCGCACTACCCGGTCGGCGTCTCCGAGGTGCACCTCATCCTCGGCTCGACCCTGTTCCTGATCCTCGGCGCCGCCCCCGCGGCGATCGGGCTGGCGCTGGGGCTGCTGATCCAGGGCCTGTTCTTCGCGCCCTTCGACCTGCCGCAATACGGCATGAACGTCACCACGCTGCTGGTGCCGCTCTTCGGCCTGACGCTGCTGGCCCGCAAGGTGATCGCGCCGGGCACCGCCTATGTCGATCTGACCTACGGTCAGGCGCTGGCGCTTTCGACCGCCTATCAGGGCGGCATCGTCGCCTGGGTGGCGTTCTGGGCCTTCTACGGCCAGGGGATCAGCGTCGAGAGCCTGAGCGCGGTCGGCAGCTTCGGCGCGGCCTACATGCTGGTGATCCTGCTCGAGCCGCTGGTCGATCTTGCGGTTCTGGCCGGGGCGAAGTCGCTGCGCGGCCTGGCCGGTTCGGGCCTGGTGACGCGCCGGCTCTACGCCGCCGCCTGATGGTGTGACGCACGCGGGCGCGGCCCCCTTGCGGGGCCGCGTTCGCCTGTTCGGAGGCGGGATGGAACTCTGGCTCGTCGGGATCGGCACCGGCAATCCCGAACACCTCACCCGGGCGGCGGTCGGGGCCCTGAACGCGGCCGATCTCGTGCTGATCCCGCGCAAGGGCGCCGGCAAGGAAGACCTGGCCGAGCTGCGCCGCGCGATCTGCGCCGCGGTGATCACCCGCGCGACGACGCGGATCGCCGAATTCGACCTGCCGGTGCGCGACACCGCCGGCGACTACCGGCAGGGCGTCGAGGACTGGCACGACGCCATCGCGCGCGCTTGGGCCCGGACCATCGCCGCCCATCCGGGGACGACCCGCGTGGCGCTTCTGGTCTGGGGGGATCCGTCGCTTTATGACAGCACGCTGCGCATTGCGGCGCGGCTGTCGCCCGCGCCGACGGTGCGCGTGGTGCCAGGGATCACCGCCTTGCAGGCGCTGACCGCCGCCCATGCCATTCCGTTGAACGAGGTCGGCGCGCCGGTGGTCATCACGACTGGCCGCAGGCTGCGCGACGCGGGCTGGCCCCCCGGCGCCGACACCTGCGCCGTCCTGCTCGACCAGGGCTGCGCCTTCGAGACGCTGGATCCCGAGGGCATCACCATCTGGTGGGGGGCCTATGTCGGGATGCCGGAAGAGATCCTTGTCGCCGGGCCGCTGGCCGAGGCCGGCCCGCGCATCCGCGCGGTCCGCGCCGCCGCCCGCGCCGCGCACGGATGGATCATGGACATCTATCTGATGCGGCGGGCGGGGACGGCCCCATGACCGCCGGCCAGATCCTGCTTGCCGTCCTTGCCGTCACGATCCTTGCCGGTGTCGCGGGGATCTGGGCCTTCCAGCGCCACGCGATCTACCGCTTCGATTCCACGCCGCAGACGCCGGCCGAGGCCGGCGTGCCCGAGGCCGAGGTCGCAGCCTACCGGTCCGAGGACGGGGCGACGGTCCATGCCTGGGTGCTTGCGCCCCGGCCCGGACGGCCGGTGATCCTGGCCTTTCACGGCAATTCGGCCCGGATCGGGCCGTCCTTCCGCCGTCTGGTTCCGCTGACGGACGACGGGACCGGCCTCGTGATGATGGAATACCGCGGCTCGGGCGCGACCGGCGGCCGGCCCTCGGAGGCCGCCTTCGCCCGCGATGCCCGCGCCCTCTACGACCAGCTCGACACCCTTCTGGGCCAGCCGGTTCCCGCCAGCCGCCGCGTGCTCGAGGGCTTCAGCCTCGGCGCGGGCGTGGGCAGCCGGCTGGCCGCGGAACGCCCCTTCGCCGCCGTCATCCTCGAGGCGGCACCCCTGCGCTCCTGCCTCTACTACCAGGATCGGTGGTTCGGCATCCCGTTCTGCCGGCTGCTCTGGTCCGAGCGCTACGACATCGTGGACCATCTGGCCCGCATCACCGCGCCCAAGCTCCTTGTCCACGGCGAGCGGGATGCGGTCCTGCCGCTCTGGCACCTGCGGCGCCTCGCCGACGCCGCCCCCGAGCCCACCGAGGTCGTGGTGCTGCCGGGCGGCGGCCATGCCGATCTCGACCGGCACGGCCTTGTGCCCGCCATCCGCGACTTCCTGACGCGCCGGCTCGGCCCCTGATCCCGCACCCGGCGGCCGCGGCTCAGCCCTCGAGGCGGGCCTCGATCATGCCGGCGAGGGTGCGGGCGTTGTCGCCCTTCAGCATGGTGAGGTGATCGCCCGGCGCCCAGGGCGTCTCGAGCTGTCCCGGCGCGGTCATGCGCCCCCAGCCGAGCGCGGGATCCTGCTCGAGCGCCAGCTTGTGCGCCAGCCGCCGCGACCGCGTGCGGAACAGCGTCACCGGTGCCGCCACCGGGCCGCCGGAATAGGTCCGCGCCGCCGCAAGCCAGGCCTCGCGCGTGGCCCGCACCCGGTACATCGTCACGCTGGCGCGCTGGACGAGCCGCAGCACCGGGCCGCGCAGGAAGGTGTGGCGCAGCCGCGCGCCGATGCGCTCGCCCAGATAGCCGATCCCCTCGTCGCGCAGAAGCGCCACCTCGTGGCGCAGCCGCTGGCCGAGCGGCAGGCGCACCGTCGGCCGGAAGTCGCGCCCGAAGCCCGGCGCGAAGGTGTCGAGGACGAAGAGCCGCTCGACCCGCTCGCCCGCGGCCTCGATCTGGCGCACCATCTCAAGCGCGGTCAGCGCACCGCCCGAATAGCCGGCCAGCAGATAGGGCCCCACGGGCTGATGCTGGCGCATGTAGGCGATATTCTCGGCCGCCATCTCCTCGATCGAGGCGCGGGGCGTGTGGCCCTGAACCCCGCGGGTCTGGAAGCCGATCATCGGCCGGCTGCGCCCGATCAGCGCGCCGAGTTCGAAGAGGTTGTTCACATTCCCGCCGACACCGCCGACGATGAAGAGCGGGCGCGCACCGGTGCCCGGCCCCGGATCGATCACCGTGCTGGTGTCCCAGGGCCCGTCCGGGTCGTCCTCGGTCGGAGCGTCGATGGAACGGCGGTCAAGCAAGGCGGCCAACTCCCGCAGGGTCTGGTGGCGGAACAGCGTCGATAGTGGCAGATCCTGCCCGAAATCGCGACGGATACGGTCGAAGAGCCGCACGGCCAGCAGCGAATGTCCGCCGAGTTCGAAGAAATTCGCGCCGGCGCCGATCTCGGGCACGCCCAGAACATCCGACCAGATCGCGGCCAGGCGCGATTCGGTCGGCCCCTCGGGCGGGCCGTCGGCCGCGGCCCGGGCGGCGAGGTCCGCCGGCGTCACCGCCGGAAGCGCCCGGCGGTCGACCTTGCCGTTGGCGTTGAGCGGAAGCGCCGGCATCGGCACGTAGAAGGCGGGGCGCGCGAAGTCGGGCAGGCGCGCGGCCAGATGCTCGGCCAGGTCGGACGGGTCCGGGGCCGCGCCCTCGGCCACGACATAGGCCACCAGCACCTTGTCGGCCTGCCCCTCGGGCACGGCGGCGACCACAACCGCCTGCCGGACGCCCGGATGGCCTTCCAGAGCGGCCTCGATCTCGGTCAGCTCGACGCGGAAGCCGCGCACCTTCACCTGGGTGTCGGCCCGGCCGAAGAAGCGCAGCCGGCCGTCCCTGCGCGCCGAGGCCAGATCGCCCGACCGGTAGATCCGCAGGTCCGGGTTCCAGGGCGCCGGCACGAACTTCTGGTCGGTCAGGTCGGCGCGGTTCCAGTAGCCGAGCGCCAGCCCGCGCCCGGCGATGGCCAGCTCGCCCATGATCCCCGGCGGCACCGGCCGGAGCGCACCATCGACGATGAACACCTGCGTCCCCGGAACGGCCCGCCCGATGGGCAGCGGCTGCCCGGTCCCGAGATCGGCGGGCGACACCCTGTGCGCGGTGGTCACGTTGCTTTCGGTCGGGCCGTAGCCGTTGATGACCGTCAGCCCGGGACAGACCGCAAGCACCCTTTCGACATGCACCGGCGACACGACATCGCCGCCGACGATCACCTGATCGACCTTGGCGAAGGCGCCCGGCCGCAGGTCGGCCACCGCCTGGAAGAGGCCCGTGGTCAGCCAGAGCGTGTTCACGCCATGGCTTTCGATCGCGTCCGACAGCTGGGCGATGCTGAGCGTCCCGTCGGGCGGGATCACCACCGTGCCGCCGTGCAGGAGCGCCCCGAAGATGTCGATGATCGAGGTGTCGAAGGCGAAGGCCGAGGAATGCAGCGTCACCGTGTCGGGGCCAAGCCGCAGCCAGTCGGTGTCGCGCAGCATCCGGATGACCGACCGGTGCGGCAGGACCACGCCCTTGGGCACGCCGGTCGTGCCCGATGTGAACATCACATAGGCGATCGACTCGCCGGTCACCGCAGCCGCCGGCGCGGCCGCGCCCGCCGGCGGAAAGGCGTCCTGCGCGATCTGCCGCGGTACCACATCCGCCAGGGCCTCGCTCCGGCCCAGAAGCACCCGCACCCCGGTGTCCCCGGCCATGAAGCGCAGCCGCTCGACCGGAAGCGTGAGGTCGAAGGGCACGTAGCCCGCGCCCGCCTTCAGCACGCCAAGCACCGCCACGATCAGCGACAGCGACCGCTGCGAGGTGATCCCCACCAGATCGCCCGGCCGGACGCCCTCATCGGCCAGCCGCGCGGCCAGCGCGTCCGACAGTGCGTCGAGCGTGGCGTAGTCCATCGCCGCCGACCCGTGGCGCAGCGCGGTGCGGCCGGGCATGGCCGCCGCAACGGCGGCAAAGACCTCGGTGATCGTCTGCGGACCGGCCGCGCCGGGGTCCGCAAAGGACCCGCTGGCCGGGACCGCGCCATCGGTGGCCAGAAGCGCGGCCACCGGCGTCGCCGGGTCCGGCGCCGAGCGGCCGATCGCGGCCAGGAAGGCGCGGAAATTCCGCGCGTGCTGGTCGATGGTGTCGCGGTCGAAGAGATCGGTGGCGTAGTTCCAGGCAAGCTCGATCCGGCCCGGCGCATCGAAGATGTTGAAGAAGATCTCGAAATGCTCGTGCCCGGTCGGGTTGACCGCGATCCGGGTGGTCAGGCCCGCAAGGCCGGGATCGCCCAGGGTGGCGAGATAGTCGAAGTTCACGACCACCGGCACGAGCGCGAGCCGCGACGGGTCGCGCTTGATGTGCCGGTCGCGCATCAACCGCCCGTAGGTGTAGCCCTGATGATCGACCGCGCCCAGCAGGTCGCGGCGCGCCCCGGACAGAAGCTCGCCCAGCGTCGTCTCGGGGTCGATCCGCCCGCGGATCGGCAGCAGGTTGATGCCATGGGCGACGGCCGAGTCGAGCCCGTGCAGCACCTGCCCCGCGGCCGGCAGCGCCACCACCACGTCGTCGCTGCCGATCATCCGCGACAGGTAGTAGCGGAACGCCGCGAAGATCAGCTCGCGCGGGCTGGTCCCGGCCGCCTGCGCGCGCGCCCTCAGCGCCGCCTCGAGTTCCGGGTCGAGCCGCGTCTCGATCCGCGCCGCGGCGGTTGCGCGCGTCGGCGGATGCGGCCGGTCGGTCGGAAGATCCATCGCCGGCAGCGGACCCGCGTAGGCCGCGAGCCAGAACTCGCGGTGCCGCGTCGCGTCCGGACCCTCGGCCCAGCGCGCCTCGGCCTCGACCAGGTCGCCCAGCCCCGGCGCCGGCGGAAGGTCGGGCACGCGGCCGTCCAGCGCCGCGGAGTAGAGCGCGGCCAGATCGCGGATCAGCACACCCATCGACCAGCCGTCGCAGGCGATGTGGTGGACGAAGAGCATCAGCTCCCAGCGGTTCGGGCCCAGCCGCAGCAGGGCCGCACGGAACACCGGGCCGCGGGCGAGGTCGAAGGGGGCCGCCGCACGGTCGGCATGGAACGCGTCGCGCCGCGCCGGGCGGTCGCCGTCCGCGACCTCCGAGAGGTCCAGCTCCTCGAGCGTGACCGGAACCTGCGCGCGCAGCGTCACCGCCGAGCCCGCAAGATCGAAGGTGGCGCGCAGGCCCTCGTGGCGCTGCACGAGACCCTCCAGCGCGCGGCGCAGCGCCGCGGGATCGAGCGTGCCTTCGAGATGCAGGCTGAACGACAGGTTGTAGGCGAGCGAGGCCGCCGGCTCGACAAGGATCGCCGCCGCGATCTCGCGCTGGCCTTCGGTCATCCCGATCCGCCGGTCCTCGCGCGGGGCGGCGGCCACCGCCGGTGCGACCACCGCCGGGGCGACCGCAGCCGGCGCGGGCACGGCCGGTGCCGGTGAAGCCGGCGCCCCGGCCGGCACCTCCGTGGCCGCCGCGGGGGCGGCTGCGGCGGGCATGCGCTCGCGCAGCAGCGCCACCAGATCGGCCAGCCGCGGCCGCTCGAAAAGCGCAGCCAAGGGCAGCGTGACGCCATGGTCCTTGCGCAGCCGGGCGAACATGCGCACCGCGTTCAGCGAATGGCCGCCAAGGGCAAAGAAATCGTCCTCGGGACCGATGCCCGACACGCCGAGGATCTCGCTCCAGACGGCGGCGACGGCGGCGGTCAGCGGATCGGCGATGGGCGGGGCATCGGTCCGGTCCGGCCGTCGCCGGGCCGCGGTCGCGACCTCGGCCATGCGCAGGCGCACAAGGTCGAGCGGCACCGGCGACACCACCAGCGACCGGCCGGCGTGATCGAAGACCCGGGCAAAGAGGCCCGGCGCCTCGGACGCCCGGATTCCGGTCGCGAGCAGGGTCACCAGCAGGCCGGTCGGCGCGACGCCCCCGGCCAGCGCCCCGGCCTCGACCTCGCGCAGGGCAAAGCCCTCCAGAACGGCCAGCGGCCGGCCCGCATCGTCGAAGAGCGCCACGTCGAACTCGGCAAAGCGACCCGGCTCGCCCGCGACCCGCACGGCGCGGGCCTCGACGGCGGCCGGCAGCGGGCCGAACACCCTCAGCCGCGCCACCGAGAGGGGCACGCTCACCCGACCCTCGACGGGCGGCTGCGCCGCGATCCCGACCGTCGCCGCCATGTCCAGAAGCGCCGGATGCAGCCCGTGCACCGACAGATCCCCGTGGAACTGCGGCGCAAGCACGAACCGGCCGCTCGCCCTTCCCTCGCCCAGCGCCAGCGCCGATGGCCGGGGCCAGCGCGGGCCGAAGTCGATCCCGGCGGGCCGGTAGCGGTGCGCCTCCGGCGCGACCGGCGCCAGCGCCGGCATGGCCGCAAGCGACGACGGCAGCGCGGGATCGGGCGCCGCCACCGGCCGCAGCCGCAGGCGCATGTGCTCAAGGGGCTCGTCACCGGGGCGGGCGCTGCTTTCGATGGTGACGGCAAAGTCCGCCCCGTCGGGTTCGACCCGGATGCCGACCGGACGCGGCAGGACCTCGAAGGTCATCGGCATCTCGAAGGAAATCTCGGCCAGTTCGAAGGGCCGCCCGGCCAGAACCGCGCGGGCTGCGGCCTCGGCCAGCTCGATATAGGCCGTGCCGGGCAGAACCGGCCGCCCGCCCACCACATGCTCGGCCACGCGCCAGTCGGTCTCGGGGTCGATGGTCAGCGAAAAGCGCGCGCCCCCGCCCGGCTGATCGCTGCGCCGGCCGAGCAACGGGTCGCCCCCCTGCACCGTCTCGCCCGCCCCGTAGGCCCGGGCCGCCATGCCGGTGTCGCGCCAGGTACCCCAGGCGATCGACAGGCCGTCGGGCCGGGCCTCGGCGATGGCCTCGAGCGCGGCGTTGGCCGCGACATAGGCGGTCTGGCCGGCCCCGCCCAGCACGACCGAACTCGACGAGATCACTGCAAAGAGATCGAGCCGGCCGGGCGGCAGGAGACGGTCGAGCGTGAGCGCGCCCGTCACCTTCGGCGCCATGACCGCCAGCGCGCGGTCCAAAGGCTGCGCCGCGAGCGGCGCATCGTCGAGGACGCCGGCCGCGTGGATGATGCCGTTCAGGGGGCCGAACGCCGCCTCGGCCTCGGCCACGGCCGCGGCCAGGGCCGCCGCATCGGTCACATCGACCGATGCAAAGCGGACCTCGCCGCCCGCCGCTTCGATCGCGCGACGCAGCGCCGCATCCTCGGCGGCGCGCCGCGACACCAGCACGATCCGCGCGGCCGCCGCCTGCGCGAGCCACAGCGCCATCAGCCGCCCGATGCCGCCGGTCCCGCCGGTCACGAGATAGGCCCCGCCCTGCCGCAGGCGCGCGGGCAGGCCCGCAGGCGCCCGCGCCGGCTCGGACCGGCGGCGGCGGGCGTAGCGGCGAGCCCCGCGCAGCGCGATGTGGTCGTCCGCGTCCGCGCCGGCGGCCTCGTCCAGAAGCGCGGCGGCCGCCTCGGGCCCGGCCCCCTGGGCGACATCGACGAGGGCCGCGGTCAGGCCCGCAATTTCCCGCGGGGCGACCCGCACGATGCCCAGAAGCGCCGCAAGCTCCGGCGCGACGGCCGGCTCGCCGGCAAGCGAGGCCGACCCCGCCGCGGCCAGCGTCAGCCGGGCGCCCGGTCCGGGATCGGCGGCCTGAAGCCAGCGCGCCAGCATGTAGGCGCCCGCAAAGGCCGCTCCGGCCCGATCCGGATCCGCACCCCAGAGCGACAGCATCCGCCCCGGCGCCTCGGGCAAGGCCGCGGCCAGCGCGTCCCAGTCGTCGGGGCAATCCGGCCGCAGCGCGAAACCGTCGGCGGTCGCGGCAAAGGCCGCACCGGCCCGCAGCACCGTGACCGTCGCACCCGCCGCCCTCAGGTCATCGAGCACGGCGCGCGACAGCGCGTCCTCCCCGGCCAGCACCAGCCAGGATCCGGCGCGCGACGGCACCGCGCCGCTCCGCGGCGCCTCCTGCCAGTCCAGAACCTCGGTCCAGCCCGAGGGATCGGCGATGCGCGCGATCGGCGGCGGCTCTTCCGGCGCGGCGTCGGCCCGGCCCTGCCCCGGTTCGATCCAGTGCCGTTCCTTCTCGAACGGATAGGTCGGCAGCGACACCCGCCGCCCCTCGCCCGCCCCGGGAAGCCGCTCGGGGTCGAGCGCCACGCCCTGCGCCCAGAGCCCGCCCAGCGCGGCCAGCGCCACCCCCATCTCGTCGTCGCCGTCGCGCGGCCGCGGCGCCGAGGCGAGGACCGCCCGCGCGGGATGCGCAACCTCGGCCGCGGCGACCAGCGGTCCGGTCGTCTGTCCCGGCCCGACCTCGATCACCACGGTGTCGGGTCGGTCGAGCGCGGCCGCGATCGCCTCGGTGAAGCGCACGGTCTGGCGCAGGTGGCGCACCCAGTAGTCGGCGCTGACGAAATCGTCGTCCCGGCCCCAACCGCCCCGGGTCGAGGACACCATCGGCACCGAGCCGCGGCCGAAGCGGATGCCCTCGAGCCCGGCGCGGAACCGGTCGAGCTGGCCGTCGAGCAGCCGGGAATGCGCCGCCACCTCGATGTGGATGCGGCGGGCCTCCTGCGGGGTGCCGGCGAGCCGGCTTTCCAGAGCCTCGATCGCCGCGCTGGTGCCCGACACGACCGTGGCCTGGCTGCTGTTGATGGCCGCGATGTCGAGATCGGCGCCGATCAGGCCGCGCACCGTCTCGGCCGGGGCCGGAACCGTGGTCATCGCGCCCGAGGGCGCCTCGTCCATCACCCGGCCGCGCAGGGTGACGATGCGCAGCGCCTCGGCCAGCCCCAGCGCACCCGAAGCCACCGCGCCCGCGTATTCGCCGACGCTGTGGGCAAGGATCGCGTCCGGCCGGATGCCCCAGCTCTCCCAGAGCCGGGTGTAGGCGTATTCGAGGATGAAGAGCGCCGGGATCGCATAGGCCGACCGCCCCATGCGCAACCGCGCCGCCGCGTCCGAAAGGTCGGCGCCGAACATCGTCGCGTGCAGGTCCGGCGGCGCCTCGGGCGGCAGCAGGGCAAAGCACTCGGCCACCGCAGCGGCAAAGACCGGGGACGCCGCCAGAAGGCCCGCGCCCGCGCCCGGATACTGGGCGCCGCCACCCGGATAGACGAAAAGGATGCGCGGCGGCGTCTCGGCGGCCCGCCCGTGGCGGCGGAAGGGCGACGCCTTGGCGGCGAGCGCTTCCCGCAACCCGTCGAGATCGCGGGCCGCCACCGCGAAGCGCTCGGGGAAGGCGCGCCGGCCGTTGCGCAGCGTGAAGGCGACGTCGGCCGGATCGAGCGCCGGGTCGAGACCGGTGGCGAACCGGTCGCGAAGGCGTTCGGCGGCGGCGGGCGTGCGGGCCGAGAAGGGAAAGAGCCGCCAGCCCGGCCGCGCGGCGGCCGCCGGGCGGGCGGGGGCCTCCTCGAGGATCAGGTGGGCGTTGGTGCCGCCCACGCCCAGCGAGTTGACCGCCGCCCGCCGCGGCCCGGCCGACGGCCAGTCGCGGCCCTCGGCCACCACGCGGAACGGGCTCGACGCGAAGTCGAACCGGCTGTTCGGCCGGCGGAAGTTGAGGCTGGCCGGCAGCCGGCGATGCCGCAGGGCCTCGACCACCTTGATGAGGCTCGCGGTGCCCGCGGCGGTGTCGAGATGGCCGATGTTGGTCTTGACCGAGCCCACGCCGATGCTGCCCGCGGGGGCCGCGCCATAGACCTGGTTCAGGGCCGACAGCTCGATCGGGTCGCCGATCGGCGTCCCGGTGCCGTGGGTCTCGATGTAGCTCACCTCGCCCGGGGCAAGGCCCGACAGCGCCAGCGCCTCGGCCGCCGCCTCGGCCTGGCCGTCGACGGACGGCGCCAGATAGCTGGCCTTGCCGGATCCGTCGTTGTTGACCGCGCTGGCGAGGATCACCGCCTTGATGTCGTCGCCGTCGGCCAGCGCATCCTCGTAGCGGCGCAGGACCACCAGCGCCGCGCCCGATCCGAAGACGGTGCCCTTGCTGTCGTCGTCGAAGGCGCGGCACAGGCCGTCCGGCGACAGGATCTCGCCCTCGGCGTAGCGGTAGCCCTGGCCGTGCGGCAGCTCGATCGTCACGCCGCCGGCGATCGCCATGTCGCATTCCATGTTGAGAAGCGACGACATCGCCAGATGCACCGCGACGAGCGAGGTCGAACAGGCGGTCTGCACCGCGACCGAAGGCCCGGTCAGGTTCAGAAGATACGACAGCCGGGTGGTCAGGAAATCCTTGTCGTTGCCGGTGTGGCGCAGGAGGAAAAGCCCGATCTCCTCGACCAGCTGCGGGTTCGACAGCAGGTTGAAGGGCAGATACGCCTGCATCCCCGATCCAGCGAAGACCCCGATCCGGCCGTCGAAGGTCTCGGGCATGTGGCCCGCGTCTTCCAGCGCCTCCCAGCCGCATTCCAGGAAATGCCGGTGCTGCGGGTCGAGGATCGCCGCCTCGCGCGGCGAGAACCCGAAGAAGCCCGCATCGAAGCATTCCATGTCGGGCAGGATGTTGGCGACCCGCACATAGGCCGGATCGGCCAGCGCGCGCCGGCTTACCCCGGCGGCCATGAGCTCGGCCTCGGACAGCCGGCGCGCAGCCGACCGGCCCTCGGCCAGAAGCCGCCAGAACTCGGCGACGCTCGACGCCGCCGGGAAGCGGCCCGCACGCCCGATGATCGCGATGCGGCTGCTGGATGCGGTCTCGGTCATCTCACGCCGTGCCTCGATGTCTCCCGGTGGCGCGCATCAGCGTCGGCCGAGCCGCGCGAGACGGGCCGCCGCCCGCGCAGCCCCCCGGTCGGCCGCCCTGGGCGACTCGCCGGCATTGCCCGCAAGGTGGTTCGCGATAGCGCGGATCGTCGGAAAGCGGAAGAGATCGGTGATCGCCACCTCGCGGTCGAGGTCCTGCTTCATGCGGCGCTGGACCTGAACCACCAGCAGCGAATGACCGCCGAGGTCGAAGAAGTTCTCGGTCACCGACACCTCGTCGAGCCCCAGCGCGTCGCGCCAGATCGCGGCGATGGCCGATTCCAGATCGGTCTCGGCCTCGGCCATCGCACCGCGCGTCACCGTCCAGGTCGGCATCGGCAGGGCCTTGCGGTCCACCTTGCCGTTGGGCGTGAGCGGCATCCGGTCCAGCACGACGACCAGCGCCGGCAGCATGAAGTCGGGCAGCTGTCCGGCCAGACGGGCCAGAAGCGCCTCGGGCGACGGGCGGCCGGAGCCGGGCGTGACATAGGCGACAAGCCGCAGGTCGCCCGGCCCGTATTCGATCGCCCGCACCGCGGCCTCGCGCACCGTGGGATCGGCCGCCAGCGCGGCCTCGATCTCGCCGGTCTCGATCCGGTGGCCGCGGATCTTGACCTGCCCGTCCATGCGGCCGAGGAAATCGAAGCGGCCGTCCGGCCGGCGGCGCACGAGGTCGCCGGTGCGGTAGAACCGGCCTTCGGGCGTCTCGACGAAGCGTTCGGCGGTCAGGTCGGGTCGCCGCCAGTAGCCGCGCGCGACGCCGGCCCCGCCGATCCACAGCTCGCCCTCGACGAGGTCGGGCAGCGGCCGGCCGGAGGGCGAACGCACGCTCATCACCGTGCCCGCGATCGGCGGGCCAAGCGGGATGCGGTCGTCCACCGTGTCGAGACTCGCAACCGACGACCAGACCGTCGTCTCGGTCGGCCCGTACATGTTCAGAAGCGTGCCGGTCATCGCCCCGCGCAGCGCCCGGGCGAGATCCGGCGGCAGCGCCTCTCCGCCCACCGCCAGGAGATCGAGCCGGCCGAGCGCGCGGCGCCCGGCCACATCGGCCGCAAGCCACGAGGCCATCGACGGCGTGCATTGCAGGTGCGTGATCCCGTGCACCGCGATCTCTTCGGCGACCGAGGCCTTGCGGCCCACACCCGTCTCGCCGGCAAGACCGTCCATCAGCGCCTTGATGTTCGGCAGGTTGGCCAGAACCAGATCGGTGTCGATCCCGAAGTCGATCAGGCAGCCGACCTCGTCCACGCCGATCTCGGCCACCTTGCGCACGATCTCGCGCGCCGACTCCGGCGTGCCGAACAGGCCGGAGGTGCGGTAGTAGCGCTCGAAGGCGTGGTCGAGAAGCTGGTCGAGATCCGAGGCGGACAGCTCCTCCTTCTCGAACATCTCCTGGGGCGTCATGCCGGCGCGGCCGGCGCGCTCGACGATGGTGGGGAAGGTCCAGGCGGCGCGCCGCACCAGATCGACGGCGCTCTTCAGATAGGACTTCATCGGCCCGCGCGCGATCTCGCGGACCTGCTCGTCGCTGTCGCCGATGAAGGTGTGCAGCATCAGCACGACATGGCCCGGCCCCTCGTGGCCGGCCTCGGCGCGCGCCACGCGGTAGCTGCGGATCTTCTCGGCCACCTCCTCGAAGGTCTGGCCCAGAAGGTGGGTCAGCACGCCGCAGCCCAGCCGGCCGGCGGCCACGAAGGTCTCGGGGTTGCCGGCGGCGGTCAGCCAGAGCGGCAGGCTGGCCTGCATCGGCCGGGGATGGATCTCGACCTCGACCGGCTGGCCGTCATGGCCGGGGAAGGCCAGCGTCTCGCCGCGCCAGAGCGCGCGCAGCGTCTCGACCGAATCGAGCATCACCTGCTTGCGCTCGGCCCAGGTCTCGGGACGCAGGAGAAAGTCGTTCGGCTGCCAGCCCGCGGCGATGGCGATTCCGGCGCGGCCGTTCGACAGGTTGTCGACCAGCGCCCAGTCCTCGGCGACCCGGACCGGGTGATGGAGCGGCACCACCGACGACCCGGCCCGCAGCTTGATGTTGCGGGTGATCCCGGCCACGGCGGCGGCAGTGATCGCCGGGTTCGGGTAAAGCCCCCCGAAGGCGTGGAAATGCCGCTCGGGCATCCAGACCGCCGCGAATCCGTTCTCGTCGGCGAAGCGTGCACCTTCCAGCAACAGCCGATAGGCGTGGTGTCCGGTCCCCGAGGCCTCGGAGGCGAAGTAGAAAAGCGAGAAGTCGGGCCGGCCCGATTGCGCCGCGGCCTCGGTCTGAAGCACGACCGTTGCCCCCCGCGCCATCGCCCAGAGGATCTCGAGCACCGAGATGTCGAAGGACACCGAGGTCACCGCCAGCAGGCGCGCGCCCGGCGCGAGCGGGACGGCGCCGTCCATTCCGGCGAAGAAGGCGGCGACGTTGCGGTGGGCGATCATCACGCCCTTGGGCTGGCCGGTCGAACCCGACGTGTAGATGAGATAGGCCAGATCCTCGGGTCCGCCCCGCATGGCGTTCAGCTCGGGGCCCGAGGCGTCGGGTGCGACGGTGGCGGCGGGGTCAAGGCCCAGCCGCGCCGCGGCGCTTCGGCTGGCCACCACGAGGGGCGCACCGGAATCGGCCAGCATGTAGGCGATGCGCTCGGGCGGGTAGCCGGGATCGAGCGGAAGATAGGCCGCGCCGGTCCGCAGGATCGCGAGCATCGCCACCACCAGATCGGCCGACCGTTCCACACAGAGCCCGACGATCGTGCCCGGCCCGGCGCCGCGCGCCGCAAGCGCGCCGGCAAGGCGCGCCACCCGCCGGTCGCGATCGGCATGGGTCAGCCTCTGGTCGCCCGCCTCGAGCGCGACGTCCTCGGGGCGCTCGGCCGCCACGCGGGCAATGGCCGCGTGGACGGTGACGTCCGGCGTCGCCACGGCGGCGCCGCGGTCGGCCGCGGTGGCCGCACCCAGCGGCAGCGTCGCGATCGGAGCGCCCGGCCGCGCGGCGAAGACCGCCGCATGGGCCGCGAAATCCCGCGCGATCGCGTCCAGCGTCGCCGCATCGAAGACACCGGGTCCGACCGCGATCCGCGGCGGCTCGGCGGACAGCACCAGATCGGCCTCGGCCGTGTCCGCCGCGCAATCGGCGAAGACCACGCGAAGCGCCTGCGCGGCCCGGTCGCGGGCGGCCGGATCGACCAGCCGGCGCACCAGATCGGCGGCCATCGGCGCGCGCGCCTCGGCCATGCGGCGCGCGGCCGTGAACGCCGCCGTCGCCGACTCGGGCGTGGCGCCGGCGCTCTCGGCCGGAACGAGCGGAAGCCGCGGCGAGAGCCACGGCCGGGCGGCCGGGCGCAGGACGGCGATGCCGATCGCGGGCGCGCCGGTCAGCCCGGCGACCCAGGACAGCCAGGCCGCCGCCAGCCGGTCGCCCTCGGTCACGGGCACGGCCAGATCCACCGCCGCGGCCGGGGCGAAGTGATCGCGCGGATAGGGCGGCAGGGCCGGCGCGATGCGCAGAAGGTCGCTCTCCCAGGCCGGCTCGGCCGCGCCGATGGCGCGGGCGGCCTCGGCGTCCGCCGGGCCCGGCCCGGGCAGCACCTGGCCGCGGGCAAGCCCGGCGTCGGCCGGTGCGATCGTCTCGCCGTCAAGCCGGGCGATCCCGGACAGGCGCACGGCCCCGTCCGCCGTGCCCACGGTGACCGACGCGTCGTCGAGGTCGAGAATCGCGCCCGGCCGACCCGCCCCGGTGCGGGTGATCTCGAGCCGCGCGACGGTGAGAAGCGCGGTCCCGGTCCAGATCTTGGCCAGGGCCAGCGGATTGCGGGCCGTGCCGAAGTTCAAGCCCCGCACCAGACGGCAGAGATCGGCCGACGGGCGCGCGAAATCGAGCGTGCCCAGCGTGTCGGGACGGCGGGCGCGGGGATACCAGACCCGCGGCCCCACCTGCGGGACCGGTGCGAGCGTGCCGGACAGAAGGCCCGCCACCACCTCGCGGAAGCTGTCGATCCCCGCCTCGTAGCAGCGCGCGTTCAGCGTGAACGACGTGTCGGCCGGTCCGATCTCGAAGCTGCGGGTCGCCAGGATCCGGCCGGCGTCGACCGCCGCCGTCATCTCGTGCCAGGTCACGCCATGCGTCCGCGCGCCCTCGATCAAGGCCCAGGTCGGCACGTTCAGGCCGGACCGCGCCGGCAGCGGGCCGTCGTGGAAGTTGACCGCCATGCGGCGCGCCCGCGCCAGGAGATCCGCCGGCAGGACGCTGAGGTTGGCGACGCTGAAGAGATAGTCCGCCTCCGGCACCGCGCCGTCGGGCGCGGCCGGCGAGCCCAGACAGGCGATGCCCTCGGACCCGGCCCAGGCCCGGATCTGCGGATCGGCGGACAGCACGCCCGCGATGTCTCCCCCCGCTTCTCGGAACACCTCGGCGCAGCGGATGAGAAGCGTGCCGTCACCGACGAAAAGGGCGCTGGAGGTCATGATCGAAACAATCTGCAAAGGGCCGATGGCAATGGCGTCGGGGCTCCGTGCGGGAGCGGCGCGCGGTCCTGAGGTTACGCGCTGGGGGTGAGTCAAATCCACCGGAATCCCTCAGCGTGCGCAAGTGTCCCAGGATCGTTTCGGTTTCACGACCAGTCCCGAAGACACCGACGCTTTGTCGGTTTCCAATCCACGATCGGCGCCACCGACGCGGGAATCATCGGGCCGGGATCGCCCTAACCGGCCGGTCCGGCGATCGCGGCCGGTCAGAGTGGACCGCGCAGATCCTCGGGCAGCAGGTCTTCGGGCATGTTCTGGAAGCACACCGGCCGCAGCCAGCGGCGGATCGCCAGCGTTCCGACCGAGGTCGCGCCGAAGTTGGTGGACGCGGGAAAGGGCCCGCCGTGCACCATGGCATCGCAGACCTCGACGCCGGTCGGAAAGCCGTTCGCGATGAGCCGGCCGGCCTTGCGTTCGAGAACCGGCATGAGCCCGCGCGCAAGCCCGGTGTCGGCGGCGTCCATATGCAGCGTGCAGGTCAGCTGCCCCGCGAGGCTCTCCGCGACCGCCCGCATCGCGTCCGCATCGGCCACGGTGACGATGATCCCGAGCGGGCCGAACACCTCTTCGGCCAGCATGGCGTCGGCCAGCCAGTCACGGCCCGACACCTCGAAGAGCCAGGGCGCCGCCCGGCGGCCGTCGCACCGGCCGGAGAGCAGCGCGCGCACCCCGCGCCCGGTCGCGACCCGCGCCGCGCCGTCGCGGAAGGCCTGGGCGATCGGTTCGCTCAGCATCATCTGCGGCCCGGTCTCGCCGACCGCGGCCCGGGCCGCCGCGATGAAGTCGCGCGTGGCCGGCCCGTCGATGGCGACGGCAAGGCCGGGGTTCGTGCAGAATTGTCCGGCGCCCAGGGTCAGGCTCGCCGCCCAGCCCTGCGCGAGGGCCGCGGCCCGCGACTCGAGCGCCCCGGGAAGCAGGAACATCGGGTTGATCGAGCCCAGCTCGCCGAAGAACGGGATCGGGTCGGGCCGCGCCGCGCAGAGATCGAAAAGCGCCCGCCCGCCGCCGAGCGATCCGGTGAAGCCCACGGCGCGGATTCGCGGGTCCTGCACCAGCGCCGCGCCCAGCGCCCGCCCGCCGTCCTGGACCATCGAGAACACCCCTCCGGGCAGCCCGCAGGCCGCGACCGCCGCCGCGATGGCCTGCGCGGCCAGCTCGCCCGTGCCGGGATGGGCCGGATGGCCCTTGACGACGACCGGACAGCCCGCAGCCAGCGCCGAGGCGGTGTCGCCGCCGGCCACCGAGAACGCGAGCGGGAAGTTCGACGCGCCGAACACCGCGACCGGCCCGACCGGACGCTGGATCATGCGGATCTCGGGCCGGGGCTGCGGCTGGCGGTCGGGCAGCGCCGGGTCGATGCGCCGGTCCAGATAGGCGCCGGTGCGGATGTGGTCCGCGAAAAGCCGAAGCTGCATCGTCGTACGCCCGCGCTCGCCCTCGAGACGGGCGGGGGGCAGCCCGGTCTCGGCCGCGCCCACCGCGGTGATCGCGGCCCCGCGCGCGTCGAGCTCCTCGGCGATGCGTTCGAGAAGTCGCGCCCGATCCTCCCGGCGCGTCGAGCCGAATTGCGCAAAGGCCGCCTCGGCCGCCGCGCAGGCCGCCGCCGCATGCGCCGGCGTCCCCACGGCGAAGTACCGTGCCTCGCCCTGCGCGGGATCGGACCGGAAGGTGGAGTCGCCCGCGACCCATTCGCCGGCGATGAGGTGCCGTCCCGTCAGCATGTCGAACGTCCTTCGGGGGTTGGGGGCCGCGCCGCGGCCGGGCCTTCGGTCGTGGTCGGGCCTTCAGAAGTGAAAGGGGGCCGTGATGACCCGTCGGCCCAGCGTGAACGCGTCCGCGACATGGACCATCGGAGCCAGATCGACCTCGCTCTGACCGGCGGCGACGAGTTCGGCCATCCGCGCGTAAAGCGCGGGGTATTCGCCCATGATGCTGTCCTCGCCCTCGACGGCACGGCCGTCGATTTCGAGCACGTTGCCGCCGCTGCGCAGGGCCAGACGGCCCGCGTCGGTCTCGATCTCGATGTCCCAGGTCTGCGGGCCTTCCTGCCGCCAGTCGAAGTCGGCGCTGATGCCCCCCGAAAAGGCCAGCCGCGCGGCGATCGGTGTCTGCCGGTTGGCGGGGAACTCCAGCACCGCGTCGGTCAGATGCACCGGCTCGGGCAGGATCGCCGTCAGGATCGACAGGGCGTTGATGCCCGGATCGAAGACGCCCATGCCGCCCGGCTCGAACACCCAGTCCTGGCCGGGGTGCCAGTGGCGCACGTCCTCGCGCCAGGTGATGGTGCCGCCGAGGACGCGACGCCCCTCGAGCCAGGCCCGCGCCGGAGCCACCGCCCGCGCCATGCGCGAATGCCAGGTGGTGTAGAGCGTGAGGCCCCGCGCCCGCGCCATGCCGGCCAGGGTGTGGACCTCGGCCAGCGTCGCACCCGGCGGCTTTTCCAGCATCACGTGCCGGCCCGCCCGCAGCGCCGCCGCCGCATAGGCGAAGCGCGGCACGGGCGGCATGCAGAGCGAGACCACGGGCACATCGGGCCGCTCGGCCAGGAAGGCGTCGAAATCGGTCCAGGAGTCCACGCCCGGCACCGAGCCCTGCCGCGAGACGGTCGCGGCAAGCTCCCAGTCGGGGCTGGCCGCGATTGCGGGCACATGCTGGTCGAGCGCGATCTTGCCCACGCCGGCGAGCGCGATCTTCATCAGTGCGAATCCCGGCCCACGGGCGCCCCGCGGCACCCTTTCAGGAAATCGAGGTCGGCCCCGGTGTCGGCGCCCTCGACATGGGTCTGGTGCAGCCAGGCGTAGCCCGACCCGTACTGCTCGTGCCGCGGTGTCCAGGCGGCAAGGCGCGCGTTCAGCTCGGCCTCGGGGATGTCGAGGTGAAGCCGCCGGTTCGGCACGTCGATCTCGATCATGTCGCCGTCGCGCACGATGGCAAGCGGGCCTCCGGCCGCGGCCTCGGGGCTGGTGTGCAGCACGACGGTGCCGTAGGCGGTGCCCGACATGCGCGCGTCCGAGATGCGGACCATGTCGGTGACACCCTTGCGCAGCACTTTGGGCGGCAGGCCCATGTTGCCGACCTCGGCCATGCCCGGATAGCCCTTCGGGCCGCAGTTCTTGAGCACCATCACGCAGGTCTCGTCGATGTCGAGCGCCTCGTCGTCGATCCTGCGCTTGTAGTCGTCGATGTCCTCGAAGACCACGGCGCGGCCGCGATGGGTCATCAGGTGTGGACTCGCAGCCGAGGGCTTCAGCACCGCCCCCTTCGGCGCGAGGTTGCCCTTCAGCACCACGATGCCGCCCGACGCGGCCAGCGCCCGGTCGGCGGGCAGGATCACGTCCTCGTTGTGGTTCACCACATCCTTCACCTGATCCCAGATCGTGCCCCCCGAGACGGTGAGCGCGTCCTTGTGCAGAAGGCCGGCCTCGCCCAGCCGACGGATCACGACCGGAAGGCCGCCGGCGTAGAAGAACTCCTCCATCAGATACTTGCCCGACGGCATCAGGTTCACGATCGTCGGCACGTCGCGCCCGCAGCGGTCCCAGTCGTCGAGCGTCAGATCGATGCCGACCCGGCCGGCGATGGCCAGCAGGTGGATGACGGCGTTGGTCGAGCCTCCGATCGCGGCGTTGGTGCGGATCGCGTTCTCGAAGGCCTGTTTCGTCAGGATGTCCGAGGGTTTCAGGTCGTCCTTCACCATCTGCACGATCCGCCGGCCGGAAAGCTGCGCCATCACGCGGCGGCGGCTGTCCACGGCCGGGATCGCGGCGTTGCCCGACAGCGCCATGCCCAGCGCCTCGGCCATCGAGGCCATGGTCGAGGCGGTGCCCATGGTGTTGCAGGATCCGGCCGACCGGCTCATCGAGGCCTCGGCCTCGGCGAATTCGGCCTGGGTCATCGCGCCGGCCTTCACCGCCTCGGAAAACTTCCACAGATGCGTGCCCGACCCCACCCGCTCGCCCCGGAAATAACCGTTCAACATCGGTCCGCCGGTGACGATGATCGACGGCAGGTCGGTCGAGGCTGCCGCCATCAGCAGCGAGGGCGTGGTCTTGTCGCAGCCCACCAGCAGCACGCAGCCGTCCATCGGCTGGCCGCGCATCTGCTCTTCGACCGCCATGGCGGCGAGGTTGCGGAACATCATCGCGGTGGGGCGGAAGGCGCTTTCGCTGGCCGAGAAGACCGGAACCTCGACCGGAAAGCCGCCCTCCTCGTAGATGCCGTGCTTGACCCGCTCGGCCAGCACGTCGAGATGGGCGTTGCAGGGCGTGAGTTCGGACCAGGTGTTCAGGATGCCGATCACCGGGCGTCCGTCGAAGAGATCATGGGGAAAGCCCTGATTCTTCATCCAGCCGCGGTGGTAGATCTGGTCGCGGCCGGTGCCGCCGAACCACTCCTGCGAACGCAGGCGGCGGGGCCATGGGGCGGGTTTGAAGGTCATGATCGTCCTCAGAGCTGGCGGGCACGGACCATGCCCCGGTCGGGGGCGACGGCCAGCGGATTGACAAGGGGCAGGCCGAAGGGTGCGGCGGAAATCTCGAACACGTCGCCCGGCCGGGTGCGGATCCCGTCGGCGAAGGACAGGGTGGCGGTGCCGAACATGTGGACATGCACGTCGCCGGGCTGGCGGAACACGTCATACTTGAAGTGGTGGTGTTCGAGATTTGCGATCGCGTGGCTCATGTTGGCCTCGCCCGAAAGGAAAGGCCGTTCCCAGAGCACCGCGCCGTCGCGGCGGATGCGGCTGGTGCCCTCGACCGAGGCCGGAAGGTCGCCGATCAGGATCTCGGGGCCGAAGGCGGCCATGCGCAGCTTGGAATGGGCGAGCCACAGGTAGTTCACCCGCTCGGTCACGTGGTCGGAGAACTCGTTGGCCAGCGCCCAGCCGATCCGCGCCGGCGTACCGTCGGCCGCGATGATGTAGATCCCGGCGATCTCGGGCTCTTCGCCGCCGTCCTCGGCGAAGGCCGGCATCACCAGCGGTTCGCCCGGCGCGGCCACCGCATGGCCGTTGCCCTTGTAGAACCATTCGGGCTGCACGCCGGGGCCGCTTGCGGGTTTGCCGCCCTCGAGCCCCATGCGGAACATCCGCATCGAGTCGGTGGCGTCCTCGGAGGCGGCCTTGGCGTGCATCGCGTCGCGCGCCGCCGCGCTGCCCAGATGGGTAAGTCCGGTTCCGGTCAGGTGCAGATGGGCGGGATCGGGATGCATGATCGGATGGGTCACGCGCCCCTCGGCCGCGAGCCGCACCAGATCCACCGCCTCGCCCAGGCCATGCCCGGCAATCACCGCGGCCAGCGTCCGTCCGCTGTCGGCCGCCGCGCGCGCCAGCTCGTAGGTCGAGGCGGCGCCCCGGACCACGGCGGCCTCGCTGCCGGTGCGCGCCACCACGGCGGTTGCGCCACCCGGCAGCCGGATCTGGGACAGGAGCATGGCGGCCTCACTTGGTCTTGTTGTAGACGTCGAAGATCACGGCGGCGAGCAGCACCAGCCCCTTGATCACCTGCTGGTAGTCGATGCCGATCCCGAGAATGGACATACCGTTGTTCATCACGCCCATGATGAAGGCGCCGACCACGACGCCGACGATGCGGCCCGAGCCCCCGGACATCGACGCCCCGCCGATGAAGACGGCCGCGATCACGTCCAGCTCGAACCCGACGCCGGCCTTGGGCGTCGCGCTGTTCAGCCGGGCGGTCACGATCATGCCCGCCAGCGCCGCCAGCACGCCCATGTTGACGAAGGTCAGGAAGGTCAGCCGGTCGGCGTTGATCCCCGACAGCCGCGCGGCCTTGAGGTTGCCGCCGATTGCGTAGATGCGCCGGCCCTGGGTCGTGTGCTCGGTGAAGAAGGCGTAGATCGCGATCAGCACCGACATGACGATCAGCACGTTCGGCAAGCCGCGGAAGTTCGCAAGCTTCCAGGCGACGAAGATCAGCGCCCCCGCAAGGATCGCGTTGCGGATCACGAAGAGCCGCATCGGTTCCGGCTCGACGCCGAATTCGGCGTTGCGCTGGCGTGCCCGCCAGCCGAACCAGACCAGAAGCGCGGCCACCGCCGTCACGATGATGAGCGCGGTCAGGTTCGGGCGGTCCATGCCGAGAACGTCGGGAATGAAGCCGGTGGACAGCGACTGGAACGCCTTGGGGAACGGCCCGATGTTCTGCCCGCCCAGCGTCCAGAGCGTGAGGCCCCGGAACACCAGCATCCCCGCCAGCGTCACGATGAAGGACGGGATGCGCCAGTAGGCGATCCAGTAGCCCTGCGCGGCCCCGATCAGCCCCCCAAGCGCGAGGCAGGCCGGCACCACCGCCCAGAACGGCCAGCCGAGCGACACGGTCAGCACCGCCGAGACCGCGCCGGTGAAGGCCGCGACCGATCCCACCGACAGGTCGATGTGGCCGGCGACGATGACCAGCAGCATCCCCAGCGCCATGATGACGACGTAGGAGTTCTGAAGGAAGATGTTGGTGATGTTCTGGGCCGACAGGAAATCGACCCCCACCACCAGCCGGACGACCACCAGGAAGAAGGCGACGATGGCCACCAGCGCCAGCACCATGCCGTAGTCGCGCAGATGGGATCCGAGATAGCTCTGCTTGTCGTCCTGGCCCATCATGCCACCTTCGCTTCGGTTGACTCGTTGCGCAGGATCAGCGCCATGATCCGTTCCTGGCTGGCCTCGGCGCGATCCAGTTCCCCCATGATCCGCCCCTCGTTCATCACGTAGATGCGGTCGCACATGCCCAGAAGCTCGGGCATCTCGGACGAGATCATCACCACCCCCCGGCCCTCGGCGGCCAGCTGGTTCATGATCCCGTAGATCTCGAACTTCGCGCCCACGTCGATGCCGCGGGTGGGCTCGTCGAGGATCAGCACCTGCGGATCGGCGAAGAGCCACTTGGACAGCACCACCTTCTGCTGGTTGCCGCCCGACAGGTTCACCACCCTCTGGTGGACCCCCGGCGTGCGGATGCCCAGCGCCTTGCGGAAGCGCTCGGCCACCTGCGCCTCCAGCGCGTGGTTCAGCACCCCCTGCCGCGCCACGCCGGCAAGATTGGCCAGCGAGACGTTGCGCAGGATCGGCTCATCGAGGATGAGGCCCAGCGCCTTGCGGTCCTCGGTCACGTAGGCAAGCCCCGCAGCGATCGCCCGCGTCACCGAGGAACAGTCGGCCACCGCTCCGCCGATCCGGATCTCGCCCCGGATGTCGGCCCCGTAGGACCGCCCGAAGAGGCTCATCGCCAGTTCGGTCCGTCCGGCCCCCATCAGCCCGGCGATCCCCACGATCTCGCCCCGGCGCACGGTCAGGTTCACGTCCGAGATCACCGGCCGGTCGGCCTGCTCGGGGTGGCGCACGTTCCAGCCGCGCACCTCGAGGAGCACCTCGCCGATCTGCGGCGTGCGCGCCGGGTAGCGGTGCGCCATGTCGCGCCCGACCATGTCGCGGATGATCCGGTCCTCGCTGATCTCGGCGCGCGACAGCGTCGAGACGGTCGCGCCGTCGCGCAGCACCGTGATCCGGTCGGCGACGCGGGAAATCTCGTTCAGCTTGTGGCTGATGATGATCGAGGTGACGCCCCTCGCCTTCAGGTCGAGGATCAGGTCCAGAAGCTTCTGGCTGTCGTTTTCCTGAAGCGCCGCCGTCGGCTCGTCGAGGATCAGGAGCCGCACGTCCTTGGCCAGCGCCTTGGCGATCTCGATGAGCTGCTGCTTGCCCACGCCCAGCGTCTCGACCGGCACCGAGGGCGGCTCGTTCAGCCCGACCGTCCGCAGCAGGCGCTCGGTGCGCTGGAAGGCCTCGGGCCAGTTGATGACGCCGCGCCGCGCCACCTCGTTGCCGAGAAAGAGATTCTCGGCGATCGACAGCTGCGGCACCAGCGCAAGCTCCTGGTGGATGATGATGATCCCCTTCGCCTCGCTGTCGCGGATCGACCGGTTGGCAAGCGGCTGGCCGTCGTAGCGGATCTCGCCTTCGTAGCTGCCGTGCGGATAGACGCCGGAGAGCACCTTCATCAGCGTGGACTTGCCGGCGCCGTTCTCGCCGCAGATGGCGTGGATCTCGCCCTCCTCGACTGTCAGATCGACATGGTCGAGCGCCCTCACGCCGGGGAAGACCTTGCTGATCCCCCGCATCTCCAGAAGTGTTGCCATGGCCTTCCCCTCCCCGGAAGGGTCCCGCCGCCACGACCGGGCGGCGGGCCTTTCGCGAGACTACTTCAGCTGATCGGCCGTGTAGTAGCCGGAGTCGACGAGAACCTTCTGGATGTCGCCGACGTTCAGCGCCTGGGGTTCGAGCAGATAGGACGGCACCACCTTGACGCCGTTGTCATAGGTCGTGGTGTCGTTGATCTCGGGCTCCTTGCCCTGAAGGATCGCGTCCACCATCTTGACCGTCACGCCCGCAAGCGCCCGGGTGTCCTTGAAGACGGTCGAATACTGCTCGCCCGCCATCATCGACTTGACGCTGGGGATCTCGGCGTCCTGGCCGGTGACGCAGGGCATCTTGAGGTCGCCCGACCCGTAGCCCACGCCCTTGACCGAGGACAGGATGCCGATCGACAGCCCGTCATAGGGGCTGAGCGCGCCGTTCAGCACCTTGTCGCCGTAGTTCGCGGACAGAAGGTTGTCCATCCGCGCCTGCGCCACCGCGCCGTCCCAGCGCAGGGTGCCGACCACGTCCATGCCCATCTGGCCCGAGGGCACGGCGATCTCGCCCGCGTCGATCATAGGCTGAAGCACCGACATCGCGCCATTGTAGAAGAAGAAGGCGTTGTTGTCGTCGGGCGAGCCGCCGAAGAGTTCCACGTTCCAGGGCTTGGTGTCGGGGAAGCGCTCCTTGAGGCACTGCACCAGGCTGTTGGCCTGAAGGACGCCGACCTTGAAGTTGTCGAAGGTGGCGTAATAGTCCACGTTCGCGCTGTCGCGGATCAGGCGGTCGTAGGCGATCACCTTGATGCCCGCGGCATGGGCGTTCTCGAGCGCGTTCGACAGCGTGGTGCCGTCGATCGCCGCGATCACGAGCACCTTCGCGCCCTTGGTGATCATGTTCTCGATCTGGGCGAGCTGGTTCGGGATGTCGTCCTCGGCGTATTGCAGGTCGGTGCTGTAGCCCGCGGCCTTGAACTGCTCGACCATCGAGTTGCCATCCGAGATCCAGCGCGACGACGACTTGGTCGGCATGGCGATGCCGATGGTTCCCTTGTCCTGGGCCAGGGCCGGCACGCCGACGAGCGCAGTCGTGGCCACCAGCGCCAGGAAGGCGCGTTTCGTGACGTTCATTGTCATTCCTCCCTCGTGCCGCCGATCCTTGGGTCAGGCGGCGTGTGTCCGACCGGTCTGTCCGCCTCTCCCGGGCCGGGGACCGCCGTGCGCGCAAGGTTGCAAACGCAACCCATATCGGTCAAATGCATTTAGCAGATGCATTCATGTCATTCCTGATATGCCAAACGCCGCAACCGCCGACCTCCTGCTGCGCCGCGGGCTGAAGTTCAGCCACATCCGGCTGATCGCGCATCTGGCCGAGTCCGGCCACATCGGCCAGACCGCGGCGCATCTCGGCACCTCCCAGCCGGCGGCGTCGCGGCTCCTGTCCGAGATCGAGCGCATCGTCGGCGCGCCCGTGCACGAGCGCACCGGGCGCGGCATGGCGCTGACCCCGCTGGGCCAGGCCCTCGCGCAGCGCGCCCGGCGCATCCAGCAGGAACTGGGCGATGCCGCGCGCGAACTGGCCGAGATCACGTCGGGCACGGCCGGCCACGTGCGCATCGGCGCGGTGACGGCGCCCGCGCTCGACCTCGTGCTGCCGGCCCTGCGGACGGCGCGCATGGCCACGCCCGAGATCACCGCCGAGGTCACGGTCGCGCCGTCGGACGTTCTCATCGACCAGCTCGCGGCCGGCCAGCTCGATTTCGCGCTTTGCCGCCTGCCCTCCGGGACCGAGGCCCGGCTCTTCGACATCCGCTACATCGGCGAGGAGCCGGTCGCCCTGATCGTCCGGCGCGGGCATGCGCTGCTGGGCGCCGAGGCGCTCGCGCCCGCGGACCTGCTCGACTACGACTGGTTGATGCCGGGCCGCGAAAGCCCGCTCTGGATCGCGGTGCACAACCGGCTGGCCGAGCTCGGCCTGCCCCAGCCGACGCAGCGGCTGTCCACGGCCTCGTTCCTGCTCACGCTGGCGCTCATCCAGCAGTCGAACGCGATCGCGCCGCTGGCGCGTGCGGTGGGCGACCGCTTTGCCAGCGCCCCCGACGCGCCCTTCGCGCTGGTGCCGATCGACCTCGGGATCACCGTTCCGCCCTACGGCCTCGTCACCCGCGCCGGAAGCCGGATGACGCCCGCGGCCGAGCGTCTGGCCGCGCTCATGGTGCCGGGCTGAGCGCGGGTCCGGCGCGGCCGCGGTCGCCCCGAGTCGCGCCCGGCCGCCGGATCGGCGGGGTGCCGCCCCTCGTCTGGCCGGATCGGCGATTTCGCGCGCAAGGCGAATCGCAACACCCGCTGACTGTCCCCGGATCCGGCACAATCCCTGAGGATAACCGGGGGCGCCGATCAAAATCTGGGGACAATCCTCGGCGGGGATCCGCTTTCGCTTTCCTTGGACCCACCGGAGGTCCAGAGTGATCGGGCAGGTCCGGCACAGGCATTGGGGAAGCGCTGTCGGGACTGCATGGGCTGGTGGTGGCCCTCAGTGGTGTTGGTGCTCGGATGCTCAAGAGTCTCGGCTTGGCCGGAACCTTGCCTGCAAGGTTCGCGTTCATCGTTTCGGAACATGCGGAGGCGGTCGCGATCGAGGATGGCGCCATGGCGCTGACCTATCGCGAGCTGGACGCGCTGTCCGACCGCCTGGCCGCGCGCATGGCCGACGCGGGCGTGACCGCCGGGCAGTTCGTCGGCGTCGCCGCCGTCCCCTCCGCCCGGAGCGTCGCCGCGATCCTCGCCATCCTGAAGCTGGGCGCGGCCTATGTTCCCCTGACGCCCGCCGACCCCGCCGCGCGGCTCGCCCAGATCGCGCAGGCCTGCGCGATGACCCATGTCGCCGGCGCCGTCCCCGCGCTTGGCACGCTCACCGCGATCGACCTCGCCGACGACCCGGCTGCACCCGCGCGGCGCGAGCGCCCCCCGGTCACCGGCGAAACGCCCGCCTATGTCATGTTCACCTCGGGCTCGACCGGCACGCCGAAGGGCGTGATCGTCCCCCAGCGCGCGATCCTGCGGCTGGTGCAGGCCCCGGACTTCATGCGCCTCGGCCCCGACGAGCGCATCCTGATGCAGGCGCCGATGGCCTTCGACGCCTCGACGCTGGAACTCTGGGGCGCCCTTCTGAACGGCGGCACCCTGGTCGTGCCCGGTCCCGAGGCCTCGTCGCTGCGCGGGCTGGGCCGGACCCTCGCCGAGCGGCGGATCACCACGCTCTGGCTGACGGCGGGGCTTTTCCACGCGATGGCCGACGAACGCCCCCGCGACTTCGCGCCCCTGCGCCAGCTGCTGACCGGCGGCGACGTGGTCTCGCCCGCGCGGGTGGCCCGGGTCATGGCCGAGTGCCCGGACCTGACCGTCATCAACGGCTACGGGCCGACCGAGAACACCACCTTCACCTGCTGCCACACCGTGTCGCGCGACGAGGCCGAATCCGGCGCCCCCCTGCCCATCGGCCGCCCGATCGCCGGCACCGACGTGCATGTGGTGGACGACCAGCTGATGCCGGTGGCCCAGGGGGAAGAGGGCGAGCTCTGCACCTCGGGCGCGGGCCTCGCGCTGGGCTACCTGGGCGCAGACGCTCCGCAGGACCGCTTCATCAACGCGCCGTGGGATCCGCAGCTGCGGATCTACCGCACCGGCGACCTGGTTCGGCAGGACGCCGACGGCACCGTGCACTTCCTCGGCCGTATCGACACCCAGATCAAGGTCCGCGGCTACCGGGTCGAGCCCGCCGAGATCGAGGCGGCGCTCGAACGTCACCCCGCCATCCGCCAGGCGGCGGTGATCGCGCTCGCCGGTGCGGACAGCGCCGACAAGACGCTGGTCGCCTTCTGCGCGGCCGACGGACTGCCGCCCGCCGCCGAACTGGCCGCCTTCCTCGCGCGCAGCCTGCCCCCGGCCATGATCCCCGCCCGGTTCGAGCGGCTGGACACCCTGCCGCTGAACGCGAACGGCAAGGTCGATCGCAAGGCGCTGGCCGCGCAGGCCGCGCCGCCGGCGCCCGAGACCGCCCGCCCCGCCGCCCGGCGCGACAGCGAGGCGGCGCTGGTCGCGGCCTTCGCCGAGGTGATGGGCCTGGCGCCCGGGTCGGTGGATCCCTCGGTCAACGTCTTCGACCTCGGGGCCTCGTCGCTCCACCTGTCGCGGGTGCACGAACGGGTGCAGACCGCGCTGGGCCGCGACTTCGACCTCGGGCTCTTCTTCCGGCACGGCAGCCTCGGCGCGCTGGCCGCGGCGCTCGACGCGCCCGAGGCCCGGGAACCGCTGGCCGCGCCCCTGATCGCGCGGCCCGAACCCTCGACCGGCAGCGGCCGCATCGCCATCGTCGGCATGGCCGGCCGCTTCCCCGGCGCGGCGGACGTGGACGCGCTCTGGCGCGCGATGGTCGAGGGGCGCGAGCTCATCACCCGCTTCCGGCCCGAGGATCTCGACTACGATCCCCGCGCGTCGGACCCCGGCGCGCCCTGGGTGCTGGCCCGCGGCGTCATGGACGGGGCCGACCTCTTCGACGCCCGCCACTTCGGCATCCCCCCGCGGGAGGCCGAGCGGCTCGACCCGCAGCACCGGATCCTGCTCGAGGTCGCGCAGACCGCCCTGGAAAGCGCCGGCCACGATCCGGCCCGCTTCCCCGGACGCATCGGCATCTTCGCCGGGTCCAGCCAGAATTCCTACCTGATGGCCAACCTGCTGGCCGCACCCGGCGCCGCGCGCCGCTTTGCCGCAGGCTATCCGCTGGCGGATTTCCCGACGCTCTTCGGCAACGACAAGGATTTCGTCGCCACCCGCATCGCCTACAAGCTCGGGCTGCGCGGCCCGGCAGTGACGGTGCAATGCGCCTGCTCGACCTCGCTCGTCGCGGTGGCGCAGGCCTGCGACGCGCTTCGGACCGGCAAGGCCGACATGGCGCTGGCCGGCGGTGTGTCCGTCACCTTCCCCAGCCGCCGCCCCTACGTCTACCAGGAAGACGCGATGGCCTCGAAGGACGGCCATTGCCGCACCTTCGACGCCGACGCGACCGGCACCGTCTTCGGCGACGGCGCGGGCCTTGTCGTGCTGCGCCGGCTCGAGGACGCGCTGGCCGACGGCGACGAGGTGATCGCGGTCATCCGGGGCTATGCCATCAACAACGACGGATCCGACAAGGCGGGCTTCGCCGCGCCCTCGGTGCGCGCCCAGGCCGAGGTGATCCGCGCCGCCCAGGCCGCCGCCGGCGTCTCGGCCCGCGACATCGGCTATGTCGAGGCGCATGGCACCGCGACCCCGCTCGGCGACCCGATCGAGGTGGCGGCGCTGACCGAGGCCTTCGCCGCCTCGACCGCCGACCGCGGCTTCTGCGCGCTGGGCAGCGCCAAGACCAACCTCGGCCACCTCGACATCGCGGCCGGCGTGACCGGGCTCATCAAGACCGCGCTGGTCCTGAAGCACGGCACGATCCCGCCGCTGCTGCACTACCGCGCCCCGAACCCCCGGCTGGATTTCGGCGCCTCGGCCTTCTACCCGGTCGCGCGCACCACCGACTGGCCGCGCGGACCGGCGCCGCGGATCGCCGGCGTCTCGGCCTTCGGAGTCGGCGGCACCAACATCCACATGATCGTCGAGGAGGCGCCCGTCGCGGCGCCGCCCCCCGGCCGGCACGAGGACGAGGCCGCGGACGGCCCCCATGTCTTCCCGGTTTCGGCCTCCTCGCCCGAGGCGCTGAAGGCCGCGCTGTCGGATCTCGGCGCCTGGGCCGAGGCCCATCCCGACGCCGCACCGGCGCGCGTGGCGGCGACGCTGCGCCGCGGCCGGCGCGCCTGGATGGATCGCGCCGTGCTGGTCGCGCGCGACATGGCGGGCCTTGCCGCCGCCGCCGCCGCGCACCCCGGATCCTCGGTCCACGCCCGCGACGGCCTGGTTCCGGCCTTCCTCTTCCCGGGGCAAGGCTCCCAGCATGTGGGCATGGGCCGCCGGCTGTTCGCCGAGGAGCCGGTGTTCCGCGCGGCGCTCTCGGCCTGCAACGACCTGCTGGCCCCCGATCTCGGGTTCGACCTGATCGACGTGATCCATGCCCCGGCGGCGGCGCGCGCCGAGGCGACCGAACGGCTGCGCGACACCGCGGTCGCGCAACCGGCGATCTTTGCGGTCAGCTACGCGCTTGCCCGTCAGTGGCAGCACTGGGGAGTCGAGCCGGCGCTCATGGTCGGGCACTCGATCGGCGAGTTCGTCGCGGCCACGCTGGCCGAGGTGATGACCCTTCCCGACGCGCTGAAGCTCATCGCGCTCCGCGGCCGGCTCATGGCCGACCTGCCGCGCGGGGTGATGCTGTCGGTGCGCGCCTGCGAGGCCGAACTCGCCCCCTTCCTCGGCCGTGGCCTCGACCTCGCGGCGGTGAACGGACCGAAGCTCTGCGTTCTGGCCGGCCCCGAGGAGGCAGCGGCCGACCTGACGCCCGCGCTCGAGGCCGCGGGTCTTGCCGTCTCGGCGCTTCACACCAGCCACGCCTTCCACTCGGCCATGATGGAGCCGGCGGTCGAGCCCTTCCGCGCGGCGGTGTCGCGGCTGCACCTCGCCGCGCCGCGCATCCCGATCCTGTCCACCGTCACCGGCGACTGGCTGTCGGGGAACGAGGCGCGCGACCCCTCCTACTGGGCCGGGCACATGCGGGCGCCGGTGCGCTTCCTCGACGCGCTCCAGGTGCTCTGGGCCGAAGGCGGGCGGCTTCTGATCGAGACCGGGCCGGGGCGCACGCTCGCCACGCTCGCCCTCCAGTCCCCCGACCGCAGCCGGGTGCCCGCGGCGATCGCGTCGCTGCCCCACGCCCGCAGCGAGGACGCCGACGACCGCGAAAGCCTCTACGAGGCGCTGGGGCTCGCCTGGGCGCACGGGCTGGCCGTGGACTGGTCGCGGCTGCCCGACGCGCGGGCGCGCAGCCTGCCGGGCCTGCCGACCTATCCCTTCCAGCGCAAGCGGTTCTGGGTGGCGCCCGGCGCCGATGTCCCGGCCCAGCCGGCCGCCGCCGCCACCGTGGCCGCGCTGGCCGAGACCGCGTCCGTGGCGGTCGCCGCCGCGGCGGATTCGCCCGCGCAGGCCTTTGCCGCCGCACCCGCCCCCGCCCCGGCAGAGGCCCCCGCGCCGGCCGTCCTGCCCGAGGCCGCCCCCTCGGCCGCCCCGTCGGCCGCCGAGGCCCTGACGGCGATGCTGGCCGAGCTTTCCGGTCTCGACGCCGACGAGATCGCGCCCGAAGCCTCGTTCTTCGCGCTCGGCTTCGACTCGCTCCTGCTCACCCAGGTCTCGCGCGAGATCGGCAACCGCTTCGGCGTCTCGGTGGCCCTGCGCGAACTCATCGACGGACTCGGCACGCCCGCGGCGCTGGCCGCGCACATCGCCACGCACGGCCGGGTCGCCCCGTCCGCGTCCGCGTCCACCTCCGCAGCCGCACCGGCCGCGGCGCCCGTCACCGCGCCTGCCGGCCCCGCCGTGGCCCCGGCCCCCGCGCCGCAGCCGGCCGACCTTGCACCGAGCTCGGCGCCGATGACCCGCATCGCGCAGGACGCCGACGCGATCACCCCCCGCCAGCGCGCCCATATCGACGCGCTGACCGCACGCTTCACCACGCGCACCCGCCGCTCGAAGGAGCTCACGGCGAAATACCGCAGCGTGCACGCCGACCCGCGCACCGCGTCGGGCTTCAATCGGCTGTGGAAGGAAATCGTCTACCAGATCGTCACCGTGCAATCGAAGGGCTCGCGCCTGATCGACGTGGACGGCAACGAGTACATCGACATCCTGAACGGCTTCGGTCCCGGCTTCCTCGGCCATTCGCCAAAGATCATCACCGAGGCCCTGCACGGACAGATCGAGGCGGGCTTCGAGGTCGGTCCGCAGAGCCTGGCCGCGATGGAGGCGGCGGAGCTCTTCTGCCAGGCCACCGGCAACGAGAGGACCAGCTTCGTCTGCACCGGGTCCGAGGCGGTCTATGCCGCGATGCGCCTCGCGCGGACCTGCACGGGGCGCGACCGGATCGTGATGTTCGCCCGCGACTACCACGGCAACTTCGACGAGGTGCTGGTCCGCGGCACGCAGGGCAAGGACGGCCCGCGCACCCTGCCGCTGGCACCGGGGATTCCGCGCGATTCGGTGAAGAACGTCATCGTGCTGCCCTATGGCACCGCCGAGTCGCTCGACTGGATCCGCGCCAACGCCGCGACCCTGGCCGCCGTCATCGTCGAGCCGGTGCAGAGCCGCCGTCCCGAGTTCCGGCCGGCCGAGTTCATCCGTGACGTGCGCCGGATCACCGAGGCCTCGGGCTCGCTCTTCATCTTCGACGAGGTGGTGACCGGCTTCCGCTTCGGCCTGCGCGGCGCGCAGGGCTATTACGGGGTGGACGCCGATCTGGTCACCTACGGCAAGGTCGTGGGCGGCGGCATGCCGGTGGGTGTGGTCTCGGGCAAGGCCCGGTTCATGGACACCTTCGACGGCGGGGCCTGGCAGTATGGCGACGCGAGCTTCCCGTCCGCGCCCGTCACCTTCTTTGCCGGCACCTTCGTGCGCCACCCGCTGGCGATGGTGGCGGTGCGGGCCATGCTGCGCCACCTGATGGCCCAGCCGGACCTGTTCTGGACGGCGATCAACGCCAAGGGCGACCGGCTGGCCGGCGCCATGGACCGCTGGTTCGCCGACAACGACATGCCCTTCCAGATGCCGAACTGCGGCTCGCTCATGTATCTGCGCATCGGCGAGGACCAGAAGTACGGCGGCCTGATCGGCGCGCACCTGCGCGACCGCGGCGTGTTCTATCTGGAGGGCTTCCCGTCCTACATGACCGCCGCCCATGACGAGGCCGACATCGACCACGTCATCGCCGCCATGCAGGACGCCGCGCTGGAAATGCGCGCGGGCGGAATGCTGACCGGGCGCGACCCCCTGCCCTACGACGGCCCGCGCGTGGGCCTGCCCGCCGCCCGCCTGTCGGCCCCGGGTGGCGCCGAGGCCATCGCCGAGGCCATGGCCGCGCCGCTCGATCGGGTGACCTGCCCCACCACCGAGGCCCAGCGCGAGATCCTGAACGCGGTCGCGCTGTCGCCGGGCGATGCCGCCGCCTACAACGAAAGCATCACCCTCACGCTCGAGGGCCGGGTCGAGTATTCCGCGCTGCGCGAGGCCGTGTCGCTGGTTCTCGACCGTCACGATGCGCTCCGCTCGCAGTTCTCGCCCGATGGCACCGAGATGGTGATCCTGGCCCGCGGCGGCCTCGACATCGCGACCGAGGACCTGACCGCGCTGGCCCCGTCGCGCCGCCGCGACCGCATCGCCGCGGTGCTGGCCGACGAGGTGCGCGACCCCTTCGACCTCTCCACCGGCCCGCTGGTGCGCGCGCGCCTGCTGACCGAGACGCCCGACCGGCACCACCTGGTGATCACCGCCCATCACATCGTCTGCGACGGCTGGTCGATGGCGGTGATGCTGCGCGACATCGGGCGGGCCTACGCCGACCTGCGCGCGGGGCGCCGCCCGGCGCTCGGCAAGGCGCAGAGCATCCTCGACTACGCGCGGGTCGAGGCCGACGCCGCCAGCCGTCCCGCCCACGCCGAGGACGAGGACTACTGGCGCGAACGCTTCGCCGACGGCGCACCGCTTCTCGACCTTCCGGCCGAGCGGCCGCGCACCGAGGCCGACGCAAGCGCCGCCCGGATCGACCGCGACCTGCCCGCCGATCTGGTGACGCGCGTCCGCGCCCTGGCCCGCAGCCAGGGGGTGACCTTCGCCCAGGTGCTGATGTCGGCCTACGCCCTGATGATCGGGCGCGCGGCGCACAGCGACGATCTGGTGATCGGGATGCCGTCCGCCGGGCAGGCCACCTACGACATGCCCGAGGTCGTCGGGCACTGCGTCAACCTGCTTCCGGTCCGCCTGCGGCTGCGGCCCGCCGACCGGGTGTCGGATTTCCTGCGCCAGGTGCGCGGCGCGATGTTCGACGCCTTCGGCCACGGCCGCTTCACCTTCGGCGAGATGCTGCGCCTGGCCGGGATCGACCGCAGCCCGGGCCGGGTGCCGCTGGTGCCGGTGCTGTTCAACCTCGACCCGGCCTTCGATCTGCGCGACCTGGGCTTTGCCCCGGCGACGGCCCGGCTGGCCACCAACCCGCGCTCGCGCGAGCATTTCGAGCTGTATCTGAACGTGACCGACGGCGCCGACCGGGTGGCCACCGAATGGTCGTTCCGCACCGGGCTCTTCGCGCCCGAGACGGTGACCCGCTGGATCGGCCAGTTCGAGGCGCTGCTGCGCGCGATGGCCGACGGTCCCGACGCGCCGCTGCGCGAGCTCGACCTTCTGGACGGGGCCGCGCGGGACCGGCTGCTGACGCTCGGCGCCGGCACCGAGACGCCGGTGCCCGAGGCCACGCTCGCCACCCTTTTCGCCGACCGCGTCGCGGTGGCGCCGGAAGCCGTGGCACTGATCGCGCCGGACGGGTCGCGCATCAGCTACCGCATGCTCGACCTGATGGCCAACGCCGTGTCCGCGCGGCTGGCCGCGCGCGACGTGCGCGTCGGCGACATCGTGGGCGTGGCGCTCGACCGCTCGCCGCTCATGGTGGCGGCGATGCTGGCGACGATGCGACTGGGCGCGGCCTACCTGCCGCTCGACCCCGCGAACCCCGAGGCCCGGATCCGCCACATCCTGGCCGATGCCGGCCCGCGCGCCGTCGTGTCGCGCGCCCCGATCGCCGACCGGATGGGGCTGACCGAGGCGCTCCTCCTTGACGAGATGGGCACCGCAGAGGTGGCGCGCAGCCCGCTGGTTCCCATGGCCCCGCAGGCGCCTTCGGCCGCGGCCCATGTCATCTACACCTCCGGCTCGACCGGCACGCCGAAGGGCGTCGTCACCGCGCACCGGGCCATCGTCAACCGCTTTGCCTGGATGTGGCGGCGGTTCCCCTTCGCGCCGGGCGAGATCGCCTGCCAGAAGACCGCGATCTCCTTCGTCGACTCGGTCTGGGAGATCTTCGGTCCGCTGCTGGCCGGCGTGCCGCAGGTCATCATCCCCGACGATCAGGTGCGCGACCCCGAGGCGCTGTCGCAGGCCCTTGCGCGCCATCGCGTGACCCGTCTGCTGGCCGTGCCGTCGCTGCTGGACGCGATGACCGCACCGGGCCTGCCCGCCCCCGACCTGCCGATGCTGCGCCTGATCGTGTCCTCGGGCGAGGCCCTGCTGCCGGAACTGGCCGACCGGGTGCGCGCGGCGCTGCCCCAGGTGCAGCTCGTCAACCTCTACGGCTCGACCGAAGTCACCGCCGACGTGACCTGCGAGGTCGTCTCGGGCCCGCCCGGCGCGCCCGTGGCGATCGGACGGCCCATCGACAACGCGCGGCTCTATGTGCTCGACCGCGAGGGGCGGCTTGCCCCGGAGGGCGAGACCGGAGAGCTCTTCGTCGGCGGGCCGGTGCTGGCCGAGGGCTACCTGCGCCGGCCCGATCTCACCGCCGAGCGCTTCCGCCCCGACCCCTTCGACGGTCGCCCCGGCGCGATGATGTTCGCCACCGGCGACCTCGTGCGCTGGCTGGCCGACGGGCGGCTTGCCTATCAGGGGCGGCGCGACCATCAGGTGAAGGTGCGCGGCTACCGGATCGAGCTCGGCGAGGTCGAGGCGCGGCTGCGCGCCCTGCCCGGCGTCTCTGACGCGGCGGTCGTCGCCGGCCGGGGCGACGGCGGGGCGACGTTCCTCGGCGCCCATGTCGTGGCCCGAGGCCGTACGACCGCGGACCTGCGCGAGGCGCTGCGCGCGGTTCTGCCGGCCTACATGATCCCCGAGCAGATCGTCCTGCACGACCGGCTGCCCTTGAACTCCAGCGGCAAGATCGACCGCGCGGCGCTGGCGGCGCGCAAGCCCGAACCGCCGGCCGCCGCGGCGGCCCCGCAGCCGGAGACCCCGGTCGAGCGCGACCTGCGCCAGGTCTGGACGCGGCTTCTCGGCCAGGCGGATTTCGGTCTGGACGACGACTTCTTCCAGGTCGGCGGTCACTCGCTTCTGGCGGTCCGTCTCTTCGCCCACATCCGCGAGACCTACGGGGCGAACCTGCCGATCTCGACGCTCTACGCCCATCCGACGATCCGCGATCTGGCGCGGCTGGTCGGCGGCAACGCCATCGACCATGCCGCAACGCCGGAAGCGGAGGCCCCGGGCGCGCCCGAACGCGCGCCCTGGGACACCACCGTCACCATCGCAACCGGTCCCGGCACCGGCGAGGCGCCGCTGTTCATCGTGGGCGGCGTCGGCGGCAACGTGAACAACCTGGCCGAACTGGGACGCGGCCTCGGGCTTTACCGGCCGGTGGTCGGGCTTCAGACCCGTGGCATTCTCGGCCACCGCATGCACGACACGATCGAGGCCGCGGCCGCCGATCACATCACCCACATCCGCCGGCGCCAGCCGAAAGGCCCCTACCGGATCGCGGGCTATTCGGGCGGGGCGTTCACCGCCTTCGAGATCGCCCGGCAGCTCGAGGCGGCCGGCGAGACGGTCGGCTATCTGGGCGTGCTCGACATGTATGCGCCGGGCGTGATCCTGCCGCCGAAGCCGTCGCTCGTGCGGCGCGTCGTCGAGCGGCTGCGCGGCGGCGACGCGGCGCCGACGACCGAGCTGTGGGACTCGTTCCGCCTCAAGCTGGCCGGTCGTCTGGCGCGGGGCCGGTTCCTCGACACCGCCTACCGGCTCTGGCCCGAGGCCTTCCGCTTCCAGGTGTTCCAGCGCCAGTTCGCGCTGATGTCGGAGCGCTATCATCCCGGCACGGTCCGCTGCGACCTCTGGCTCTACGAGACCCAGGGCAACGGCATTCGCGACGCCCAGATCCGCGCCGCCAATCCGGGTTTCGGCTGGCCGCGGCTCGTGACCGGCGCGGTTCGGCTGCGCGCGGTTCCGGGCGATCACTTCGACATGCTGCGCGGGTCCGAGGCGGCCACGCTGGCCGCGATGATGGGCGAGGACATGGCCACGGCGGAGACCGCCGGCGGAGCCCGGCCGTGACCGGCTCCGCCCACCCGCGGCCCTGGGCCGTTCGCGGCCTGCAGGACCGGCCGCCCGAAGGAATCACGCTGCATGTCTGCGATCTGGACAGCGACGCCGACATGCCGCTGGCGCTGGCCTGGGACCTGCTCGCCCCCGACGAGGCCGCCCGCGCCCGCCGGATGCGCAAGCCGGCGGACCAGGCCCGCCAGGCCCGTGCCCGCGCCTTCCTGCGCCGGACGCTCGGCGCCGCCCTTCGCGTCGATCCCCGGTCGGTGCGACTGGATCAGGGCCCGAACGGCAAGCCCGAGCTGGCCCATCCGCGCCCCGCCGCGGCCCCCGAGTTCAACCTGTCGCACAGCGGCGGCGTGGCCGTGCTCGCGCTGTCCCGGATCGGCCCGGTCGGCATCGACATCGAGCGCCCGGAACGTCCCTTCGATCCGCTCGATCTGGCGGTGACCGTTCTGTGCCCCGAGGAGACCGCGACGCTGGACGCGCTGCCCGAGGCCGACCGCATGGAACGGTTCCTGCTCTACTGGATGGCGAAGGAGGCGCGCATGAAGCTCACTGGCGAAGGCATGGCGCTGGCCCCCGGGCGGATCGCCCTGGCGCTCGGCGAGGGCGGCGTGCCGCGGGGCGTGCAGTCGCCGCTCTTCCCCGCGGTGGACATCCACATCGTCCGGGTGCCCGGCCGCCGCGAGGTCTGCGCGATCGCCATGGCCCGGACCGCCGGCGAGGTGGCCCGATGCGCCTGACCAGCCACGCGCGCACTTTCGGCAAGACGGCCGTGGGCACCCTGCTGGGCCTGGCGGCGCCCCGCCTCGCCGAGAGCGACCCGACCGGAGAGCCGGCCTCGTCCGTGGCGCTGCGCCTGCGCCGCTGGGTTCTGCACGCAAGGCTTGAACGGGCGCGCTGGCGCGGCGATGCCGCCCGGATCGAGGCGACGCTGCACGCCTTCTGGCGCGGTCAGACCGGCGACGACTTCTACGACCGCTACGCGCAGCGCTTCGAGCGCTGGTTCAACGGCCCGCACCGCGCCATCCTCGACCGCATGGCCGATCTGGCCGATCGTCGGGACTGGTCCAACCTGGTCGAGATCGGCTGCGGGGACGGGCGTGCCCTGTCGCATCTGGCGACGGTCCTGCCGGGGATCCGGTCGGCCGTGGGCATCGACATCAATCCGCGCATCATCGCGCGCGACCGCATCGCCCATGCCGGCAACCGCAAGCTGCGGTTCATGGACTGCGACGCCTGCGCCGTCCTGCCCGACCTGATCGTGCCGGGGACGCTGCTCTTCAGCTACGGGGGTGTGCTCGAATACTTCACCGCCGAGCACCTCGACGCGATCTTCGACCTGGTGCGCGCCGCTCCCGGTTCGGCGATCGCCCTGGTCGAGCCGGTGGACCCGGCGCACGATCTCTTCCTCGACCCGTCGTCGCATGTCTTCGGAGGCGAGAACTCGTTCTCGCACAACCACGCCGCGCGCGCCGCGCGGGCGGGTCTGGCGGTCCGGTTCCAGCAGGAGATCGTCGACGGCGGCGTGCGCTGGATGATGCTTCTGGCCGAGGCCGACTGACCCGCGGGCCCCGGCGCTCCGGCCGGCCCTCGGCCAAGGCAATTGCATGGCGCCGGTCCTCTCTCTAGCCTTGGCCCGCCGCGCGCTGGACGCGGCGGAGACGAACGAGGCGCGACATGGACCGGTCGGGACTGCCGATGGCCCATCCCGGCGAAAGCATCGGGCTGCTCGGCGGGTCCTTCGATCCGGCCCACGACGGCCACGCGCTCATCACGCGCGAGGCGCTGAAGCGCTTCGGCCTCGCACGGGTCTGGTGGCTGGTCAGCCCCGGCAATCCGCTGAAGCCCCAGGGTCCGGCGCCGATGACCGACCGCATCGCCCGCGCCCGGCAGGTCATCGACGATCCGCGCGTGGTCGTGACCGACATCGAGGCGCGGTTCGGAACCCGCTACACGGCCCAGACGCTCCGGCGCCTGATCGCGTACTATCCGGGGGTGCGCTTCGTCTGGCTGATGGGCGCCGACAATCTGGCACAGTTTCATCGCTGGCAGGACTGGGAATGGATCATGCGCCATGTTCCGGTCGGCGTCTTTGCCCGGCCCGCCAGCCGGCTGACCGCCCGGGGCGCGCGCGCGGCCGAGGAATACGCCCGGTTCCGCCTGCCCGCCGAAGCATCGCAGCTGCTGCCGCTCTGCGCCCCGCCGGCCTGGTGCTTCGTGAACGTGCCGATGTCGGGGCTCTCGTCCTCGGCCATCCGCGCCCGGGGCGAATGGCGGCGGACGGACGGCTGAGCGACACCGGCTTGCAGGACGCCGCCGGCTTTGGCTTAATCCGCGCGACGGGAGGACGCGGTGCCGGAACGGGTTCCAAGACGGATGGTGCTGGGCGGGATCGGGGCGATGGTCGCCGCGCCCGCGCTTGCCGAGGCGCCCCGGACAAGCCTGCGCCCCCCGCAGAACCCGCGCCGCGCCGGCGCGGCCGCCGCAACGGCGGCGCCACCGGCGGTTGCGGCGCCTCAGGCCGAGTCCCTCATCCGCGCCGCCGATCTGGGCGGCAAGGTCGCCTTTGCCGTGGCCGATGCGCGCACGGGTCTCGTCCTCGAGGCGCGCGAGGGGGGCACCCCGATGCCGCCGGCGAGCACGCTCAAGACGATCACGTCGCTCTATGCGCTCGACACGCTGGGGGCCGATCACCGCTTCGTGACCCGAATCCTGGCGGCCGGCCCGGTGACGGGCGGCCGCGCCGACGGCGATCTGGTGCTGGAAGGCGGCGGCGACCCGACGCTCTCGACCGACCATCTGGGTGACATGGCCGCGCGCCTGCGGGCGCGGCTGCCCGGGGGCGCGGCCGGAGGGTTCGCGGTCTGGGGCGACGCGCTGCCCTACCTGCGCGCCATCGACGAGACCCAGCCCGACTGGCTGGGCTACAACCCCGCGGTCGCGGGGCTCAATCTCAACTTCAACCGCGTGCATTTCGAATGGCGCCGCAAGGGGGCCGACTATCATGTGAGCATGGACGCCCGGGGCGAGCGGTTCCTGCCCGCCGTGTCCTGCGCGCGCGTGACGCTCTCGGCCCGGGAACGGCCGGTCTATGCCTATTCCGACCGCGGTCGGATCGAGGAGTGGTCCGTCGCGCGTGCGGCCCTCGGCAAGGCGGGCAGCCGCTGGCTGCCGGTGCGCCGGCCCGATGCCTATGCGGCCGAGGTGCTCCAGGTGCTGGCGCGTGCGCAGGGGGTGCGGCTGGACACGGCGCGCCGGCTCGACGCGCGGCCGAAAGGGGAGGTTCTGGTCGAGAACCGCTCGGACCCCCTTCCCGCGGTCCTGCGCGACATGATGAAGTATTCGACCAACATGACCGCCGAGGCCGTGGGCATGGCGGCCTCGGTCCGGCGCGGGGCGGACAGCCATGTCGCCTCGGCCCGGGCGATAACCGACTGGCTGGCCGCGCGCACCGGCATCGCCGGCATGCGCTTTGCCGACCATTCGGGCCTGGCCGGCGCCTCCCGCGTCACCGCGATCGGCATGGCGCAGGCGCTGGGACGGCTCGGGCCCGCGGCCGGGCTTCGCGGCCTGATGAAGCCGGTCGAGTTCCGCGATGCGGGCGGACGAAAGCTGAAGACCCAGCCCTTCGCGGTGCAGGCCAAGACCGGAACGCTCAACTTCGTCTCGTCGCTGGTGGGCTACATGACCACTCCGGGCGGCACCGACCTCGTGTTCGCCATCCTGACCGCCGATGTCGCCCGGCGCGACGCGATCCCCGACGCGCAGAAGGAGGACCCGCCCGGCGCCGGGGCCTGGGTCAAGCGGTCCAAGCGGTTGCAGCAGCAGTTGCTGGAACGCTGGGCGGCCGTTTACGGCTAGCGCGGCGCCCCTAGAGGGTCAGGTGCCGCGCCCGCGCGCCCCATTCGATGGCCGCCGCGTGCAGGCGGTCGATCTCGAGCTCCTCGCGCACCTCTTCCAGCATCCGCAGTTCGGTCTGGCCCAGCCGGACATCGGCCGCCGCCACGTCGCAGGCCAGCGCGTAGGCGGTCTCGTTCAGCCGCTCCGGCAGCGCGTCGCGCACCATGGCGAAGAGCGTGTCGAGCCCGTCCTCCTCCTCGATCAGCCGGTAGACGGTCTGCGCCACCTCGCGGATGCGGTCGGCGTCGTAGTCGGCGAAGATCGGCAGGTGATTGACCTGCCGCTCGATCGCCAGAAGCTCGGAGGTGCGGATGGTCTCGTCCGAGACCGAGACGGCGACCATGACCGCGACAAGCGCATCCTGGGCGGTGAAGGCGGGCAAGGTCTGGGTCACGGGTCGGGTCTTCCTGCTTCGGTCGGATCGGGGGCAAAATATTGACCTTCCCCCCCCCGTTCAATAGGGAGCGGTCTCGGGTGCGCCGCACGGGGCGGCGGCCCGCACGGGGTGCCGAGATGACCAGCCTGCGCGATGCCGCGATGACTTCCAAAGCCTGGCCCTTCGAAGAGGCGCGCCGGCTCGCGAAGCGCTACGAGAAGAAGGCGCCCGAAAAGGGATACGTGCTGTTCGAGACCGGCTACGGCCCGTCGGGCCTGCCGCACATCGGCACCTTCGGCGAGGTGCTGCGCACCACGATGATCCGCCGCGCCTTCGAGGTGATCTCGGACATCCCGACCCGGCTCATCTGCTTCTCGGACGATCTGGACGGACTGCGCAAGGTGCCCGACAACGTGCCGAACCGCGAGATGCTGAAGGAAAACCTCCAGCGGCCGCTGACCTCGGTCCCCGACCCGTTCGGCGAATACGAGAGCTTCGGCCATCACAACAACGCGATGCTGCGCCGGTTTCTCGACACCTTCGGCTTCGACTACGAATTCTACTCGGCGACCGAGTTCTACCGGTCGGGCCGGTTCGACGCGACGCTGCGGCTGGCGGCCGAACGCTACGACGCGATCATGGACATCATGCTGGCGTCCTTGCGCGAGGAGCGTCAGCAGACCTATTCCTGCTTCCTGCCGATCCACCCCGAGACCGGCCGCGTCCTCTACGTGCCGATGAAGGACGTGAACGCGAGGGACGGCACCATCACCTTCGACGACGAGGACGGGCGCGAATGGACGCTGCCGGTGACCGGCGGCCATGTGAAGCTGCAGTGGAAGCCCGACTTCGGCGCCCGCTGGGCGGCGCTCGGCGTCGATTTCGAGATGTATGGCAAGGACCATTCGACCAACACGCCGATCTACGACGGCATCTGCGAGGTGCTGGGCGGCCGCAAGCCCGAGCATTTCACCTACGAGCTCTTCCTCGACGAGGAGGGCCAGAAGATCTCGAAGTCGAAGGGCAACGGCCTGACCATCGACGAATGGCTCACCTATGCCGCGACCGAGAGCCTGTCCTACTTCATGTATCAGAAGCCCAAGACCGCGAAGCGGCTCTGGTGGGACGTGATCCCGAAGGCGGTGGACGAGTACCACCAGCAGCTGCGCGCCTTCCCGGACCAGCCGGTGGAGCAGCGGCTCGCGAATCCGGTCTGGCACATCCACAACGGGCACCCGCCCGCCTCGGACATGGTGGTGCCCTTCGCGATGCTCCTGAACCTCGCCAGCGTCTCCGGCGCCAAGGACAAGGCCGCGCTCTGGGGCTTCATCCGCCGCTACGCGCCGGGCGCCTCGCCCGAGACGAACCCGCAGCTTGACCGGGCCGCCGAGGGCGCGGTGCGCTACTTCAACGACCACATCCTGCCGACGCGTCGATTCCGGCAGCCCGACGACCGCGAACGCGCGGCGATGGAGGATCTGGTGGGCCGTCTCGGGCAATGGACCGGCGGGCTCGACGCCGAGGCGCTTCAGTCGATGGTCTTCGCCGTCGGAAAGGACCACGGGTTCGAGCCGCTGCGCGACTGGTTCAAGGCGCTCTACGAGGTGCTTCTCGGCGCCTCGGAAGGCCCGCGCTTCGGCGGCTTCATCGCACTTTACGGGGTGGACGAGACCCGGGCGCTGATCGAGCGGGCTCTCGCCGCCAAGGACTGAAACGGCGGACTGAAACGGCGGGCCGAGACGGCCGCGCGGGCCATGGTGGGTCGTGAGAGGCTCGAACTCCCGACATCCTCGGTGTAAACGAGGCGCTCTACCGACTGAGCTAACGACCCGGCGCCATCCGGTTACTGCGCCTTGACGGGCGGCGCAAGCCATCGCCTGTCCTCCGAAGGCGTCCGGGGGGCCGCCCGGCATCGCCGACGTTGAAACATATGCCGATGCGTGCATACTTGACCCGGCCCGTGCGGAACGGCGCGCGGCAGACCGGGGGGACAGCGGTTGATGGACGGCACGCCGATGCAGGCACGCCGCAGGTGGCAGGGCATCGTGCCGCCCGGCCGCCCGCTTCCGCCGCCGCTCTTCCTCTATCACTTCGTGCGCAACCCGCTGCGCTGCATCCCGCAATCGGTCTATGAGGAGCCGATCGTCCCCTATGAGATCGGCGGGTTGCGCACCGCCTGGGTGACCGACCCCGACCTGACCGAGGCGGTGTTCCAGGCCGCCAACACCGCCTTTCCGAAGCCGCCCCTGGAACTGCGGGTGTTCTCGGACCCGCTCGGCCAGAGCATCCTCACCTCGCAGGGCGACGACTGGCGCTGGCAGCGGCAGGCGGTATCGGGGCTCTTCCGGCACGAGGAGATGCTGGCCAGCGTGCCCGCGATGGCGGGGGCGGCCCAGGCGCTGCTCGACCGCTGGCGGAGCGAAGCGCGAGGTGGGGTCCGGCGCGTTGACCGCGACCTGACCGGTGCCGCCTACCGGGCGATCTCGGACACGCTGTTCGGCGGCGCCGCCCTGCCCGAGGCGGCCGCGATCCAGTCGGCCGTCGATCGCTACCTGAACGCCACGCCCTGGGTGATCGCGGCGACGCTCGCGGGGCTGCCCGCCTGGGCCTGGCACCCCGGACAGGGCCGGATGCGCCGCGCCAGCCGCGCCATGCGCCGGGCGATCGAGACGCTCCTCGACCGCTGGCAGGCCGGTCCCGACCGGCACGGCGACCACCTCCTCGGCCGGCTTCTGGCCGCCGAGGAGCCGGGGCGCGCGGGCGGCGGCATCTCGCGGGAGCGGGTGCTGAACAACCTTCTGACCTTTCTCAACGCCGGGCATGAGACGACGGCCAAGGCGCTCATGTGGACGCTCTACATCCTTGCGCGGGAGCCGGTCTGGCAGGAGCGGCTTCGCGACGAGACGCGCGCGGTGGCCGGTGACGGGCCGATCGAGGGCGTCCACATCGACCGGCTGGTGCTGACCCGGCAGGTGTTCGAGGAGGCGATGCGGCTTTTCGCGCCGGCCCCGGTGCTGACGCGCCTTGCGCGCGAGGACTGCCTTCTGGGCGATGTCCGCCTGAAGGCCGGGTCGGTGATCTTCATTCCGATCTGGGCCGTCCACCGCCATCGCGCACTGTGGCACGCGCCCGAGGAATTCCGGCCCGAACGCTTTGCCCCCGACGCGCGCGCCGCCATCCGGCGCACGCAGTTCATGCCCTTCGGCTTTGGTCCGCGCGTCTGTATCGGATCGGTCTTCGCGCGCATCGAAGGCGTGGCCATGCTGGCGACGCTCCTGCGCGGGGCACGGTTCGACTGGCCCGGCGGGCCCGAGCCCGAGCCGCTCGCGCGGGTCACGCTCTGGCCGGCCGGCGGTCTCGGGCTGCGGGTGACGCCGGTGTCCCCCTGAGGCCGGCACGGCCGGCGCCGGCCGGCGCCGGCCGGCGCGGGCGCCGGGACCCGTCCGGGAGTCACTGTCCGATCAAGGGGGTGTATGGTGGGCGATAACGGATTTGAACCGCTGACATCTTCGATGTGAACGAAGCGCTCTACCGCTGAGCTAATCGCCCGTGGACCGGGTTCCTATCGCTATTCGGCGGGCTCTGCAAGAGGGTCAGCCGCGGTTTCCGGCGGCACCCTGCCTGCCCCCTTGTCCGTGGCCTTTCCGGCCGGCTTGCGGCGCAGCTTCACCGTGAGCATCTCGCCCGACGACAGATCGCGGTGCTTGTTGACCCGGGCCTTGCCGAAGGGCGGCAGCGCCAGCGTCTCGCCGGCGGCCAGCGCCTCGCCCAGCACCTTGAGCGTGGCCTCGACGATCTCGCGCACCGCCTTCTTCTTGGCGCCCGAACTGGCCGCGACCCGTTCGACCAGATCCTTGCGGCGCAGCGTGCGCACCGGGGCGGCCACCACCGCCTCAACCGCCGGGGCGGCAACGGGCGCCGCAGCGGGCGCCGCAGCGGCCGGCGCCGGCACCTTGCGCGCGGCGGCGGCTTTGCGCGCCTTGGCCACCACCGTCGCTGCGGCCGACTTGCGGGCCTTTGCGCCCGCCTTCGCCGGTTTCGGCGCCTTCTTTTCCTCAGCCATGTCAATCCTCATGATCAGACCGCGAGTGGTCACGTTTCGTCAACACTAGACGGTCACCCGCACAAAATCCACCGCCGGCCGGCCGGAAAACGGCGAAGGGGCGCCGAAGCGCCCCTTGCCTGTTCGAGTCTGCGATCCTCGACCGCTCGCGGGATCAGTGCGCGACGGCGCTGCCCTCGGCCGCGGTCTTGTCGGCGAGGCGCGCCCTCGCCGCGGCCTCCTCGGCCTCCTCGTCCCAGTCCACCGGTTGCGGCTGACGGACCAGCGCACGCGCCAGCACCTCGCGGACGTGCGACACCGGCACGATCTCCAGCCCCGCCTTCACTGTCTCGGGAATCTCGGCCAGGTCCTTGGCGTTCTCCTCGGGGATGAACACGGTCTTGATCCCGCCCCGAAGCGCCGCGAGCAGCTTTTCCTTCAGCCCGCCGATGGCCAGCGCGTTGCCGCGCAGCGTCACCTCGCCGGTCATGGCGATGTCCTTGCGGACCGGGATGCCGGTGATGACCGACACGATCGAGGTGACCATGGCCAGCCCCGCCGAGGGACCGTCCTTGGGCGTCGCCCCTTCCGGCACGTGGACGTGGATGTCCATCGTCTCGAACTTCGGGGGCTTCACACCCAGTTGCGGCGCGACCGACCGCACGTAGCTCGCGGCGGCCTCGATCGACTCCTTCATCACGTCGCCGAGCTTGCCGGTGGTCTTCATCCGGCCCTTGCCCGGCAGCTTCAGCGCCTCGATCTGCAGGAGATCGCCGCCGACGCTGGTCCAGGCGAGACCGGTGACGACACCGACCTGGTCCTCCTTCTCGGCCAGCCCGTAGCGGAACCGCTTGACGCCGAGATAGTCCTCGAGAACCTCGGGCGTGATCCTGACCGTCTTCGTGTCCTTGCGCACGAGCTTCGTGACCGCCTTGCGGGCCAGCTTCGCGATCTCGCGCTCCAGATTCCGCACCCCCGCCTCGCGCGTGTAGGTGCGGATCATCTCGGTCAGCGCCGCGTCGTCGATCGAGAACTCGCCCTTGCGCAGGCCGTGCGCCTTGATCTGCTTGGGGATCAGGTGACCCTTGGCGATCTCGCGCTTCTCGTCCTCGGTGTAGCCCTCGAGCGGGATGATCTCCATCCGGTCGAGGAGCGGCCCCGGCATGTTGTACGAGTTGGCCGTCGTGATGAACATCACGTTCGACAGGTCGTACTCCACCTCGAGGTAGTGGTCCACGAAGGTCGAGTTCTGTTCGGGGTCGAGCACCTCGAGCATGGCCGAAGCCGGATCGCCGCGGAAGTCCTGCCCCATCTTGTCGATCTCATCGAGCAGGATGAGCGGGTTGGTGGTCTTGGCCTTCTTCAGCGCCTGGATGATCTTGCCGGGCATCGAGCCGATGTAGGTCCGCCGGTGGCCCCGGATCTCGGATTCGTCGCGCACGCCGCCGAGGCTGATGCGGATGAATTCCCGCCCCGTGGCCTTGGCGACCGACTTGCCAAGCGAGGTCTTGCCCACGCCGGGGGGGCCGACGAGGCAGAGGATCGGACCCTTAAGCTTGGCCGAACGCGCCTGCACGGCGAGATACTCGACGATCCGCTCCTTGACCTTCTCGAGCCCGAAGTGATCGGCATCGAGCACCGCCTGCGCCGAGCGCAGATCCTTCTTGACGCGGCTCTTGACGCCCCACGGGATCGACAGCAGCCAGTCGAGGTAGTTGCGCACCACCGTCGCCTCGGCCGACATCGGGCTCATCGAGCGCAGCTTCTTCAGCTCGCCCTCGGCCTTGTCACGGGCCTCCTTCGAGAAGCGGGTGCGGGCGATCTTCTCGGCCAGTTCGTCCAGCTCGTTCTGGCCGTCCTCGCCGTCGCCGAGTTCCTTCTGAATGGCCTTCATCTGCTCGTTCAGATAGTACTCGCGCTGCGTCTTCTCCATCTGGCTCTTGACGCGGCTCTTGATCTTCTTCTCGACCTGAAGAACCGACAGCTCGCCCTGCATCAGCCCATAGACCTTCTCGAGCCGCTCGGCGACATCGAGCGTTTCCAGAAGCTCCTGCTTCTGGCCGACCTCGACGCCGAGATGGCCCGACACGAGGTCGGCCAGCTTCGAGGGCTCGCGCGTGTCGGCCACCGCCGCGAGCGCCTCCTCGGGGATGTTCTTCTTGATCTTGGCGTATTTCTCGAACTCTTCACCCACCGACCGCAGCAGGGCCTCGACGGTGTGGCGGTCGCCCGGCGTCTCTTCCAGCGTTTCGGCGCGCGCCTCGAAGAACGAGGCGTTGGTCAGGAATTCGGTGATCCGCACGCGCGACTTGCCCTCGACCAGCACCTTCACGGTGCCGTCGGGCAGCTTGAGCAGTTGCAGCACGTTGGCCAGCACACCGGTGCGGTAGATGCCCTTGGTGTCGGGGTCGTCCTCGGTCGGGTCGATCTGCGAGGACAGCAGGATCTGGCGATCCTCCTGCATGACCTCCTCGAGCGCGCGCACCGATTTCTCGCGGCCGACGAAAAGCGGCACGATCATGTGCGGGAAGACCACGATGTCGCGCAGCGGCAGCACCGGAAAACTGGGCGCGGTAGTATCGGACATGGCGTTTTCCTTTCTGGCGGATGGCGCGGTCCCCGGTTGTCGGCAGCCCCGGCCCTCCCCTGTTCGACACAGTATCTAGGCAGGCTCGGGGCCATGTGCAACCAGCCCTGTCTTGCGGCCGTCTTCACTTTGCGCGTGAGCGGCGGCCGAGGCAACGCGTCAGATCAGTCCGAACGCAATCGCCTTGGACACCGCCTGGCCGCTGGTGCGGGCGCCGAGCTTGGTCTTGGCGTGCTTGAGGCGCTGCTTCACCGCGCCCTCGGTCACGCCGAGCCGGCCGGCGATCTCCTTCATGAGAAAGCCGTCGCGCACGAGGCCCAGCGCCTCGATCTCGGCGCGGGTCAGGTTGGCGGGCGGCGCGGCCTCGTCGTGCATGCGCCGGAGCCGGCGCGCCAGCCGGTCGATCTCGCTGTCGGTGAATTCGCGGTCCGACCGGGCGAAATAGCCGAAGCTGCGCTGGCCGTCCGCCGCCTCGTCGGCCACCGACACCACGGCGCCATAGGCCATGCCGAAGACGCGCGCCTTGTCGAGAATGGCGCGCGGGTCGGGAAGGTCGATCGCGCTCCACCGGATCGCGCCCACGTTCGCATAGGCCCAGCGCGTCACCGGATCGTCCATCATGTAGCCCCGGCGGGTGTAGAGCTCGACCCAGAGATCCGGCAACGACAGGTCTTCGTGCAGCGGGAAGGTGAATCCCAGCCGCAGCGCTATGTAGTGGCCCGCAGGAGCAAGCTGCGGGACGGGCACATCCTCGTCCTGAGCGGCCATTGCGGCAACAAACCTTCCAATGTCCCGATACGGCGATGGAACCGTGCGAGATTGTGCGAATTTCATCCCTATGGCATGGAACGCCGAACTGGTCACGCCTAATCCGCCGGGATTCGCGATGAGCGAACACACGAAGATCGTCGACATCCTTGAAGCCCTGCACGCGGAATATCCAGCGGGTTTTGCGGCGGCGCTGCACATTCGCATGGCGACGCCGCGCTACATGTTCCAGGCCTATGCGCGGGACTGGACCGAGACCTATTCGCGCGAGGGCATGGTGGTGAACGACCCGACCGCGCTCTGGGGATTTCGCAACACCGGCGCGATCCGCTGGTCGGAACTGGATGTGCCCGACCCGCACCGGATCATGGAGCGCGCGGCAACCGAGGCCGGCCTGCGCTACGGCTTCACCGTGGCCATGGTGCGCGAGGGCACGCGGTCGATCGCGTCCTTCTCACGGACCGATCGCGAAGCCACGGACGCCGATCTGGTGCGGGAAACCGAACGCCTGCGCGACCTGCACTGCGCCACGCGCGCGCTCGAAGCCCTCTCCCCCGACGATCACGCCCGCCTGCGGGCGATCGCGGTGCGGCTGACCCACGGCTGAGGATCAGAGCGGAGGGATGTCGCCCTCGGCCCGCAGCGCGTGGAAGGCGGCCACGAAGGCGTCGAGCCGCCCCTCCGCGATGGCGCCGCGCAGCCCCGCCATCAGCTCCTGATAATAGTGCAGGTTGTGCCAGGTCAGCAGCATCGCGGCGATGATCTCGCCCGCGCGGAACACGTGGTGCAGATAGGCGCGGCTGTAGGACCGGCAGGCCGGGCAGGTGCAGGCCTCGTCGAGCGGGCGCGGGTCGTCCTGATGGCGGGCATTCTTGATGTTGACCTGCCCGCGCCGGGTCCAGGCCTGCCCGGTGCGCCCCGACCGCGACGGCAGCACGCAGTCCATCATGTCGACACCGCGCTGGACCGCCCCCACGATGTCGTCGGGCTTGCCCACGCCCATCAGATAGCGCGGCCGGTCCGCGGGCAGCATGTCCGGCGCATAGTCGAGAACCCCGAACATCGCCGCCTGCCCCTCGCCCACCGCAAGCCCGCCGATAGCGTAGCCGTCAAAGCCGATTTCCCGGAGTTTCCCGGCACTTTCCTCGCGAAGCTCGCGCGTCACGCCACCTTGCTGGATGCCGAAGAGCGCGTGCCCCGGCCGGTCGCCGAAGGCGGCCTTCGACCGCTCGGCCCAGCGCATCGACAGGCGCATCGCGCGCGCGACCTCGGCCTCGTCCGCCGGCAGGGCCGGGCATTCGTCGAAGCACATCACGATGTCGCTGCCCAGAAGCCGCTGGATCTCCATGCTGCGCTCGGGGCTCAGATGATGCCGCGATCCGTCCACATGGCTGCGGAAGGTCACGCCCTCCTCGGACAGTTTGCGCAGGTCGGCAAGGCTCATCACCTGGAACCCGCCGGAATCGGTCAGGATCGGCCGGTCCCAGTTCATGAAGCGGTGAAGCCCGCCGAGCCGCGCGATCCGTTCGGCGGTCGGGCGCAGCATCAGGTGATAGGTGTTGCCCAGAAGGATGTCGGCGCCGGTGGCGCGGACGCTTTCGGGCAGCATCGCCTTGACGGTGCCGGCCGTGCCCACCGGCATGAAGGCGGGGGTGCGGATCTCGCCCCGGGGCGTGCGGATCGTCCCCGTCCGGGCCCGCCCGTCGGTGGCGGCGATCTGGAAGGAAAAGCGCGTGGTCATGGCGGCCTCTTAGCCGCGCGCGCGCGGTTTGGCCAGACGCGGCTCAGGCCGCGACCATCAGCCGTTCGAGCCCGTGGAAATGGTAGAGGTTCGCATAGCGCGGCCGGGCCGCCAGCCGCAGCCCCGGCAGGCGCTCGAAAAGGATCGGCAGCGCCGTCATCAGTTCAAGCCGCGCAAGCGGCGCGCCCACGCAGAAATGCAGCCCCGCCCCGAAGCTCAGGTTGGCCTTGACCGGCCGTTCGGGATCGAAGCGGCCCGGACGGTCCCAGGCCTTCGGGTCGCGGTTCGCCGCGGCCAGCAGGCAGCCGACCCGGTCGCCCCGCCGGAAGCTGTGGCCCGCAATCTCGATGTCCTCGTAGGCCCAGCGGGTGAAGAGGTGCAGCGCCGGGTCGAAGCGCAGGATCTCCTCGACCGTGCGCTCGGCCTGGTCGGGGTGCAGCGCGCCCGCGCCGTGCCCGTGCTCGATCAGCGTCTTCACCCCGTTGCCGATGGTGTGCACCGTGGCCTCGTGCCCCGCGTTCAGCAGCAGGATGCAGGTGGTGATGAGCTCGTCCGTCGAGAGCCGCTCGCCTTCGCTTTCGGCGGCGATCAGATGGGTGATGAGATCGTCGGCCGGCCGCGCCCGCCGTTCGTCCACGTAGGCGCGCAGGAAATCCACGAACTCGCCGGTCGCCGCCACCGCCGCGGCCTCGATCGCGGGGGTCCGGCGGGCCTGGTACATCGCCACCATCGCGTTCGACCAGCGCAAAAGATCGGGGGCGCGCTCCTCGGGCACACCCAGAAGCCGCGCGATGATGATGACCGGCAGGGGCTGGGCGAAGGCGCCGATCAGGTCGAACGCGCCCGCCGGGAAGGCGTCGATGAGCCGATGCGACAGCTCCGCGATCTCGGGCGCAAGCGCCAGGATCCGGCGCGAGGTGAAGGCGCGCAGCACCAGCGACCGAAGCCGCGTGTGACGGGGCGGCTCCAGCTCCAGCATCGAATGCGCCTCGACCGCGTAGAAGGGCGCCAGATGCGGCGCCACCGGCTCGGCCTTCTCGGGCGGGGTCTCCCGCCCGAAGCGGCGGTCGCGCAGGATCGCCCCCACGGCCGTGGCCGAGGTGGCGCAGATCAGATCGTAGTCGCGCCAGTGGAACAGCGGCCCGCCCGCCCGTGCCCGGTCGTAGAACGGATAGGGGTTCTGGACGAAGCCCGCCTCGACGGGCGACTGGTCAAGTGTCTGCATGCGCGCCTCCTCGACGCGGGCCTGGCCGACCGGACCGGCCGCGGGAATGCCCGCTCAGGCGGCGTCGAGCGCGGTGATGATCGCCGAGAAGTCGGCGGCCTTCAGGCTCGCGCCCCCGACCAGCGCACCATCGACATCGGCCACCGCAAAGATCTCGGCCGCGTTGCCGGGCTTGACCGACCCGCCGTAGAGAAGCCGCATCCCCTGCCCCTCGGCCCCGAAGCGCGCCACCAGCCGGTCGCGCAGGAATCCGTGCACCTCGGCGATCTGGTCAAGCGTCGGCGTGCGCCCGGTGCCGATGGCCCAGACCGGCTCGTAGGCGATGACCGTGTTCACGGCCGTCGCGCCCTCGGGCACCGAGCCCTGAAGCTGCGTGCCGATCACCGCAAGCGTCCGGCCCGCGTCGCGCTCGGCCTCGGTCTCGCCCACGCAGATCACCGCGACCAGATCCGCCGCATGGGCCGCCTGCGCCTTGGCCGCGACCATCGCGTCGGTCTCGCCATGATCGGCCCGGCGCTCCGAATGCCCGAGGATCACATGGGTCGCGCCCGCGTCCTTCAGCATCGGCGCCGCGATGTCGCCGGTGTGGGCGCCCGAGGGCCTCGCGTGGCAGTCCTGGCCGCCGACCGCGACGGCGGTGCCCCGCGCCGCCTCCGCCATGGCCGCAACCAGCGTGGCCGGCGGGCACAGCAGGATGTCGCAGCCCGGCGCCGGATGCAGCGCCGCCAGCGCCGCGACCTCGCCAAGGCTCGCCTTCGTCCCGTTCATCTTCCAGTTGCCTGCGGCCAGCTTGCGGCGCGTCGTCATGCGGTGTCCTCCCGTTCGCCCTGCCCCGCCGGGATAGACGGCGCCGCGCGATCGCGGAAGCCCCCATCTGGTCGCATCAGCGCCGGCGATGGGCCTTCTCGGCCTTGCGCGACCGCGCGCGGCGCTTCTCCTCGGCCGCCGCCCGGGCGGCCGGCAGGGCAAGCGCCGCCCAGCGCATCGCCTCGTCGGGGTCGTCGAGCGCCGCCTCGGGAAGGGTCATGAAAGCCGGCAACAGGCGCCGCCGGCCCTGCATCTCATGGGCGAAGACGCTGGCGCCAGCGGCCTCGAAGAGGGGTCGCGTGGTTGCGTCGGTGCGCAGATAGACCGTATCGCGCGCCACAAGCCCGAACAGGGCGTCGCCGAGGTAGAGCCCGGCCCCCGAAAACATCGGCCGCACCACGATCGGCCCGAGCCCCGCGAACAGATCGCGCAGCTGCGCGATCAGGGCGGGGTCGGCCGCCATCAGCCGTCGGCGAACTTGACGGATTCGCCGCAGCCGCAGGTCTCGACCACATTCGGATTGCGGAAGCGGAATCCGCTTTCCAGAAGCGAGGTCTCGTAGTCGATGACCGTCCCGAAGAGGAACATCTGCGCCATGGGCGCGATCATCACCCGCGCCCCGTCCTGTTCCACCACCTCGTCCTGCGCACCGGGTTCGGCCGCGAATTCAAGCGTGTATTCCATGCCCGCGCAGCCGCCCTTCTTGACGCCGAGCCGCAGGCCGTAGGCCCCGTCGCGCGCCATCAGCCGCGCGATCTGCGCAACCGCGGCCGGGGTCAGCGTCACCGGGGATTTGCCGGGAATTCCGAACATCAGCGCCTCACATGAACCCGAGTTCCAGCCGGGCCTCGTCCGACATCATGTCCATGCCCCACTGCGGATCGAAGGTCATCTGCACGTCCACCGTGCGCACACCCTCGACCGCGCCCACCGCGTCCGCGACCCAGCCCGGCATCTCGCCCGCCACCGGACAGCCGGGGGCGGTCAGCGTCATGATGATCGCCACATCCGCTTCGGGACTGATCTCGATCGTGTATACGAGACCGAGGTCGTAGATGTTGACCGGAATCTCGGGGTCGAAGACGGTACGGCAGGCCTCGACCACGCGCTCATAGAGCGGGTGGTCCGTCGTCGACGGCCGGATCAGCGGCGTGCCTTCGAGCGGATCTTTCTGTTCGGCGGTCATTCCCGGCCCCGGCAGGTTGTTGACCGAATATATAGGGATTAATCGCGCAAGGTCCAGCCCGGCGCGCCCAGATCCCGTCACTCTCACTGGCCGAAATATCCCCGGGGGTCCGGGGGCCGGCAGCCCCCGGCCTCAGAGCGGCAGGATGGTGGTGGACTTGATCTCCTCCATCGACAGAAGCGCGGTGACGTTGTGGATCTTCACCTCGGCGATGAGCGCCTGGTAGAATTGGTCATAGGCCCGCGCGTTCTTCACCCGCACCTTCAGGATGTAGTCGATGTCGCCGGCCAGCCGGTGCGCCTCGAGAACCTCGGGGCGCGACTTCAGCGCCCGCAGGAAGCGCCGCTGCCACTCCGCCTCGTGCTCCGAGGTGCGGATCAGCACGAAGAAGCAGGCTTCGAGCCCCAGCGCCTCGGCATCGAGGATCATGGTCTGCCGGCCGATCACGCCCGCCTCGCGAAGCTTGCGGATCCGGTTCCAGACCGGGGTCTTCGACGACCCCACCTTGCGCGCGATCTCGTCCAGCGACTGCCCCGCATCCTCCTGAAGCTCGGAAAGGATCTTCCGGTCGATCTCGTCGATGCGGACGCTCATTCGCGAATTCCCCCGTGCCAGGAACAAATGGATTACTGAGCCTACAATGCAGATACAATGTCCCTTTTTGCAAGACCATATGGCGGCAGGACAGGAAATTGTTCTATCTTCGACCCCAAGGAAACCAGGGAGTCGCGCCCATGCCCACCCGCATCACAGGCCACCACGGTACCGACCACCGCACAGGCCATGTCACCTTCGTCGGCGCCGGTCCGGGCGATCCCGACCAGCTGACCGTGGCCGCGGTCCGGGCCCTGGCCGCCGCCGAGGTCGTGCTGCACGACCGGCTGGTGGGACAGGGCGTGCTCGACCGGATCGCGCCCGGCGCCCGGACGATCGAGGTCGGCAAGACCGGCTTCGGCGCGACCACCCCGCAGGCCGCGATCAACGTGCTCCTCGTGGCGCTCGCGGCGGGCGGGCAGGACGTCGTGCGGCTCAAGGGCGGCGACTGCACCGTCTTCGCGCGCCTCGACGAGGAAGCGGCGGCGCTTGACGCGGCGGGGATCGCCTACACGGTCCTGCCGGGCATCACGGCGGCCTCCGCCGCCGCCGCGGCCGCGGGGCGCAGCCTGACCCGGCGCGGACGCAACAAGGCGGTGCGGTTCCTCACCGGCCACGAGGCCGACGGGCTGGCCGAACAGGACTGGCGCGGGCTCGCGCGGCCGGGCGAGATCGCGGCCATCTACATGGGCAAGGCCGCCGCGCGGTTCATCCAGGGCCGGCTCCTGATGCACGGGGCCGACCCCGAAACCCCGGTCACCGTGGTCGAGAACGCCTCGCGCCACGACGAGCGGGTGATCGACGCCGACCTCGCCGGGCTGGCCGAAGCGGCCTCCGGCCTGACGGGGCCCGCGATCCTCCTTCTCGGCATCGCGCCGCGACGGCGGGCCGCGGCCGTCGCGCCCCTGCGGGAGGAACGGGCATGAGCCGCCCCGCGGGCACCGGAAAGGTCGTCACGGCCAACGACCTGCGCGGCGGCGAGGTCGTCTATCTGACCGCCGACGACCGCTGGAGCACCGATCTGCGCGAGGCGGAGGTGCTGGCCGACGAGGCCCTGGCGCAGATGCGGCTTCTCGGGGCCCTGCAGCGTCCGGGCGATGTCGTCGGCGCCTACCTGGCCGATGTGCGACCGGGGCCGGACGGCCCCGAACCCGCGCATTTCCGCGAGGCGTTCCGCGCGCGCGGCCCGTCGAACTACCGCCACGGCAAGCAGGAACGCCATGTATAGACAGACCGATTTCGACGCGGCCTTCCTTGCCGAGCGCCGCGCCCAGTTCCGCGCCCAGGTCGCCCGCCGCCTGTCGGGCGCGCTGACCGAAGACGAGTTCCGGCCGCTGCGGCTGATGAACGGCGTCTATCTTCAGCTTCACGCCTACATGCTGCGGGTCGCGCTGCCCTACGGCACGCTGTCCTCGGACCAGATGCGGGCGCTCGCCGATGTCGCGGACCGCTGGGACAAGGGTTACGGACACGTCACCACGCGCCAGAACATGCAGTTCAACTGGCCGCGGCTCGAGGACATTCCCGACATCCTCGACCATCTCGGCACGGTCGGTCTCCACGCGACCCAGACCTCGGGGAACTGCATCCGCAACGTGACGGCCGACCCGTTCGCGGGCGCCGCCGCCGACGAGGTGGCCGACCCACGGCCGGTGGCCGAGCTGATCCGGCAATGGTCCACCGACCACCCCGAGTTCCAGTTCCTGCCGCGCAAGTTCAAGATCGCGGTCTCGGGCTCGCCCGCCGACCGGGCTATTGCCCGTGCGCACGACATCGGCCTGGTGCTGACGCGCGACGCGGCCGGGCGGCGCGGGTTTGCGGTCCATGTCGGCGGCGGGCTCGGCCGCACGCCGATCCTGGCCGAACCGCTCTTCGCCTTCCTGCCCGAGGCGGACCTGCTGCCCTGCCTCGAGGCAATCCTGTCGGTCTACAATCTGGCCGGGCGCCGGGACAACAAGTACAAGGCCCGGATCAAGATCACCGTCTCCGATCTGGGCATCGACGCGTTCCGTCAGCTTGTCCTTGACGAAATCGAACAAAGGAAAGCGGAAAATCCGGCCCATCTTGCGGCAACGCCCGCAAACATCGAACATCAATTCGATCCGCCGCGCCTGAGCGCGCGGGACATGGCCCCCTTCCATGCGGCTTTGGCCGCGGATGCGGGCTTCCGCCGCTGGGCGGCCGCGAACCTGTCGGATCACGCCCGGGCCGACCATGCCATCGTCACGGTCACGCTCAAGGCGCCGGGCGCGACGCCGGGCGATGTCACGGCCGGGCAGATGCGGCTTCTGGCCGACCTCGCCGATCGCCTCGGCCACGGCGAGCTGCGCTTCACCCAGGACCAGAACATCGTGCTGCCGCATGTGGCGCGGGCGGACCTGCCCGCGCTCTGGCGGGCGCTCGAGCCCGCCGGCCTCGCCACGCCGAACGCCGGCCGCGTCACCGACATCGTCGCCTGCCCCGGCATGGACTACTGCACGCTGGCCACCGCCCGCTCGATCCCGGTCGCGACCGGGATTGCCGACCGCTTCCGCGCCCTGGGGCTCGAGGACGCGATCGGCGCGCTGCGCATCAAGATCTCGGGCTGCATCAACGCCTGCGGCCACCATCACCTCGGGCACATCGGCATCCTCGGTCTGGAACGGGCCGGGGTCGAGACCTACCAGATCACGCTGGGCGGCGAGACCGGTGCCGGGGCAGCGATCGGAGAACGGGCCGGCCCGGGGTTCTCGGCCGACGGGATCGTGGACGCGATCGAGCGGCTGGTGCGGGCCTATCTTGCCGCACGGACCGGCCCGGACGAGGACTTTGCCGCGGCCTACCGCCGTCTTGGCCCGGCCCCGTTCCGCGCCGCCCTCTACCCGGAAGGCGAACGCGATGCCGCCTGAAGCGCGCGCGGCGCGCCTCAATGCCCGCTACCGCCACCACAGCGCGACCGACGTGCTGCGCCACGCGCTGCGCGACCCCGAAGCCGGGGATCTGGCGCTGGTGTCGTCCTTCGGGGCCGAATCGGCGGTGCTTCTGCATCTGGTCTCGGTGATCGCCCCGGCGACGCCGGTCCTGTTCGTCGACACGCTGATGCTCTTTCCCGAGACGCTGGACTACCAGCGGACGCTCGCCCGCCGGCTTGGCCTGCGCGACGTCCGGGTCGTGACCGCCGATCCCGCCGCGATCACGGCGGCGGACCCGGCCGGCCGGCTCCACCGCACGGACCCCGAGGCCTGCTGCGCGCTGCGCAAGGTGGCCCCGCTCGAGGCGGCCCTGGCCGGGTTCGGCGGCTGGATCACCGGCCGCAAGCGTTTTCAGGGCGCGACGCGCGCCACGCTGGACTTCTTCGAGGTGGATGGCGAGGGGCGCATCAAGGTGAACCCGCTCGCCCACTGGCGGCGCGAAGACATCGAGGACTATCTGACCAACAACGCCCTGCCCCGGCATCCGCTGGTCGCGCGCGGCTATCCGTCGATCGGCTGCCTGCCCTGCACGACGCCGGTGGCGCCCGGCGAGGACCCGCGGGCCGGGCGCTGGCGCGGGCAGGACAAGACCGAATGCGGCATCCACTTCGTGGGCGGCCGGCTGATGCGAAAGGAGACCGCATGACCATCATCGTGCGCGACGACGGCTTTCACCCCGATGACGGCCCCGATTTCGTCGAGATCGGGGCCGCGGACGCCGCGCCCGACGCGCTGCCCGACCCGCTGTCGGGGACGGCGGCGATCCGGATCCGCGTGGCGGCCTTCAGCGACGGGCGCGCCTTCACGCTGGCCCGCCGCCTGCGCCTGCGCGGATTCGCGGGGCGGCTGCGCCTCGCGGGTCCGGTGATCGCCGACCAGTATGCGATGGCGCGGCGCGCGGGCTTCGACGAGGTCGAGATCCCCGATGATCTGGCCGCGCGCCAGCCCGCCGACCAGTGGCTGGCCCGCGCCAACTGGCGCGACCATGACTATCGGTCGCGGCTCGGGATGCGCGGCTGATCTATACGCACGTACGAAACCCCCTTAAAAGAGGGGCGCGTCACCGAAGGACGCGCCAGAAAGATGCCGTTGACCGTGACCGAAGCCATCGTTCCGCCGATCCGCACCCTTCCCGACGCCCAGACCGTGACCTCGGTCCACCACTGGACCGACCGGCTGTTCTCCTTCCGGGTGACGCGGCCGCGGACGCTGCGCTTCCGGTCCGGCGAATTCGTCATGATCGGGCTGCTGGACGACGCGGGCAAGCCGCTCCTGCGCGCCTACTCGATCGCCTCGCCCTCCTGGGACGAGGAACTGGAGTTCTACTCGATCAAGGTGCCGGACGGGCCGCTGACCTCGCGGCTCCAGCACATCCAGCCGGGCGACCAGATCATCCTGCGCCCGAAGCCCGTGGGGACACTGGTGCTGGACGCGCTGCTGCCGGGCCGGCGGCTGTGGTTCCTGGCGACCGGCACCGGCATCGCGCCCTTCGCCTCGCTGATGCGCGACCCCGAGACCTACGAGAAATACGAGCAGGTGGTGATGATGCACACCTGCCGGACCGCGGACGAACTGGCCTATGGCCGGCAACTGGTGGACGCGCTGCGCGACGACCCGCTCATCGGCGAATTCGCGGACAAGCTTCTCTACTACCCGACGACCACGCGCGAAGAGAGCGCGCGCATGGGCCGCATCACCGACAACCTGTCCTCGGGCAAGGTCTTCACCGACCTCGGCATCGCCCCGATGACGCCCGAGACCGACCGGGCGATGGTGTGCGGATCGCTGGCCTTCAACGTGGACGTCAAGGCGGTGCTGGAAGACTTCGGCCTGCGCGAGGGCGCGAATTCCGAGCCGCGCGAATACGTGGTGGAAAAGGCCTTCGTCGGCGACGGGATCTGACGCGTCCGCGCCTGCACCCGGCCCGCCTGGGCCAAAAACGCCGCGCCCATGGGACGCGGCGTTTTCGATTTCTCATTTCTGACGAAGGGCTTAGAGGCCCATCTTCGCCTTGAGTTCATCGAGGAACTTCTGAAGTGCCTCGGGCGAGGCCTTCGCCGCCTCGTAGGCGGTCTTCATCTGCGCCTTGACGTCGTCCGGCAGGGTCGAATCGTCGATGCGCTTCACGATGTCCTCGGCCGTCAGCTTGGTCGCGTCCCAGACCTGGGACGCCGCATCGCTTGCCGCGGCCGCCGCGTCGCTGGCGGCCTGGGTCGCCGTGTTCACGGCGTCGGAGGCCGCCTGGGTGGCGGTGGCGGCGGCGGCGCCGGCCGCTTCGGTCGCAGTCTTGGCGGCCTCGGTCGCGGTCTGCGCGGCGGTGGTGGCGGTCTGGCTCGCCGTGGTGGCCGCATCCTTCGCCGCGGTGTCAACCGCCGCCTTGTTTCCGGTGTACCACCAGTAGCCACCGCCAAGGATCACCAGCACGATGATCGCAATCACGACGTTTCGGTTCATCACTCATCCTCCCGCAAAGGGTTGGTTCACGCGTGGCAAAGGTATCGCAGATTGTTGCGCCATTGGAAAGCGACGGACGGACCCGTCCCGCGGGGACCCACGTTCCGCTTTCGGGTTGAATCGACCGAGGCTGCGCATTATTTTGCCCGGGCTTTCGACCGAAACCACACAAGGACCCGTGCCATAGCCCGCAGACCCCACAACGCCCCGCCGCAACGCGACACAGGCCCCCGCGTCAACGAACGGATCCGGGCACCCGAAATCCGGCTGATCGGTGCCGATGGCGAGAACGTCGGCGTGGTCACACCCGCCCGTGCAATGGCAATGGCCGAAGAGGCCGGGCTCGACCTGGTGGAGATCTCGCCGAACGCCGAACCGCCGGTCTGCAAGATCATGGACTTCGGCAAGTTCAAATACGAGCTGCAGAAGCGCGAGGCCGAGGCCCGCAAGAAGCAGCACATCATCGAGATCAAGGAAATCAAGTTCCGCCCCGGCACCGACAAGCACGATTACGACGTGAAGATGCGGGCCGTGATGAAGTTCCTCGAAGAGGGCGACAAGGTGAAGGTCACCCTGCGCTTCCGCGGCCGCGAGATGGCCCACCAGGAGCTCGGGCTGGAACTTCTGAACCGCGTGGCCGCCGACGTGGACGCGGCGGGCAAGATCGAGTCGATGCCGAGGCTCGAGGGCAAGCAGATGGTGATGATGATCGCGCCCAAGTAAGGGCGCGGCACCGGCGATCCGGGCCCCTTCCCTCCGGGAAGGGGCCGCGTTCCTGGAGTCGCGATGCTGTCCTACCAGCACCTCTACCACGCGGGAAACCTGGCCGACGTGCACAAGCACGCGGTGCTGGCCGCGATCCTCGCGCGCATGGTGCAGAAGGAAAAGCCGCTCAGCTATCTGGAAACCCACGCCGGCCGGGGTCTCTACGATCTGGCCGCGCCCGAGGCGGTCAAGACCGGCGAAGCGGCGCAGGGCGTGGGTCGCGCCGCGGGCTGGTTCGCCCCGGACCATCCCTATGCCCGGGTGCTGGCCGAGGTGCGCGCGCGCTACGGGCCCACGGCCTATCCCGGCTCGCCGATGGTGGCGGCGCTGCTGCTGCGGCCGGGCGATACGCTGCACCTTGCGGAACTGCACCCGCAGGAGTTCGCGGCGCTGCGCGACGCCATGGCCCGGTTCCCGGCCCATCCGCGTCAGCAGGACGGCCTTGCCATGGCGCTGTCGCTGACCCCGCCGACGCCGCGCCGGGGCCTGATGCTGATCGATCCGAGCTACGAGGTGAAGGCCGACTACGGCGCGATGGCCCGGCTGGTCGCCGACGTGCACCGCCGCTGGAACGTGGGCGTCCTGATGCTGTGGTATCCGCGGCTTGCCGGCGATCCGCACGCCCCCATGCTGGCCGCGCTCGAGGCCGCGCGCCTGCCCAAGACGATCCGGCACGAGGTCGCCTTTCCCCCCGCGCGTGCCGCGCACCGGATGATCGGCAGCGGGCTTTTTCTGGTGAACGCCCCCTTCGGGCTCGAGGACGAACTGGCCGGGCTGAGCGCCCGCTTTGCCGGGCTCTAGCCCTCGGGCGCGCCGGGCGCCGGGTCGCGGGGGGCGCCCCGCAGCCCGATGTCCTTGAGCAGCCCGCCGACGCCCATGGCGGCAAAATCCGCCGGGCGGATCGGCACCGCGCAGGCGACCCGCTCCAGCACCCAGTCCGCACCGTTCAGCGCGGGCGACCGCGCGCAGCCCGGAAGCCCGATGACCGGCCGGCGGCCCAGTCGCCCGAGAAACAGCAGGTTCCCCGGATCGACCGGGATCCCGAACCGGATCAGCCGCCCCCCCGCCATGCGCAGCCCCTCGGGCCCGGTGTCGCGCGGATCCGACGTGGCCGCACCGGTCAGAACCAGCAGGAGATCGGCGCTGGCCGCGCCCAGGGCTTCGGCCAGGGCCTCGGGCCGGTGCGCGACGACCGACACCCCCGCCAGCCGCATGCCCAGCGCGCGCAGCCGCGCCTCGGTCGCGCGTCGGGCCTTGTCGTTCAGACCCGCGGCCTGTCCCGCGTCGGTCAGAACCAGCCAGGCGCTGCGCAGGACCACGGGCCGGTGGCCAAGCGCGCCGGCGCCCGCCAGCGCGGCCCGCTCGACGAGATCCCCGGCGACGGCGTAGGTGATGATCTTCACCGTCGCCACCATCTGCCCGCGCCGCACCCGGGCAAGATCGGGAAGCGTCGCAAGCGTGACCGCCGGGTCGAGGCGGTTGAAGGCCCGCACCCGCCGGCCGTCCACGCGCAGAAGACCGGGCGCCGTGGCGCGCAGGTTCACCCGGCCGTTGACGGGCGGATCGGCGGTGATCGCGGGCCCGACGAGCGCATCGGCCAGCCGCCTTGCGGCCTCCGCCTCGCCAAGGTCGTGGGCCGAGGGGCGCGCCACGGTCACTTCCACCACGCCGGCCGCGGCAAGCGCCGCAAGGTCGGCGGCATCGAGCACCCGCCCCTTGCTCACCTTGCGGCCCCCGGCGCGCAGCGAATGCGCAAGGATCGCACCCAGCGCATCGGCCAGCGGCACCGGGCCGAAGTCCATCATCCCTTCCTCAGCCGCAGCGTGATCTGCGCCAGGATCGACACCGCGATCTCGGCCGGCGTCCGCGCGCCGATGTCGAGGCCGACCGGCGCGTGCAGGCGGGCGATGGCGGTCTCGGGCACGCCGGCCTCGCGCAGCCGCGCGAGCCGTTTCTCATGCGTCCTGGGCGATCCGAGGCAGCCCAGGTAAAAGACGTCGCTTCCAAGCGCGGCGCGGATCGCCGGGTCGTCGAGCTTTGGGTCATGGGTCAGCGTCACCACCGCCGTACGGGCATCGAGCCCGGCTCGCGCCATCGCCTCGTCCGGCCAGTCGTCGAGGATCGTCTCGCCGGGAAAGCGCGCCTGCGACCCGAAGGCGCCGCGCGGGTCGATCAGCAGCGGGTCATAGCCGGCGAGGCGCGCCATGGGTATGAGCGCCTGCGCGATATGCACCGCGCCCACCACGATCAGCCGCAGCGGCGGATTGTGGATGCCCACGAAGGTGGCGCCCTCCATTCCCGACTTGTCGGACCGGAACCGGGCGGCAAGCGCCGGGTCGGCCCCGGCCGGAGCGACGAGGCGGCGCGCGCCGGTCTCGATGTCGCACAGATAGGCCACCGGGCGGCGTCCGGCCCGGGCCTCGACCAGCTCGGCCAGCAGCGCCTCGGGCAGCACCGCGCCCACCGGTTCGACCAGCACGCGGATCGTACCGCCGCAGGCCAGCCCGACCGCGAAGGCATCCGAATCGCTGACCCCGTAGGTCAGGTGGCGGGCCTTGCCCTCGGCGAGGGCCGCGCGCGCCTCCTCGATCACCGCGCCCTCGACGCATCCGCCCGAGACCGAGCCCATCATCGCGCCGTCGCCGGCGATCGCCAGCTGGCTGCCGACACCGCGCGGGGCCGAACCCCAGGTCTCGGTCACGGTGGCGATGACCGCGCCCCGCCCGGCCCGGTGCCAGTCGAGCGCGATCCGCGGAATGTCGTCGAGATCCCCTGCCATGGCGGCTCTCTCCCTGCCTCGCGTCGCGCCGGCAGTATGGCCCGACGCCGGACCGCCTTCCAGTGGGCCGCGCAGGGGCCGGCACCAAAAAAGTAAACGCTGCGGGAGGGAGGCCCGCAGCGTTGAGAGAAAGAAGAACCGGCAAGGGAGAGAACCGGGCCTTCAGGTCCGGGGCGGTATCCGGCACGCCTGCCGACCGTTCGTCCCCGTGCGACCTTGTCTAAGCGATTCTCCCCGCGACGGCATTGACTTATGTCAACACATCTTGTCGCACCCCTGCGGGCCGGTCCGGTCGCCCCTTTGCTGCGTCACCCCCGGCGGATGCGGCACTGAAAGCAGTTGTTGCGCGCGGACCGGACATCGACATAGGCGACGCGGGGGTCCGCGAGGATCGCTTCGGCGCTGTCCGCCAGATCGGACTGCCGCACGACCCGGCCGGTCCCGTAGAGGATGCGGTCGCGGTCGGTGTAGCCCTTCAGCAGGTAGTCGGGGCTGGTGGTCAGGATCGGCGGCACCCCCTTGCCGGACCACGGCGCGCAGGCATCGGCGCAAAGAAAGATCGGCCCGGTCTCGGCGTAGGGCTGGGGGGCGTGGAACGGCCGCCAGGCGAGGATCAGCATCCCCCGGCCCTCGGGCACATGGGCAAGGCAATGGCGGCAGGGCGCGCCCTGACCGTCCGAGACGGCCTGTTCGGGTGGCAGCCCGTAGGCATCGGGCCCGCCCGCGCGCAGGGCGCGCACGGCATCGCTGGGGATCGGCTCGAAGATCAGGGACATGGGCAGGCACCTCCTGCCCGAAAGGATGGGCCGCGCGGGAACCCCGCGCGACCCGGAACCTGCGCAAACTCAGTCGGCCGCGGCCGTGCGCAGAAGGTCGGTGATCCGGCGGACCGCCACGCGCCGGTTCGCACGCTCGGCCGCATCGGTCGGAACGCGCAGGAACTCTTCGCCATAGCCCTGCACGACCAGGTTTTCCGGCGGCACGCCGAAATATTCGGTCAGCGCCAGCGCCACCGTCTCGGCCCGCCGGTCCGACAGCGCGAGGTTCGCGGCCGCACTGCCGACGGCGTCGGTGTGGCCCTCGATCAGGAAGACCTCGCGCGGATTCTCGGCCACGAAGTCCTGGATCAGCCGGCCGAGGCCCGAAAGCGCGCGCGCCTGTTCCGGCGCGATCGCGGCCGAACCGGTGTCGAAGGTGATGCTCGCAAAGTCGATCTCGGGCACCAGCGCGCGCACCCGCGCGATGTCGCGCACCTGCGACAGGCTGAAGCGCCGGTCGAAGGCGCCCTCGCGCGCCAGCGCCGCCCGAAGCGCCGCCTCGTCGGACAGGCCGTCAATCCGCGCCGGCGGGGCCGGCGGCGGCAGCCGGGTCACGTCGACCGGCTGGTAGGTCACCGTGTCGTCGATCAGGACCGTCTCGCGACCGCGCGGGTCCACATGGACGCGCCGCAGCACGCGATACTCGGCATCGCGGACGGTGATGACGCGCGAGCCGTCCTCGCGCAGGACCGTGGTGCGGGTTGATCCGTCGTCGAAGGTCTCGGTGCGCAGCGTCGCGCCCGGCTGGCGCAGCAGGGCGTCGTCGTTCTTGATCACCTGCTGGGTCCCGTCGGGGCGGGTGACGACGACCCGGTCGCCGGAATTCAGCTCGACCTTGCGGTTGTTCGACAGCATCGAGCCGACGGCCACCGCCCCGAGCCCCAGAAGCAGAAGCTTCTCGGTATCGTCGAGCCCCTTGTCCTTCTTCTTGCGTGCGTCCTTCGGCTTGCCGGTCACCGTGTTGGCGAAATCCTCGGCCGAGCTGCGCGCGCTTTCCTTGGTGACGACCTCCTCGACGACCGTGCCGCCGGCCGCGTCGGACGCGGGCGCGGCGGTCGCCTCGGCCACGGGCGCCGCGCCGGTCGCCGCATCGGGCTGGACGGGCAGGACCGGCACCACGGGCGCGGTCTCGGCTTTCTCGGTGGCCGGAACCTGCCGCACGGCGGGCGCCCCGGCCTGCGCTGCGGCCTTGGCGGCGGCCTTCGCCGCCTTTGCCGCGGCCTTTGCCGCAGCGGCGTCCTCGGCGGCCTTGGCA
>JBMOOG010000008.1:0-10908 GCA_049324535.1 Pseudomonadota bacterium | reverse complement strand
GGCGGTGGCGGTGTCGGGCTGGGCGGCCGAGGTTGCGCTCGCGGGCGATCCGGGGCTGGCGGCGCTGGTCGCGGCCTTCGCCGTCGCGGCGGCGCTCGGCCACGTGCAGGGGGCGAGCTTCGCCGCGATCCCGGCGCTGAACGACCGGCCGGCGACCCGGGCGATGGCGGCGGGCGCCATCGCGCAGCTGGGCAACGTGGGCACCACGCTCGGGACGCCGATCCTGCTGGCGCTCGATCGGGCGATGGGGCCGCAGTCGGTGACGGTCTTCGCGCTGCCGCTCTGCGCGGGCGGTTTTCTCGCCCACCGCTGGCAGGCGGCGCGCCGGCGCCGGATCAGCGGGTGATCTTGCCGCCGCCCGCGTGCCAGTCGCGCAGGCCGCCGAGGTTGTAGACGGTCTCGTAACCCATCTGGGCCAGCATCTGCGCGGCCGACTGGCTGCGCGCGCCCAAGGCGCAGTAGAGACAGACCGGCTTGCCCTTGGACAGCGCCGGAAGGAATTCCGGGCTGGACGGGTCGCATTTCATCCGCAGCGTCATCAGCGGCACGTGGATCGCGCCCTCGGCGCGGCCCTGGGCCACCTCGGAGGCGTCGCGGACGTCGATCAGGACGATCTCGCCGGACTTCACCCGCGCCACGGCCTCGGCCGGCGCGATGCGGGACACCTTGGCGCCGGAGGCGTTCGGGCGCAGGAAATTGAACATGGGTCGGGTTCCTCGGCTTCGGGGCTGCAGGGCAGCCGGATCGGTTGGCTAACGTCGCGGCGGGGTGCCGGTTCCGCTCCCTTATCTGGCAGGCCGGATCCTCCGATCAAGATCCCGTCAGCGGAAAACATTCATGAAGTCGAATTTGATGCGGCGGCGCCGCAGTCGGGCGCCGGACTTGCCGCCTCCCCGGCGCTGGCGGCCGGCATTGTTCGCCTTTGGTTCTCATTTTCGGGTTGGAGATTCGTCCGGCGTCCACTATCTCTTGCCTGCCCGGGATCTCCGCCCGGGGTCCGGGGGCAGGCATGGCCGAACAGAAGTTCATCGAGGTGCGCGGCGCGCGCGAGCACAACCTCAAGTCCGTGGACGTGGACATTCCGCGCGACCGGCTGACGGTCCTGACCGGGCTTTCGGGGTCGGGCAAGTCCTCGCTTGCTTTCGACACGATCTATGCCGAGGGCCAGCGGCGCTATGTCGAGAGCCTCTCGGCCTATGCGCGGCAGTTCCTCGACATGATGGGCAAGCCGGATGTCGATCACATCTCGGGCCTGTCGCCGGCGATCTCGATCGAGCAGAAGACCACCTCGAAGAACCCGCGCTCGACCGTCGGCACCGTGACCGAGATCTACGACTACCTGCGGCTTCTGTTCGCGCGCGTCGGCACGCCCTACAGCCCGGCGACCGGTCTGCCGATCACCGCGATGCAGGTGCAGGACATGGTCGATGCGGTGATGGCGATGGAGGAGGGGACGCGCGCCTATCTGCTGGCGCCCATCGTGCGCGACCGCAAGGGCGAATACCGCAAGGAGATGCTGGACCTGCGCAAGCAGGGGTTCCAGCGGGTGAAGGTGGACGGACAGTTCCACGATCTCGAGAGCCCGCCCGAGCTGGACAAGAAGCTGCGCCACGACATCGACGTGGTGGTGGACCGGATCGTGGTGCGCGCGGGGCTCGAGACGCGGCTGGCCGACAGTTTCCGCACCGCGCTGAACCTCGCCGACGGGATCGCGGTGCTGGAAACCGCGCCCGCGGCCGAGGAAGGCGCCCCGGCCGAGGAGCCCCGCCGCATCACGTTTTCGGAGAAGTTCGCCTGTCCGGTCTCGGGCTTCACCATCCCCGAGATCGAGCCGCGGCTCTTTTCCTTCAACGCGCCCTATGGCGCCTGCCCGGAATGCGACGGGCTCGGGGTCGAGCTCTTCTTCGACGAACGCCTCGTGGTCCCCGACGTGACGCTCAAGCTCAAGGACGGCGCGCTTGCCCCCTGGTCCAAGACCAAGACGCCCTACTTCCTCCAGACCATCGACGCGCTCGCCCGCCACTACGGGTTCGACGCCCGGAAGCCCTGGAAGGATCTGCCCGAAAGCGTCCAGTGGCTTTTCCTCTACGGTTCGGGCGAGGACCAGATCGCGTTCACCTTCGACGAGGGCGGGCGCGTCTACAAGGTGACGCGCGGCTTCGAGGGCGTGATCCCGAACATGGAGCGCCGCTGGCGCGAGACCGACAGCGCCTGGGTGCGCGAGGAGTTCGAGCGCTACCAGAACAACCGGCCCTGCCACGTCTGCGGCGGCTACCGGCTGAAGCCCGAGGCGCTGGCTGTGCGGATCGGCGGGCTGCACATCGGCCAGGTCGTCGAGAAGTCGATCCGCGAGGCGCATGACTGGATCGCCGGCGTGCCGGCGACGCTGAGCGCGCAGAAGAACGAGATCGCGCGCGCGATCCTGAAGGAAATCCGCGAACGCCTTGGTTTCCTTGTCAATGTCGGGCTCGACTATCTGACGCTCTCGCGCTCGGCCGGCACGCTTTCGGGCGGCGAGAGCCAGCGCATCCGTCTCGCCTCGCAGATCGGCTCGGGGCTGACGGGGGTGCTCTATGTGCTGGACGAGCCGTCGATCGGCCTGCACCAGCGCGACAACGACCGGCTGATAACCACGCTGAAGAACCTGCGCGACCAGGGCAACACGGTGCTTGTCGTGGAACACGACGAAGAGGCGATCCGCGCCGCCGATTTCGTGCTCGACATCGGGCCGGGCGCCGGGGTGCACGGCGGGCAGGTGGTGGCGCAAGGGACGCCCGAGGAACTCGCGCGCGACCCCGCCAGCCTCACCGGCCAGTATCTGAGCGGCGCCCGCGCCATCCCCGTGCCGCGCGAGCGGCGCAAGGGCAGCGGAAAAAAGCTTGTGATCGAAGGGGCTTGCGGAAACAACCTCAGGAACGTGACCGCCGAGTTTCCCCTGGGCCAGTTCGTCTGCGTGACCGGCGTCTCGGGCGGCGGCAAATCGACGCTGACCGTCGAGACCCTCTACAAGACCGCGGCCATGCGCCTGAACGGCGCGCGCGAGACGCCGGCACCCTGCGACACCATCCGCGGCTTCGAGCATCTCGACAAGGTGATCGACATCGACCAGCGCCCGATCGGCCGCACGCCGCGGTCGAACCCCGCGACCTACACCGGCGCCTTCACCCCGATCCGCGACTGGTTCGCGGGCCTGCCCGAGGCCAAGGCGCGCGGCTATCAGCCGGGCCGGTTCTCGTTCAACGTCAAGGGCGGGCGCTGCGAGGCCTGCCAGGGCGACGGCGTCATCAAGATCGAGATGCATTTCCTGCCCGATGTCTACGTCACCTGCGAGACCTGCAAGGGCAAGCGCTACAACCGCGAGACTCTGGAAGTCCTGTTCAAGGGCAAGAGCATATCCGATGTTCTTGACATGACGGTCGAGGATGCCCAGGGCTTCTTCGCCGCGGTGCCCGCGATCCGCGAGAAGATGGACGCCCTGGTCGAGGTCGGGCTCGGCTACATCAAGGTCGGCCAGCAGGCGACGACGCTGTCGGGGGGCGAGGCGCAGCGCGTGAAGCTCGCCAAGGAGCTCGCGCGGCGGGCCACCGGGCGCACGCTCTACATCCTCGACGAGCCCACCACCGGCCTGCATTTCGAGGATGTGCGCAAGCTTCTCGAGGTGCTGCACGCGCTCGTCGATCAGGGCAACACGGTCGTGGTGATCGAGCACAACCTCGATGTGGTCAAGACCGCCGACTGGATCATCGACATCGGCCCCGAGGGGGGCGACGGCGGCGGCGAGATCGTGGCCGTCGGGCCGCCCGAGGCGATCGTGCAGGAACCGCGCAGCCACACCGGCCGCTATCTCGCGCCGCTGCTCAAGCCGCGGCGGGTGGCGGCGGAATAGGTCCGACCCCGGCGGGCGCGGCCACGAAAGTGGAAAGTGACTGCCCGGGGCCCTTCGGCCGTGCCCGTCTCACTGGTCCAAATATCCCCGCCGGAGGCGCCTTCGCGCCGCGCGCGCCCCCGGCGTGGTTCGGTGTCAGCCCTTCTTCATCGGGCAGGTGGACATCCCGAGGATCGAGTAGAGCGGGCAGGTGGACAGAAGGCCGGTGGCCAGGGGCACGATGCCGATCAGCCAGGCCCAGTGCCAGGTTCCACCCACGTTGGTGAAGAAATACATGGCCAGCATCGCGATGCCGACCACAATGCGCACGATCCGGTCGGCGCCGCCGACGTTCGTCTTGAACATGTCCTGTCTCCTGTCTTGCGGCTGTGATTCGCACCGCCAGTGGAAACAGTCTGACAGGGCCGCCGCGGGCTGTCTGTGACTAGATCACATCAAGCGCCCGAGGAGGCGAGCCGCAGGAGCGCGGGGCGGTCGCGCAGTTCGACCACGCCGCGCTCGGTCGCGACGAGGCCCGCGCGCGCCATCGCGTCGAGCCGGCGCGACACCACCTCGCGCGCGGACCCGATGCGGGTGGCCAGTTCCTGATGGGTGGCGCGCACGGTGTCGCCCTCGGCCTGCGCCAGCAGTTCGGCGGCGAGCCGTGCCTCGACGCGGTGGAACGCCACCCGTTCGAGCAGCTGCATCATGTCCTGCATCCGGGTCGAGAAGGCGGCAAAGACGAAGGCCCGGAATGCGGCCGAGCCATCCATCAGGCTCAGGAACAGCCCGCGCGGGATCATGACCAGGCGGGTGTCGCGGGCGGTCACGGCCTCGCCGCTGTAGGGGCCCGCGCCCAGCAGGGCAAGGGTCGACTGGACGCAGGAGCTGCCCGGCTCGACGGTGTAGAGCAGGATCTCGCGGCCGGAGGGGCCGGAGAGGAAGACATCGACCCGGCCGGACAGGACAACCGCGAAGCCACGGGCCTCGTCCCCGGGGCGGAAGAGAACCGTGCCGAGCTCGAGATCGACGGGAACGAGCGGCGCAAGCGCGGCCAGCGCGGCCGGGTCGAGCCGGGCGAGAGCGGGGGCGGCGTGTGTCCAGCTCGGGTTCGGCATCAGGGACAGGGGCGAGGATCGGGCGGGCAGGGCGGAGTCAGGGTCATGGTGCGTTCCTAGCCGATCCCGCAGGCGCTGCCAGCCCCTCCGGTCCGGGCGGCACCGATGTACGTCAGGGCTGCATGCCGCGATTCGTGGACAATTTAAGGGACGCCGCACCAAAGTCACGCCGCCGGAGACAGTCATGCAATCCGGGGTGGCCGGCACTGTTTCCCGTGCAACCGGTAATTGCAAAATGCGGCGCTTGCAAAGATTGGTCTCGCCTTTGAATCCGATTTGAAGGAATGTGTCGGAAATCGGGCATTTAGGGGGTTCCATCATGTTCCGTGCCACTGTCGTCGCTCTCGCTCTCGTCTTTGCCGGAAGCGCCTCGCAGGCGGCGACCTGCGCGGCCAAGAAGGCCAGCTTCTTCGCCGAGAATGCGACCGAAGCCTTCTGCGTGTCGGGCAATGTCAAGAAGGGTGTGAGCGGCCAGTTCGACGCCGCGATGGGCACGTTCGGCGTGACCGACTGGACACTCGGCGATCGCACCGACAATGCCGGTGACCAGGTGGTGACTTTCCTGACCACCCCGGTTCTTCAGAAGCGCCGCTTCGGTGACTGGGCTCTGAACTCGCTCAACGGGTTCAACTCGGTGATGCTGGTGTTCCAGACCAAGAAGGCCTTCGGTGCCTTCCTGGTGGATCCGGCCAACCTCGCGGGCGACTGGAAGTCGGTCAAGAAGCTGCTGTCGGTGTCGGTCTGGTATTCGCCGTCGTCGCGCAACGGCGACACCACCCCGCCGAACCCGGCCGCCGTTCCGGTTCCGGCCGCGGGCCTGATGCTCGCTGCCGGTCTGGGCGGTCTGGCGATGCTGCGCCGCCGCCGGCGCGCCTGAGCCCGACCTTCCGGACAGTCACGCGCAGGGGCCCCTCCGGGCCCCTGTTTCGTTTCGGCCCCTCGCGCCTTTTCGGCCCTCGGGCGTGTCATCGGGTTTCCCGCTTCTCAGGCGCGGCCGTTCCTGCGTCCCCTCAAGGCCGCAGCGGCGGCGTAGTTCCGGGCCGTCCGCCGCGCGGACGTCGCCGCATGATCGTCCCCGGCCGAAACGCAAAGGGAGGGATGGCCCCCTCCCTTTCCGTGGTCACCGGCGGTCGGTGATCGTCAGTCCATGGCTTTGAAGTTGAAGGCCGAGCCTTCCTTGATCCCGCTCGGCCAACGCGCGGTCACGGTCTTGGTGCGGGTGTAGAAGCGGAAGGCGTCCGGCCCGTGCTGGTTCAGGTCGCCGAAGCCCGACTTCTTCCAGCCGCCGAAGGTGTGGTAGGCGAGCGGAACCGGGATCGGCACGTTGATCCCGATCATGCCGATGTTGACGCGGGCGGCGAAGTCGCGGGCGGTGTCGCCGTCGCGGGTGAAGATCGCGGTGCCGTTGCCGTACTCGTGGTCCATGGCATAGCCGAGCGCTTCCTCATAGGTCTTGGCGCGCACGGTCGAAAGCACCGGCCCGAAGATCTCCTGCCGATAGATGTCCATGTCGGTGGTGACGTGGTCGAAGAGCGTCGGGCCGACGAAGAAGCCGTTCTCGTAACCCTGAAGTTTGAAGTTGCGGCCGTCCATGACCAGTCTGGCGCCCTGCGCGACGCCCGAGTCGATCAGGCCCTTAACGCGCTCCATGGCCGCGCCGGTGACGAGCGGGCCGTAATCCACGTCGTTGCCGGCGGTGTAGGGGCCGACCTTCAGCTTCTCGATCCGCGGGATCAGCTTTTCGATCAGCGCGTCCGCGGTCTTGTCACCGACCGGCACCGCGACCGAGATCGCCATGCAGCGTTCGCCCGCCGCGCCATAGCCCGCGCCGACCAGCGCGTCCGCGGCCTGGTCCATGTCGGCGTCGGGCATGATGATCATGTGGTTCTTGGCTCCGCCGAAGCACTGGACGCGCTTGCCGTTGGTGCAGCCGCGGCCGTAGATGTACTGCGCGATCGGGGTCGAGCCGACGAAGCCGATGGCCTGGATCACCGGGTTGTCGAGGATGGCGTCCACCGCCTCCTTGTCGCCGTTGATGACCTGCAGCACGCCGTCCGGCAGGCCCGCTTCCTTCAGCAGCGCGGCCAGCATCATCGGCACCGACGGGTCGCGCTCCGAGGGTTTCAGGATGAAGGCGTTGCCGGCCGACAGCGCCGGGCCCATCTTCCACATCGGGATCATCGCCGGGAAGTTGAAGGGCGTGATGCCGGCGGCCACGCCCAGCGGCTGGCGCATCGAATACATGTCGATGCCGGGGCCGGCGCTGTCGGTGAACTCGCCCTTCAGAAGATGCGGTGCGCCGATGCAGAACTCGATGACCTCGAGCCCGCGCTGCACGTCGCCCTTGGCGTCGGGGAGCGTCTTGCCGTGCTCGGACGAGAGCGCCTCGGCCAGCTTGTCCATGTCGCGATTGAGAAGACGCACGAACTCCATCATCACCCGCGCGCGGCGCTGCGGGTTGGTGGCGCCCCACTTCACCTGCGCGGCCGCCGCGTCGGCGGTGGCGGCGTCGAGCTCTGCCTTCGACGCCAGCGCGACCCGCGCCTGCACCTCGCCCGTCGCCGGGTTGTAGACGTCGGCGAAGCGGCCCGAGGTGCCCTTGACCTCGCGCCCGTTGATCCAGTGACCGATCTCTTTCATGGGGTCCTCCCGAAACTGACGGCCGGAAGGATAGTCTTGCAGAAATGGGGCGAACAGGGGCAGTCTGGCAAAAAGGTTTTGCAATCACGCAAAGGTTCGTCATGGAGGACTGGGACGACATCCGGCTGTTCCTCGCGGTGGCGCGGGCGGAAAGCCTGTCCGGGGCGGGGCGCCGGATCAAGCTCGACGCCGCAACGCTCGGGCGACGCATCGCGCGGCTCGAGGAACGGATGGGGCTGCGGCTCTTCGTCAAGGGGCCGCAGGGCTATGCGCTGACCGAGGAGGGGGCGCGGCTGGTTCCGCACGCCGAGGCGGCCGAACAGGCAATGGCCGCCGCCGCCGAGGATCTGCGCGCGGGCTCGAGCGGGCTTTCGGGTCAGGTGCGGATCGGGGCGCCGGACGGCTGCGCGACCTTCGTCCTGCCGCAGGTGGTGGCCGCGATCGCGGCCGCGCATCCGGGGCTCGAGATCCAGATCGTCGCCCTGCCGCGCGTCTTCAACCTGTCGAAGCGCGAAGCCGACATGGCCATCGCGGTCAGCCCGCCGGCCGCGGGGCGGCTGATGGTGCAGAAGCTGACCGACTACCACCTGCACCTGGCCGCAAGCCGCGCCTATCTCGAGACCCATCCCCCGATCCGCGCGCGCGCCGACCTCGCCGCCCATCGCTTCGTCGGCTACATCCCCGACATGATCTTCGACAAGGAGCTCGACTATCTGGACGAGGCCGGGGGCGGCGGCGTCCATCTGGCCTCGAACTCGGTCGCGGTGCAGCTGGCCTGGGTCCGGCAGGGGGCGGGGATCGCGGTCGTTCACGACTTCGCCCTTCCGGCCTCGCCCGAACTGGTGCGCGTGCTGCCCGACGCGGTGCGGCTCACACGCGCCTTCTGGCTCATCCGGCACGCCGACGACCGCCGGGTCGGGCGGCTCGACCGGGTGGCGGAGATGATCGCGCAGGGGGTGCGGCGCGAGGTGGCCCGGCTCGAGGCGCTCGTGGCCTAACCATCCGAGTGGCTTGACAGAATGTTGCGGCGGCGTGACGCTGACGTTGCGGAACAGGCACGGCAAAGGGGAGGTTGCGATGCAGGTTCATCAGATCTTGCGATCCAAGGGCATGGCCTCGGTCTTCACCGTCATGCCGGGATCGCGGGTGGCCGATGCGGCGCGGTTGATGTCCGAGCGGCGCATCGGCGCGGTCATCGTGTCGGACGACGGCAAGCGGCCGCTCGGCATCCTGTCCGAGCGCGACATCGTCCGCGACGTGGGCCGGCGCGGCGGCGAGTGCCTGTCGGACAAGGTCGAACAGATGATGACCCGAAACCTCACCACCTGCACCCCGGACGAGACCGCGGATTCGGTGCTGGCCAAGATGACGGCGGGGCGGTTTCGCCACATGCCGGTGATGGACGGGGCGCAGATGATCGGCCTGATCTCGATCGGCGACGTGGTGGCGGCGCGGCTGTCGGAACTGGCGATGGAGAAGGACGCGCTGGCCGGGATGATCATGGGCAACTGATCCCGCCGGGCGCGCGGCCTTCATCCCCCCGGCGACGCCGCTGTCCGGACCCGGGCGGGGGGGCAGCCTGCCCCCCGTGCCCCCCGGGGGTATTGGGACGAAGGAGAAGTCCGGGCCGTGCTGCGTTGCAGCGAATGCCCCTTGCAAAGCCGCGCCCGATGGCGTTGCCTGCGGCCCGAGACGTGAGGAGACCCCGTGATGCGCATCGGACTGTACCCCGGCACCTTCGATCCGGTGACGCTCGGACACATCGACATCATCCAGCGCGCGGTGGCGCTGGTGGACCGGCTGGTGATCGGCGTGGCGATCAACCGGGACAAGGGGCCGCTCTTCGCACTCGAGGAGAGGGTGGCGATGCTCGAGAACGAATGCGCCGCCATCGTCCAGCGCTGCGGCGGCGAGATCGTCGTGCATCCCTTCGACAACCTGCTGATCGACTGCGCCCGCGACGTGGGCGCGGGCGTGATCGTGCGCGGGCTGCGGGCGGTGGCGGATTTCGAATACGAGTTCCAGATGGTCGGGATGAACCGGGCGATGGACGCGACCATCGAGACGGTGTTCCTGATGGCGGATGCGCGGCGGCAGGCGATCGCCTCGAAACTGGTGAAGGAGATCGCCCGCCTCGGGGGCGACGTCTCGAAATTCGTCACCCCCGGCGTGCACGAGGCCCTGACCCGCCGGTTCGGGCGCGGCTGAGGCGTCAGCCGGTCTTGGCGTCCGTCTTGGCGACCGTCTGTTGCGGCACGTCGGCCAGCGACCAGGTGTCGACGACGACCAGATCCTCGACCGCCTTCAACGCCAGGTTGGCCTCGTAATACTTGCCGTCCTTGATCAGTGCTTCGGCGTCCGTCAGGTGCGTCAGCGCGGCGCCGGCCGGCACCAGGGCGACCGAGACCGCGACGCCGATGTTGGCGGCCTTCAGCGTCTCGGCGGCGGCGCGGGTGTTGCCCGTGGCCATCTGGTCGTTGGCGGCCTTGACCGGGCCCTTGGTGTCGGGCGTGGCCGTGAAGCCCTCGGCGAGGGCGATCGAGGTCTCGATCGGCAGATAGACTGTGTCGGGCGTGCCGGATTTCGACGCGATGCCGTAGTCCTTTTCGGCCTTCTGCGCGGCGGTCATGTCGGCGGCGGCGGCGGTGACCATGGGCCCCGCGGCCCCGGTGTTGCCGTCGAACAGCGCCAGACGGGCGGCGCGGATCTCGCGCATGGCCTTGAGGGCGTCATCGACGGTCGTCACCAGATCCTGGCTGGCTGACGGGGCCGCGGGCTGGGCGGCGGGCTGGGCGGCGGCGGTCTTCGGCGCCGGGGCGGTCGCGCTGGGGGCCGCGGGGCTGTTGGCCGCCGGTTCGGCCAGACCGGCCAGCGGGATGGCGGCAAGGGTGCCCGCGAGCAGTATGGCAAGCGGGCTGCGTGCGTATGTCATGGCAAACCTCCTTGGATGGCGGCGCCGCGCGGGTGGTGAGCTCGGCGGCGCGAGGAGGTAACGGTCGGAAAAGCGGGCGGTTTCCGGCGGCGGGCGTCACATCGGTGTGACGCCCGTCGTGATCGCTCGGGTCCGGCCGGGCCGGTTCCTTCAGAGGAGTTTGCCCATGGCGACGGCGGTGTCGGCCATGCGGTTGGAGAAGCCCCATTCGTTGTCGTACCACGACAGGATGCGGCACATCGTGCCTTCCATGACCTTGGTCTGGTCCATGTGGAAGACGCTGGAATGGGGATCGTGGTTGAAGTCGGCGCTGACGTTCGGCTGGTCGGTGAAGCCGAGGATGCCCTTCAGCG
>JBMOOG010000007.1:57759-140552 GCA_049324535.1 Pseudomonadota bacterium | reverse complement strand
CACCCGCGCCGGCGCCGTCGGCCGAACCGGCGCCCGAGGCTGCGCCGCAGGCCACCCAGGTCGAGGCCACCCCGCCCGCGCCGGACGCCGGTGCCACGCCGCCCGCTGCCCTGCCGGAGGCCGGAACGCTTGCCGCGCCGGGCGAGCCGCCGCCCGGGTCCGGATTTGCCCCGGCTGCGCCGCCGACCGCCGCCGCGGCCGGCGCGGCGGCCCCGGCGATGGGCGGAACCAAGGCCGAACCGGCCGCGCCCGTGGCCGTCGCTCCGGTGGCGCCGGCGGCCCCGACCGGCGAGCCTTTGCCATCGGCTAGTCCGCCGCCCGAAGGGGTTGCCGCCGGGACCGAACCGGCCGCGCCGCCCCCGGCCCTGTCGGGGGCAACGGCCTCGGAACCGCCGAGGGCAGAGGCGCCTCAGCCCGCGCCCGAGCCCGAGCCGGCGGCGCCCGAGGCGGCCGCCGCCGAGCCCCCGCCCGCCACCGAGCCTCCGCCCGCCGCCGAACCGCCGCCGGTCGTCGCGGCCGCCGAGCTGCCGGCGGAGCTGCCGATGCCAAGGCTGCTGCCGCCGCCGGATGTCGCCGCAACCCCGGCGCCGGCCGGCTCCGCCAGCCCGCCGGCGACGGAACCGACGCCCGCGCCGGTGATCCTGCCGCCGCCGGGCAGCGAGCCGGGCGCCGAGGAGGCGCCGCGCGTGATGATCGAGGCGCCGGGCGCGCCCGAGGGCGTGGCCCCGCCGCCCCAGCCCGGCTTTGCGCGATCGGTGCCGGGCGTCCGTGTCGGCCGGCTGCCGCGGATCGGGGCGCCGGAAGCGCCCGCCGGGGCCGCACCGGGCGCCGCACCGGACGAAGCGGCGCCCCCCGCCGAGGCCGCCGAACTGCCCCCGGTCGAGCGTTACGCGGCACCCTTTGAGAACACCGACGGCCGTCCCCTGCTGGGCGTGGTGCTGGTCGATACTGGCGCGCTTGGCGATCTGGCCCCCGGCGCCGCGCTGACCCTCGCGCTCGACCCCGAGGATCCCGGCGCCGAGGCCGCGGCGCGCGCCTGGCGCGCGCGCGGGGGCGAGGTGGCGATCCTCGCGCCCGGCCTGCCGCCCCGCGCCGAGGCGCGCGATGTCGAGGTGGCCTTCGAGGCCTGGCGCAGCGCGCTGCCCGAGGCGGTCGCGCTGGTGGGCCGACCGGATTCCGACTTCCAGTCGAACCGGCGGACGGCCCAGCATGTCGTGGCGCTGGTCAAGAGCGCGGGGCTGGGCGTCGCGAGCTACGCGCGCGGGCTGAACCCCGTCGGCCAGCTGGCGCGGGCGGCCGGGATCGCGAACGCCAGCATCTGGCGCCTCGGCGGTGACGGCGGCGCCGGGTCCGACGCCATGCAGCGGATGCTCGACCGCGCCGCCTTCGAGGCCGAACAGCTGGGCGCCTTGGTGATCGCCGTCCCGGCGACGCCCGAGGCGGTCGGTGCGCTGGAGGCCTGGGCGGGCAGTGCCGCCGGACAGCGGGTGCGGGTGTCGCCGCTCACCGCCGCGATGCAGGCGCTGCGCTGACCCGGCGAGCGGTCGGCCCGTGCGACCCGTTCAGCCGTTGCCGCGCCGGGCGAACAGCCCGGCATCCTCGGCCGCGCGCCGCAACGCCTTCGACTTGTTGACGGTTTCCTGATACTCGGCCTCGGGGTCGCTGTCATGGACGACCCCGCCGCCGGCCTGGATGTAGAGCGTCTGGTCCTTCACCACCGCGGTGCGCAGCGCGATGCAGAAGTCCATCTCGCCGTTCGCGGCGAAATAGCCGACGCCGCCGCCGTAGATGCCGCGCTTTTCCGGCTCGAGCTCGTCGATGATCTCCATCGCCCGCACCTTGGGCGCGCCCGACACGGTGCCCGCGGGCAGTCCGGCCAGCAGGGCCGACAGCGCGTCCTCGCCCGGGGCAAGCTCGCCCACAACGTTCGACACGATGTGCATGACATGGCTGTAGCGCTCGACGATGAACTTCTCGGTCGGATGGACCGAGCCGATCCGCGACACGCGGCCCACGTCGTTGCGCCCGAGGTCAAGGAGCATCAGATGCTCGGCCAGCTCCTTCTTGTCCGAAAGAAGATCCGCCTCCAACGCCTTGTCCTGCTCGGGATTTTCGCCCCGCGGGCGCGTTCCGGCGATCGGCCGGATCGTCACCTCGCCCCCGCGCAGCCGCACGAGGATCTCGGGGCTGGCGCCGACGATCTGGAAATCCCCGAAGTTGAAGAAGGTCAGGAAGGGCGACGGGTTGGTGCGCCGCAGGCTGCGGTAGAGCGCAAAGGGCGGCAGCCGGAACGGCGCCGACCAGCGCTGCGACGGGACCACCTGAAAGATGTCGCCGGCGCGGATGTAGTCCTTGGCCTTCTCGACCGCGGCCCGGTAGGCCTCGGGTGCGAAGTTGGACCGGAACGGGCCGAGATGCGCCACCTCGCCAAGGTCGCGCGTCTCGCCCGAGGGCGCGCGTTCCAGATCGCGCACCGCGTCCATCACCCGCTCGGCCGCCTGGGCATAAGCCGCGCGCGCCGACAGGCCGGACGCGACCCAGGCGGGCGAGCAGACCGTGACCTCGCCCTTCACGCCATCGAGAACCGCCACGATGCTTGGCCGCATCAGCAGCGCGTCGGGCGTGCCGATCGGATCGGGCGGCACGTTCGGAAGCCGCTCGACCAGCCGGACCATGTCGTAGCCGAGAAAGCCGAAAAGGCCCGCGCCGATGGCGGGAATGCCCTCGGGCATCGCGATCCGGCTTTCCGCGATCAGCGCCCGCAGCGTCTCGAGCGGGTGGCCGTCGAGCGGCTCGAAGGCGTCGTCGAACCGCGCCTGCCGGTTGATCCGGCTCTGCGTTCCCCGGCATTCCCAGATCAGGTCGGGCTTCAGGCCCACCACCGAGTAGCGGCCCCGCACCTCGCCCCCCGTCACGCTTTCCAGCATGAACGAGTTCTTCTGCGCCTCGGCGAGTTTCAGCATCAGCGACACCGGCGTGTCGAGATCGGCCGCCAGCCGGGCGAACACAAGCTGGTTGCGGCCGGCGGTCCAGCCGGCCTCGAAATCCTCGAAGCGCGAGATGAGGGCCAAGAGTGCGCTCCTACTGCAGCCGGGCGTTGATCGCGTTGAACGCGCCCTGGTCCAGACGCACGCCCACCTGCGCCTGGATCGCGCGGGCGGCAAGCTCCAGCATGTCGCCGCCGATGGCCTGCGCGATCTGCGGGTCGAGCCGGTCGCGGATCTGGACCTGTTCGGCGCTCTGCGGATCGGCCGGATGCACGGCATTCACCGTGACCAGCGCGACCTGATCGGGCGTCTCGGCCACCGCCGAGGCGCCTTCGGCCAGGGTGAAGGCCTTCGCCACGGCGGCCTTGTCCAGACCCTCGATGAAGGCGTTGCGGGCGATGCCCCGGTAGGTGGTGGTGACAAGGCCGGTCGCGGGCAGCGTCGCGCCGTTGTCGATCTGCGCAAGCACCTCCTGCGCCAGCGCCACGAGCCGCTTGCGGGTCTCGGCCTTCGCCCAGTCGGCCGCGACCTCGGCCTTCACCGTGTCGAGGGTCTTGCGGGCCGGGGGCTCGATCTTGTCCACGCGCAACGCGAAGAGGCCGCCGTCCTCGAGCCGGATCAGCGTGGGGAAGTCCTGCTCGGTCGCCTTGGCGGCCGCCTCCCGGAAGGCGGTGTAGGCCGCGATTCCGTCCTGGGTTTCGGCGGTCATGTCGATGGTCCCGAGTTCCATCCGGGTTTCCTTGGCCACGTCCTCGAGCGAGGCGCCCGAGGCCAGCAGGTCCTCGATCGGTGTGGTCTGGTCGGCCACCAGCCGCCGCGCCTGGTCGAGCCGAGCCTCGCCCTCGAGTTCGGGGCGCGCCTCCTCGAAGGTGACGTTCTGCGCGTCGATGATCCCGTTCATCTGGAAGAGCGCCGGCCCGAGGTCGGTCTGGACCGGGCCGACGACGCCCGGGTCGGCCAGCGCGAAGACCGCATCGCCCGCAGGGCCGAGATCGGCCTTGGTGACCTCGCCGAGGTCGGCGTCGGCAAGGGTGAGGCCCCGCTCGGCGGCCAGGTCGGCAAAGGTGGCGCTTCCGGCGTCGATCCGCGCCTTGGCGGTCATGGCCTCGTCCTCGGTCGGATAGACCAGCCGCTCGACAAGGCGCTTTTCGGGCGTCACGAACTCCGCCAGCCGCTTCTCGTAGGCCGCCTTGAGCGCCGCCTCGTCGAGCTTGACATCGCCCTGAAGCATCTCGGGCGACAGCCAGACATAGGTGATCTTGCGGGTCTCGGGCTGCATGTAGCCCTCGGGATGCGCGTCATACCAGGCCTGGATGTCGGCGTCCGAGGCGGCGGGAACCGGCTCGGGCAGGTCCGAGGGCAAAAGGACCGCCGCGGTGAAATCGCGCGTCTCGCCCGCCCAGGCCGCAAGCGTCGCGGCGTAGGACTCGGGCGCGGCGACCGCGCCGGTCAGCGCGCCCATCAGCAGACCGCGCGCGGACTGGGCGCGCAACTGCCGTTCGAACTCGGGTTCGCTCAGGCCCTCCTGGCGCAGCACCAGCTTGTAGGTCTCGCGGCTGAACTTGCCGTCGGCCCCGTGGAAGGCGGAAATCGCGGCGATCTGGCGGGCCACCTCGGCATCGCCGACCGACACGCCCAGCCGCGCCGCCTCGTCGTCAAGCGCGGCCTGCGCGAAAAGCTGGCCCTGAACCCGCGCGCCGACGCCCATCGCCTGTGCCTCGGCGGCGGTGACCGGACGGCCCACCTGCGCCGAAAGCGCCTGCTGCTCGGCGCGGAAGGCGCGGGCATATTCGTTGGCCGTCACCTCGGTGTCGCCGACCTGCGCGATCGACTCCGTGCTCATGCCGCCGAAGTTGGTCACCCCGAACCCGCCGAGACCCAGCATCAGAAGCGCCATCAGGAACCAGATGAGCTTGCTGGCCCCGTGCTGCCGCAATGTGCTGGACATCGACTTTCCCCTCTGGCGCCGTTCCGTCAGCGCTGTTTAGGCCCTTAGCCCCCGCCGGGCAAGGCGGGACGCGGTTCGCCCCGGGCCGCCGGGCGCAGGACGGCCAGCCGGTCGATCAGCGTCCCGATCCCGGCCGCGTCGGCATTGGCGAAGGCGATGCGCATCTGGCGCGCGCCCGCCGCCTCGCCCGCCGCCTCGCCCTCGGGCATGAACATGGTGCCGGGCAGCATCAGCACGCCCGCCTCGCGCACCATCCGCCGCGCGAGATCGGGCGAGGGCTCGTCGAACGGGTGCTCGGCATAGGCGAAATAGGCGCCGCAGCCCAGAAGCCGCCACCCCGGCAGCCGCGCGAAGCCCTGCACCATGGCGGCGCGGCGGCGCAGGATCTCGGCCCGCTCGCCCGCCACCCAGTCGCGCAGGTTGCGCATCCCCCAGAGCGCCGCGATCTGGCCGAGCTGGCTGGGGCAGATCGCCACGGTGTCGAGGAACTTCTCGACCTCGGCCAGCCGGCGCGGGTCGGCGACGATCGCGCCCACGCGGTGGCCGGTCAGCCGGTAGGCCTTCGAGAAGGAATAGAGCTGCACCAGCGTGTCCGCCCAGTCGGGATCGGCAAAGAGATCGTGCGGCGCACCCTCCCGCGCGTCGAAGTCGCGGTAGGTCTCGTCCACGACCAGCGCAAGGCCCCGCGACCGCGCGAGATCGCGAAAGGCGCGCAGCACCTCGGCCGGATACTCCGCTCCGGTCGGGTTGTTGGGGCTCACCAGCACGATCGCGCGGGTGCGGGGGCCGACCAGCCGCGCCGCGGCCTCGGGTTCGGGCACCATTCCGGGGCCGCAGGGTAGGGGAACCGCGCGCACCCCCTGCATGTCGAGCCACATCTTGTGGTTGAAATACCAGGGCGTCGGCAGGATGACCTCGTCACCGGCCCCGGCCAGCGTCGCCATGATGGCGCAGAACGCCTGGTTGCAGCCCTGGGTGATCGCCACCATAGCCGGAAGGATCGTGCCGCCGTAGGCCGCCGACCACTGCGCGGCCACCTCGGCGCGCAGGTCGGGAAGGCCCAGCACCGGCCCGTAGAGATGGGCCGCCGGCTGGTTCAGCGCCGCCTCGGCGATGGCGCGGCGCAGGGGCTCGGGCGGCGGATCGACCGGGGCGGCCTGGCTCACGTTGATCAGCGGGCGGTCCGGCGGGAACACCACGCCGTCAAGCCAGCGCCGCGCCTCCATCACCGGGGGCGCGAAGGTCGCGGCCATTGCGGGGTTGAGCGGCAGGGTCATCGGGCGTCTCCTCGGTCCGGCCCGATCCTAGCGGCTGCCGCGGTCCCCGCAAGCGGCCGCGGATACGGCTTCCGGCCGCTCTTCACCTTCGCGCAAATACCCCCCGCCGGAGGCGTCCGCCCTATCCGCGCGCGCCGCGCGGGCCTTCGGGCGGCAGGTGGCGCCACTCGTTCCAGATCAGCCAGATCACCAGGATGTCGAAGGCGGTCAGGCCGAGCATGACCCAGGATCCGGTCAGCGCATACTTGTGGAGCTGGTAGGCGATGAACGCCACGAGCACCGCGATCGACAGCGGATAGGCCCAGCGGACGCCCGCGATCAGCGCCCCGACGACCGCCAGCTTGATGAGCCCGTGCCCGGTCAGGTAGATCGCCCAGAAGTGCTGGCCCGGACCGCCGAAATGCTCGGCCTGCCGGATCGCCCAGCCGGCCAGCCGGTCCGAGGGGTCGCGCACCAGTTCGCTTGCGGTCAGCCAGCCGGCAAAGCTCCAGACCCATTGCGCCTTGAGAAACCACAGGCCGAGACCGCTGAGCGTTTCGAGCCCCGCCAGCACCGCCTTGGCGGCGATCGACAGTTCGAACGCCTGATGCAGGCGCCGCTGCACCCCCCCGACGGACGGCGCGCGCATGCTCAGTCGGTGCCGCGGAAGGGCTGGACGTATTGCAGCGCCATGTCCCAGGGAAAGAAGATCCAGGTGTCCTGGCTGACCTCGGTGATGTAGGTGTCGACCTGCGGCTTGCCCGAGGGTTTCGCATAGACCGTGGCGAAATGTGCCTTGGGGTAGAGGCGGCGGACCAGTTCCAGCGTCTTGCCGGTGTCGACGAGGTCATCGACCACCAGGATGCCGGTGCCGTCGCCCATGAGATCGGCCTGCGGCGCCTTGGTCACCTTGGCGTCCATCTGTTCCTGATGGTTGTAGCTTTTCACCGAGATCGTATCGACGACCCGGATGTCGAGCTCGCGCGAGACGATCATCGCCGGCACCAGCCCGCCGCGGGTGATCGCGATCACCGCCCGCCACGCGCCGCCGTCCGGCCCCTTGCCGTCCAGCCGCCATGCCAGCGCCCGCGCGTCGCGGTGGATCTGGTCCCAGGAGACGTGGAAGCCCTTTTCATGCGGCAGGCGGTCGGTCATGGCTCTATCCCCAGGCAGATCGGATGCCCCTGATTACGGAGCGGCCCATCGTCTGGCAAGAGAGGACCGGCGGGCCGGGATCAGCCGGCGGCGACCTTGACCCCGAGAAGGATCAAGAGACCGCCGAAGGCGCGGTCGAGGATGCCCTTGAGGCTGATGTAGCCCGACCGCGTGCGTTCGAGCGAGAAGATGCGCGCGACAAGGATGTTCCAGACGGTTTCGTTCAGGAACACCACCGCGAGGATCGCCGCCACGACCCAGAGCGGTGTGGCGGGCGGCACCGTGCCGAGGAAGATGGCCGAGAACATCACCGCGGGCTTGGGGTTCGCGAGCTGGGTGAAGAGCCCGAGCCGAAAGGCCGAGCCGGCCGAGCGGGGCAGGGCGCGCGCATCCGAGGTGTCGAAGGGCCGGTCCGCCGCGCGCCAGAGCCCGATCCCCATCCAGACCAGATAGGCGCCCCCGGCGATCTTCAGCGCCCAGAGAAGCGCCGGGGCGAGTTCGAAGAGTAGCGCGAGCCCGAACATCGCCGCTCCGGCCCAGGCGACCGCGCCGGCGCCGATCCCGGCGGCGAGAAAGGCGCCGGTGCGGAAGCCCTCGGTCAGCCCCGTGCGCGCCGCCATCAGCACGGCCGGCCCCGGGCTGACGGCCGCCATCAGCGACAGCAGCGCGATCCCGAGGAAGGCCGCGACGGTCACTGCCCGTTCTCTTTTCCGTTCCGGCCGGTCACGACGTCGATGTCGGGCGCGTCCACCGCCTTCATGCCGACGATGTGGTAGCCCGCATCGACGTGATGGGTCTCGCCGGTGACGCCCGAGCCGAGGTCGGACAGGAGATAGAGCGCCGACTTGCCGACCTCGGTCTGGTCGACGTTCCGGCGCAGCGGCGAATTCAGCTCGTTCCACTTCAGGATGTAGCGGAAATCGCCGATGCCGCTTGCCGCCAGCGTCTTGATCGGCCCGGCCGAGATCGCGTTGACGCGGATGCCGTCCTTGCCCAGATCCTCGGCGATGTAGCGCACGCTGGCCTCGAGCGCGGCCTTGGCCACGCCCATGACGTTGTAATGCGGCATGACGCGCTCGGCGCCGTAATAGGTGAGCGTCAGCAGGCTGCCGCCGTCGGGCATCATCGCCGCCGCGCGCCGGCAGACGGCGGTGAAGGAATAGACCGAGATGTCCATCGTCATGCGGAAGTTCTCGGGGCTGGTGTCCACGTAGCGGCCGCGCAGTTCGTTCTTGTCGGAAAAGCCGATCGCGTGCACGACGAAGTCGAGCTTGCCCCAGCGGTCCTTCAGGGTCTCGAACAGCCGGTCGAGCGAGCCCTCGTCGGCCACGTCGCATTCGGCGAGCAGGTTCGACCCCACTTCGGCCGCCAGTGGTTCCACCCGCTTCTTCAGCGCCTCGCCCTGATACGAGAAGGCGAGTTCCGCCCCCTGGTCCGCGCAGGCGCGCGCGATGCCCCAGGCAATCGACTTGTCGTTCGCGAGGCCCATGATGAGCCCGCGCTTGCCTGTCATCAGATTGCCCGCCATATCTGTCCCCACGCCGCGTTCTTGTGCCTCGCAGCATTAGGCCATGTCACCTTTCGCATCAAGAGAGGGTGACGGGTTCAACCTGGGGTAGCAAATGGGCCGCTGAACTGAGAAATCCGGAGGTCGTGCTGGTCCATGAGTGACAGAGGCGGTATATTTGGCGGCGATGATCCGTTCGAGATCGCCAGGGCCTGGCTCGCAGAGGCCGAGCGGACCGAACCGAACGATCCGAACGCGATTGCCCTGGCCACGGTGGACGGTGCCGGCATGCCCAACGTTCGCATGGTCCTGCTGAAGGAAATCGAAGGCAGCGATGCCGCTTCGGGCGGAGGCTTCGTGTTCTACACGAACTACGGCTCGGCCAAGGGGCAGGAGATCGCCGCAACCGGGGTCGCGGCCTTCGTGATGCACTGGAAGAGCCTGCGCCGGCAGATCCGGGTCCGGGGGCATGTGACGCGCGAGGAGGGGCCGCAGGCGGACGCCTACTACGCCTCGCGCAGCCTCAAGAGCCGGCTCGGCGCCTGGGCGTCGCGGCAGTCGCAGCCGCTGGCCTCGCGCGCGGCGCTGATGGCCGAGGTGGCGCGCGTCACCATCGAGAAGGGGCCGAATCCGCCGCGCCCGCCCTTCTGGGGCGGGTTCCGGATACGGCCGGTCGAGATCGAGTTCTGGGCGGACGGCGCGTACCGGCTGCACGACCGGTTCCGCTGGCGTCCGGTGGAAGGGGGGAGAGGATGGCAGATCGAACGCCTCAACCCGTGAAATTCGTGCTGCGTGAATCGCGAAGGTATGGAATTCCATACCTGAGGGGCTTGAATATTCCGTCAACCTGATGACAAGTCCGCTAGGATAAATCGCGTGGACTGGAAACGACCCGAGATGACCGAAGAAGAGCCGGGCTCCGACGAGATCGTCGGCCGGGTGAAATGGTTCGACCCCGCCAAGGGGTTTGGCTTCATCGTGGCCCTCGACGGCGGCGCTGACATCCTGCTGCACGCCAACGTCCTGCGGAACTTCGGGCAGGGGTCGGTCGCCGACAACTCGGGCATCCGGGTCCGCGTCCAGATGACGCCGCGCGGGGTGCAGGCCACCGGGGTCCTGTCGATCGAGCCGCCCGAGGCCGAGTCCGGCACCCCGATCGAGGATCTGGGCGAGGCGGACGCGGCGGCCATCGCCGCGCTGCCGCTGGAGCCGGCGCGGGTCAAGTGGTTCGACAAGGTGAAGGGATTCGGCTTCGCCAATCTCTGGAACCGCCCCGAGGACGTCTTCATCCACATCGAGGTGCTGCGCCGGTCGGGCTTTGCCGATCTCGCCCCCGGCGAGGCGGTCGGGCTGCGGGTGATCGAGGGCAAGCGCGGCCGGATGGCGGCGCAGGTCACCTCGTGGGAAACGGCGCTCAGGGACCGGAAGTGACCCGGCCCGCTCTGGCCGCGCTGCTGCTGGCGGGCCTCGCCGGGGCCGCTCAGGCCGGGATCTGCCGGCCCGACCTGGCCGAGTTCCGCTGGCCCTCGGGCAGCGCCCGCTTCACGATTGAGGTTGCCGATACCGAGGCCGAGCGGGCGCGCGGTCTGATGTTCCGGGACAGTCTGCCGCGATCCTCCGGGATGCTCTTCGTCTATGACCGGCCGCAGCCGGTCGCGTTCTGGATGAAGAACACGCTCATTCCCCTCGACATGGTGTTCATGGACGCCGCCGGCCGGGTGACCGCGGTCCACGAGAACGCGGTGCCGGGCGATCTCACCGGCATACCGGGACCGTCCGACACCCGGTTCGTGCTGGAGGTGAACGGGGGCCTCGCCCGCCGGCTGGGAATCGGCCCCGGCGCCGAGATGCGCAACCCCGCCGTCGCGCCCGAGGGCGCGGCCTGGCCCTGCACCGACTGACGGCGCGCCGCGCGATCGGTGTCGCGCACCCTCTGGGTGCTTTCCCTCGGCCCGCCAAGGCGCTAGAGAGGCCGCATCGGGGCGTAGCGCAGTCTGGTAGCGCGGCGGTTTTGGGTACCGCAGGCCGGGGGTTCGAATCCTCTCGCCCCGACCATCCCTCCCCCCGATGTCGCACGGACGCCACAGGCCCGGACCGCCCGCGGTCGCGCCGCGCGTGTGGACAACCCTGAGGAAGGATTGCAGGCGCCGTCGGCAAACCGAGGCGTGCAAAGGACTTTCGATCGGAGTTCCAGCACCGCCTCACCTGTGCGTGAATCATCCCCCGCCCGAGGGAGGCGGGCGTCAAACGAAAAATCCGGCGCGACAGCGAATAATCCGGTTGACCCCTGCCTCGGCCATACGTCAATTTGTGTGGGCTGACGGATAACCCACTACATATTGTGAGGACGCGGCGAGGGACTTGGACGATGCGGCCAGCGCCACGAGAGGCGGGGCGGCTCGAACACCCCAGGCGTCATCGAGGGACCCGCCAGCGCAGGGCAACGCCCTGCCACGGCCAAAAGCAAGGGATGGGGCAGAGATGAAGATCGAACGCAAGTTTACCCGGGCGGGGCAGGATGCCTATGCGGACCTCGCTTTCCGCGTGACCACGTCGGAGATCCGCAATCCGGACGGCAAGATCGTGTTCCGCAACGACGCGGTCGAGGTGCCCGAAGGCTGGAGCCAGGTCGCCTCGGACGTGCTGGCGCAGAAGTATTTCCGCAAGGCCGGCGTGCCCGCGCGGCTGAAGCGCGTGAAGGAAAAGGGCGTGCCCGAGTTCCTCTGGCGCTCGGTCGCCGACGAGGCGGCGCTGGCCGCGCTGCCCGAGGGCGAGCGCTTCGTCGGCGAGACCTCGGCCCGGCAGGTGTTCGACCGGCTGGCCGGGGCCTGGGCCTACTGGGGCTGGAAGGGCGGCTACTTCACCAGCGAGGACGACGCGCAGGCCTATTTCGACGAGATGCGGCTGATGCTCGCGCGCCAGATGGCGGCTCCGAACAGCCCGCAGTGGTTCAACACCGGCCTGCACTGGGCCTACGGCATCGACGGCCCCAGCCAGGGCCACTTCTACGTCGACTTCAAGACCGGCGTCCTCACCAAGTCCGAAAGCGCCTACGAACACCCGCAACCGCACGCCTGCTTCATCCAGTCGGTCAGCGATGATCTGGTGAACGAGGGCGGCATCATGGACCTCTGGGTCCGCGAGGCGCGGCTCTTCAAATACGGCTCGGGCACCGGCACCAACTTCTCCTCGCTCCGCGGCGAAGGGGAAAAGCTCTCGGGCGGCGGCAAGTCCTCGGGCCTGATGGGCTTCCTCAAGATCGGCGACCGCGCGGCGGGGGCGATCAAGTCGGGCGGCACCACGCGGCGCGCGGCCAAGATGGTGATCTGCGACATGGATCACCCCGACATCGAGCAGTTCATCAACTGGAAGGTCATCGAGGAACAGAAGGTGGCCTCGCTGGTCGCCGGCTCGAAGATGCACGAGCGGCAGCTGAACGCGATCTTCGCCGCCATCCGCCAGTGGGACGGCTCGACCGAGGATGCGGTCGATCCGGCGAAGAACCCGGCCCTGAAGGCGGCGATCCGCGGCGCAAAAAAATCCGCGATCCCGGATACTTACGTCAAGAGGGTGCTGGACTACGCGAAGCAGGGCTTCGCCTCGATCGAGTTCCCGACCTACGACACCGACTGGGACAGCGAGGCCTATGCCAGCGTCTCGGGCCAGAACTCGAACAACTCGGTGCGCGTCACCGATGCCTTCCTCAAGGCCGTGCGCGACGACGCCGACTGGGAGCTGATCCGCCGCACCGACGGGCGCATCGCCAAGACCGTGAAGGCGCGCGATCTCTGGGCGCAGGTCGGCCACGCCGCCTGGGCCTGCGCCGACCCGGGCATCCAGTTCCACGACACGGTGAACGCCTGGCACACCTGCCCCGAGGACGGGCCGATCCGCGGCTCGAACCCGTGCTCGGAATACATGTTCCTCGACGACACGGCCTGCAACCTCGCGTCGATGAACCTGCTGACCTTCTGGCAGAACGGCCGGTTCGACGCCGAGGCCTACGTCCACGCCACCCGGCTCTGGACGGTGACGCTGGAAATCTCGGTCACCATGGCGCAGTTCCCGTCGAAGGAAATCGCGCAGCGCAGCTACGACTACCGCACGCTGGGGCTGGGCTACGCCAACATCGGCGGCCTGCTGATGACGATGGGCCTCGGCTACGACAGCCCCGAGGGCCGGGCGATGGGCGGCGCGCTGTCGGCGATCATGACCGGTGTCGCCTACGCGACCTCGGCCGAGATGGCCGGCGAGCTCGGGGCCTTCCCGGGTTACGCCCGCAACGCCGAGCACATGCTGCGGGTGATCCGCAACCACCGCAGGGCAGCCTACGGGCTGGCCGAGGGCCATGAGGGCGTGAACGTCGCGCCGGTGCCGCTCGATCACGCGAACATCCCGGTGGAAGGGCTTGGTGCGCTTGCGAAGTCCTCCTGGGACGAGGCGCTGGCGCTGGGCGAACGGCACGGCTATCGCAACGCCCAGGCGACGGTGATCGCGCCCACGGGCACCATCGGCCTGGTGATGGACTGCGACACCACGGGGATCGAGCCCGACTTCGCGCTCGTCAAGTTCAAGAAGCTCGCCGGCGGCGGCTACTTCAAGATCATCAACCGGTCGGTTCCCGCGGCGCTCGAATCGCTCGGCTACGCACCGGCGCAGATCGAGGAGATCGTCGCCTACGCGGTCGGTCACGCCTCGCTGGGCAACTGCCCCGGCATCAACCACACCGCGCTCATCGGCCACGGCTTCGGCCCGCGCGAGATCGAGAAGATCGAGGCGGCGCTGCCCACGGCCTTCGACATACGCTTCGTGTTCAACCAGTGGACGCTGGGCGAGGACTTCTGCCGGGGCGTGCTGGGCATTCCGGCCGAGAAGCTTGCCGACCCCGGCTTCGACCTGCTGCGCCACCTGGGCTTCACCCGCGCGCAGATCGACGCGGCCAACGACCATGTCTGCGGGACGATGACGCTGGAAGGGGCGCCGCACCTCAAGCCCGAGCACTACCATGTCTTCGACTGCGCCAACGCCTGCGGCAAGACTGGCAAGCGATACCTGTCGGTCGACAGCCACATCCGCATGATGGCCGCGGCGCAGAGCTTCATCTCGGGGGCGATCTCCAAGACGATCAACATGCCGAACTCGTCCACCATCGACGATGTGCTGGCGGCCTACGAACTGTCCTGGAGCCTCGGCATCAAGGCCAACGCCATCTACCGCGACGGCTCGAAACTGTCGCAGCCGCTCGCCGCCGCGCTGGTCGAGGACGACGAGGAGGCCGAGGAGATCCTCGCCTCGGGCAGCCCGCAGGACAAGGCCATGGTTCTGGCCGAGAAGATCGTCGAGAAGGTGATCGTCAAGGAGATCGTGCGCAGCCACCGCGAGAAGCTGCCCGAGCGCCGCAAGGGCTACACCCAGAAGGCGATCGTCGGGGGCCACAAGGTTTACCTGCGCACCGGCGAGTATGCCGACGGCAAGCTCGGCGAGATCTTCATCGACATGCACAAGGAAGGCGCGGGCTTCCGGGCGATGATGAACAACTTCGCCATCGCCGTGAGCGTCGGCCTGCAATACGGCGTGCCGCTTGAGGAATTCGTCGATGCCTTCACCTTCACCAAGTTCGAGCCGGCCGGCATGGTCCAGGGCAACGACTCGGTGAAGTCGGCGACCTCGATCCTCGACTACATCTTCCGCGAACTGGCGATCAGCTACCTCGACCGCACCGATCTCGCCCATGTCGCCCCCAAGGGCGCAAGCTTCGACGACCTCGGCGGCGGCGAGGGCGAGGGGCAGGCGAACATCGCCGAGCCGAGCGAGCGGGCGGCCTCGAAGTCGCTCGAGGTGCTGCGGCAGATCTCCTCGACCGGCTATCTGCGGAAGCGACTGCCGCAGGAGCTGGTGGTGCTTCAGGGCGGCGCCGCGCTGGCGGCCGATCCGGTGGCGGCGCTCGCGGCCCTGGTGCCGGAAACCGGGCTGGCCGCCGCGGTCGGCGCCACCGCCATCGCCTCGGGCACGGTCAGCATGGACGCGCGCGCCAAGGCGCGGCTGCAGGGCTACGAGGGCGACCCCTGCGGCGAGTGCGGCAACTACACGCTGGTCCGCAACGGCACCTGCATGAAGTGCAACACCTGCGGTTCGACCAGCGGGTGCAGCTGAGACACCAGCCCCCGCCGCGGCGGGGGCAGGGTTCCGGGGCGGGTGCGCTCGCCCCCGACGACGTTCAGGCCGCAGGCGAGAACACCGAGCGGTACGAAGGATGAGCCTGGACGGCGAAACTGGGGGGGAAGGGGGAACCCTTCCCCCTTTTTCTCCCCGCCGGCCCGGACCCCGCCGGGCTTGATCTTGCCGCCTCCACGCCCCATGTTCCAAGGGCGGCGGTTGCGCCGCAGACGGGGGCCTTTCGCCCCGAAGGAGTGACGATGAAGCATCTGACTTGGGTTGCCGGCGTCGCCATCGCCCTGACGGCGGGCGCGGCCAACGCCCAGACCAAGGTGTCGGACACCGACGGCAATGGCACCTTCTCGATCGAGGAGATGACCGCCGCCTATGCCGACATGACGCCCGCGCTCTTCGCCGAGATCGACGTCAACGGCGACGGCCAGATCGACGCGGACGAGCTGCAGGCCGCGAAAGAGACCGGCAAGCTGCCCGACTGAGGCGGCACCGTCCGAAAGCAAGGGAATTCGCCCGGGTCCGCCCGGGCCGGGGCCCCGGCGAAACGCCGGGGCCTTTCGCGTCTCAGCGTTCGCGCGCCAGCGCCGCCACCCCGGTCCGGGCCACATCGGCCAGCCCGAGCGGACGCATCAGCTCGGCGAAGGCATCGATCTTCTCGGGCGTGCCGGTGATCTCGAAGACGAAGCTCTCAAGCGTCGAGTCGACCACATTGGCGCGGAAGATGTCGGCCAGCCGCAGCGCCTCGACCCGCTTCTCGCCCGTGCCCGCGACCTTGAAGAGCGCAAGCTCGCGCGCGACGCTCGGCCCCTCGACGGTCAGGTCATGGACCTCGTGCACCGGCACCAGCCGGCCGAGCTGCGCCTTGATCTGCTCGATGACCGACGGCGTGCCGCGCGTCACCACGGTGATGCGCGACCGGTGCCCCTTGTGGTCGACCTCGGCCACGGTCAGGCTCTCGATGTTGTAGCCCCGGCCCGAAAACAGGCCGATGACGCGCGCCAGCACACCGGCCTCGTTGTCGACGAGCACCGCCAGGGTGTGGGACTCCTCGACCTCGACATGCGGGTCGCGCAGGTCGTAGGCGGAATGGCTCGACGAGCCCTTCTTGATGTTCAGTGCGGCCATGGCCCTGTCTTTCTCATTGGCAGAAATATCCTCGGGGGGGGCCGGGGGGCCGACAGCCCCCCGGGGCGTGGCGTCACACCAGCACGGCGCCGGCCTCTCCGATCGCGCCCTCGACCGCCGCCTCGCCCAGAAGCATCTCGTTGTGCGGCTTGCCCGACGGGATCATCGGGAAGCAGTTCTCGTGCTTCTCGACCAGACAGTCGAAGATCACCGGGCCGTCGTGGTCGAGCATCTCCCGGATCGCATCGTCGAGCTTCGCGGGATCGTCGCAGCGGATGCCCTTGCAGCCGAAGGCCTCGGCCAGCTTCACGAAATCGGGCAGGCTTTCCGACCAGGAATGCGAATAGCGCTCGCCGTGCAGAAGCTGCTGCCACTGCCGCACCATGCCGAGGCGTTCGTTGTTCAGGATGAACTGCTTGACCGGGGCGCGGAACTGCACCGCGGTGCCCATTTCCTGCATGTTCATGAGCCAGGACGCCTCGCCCGCGACGTTGATGACGAGCGCATCCGGGTGCGCGATCTGCACGCCGATCGAGGCCGGCAGGCCATAGCCCATGGTGCCGAGCCCGCCCGAGGTCATCCAGCGGTTCGGCGCCTCGAAGCCCAGATACTGCGCGGCCCACATCTGGTGCTGGCCCACTTCGGTCGTCACATAGCGGTCGCGGCCCCGGGTCAGCGCCTCGAGCCGCTCCAGCGCATACTGCGGCTTGATCGTGGTCTTCGACGGCTTGTAGCTCAGGCATTTCTTCGCCTTCCAGCCCTCGATCTTCTGCCACCAGGCCGCCAGCCCCTCGCGGTTCACCTTGCGCCCGCGCGCTTTCCAGATGCGCAGGAGGTCTTCGAGCACATGGCCCACGTCGCCCACGATCGGCACATCGACATGGATCACCTTGTTGATCGACGAGGGGTCGATGTCGATGTGGGCCTTCCGCGAATGCGGGCTGAAGTCCTTGACGCGGCCGGTGATGCGGTCGTCGAAGCGCGCGCCGATGTTGATCATCAGGTCGCAGCCGTGCATGGCGAGGTTCGCCTCGTAAAGCCCGTGCATCCCGAGCATCCCGATCCAGGACTTGCCCGAGGCCGGATAGGCGCCAAGCCCCATCAGCGTCGAGGTCACCGGGAATCCGGTCGCGTCGGCCAGCTCGCGCAGGAGCTGGCTTGCCGCCGGCCCCGAGTTGATGACGCCGCCGCCGGTGTAGAGGATCGGGCGCTCGGCCTTTTCCATAAGCTCGACCAGCGCGGTGATCGCGGCGGTGTCGCCCTTCACCCGCGGCTGGTAGTGGTCGGTCCTGGCCTTGCCGGGCGGCGTGTAGTCGGCCTGGGCGAACTGCACGTCCTTGGGGATGTCCACCAGCACCGGGCCGGGGCGGCCCGAGGTGGCGACATGGAAGGCCTGATGGATGGTCTCGGACAGCTTCGAGGTGTCCTTCACCAGCCAGTTGTGCTTGGTGCAGGGGCGGGTGATGCCCACGGTGTCGGCCTCCTGGAAGCCGTCGGTGCCGATCATGAAGGTCGGCACCTGCCCGGTCAGCACGACGAGCGGGATCGAATCCATCAGGGCGTCCACCAGGCCCGTCACCGCATTGGTCGCCCCCGGGCCCGACGTCACCAGCACGACGCCCGGCTTGCCGGTCGAGCGCGCATAGCCCTCGGCCATGTGCACCGCGCCCTGTTCGTGGCGCACGAGGATGTGGCGGATGTCGTTCTGCTGGAAGATCTCGTCATAGATCGGCAGCACCGCGCCGCCCGGATAGCCGAAGACGACCTCGACGCCCTGATCCCTGAGCGCCTGCACCACCATCCTTGCACCGGTCATCTGCCGCGACATCCGTCTCTCCGTCTCTCATCCGCGCCTGGCAACAAAAAGCCCCCGGTCAGGTCCGACAGGGGGCGCATGGGAACCGTTATGGTCAACCGTCACCGGCCCATGCGCCACTTTCCTACAAGGATCACGACCCCGGACATGCCCAAGCCTCTTGCTGCTGCGCGGCGGACCTTAGAGGCGCCCGCCGGGGGCGTCAACTGGCAAAACAGCGAATAAAGTGTCGCAGGCGGCTTTCGGGACGACAGGAAGTTGCCGGCATCGGCGGTCGGTCGCAATTTTCGGTTCGGGTCGGCCGCATCGACGGCTCAGGCAAGACCCGCAAGGCCGACATAGGCCGCATAGCCCCCGAGCATCGCGAGGCCGCCCAGCCGCCCGATGCCGCGCGCGGCAATCGCCAGCGCCACGAGGCCCAGCGTGACCGCGGTCAGGATCGGCATGTCGACGCGCACGAAGCGCGGGTCCACCGGAACGGGGTGGATCGCCGCGGTGGCGCCGAGGATGCCCAGAAGGTTGAAGAGGTTCGACCCCACCACGTTGCCGAAGGCGATCTCGGAATGACGACGGATCGCGGCCACGACCGAGGTCGCGAGTTCCGGCAGCGAGGTGCCGACGGCCACGACCGTGAGGCCGATCGCCGCCTCCGAGACGCCGAAGCTGCGCGCGATGGCGCTTGCGCTGTCCACCAGAAGCTGCGCGCCAAGGACGAGCGCGGCGAGCCCCGCGGCAACCCCGAGCACGGATTTCCACAGCGCCGGCGGCGCGTCGTCGCCCGGTTCCTCGACCTCGGCGCCGCTGCGCAGGCTGATCCAGAGATAGAGCGCCAGCGCGGCCACCAGCGCCAGCCCCGCGAGGCGCCCGATCTCGCCGGTCCACATGAGCGCCCAGGCCGCAAGCGTGGCAAGGACCATTGCCACGAAGTCGCGCACCATGGCCTCGGGCCGGATCACCACCGGTGCGATGGCGGCGGCGACGGCGAGGATCAGCAGGATGTTGGCGAGGTTCGATCCGACCACATTGCCCACGGCGATGGCGGGCGTGCCCGACAGGGCCGCCTGAACCGAAACCAGCAGTTCCGGCATCGAGGTGCCGAAGCCGACGATGGTCAGGCCGATGACCAGGGGCGGAACCCCGAACCGGCGGGCGATGCCGACCGCGCCCCGCACGAGGAACTCTCCGCCCGCGAACAGGGCGGCGAGCCCCAGTGCCAACATCAGCCAGACCATGATCCCTCCTTGCCGCAGACCGGTTGTCGGGATGTGCGGACGCGGTGCGCCCAGTTCAACCCCGGACCGGGCCGGAAAGCGTCGCGGCGGCGGCCTGACGTGATCGCGAAGGAGGAACGGGGCGGGCCGGAGCGCGGGACGACCGGCGAGGGGCCGGGCCGGCCGCGCCCGCAATCCGGCCGCCCCCCGCGATCGGGTGAGGCGGGATGAAAAAACGGCGCGGGGTTCTGGACACTCCCGCAGGCAGGGGTCACTGTTGCGCGGCGCTGCATCCGCAGCGCGGACATCACCGACACTGGAGGATGGCATGGATCGCCGCTCGTTTCTGACCCGGGCTGCCGTCGGCGGCATCGGAGCCGCAGGGGCCGCCAGTCTGGCCGCGCCGGCCATTGCGCAGAGCGCACCCAAGATCACCTGGCGCCTGACGTCATCCTTCCCCAAGTCGCTCGACACCATCTACGGCGGGGCAGAGGTGCTGGCCAGGAACCTTTCCGAGGCGACCGATGGCAATTTCCAGATCCAGGTCTTTGCCGCGGGCGAGATCGTGCCCGGTCTTCAGGCCGCCGATGCGGTGACCGCGGGCACCGTCGAGGCCTGCCACACGGTGGGCTACTACTACTGGGGCAAGGATCCGTCCTGGGCGGTGGCGGCGGCGGTGCCGTTCTCGCTGTCGGCGCGCGGCATCAACGCCTGGCACTACCACGGCGGCGGCATCGATCTCTACAACGAGTTCCTCGCCCAGCACAACATCTTCGGCCTGCCCGGCGGCAACACCGGCGTGCAGATGGGTGGCTGGTTCCGCAAGGAAATCAACACCGTCGAGGACATGAAGGGTCTCAAGATGCGCATCGGCGGCTTCGCCGGCAAGGTCGTCGAGAAGCTGGGCGTGGTGCCGCAGCAGATCGCAGGCGGCGACATCTATCCGGCGCTGGAAAAAGGCACCATCGACGCCGCCGAATGGGTCGGCCCCTATGATGACGAGAAGCTCGGCTTCTACAAGGTGGCGCCCTACTACTACTACCCCGGCTGGTGGGAAGGCGGGCCGACGGTCCACTTCTTCTTCAACAAGGCCGCGTACGAGGGCCTGCCGAAGTCGTACCAGTCGCTGCTGCGCACCGCCTGCCAGGCGACCGACGCCAACATGCTGCAACTCTACGACTACAAGAACCCGGCGGCGATCAAATCCCTTGTGGCTCAGGGTGCGCAGCTGCGTCCCTACAGCAAGGAGATCCTCGAAGCCTGCTTCACCGCGGCGGACGAGGTCTATGCCGAGATGGAGGCCACGAACCCGACCTTCGCCAAGCTCTGGGGGTCGATCAAGGCCTTCCGCAAGGACTACTACACCTGGACGCAGGTGGCCGAATACAACTACGACACCTTCATGATGCTGCAGTTGAACGCCGGCAAGCTCTGAGCCGGCGTCGGACGCGACGGCATGACCCCCGGCGGCCTCCCCGGCCGCCGGTTTTTTTGTTCCGGGTCGGCGGATTTGGGGCTTTACAGGTCCATTTGGTAAAGTAATCTGACCGCGGAACCCGGTTTGCCGGGCATGGCCAGCGTGCCGCGGTGCAGAGGCGGCCAACACGGGTTCAGGAGGCGGAAAGCCCGTTCAAAACCCACCGGGAGGAGACCCTATGGATCGTCGTTCGTTTCTCACCAAGGCCGCGCTCGGCGGCGTCGGCGCCGCCGGAGCCGCCGCTCTGGCCAGCCCCGCCATCGCGCAGGACATGCCCGCCATCAACTGGCGACTGACCTCGTCGTTCCCGAAGTCGCTCGACACGATCTATGGCGCCGCCGAGACGATGGCGAGCTACGTCAAGGAGATGACCGGCGGCAAGTTCACCATCCAGGTCTTCGCCGCGGGCGAGATCGTCCCCGGCCTGCAGGCCGCCGACGCCGCGGCCGCGGGCACCGTCGAGGCAGCGCACACCGCGTCCTACTACTACTGGGGCAAGGATCCGACCTGGGCCTTCGGCACCGCGGTGCCCTTCGGCCTCAACGTCCGTCAGCAGAACGCCTGGTTCTACTATGGCGGCGGCAACGACCTGATGAACGAATTCTACAACACCCAGGGCCTGCACGCCTATCCCTGCGGCAACACCGGCGCCCAGATGGGCGGCTGGTACCGCAAGGAGATCAACACGGTCGAGGACCTCAAGGGCCTGAAGATCCGCATCGGCGGCTTCGGCGGCAAGGTCATCGAGAAGCTCGGCGCGGTGCCGCAGCAGATCGCCGGCGGCGACATCTATCCGTCGCTGGAGAAGGGCACCATCGACGCGGCCGAATGGGTCGGCCCCTATGACGACCTCAAGCTCGGCTTCTACAAGGTAGCGCCCTACTACTACTACCCCGGCTGGTGGGAGGGCGGCGCCTGCCTGCATGCGATGTTCAACAAGGCGGCCTATGACGGGCTGCCCGATGAGTACAAGCGCATCCTGCAGGTGGCCTGCCAGGCCGCGAACCAGGACATGCTGGCAAGCTACGACTACAAGAACCCGACCGCGATCAAGGAACTGATCGCCAAGGGCGCGCAACTGCGCCCGTTCAACGAGACCATCCTCGACGCCTGCTTCAACGCGGCCAAGGAGGTCTATGCCGAGATCAACGCGTCCAACCCGGGCTTCAAGAAGATCTTCGACAGCCAGGTGGCGTTCAAGAAGGACGCCTATCTCTGGGCGCAGCTCAGCGAGTACAACTTCGACACCTACATGATGATCCAGCAGCGCAAGGGCACGCTCTGATCGTCGGACAGGACGAGGAAGGCCCCGGGGGCGACCCCGGGGCCTTTCGCATTCACAGCGCCAGCGAAAAGAACAGCGTGCCGGGGTAGGGGCTGCCGTTGTAGTCGGCGATCGCGCGAAACCCGAGGCTTTCGTAGAGCGCGACGGCGGCGGTGAGCGAGGGCAGGGTGTCGAGGCGCATCTCGGTGTAACCGCGTGCCCGCGCCGCGGCGACGGCGGTTTCGGTCAGCGCCCGGCCAAGGCCGGTGCCACGGGCCTCGGGCCTGAGGTAGAGCCGCTTCAGTTCGCACAGTCCGGGTCCGGGAAGCGGGCGCAGCGCCACGCAGCCGAGGGCGGCCCCTCCGGCCCCCCTCGCCAGCCAGAGCCCCCCGTCCGGCGGGACATAGGCACCCGGCAGCCCCGCAAGCTCGTCGCCGAAGCCGTGAGCGTCGAGGTCGATCGGCAGACTCTGCGCATAGGCCCGGAAGAGATCGGCGACAGCGGCCAGGTCGTCGGGGCCGGCGGCAGCGGCGATGTGCTTCAGGCGCGGCGTCATCCCGACGGCCTAGCCCTTTCCTTCGCCGGGACGCAAGGGCCAGGAAAGCGATCGGCGGCCCCGAGAGGGGGCCGCCGATGCGGAACACGTGTCCGGGGGTCAGTTTCCGGGCGCAGGCGCGGGTGCGGGCGCCGGGGCCGGAGCGAGCCCGCCCCCCAGACCACCGCCCAGACCACCGCCCAGACCACCGCCCAGGCCGCCGCCCAGACCACCGCCCAGGCCGCCGCCCAGGCCGCCACCGAGACCGCCACCGAGACCGCCCGCGGCCTCCGGCAGCTTGATCTCGACCTTCGACATGTCCACGACCGGCCCCTTGTAGTGCATCACCATCTGCGGGAAGGCGATGACGACGGCGATCATGATGATCTGGATCACCACGAAGGGAACGGCGCCCCAGTAGATCTGGCTGGTCTTGACCGGCTCCATCCTCTTGCCGGTGACCTTGTCCAGATAGGGCACCTTGGCCGCGACCGAGCGCAGGTAGAAGAGCGCGAAGCCGAAGGGCGGGTGCATGAACGAGGTCTGCATGTTCACGCCGAGGATCACCCCGAACCAGATCAGGTCGATGCCCAGCTTCTCGGCCGCGGGGGCCAGAAGCGGCACGATGATGAAGGCCAGTTCGAAGAAGTCGAGGAAGAACGCCAGCAGGAACACCAGGATCGACACGACGATCAGGAAGCCCATCTCGCCGCCCGGCAGCGACACCAGCAGGTGTTCGACCCAGAGGTGGCCGTTCACGCCGTAGAAGGTCAGCGAGAACACCCGCGCGCCCAGCAGGATGAACAGCACGAAGGCCGAGAGCCGCGTGGTCGAGGCCACGGCCTGGCTGATCACCGCGAAGCTGAGCCGCCCCTTCACCGCCGCCAGTACCAGCGCACCCACCGCGCCCATCGCGCCGCCTTCGGTCGGCGTGGCGATGCCGAGGAAGATGGTGCCGAGCACGAGGAAGATCAGCGCCAGCGGCGGGATCAGCACGATGACCACCTGCTGGGCAAGCCGCGACATCAGGTTGAGCTTCAGCGCCTTGTCGATGAGGGCCACGACGTAGATCACGACGACCGCAACGGCCGCCGCCAGAATGTCGGCGTTGGCCCCGTGGGTCGGCTCCAGCCAGAGATAGGCGCCGTAGCCGATGGCGACCGTCGCGACGAGGGCCAGGGCCAGGGAGGTGACGCCCGACCCGAGCGTGCGCGCCTCGACCGGCAGCGCCGGCATCGAGTTCGGGCGGATCAGCGTCATCAGGAACACGTAGCCCATGTAGAGCCCGGTCAGCACCAGGCCCGGGATCATCGCGCCCTTGTACATGTCGCCGACCGACCGGCCGAGCTGGTCGGCCAGCACGATCAGGACGAGCGAGGGCGGGATGATCTGCGCCAGCGTGCCCGAGGCCGCGATCACCCCCGAGGCGATCCGCCGGTCATAGCCGTAGCGCAGCATGATCGGCAGCGAGATCAGCCCCATCGCGATGACCGAGGCCGCGACGACCCCGGTCGTGGCGGCCAGAAGCGCACCCACGATGATCACCGCATAGGCGAGGCCACCGCGCACCGGGCCGAAGAGCTGGCCGATGGTGTCGAGAAGATCCTCGGCCATGCCGGATCGTTCCAGCACGATCCCCATGAAGGTGAAGAAGGGGATGGCCAGAAGCGTGTCGTTCGACATCACCCCCCAGAACCGTTCCGGCATGGCGTTCAGGAGCGGCCACGACAGGTTGATGGTGCCGTTCGACAGCGGCGCCAGCTCGACCCCGATCACGAAGAACACCAGCCCGTTCGCGGCGAGCGCGAATGCGACCGGATAGCCGATCAGCAGGAAGAACACGAGCGAGGCGAACATGATCGGCGCCATGTTCTGCGCAATGAATTCCATCATTTGCGCACCTCGGGGGCCAGTTCCTCGACCAGGGCCTCGCCTTCCTTGGCGGCGGCCTCATGCGACGAGACGAAGGGGGTGGGATCGGGGATCACGCCGCGCATGATCGCGATCTTCTTGATGATCTCGGAGACGCCCTGAAAGCCCAGAAGGACGAAGCCCGCCAGCAGGATCGCCCGCGCCGGCCAGATGATGAGGCCGCCGGCGTTCGACGACATCTCGCCGCTGCGGATCGCCGAGAGCGTGTAGGGGATCAGCAGATAGATCATGAGAAGGACGATCGGCATCAGGAACAGGATGTGCCCCAGAAGGTCGATCCAGTGCTGCACCCGGCGCGAGAAGGCGCCGTAGACGATGTCGATGCGGATGTGCTCGTTCTGCTTCAGCGTGTAGGCGGCCGCCAGCATGAACGCCGCGCCGAACAGGTACCACTGCAACTCCAGCCAGGCGTTCGACGAGGTGTTGAGCACCTTGCGGATGATGGCGTTCGTGGCCGAGACGATGATGGCGACAAGGATCAGCCAGGCGACCGATCGGCCGATCGCCTCGTTGATCCGGTCTATGCCCCGCGAAAGGGCCAAAAGGCCGTTCATGTGTTGGTATCCTCCCCTTGCCGCGCACGGCCCGTTCTCCCTCGTCGAGCGGGCCGCTCAACGGTTCAGCTATGGCTGAGGGGGTGGGTTTCGTCAACCGCCATCGCGGAATTTGGTCTGAAAATATGACCACTTTTGCCAGTTGCGCACAGAGAGAAGGCAGACCGGGGGGGGCGCGGCGACGCGCGGAACGGCCTAGCCGCGGCCCAGCGGCGTGTCGGGCAGGGCGATGCGCGCCACCTGCTCGGCGATCGGATCGACCGACAGCGGATGGGTGTCGGCGCCGTGCGACCGGGGATCGCCGATGTCCTGCCAGCGGCCGTTCTTGTAGATCTCGAGCGCGGCGAACCGCGCCTTGTAGCCCATCTTGCGGCTGCCCGGGACCCAGTAGCCGAGATAGACATAGGGCAGGCCCAGTTCGCGCGCGAGCGCGACATGGTCGAGGATGATGTAGGTGCCGAGGCTGTCCGAGATCCGGTCCGGATCGTAGAAGCTGTAGACCATCGACAGCCCGTCATCGAGAACGTCGGTCAGGCAGACGGCGGTGAGCCGGCGCTTGCGCTCGCCTTCGGCCGGGGCCGCGCTGTATTCGATGACCCGGCTTTTCACCGGAGTTTCCTCGATCATCGCGGCGAATTCGAAGATGTCCATGTCGGCCATGCCGCCGTCGGCGTGCCGGCTGTCGAGGTAGCGCCGGAAGAGCGCGTACTGGTCCTCGGTCGCCCAGGGGCTCGTCGCTTCGCGCCGCAGGTCGGCGTTGCGGCGGATGGTCTTGCGCTGGCTGCGGCTTGGCTGGAAATCGGCGACGCGGATACGGGCCGAGAGGCAGGCCGAGCATTCCGCGCAGGACGGCCGGTAGAGCACGTTCTGCGACCGGCGGAACCCCTGCTTGGACAGCGAGTCGTTCAGCGGGATCGCGTTGTCGCCCTGAAGCGCGGTAAAGAGCTTCCGCTCGCTGCGCCCGTCCAGATAGGGGCAGGGCTGCGGGGCCGTCACGTAGAACTGGGGCGCGATGGGCAGCGAATGACGCATGGGCGACACGACGGGGAAGGGGACTGGCTGGCTGACACGATACTGTTAGCAAGCCGCCAGCCATCCGCCAAGCGCAGAGATTCGGGGCCGCCCGCTTTCGCTCAGGGCGCCCCCGAACCGGGTTCGGGCCGAAATCAGTAGCGGCCGGGCGCCGGATTGTTTCCGTCGTCCGCATCCCCGTCACGGCTGGCATCACGGGCCGCCCGGGCGCGTTCGTCCATGTACTGGTCGAACTCGGACTTGTCCTTGGCGTCCCGCAGGCGCTTCAGGAAGGCCTCGAACTCGTCCTGCTCGCGCGACAGCCGCTCGAGCGTGTCGGCCTTGTAGGCGTCGAAGGCGCTGTTGCCCGACGAGCGGAAGGCCTGGCTTCTTGCGCCGTGGCGGCCCCAGCCGGGGTGGCCCGCGCCGCGGCGCGTCATGCTGCATCCTTGTCCGAACATGCGTTTGCTCCAGATCATGTAGGCGAGAAGCGCTATTCCCGCCGGCCAGAAGACGATGAAGGCGAGAACGGTCGCCGCGATCCAGGCGCCCTTTCCCCGGTCGTCAAGCCAGGACTCGGCGCGCCCCGGCCAGGTGGTGATTGCAGACATGGACCCCTCCTAGGAACCTCGGTGCATCATATGTGAAACACGTTCACATCGTGTCAGATCGGGATGCGGCCCGCCCCGATCAAGATCCGATGTAAAAGAATTTCACATTTGCCCCGGATGTCCCGGACCCGCCGCCAGAGGGCGGCGTCTTTCCGCCGATGCGCGCCGGCTGGCCAGCGCCGGTCTCAACGGGCACCCCGGTCCGGAGCGCCCAGCGCGAGGCCCAGGAAGGCCGCCGCCGCAAAGACAAGCCCGGCAGCCGCGCCGTCCGCCAGCGCCCAGGCGGACGCCCCGAGCGCGAGCGCAAGGCCCGAGCGGACCGCGCCGGCGAGTAGCGCGATCTCGGTCAGGAAGGCGAGCGCCGCCGCCGCGGCCGGCCCGCTCATGCGGTGAAATCCGCGACCTGTCCCCCGGTGAGGCGCAGAAGATCGCCGGGCGCGATCGCGAAGATGTGGCGCGGCGTGCCCGCCGCCGCCCAGACCACGTCGAAGTCGAGAAGCCGCGGATCGAAGAAGCAGGGCACCGCCACCCGATGCCCGACCGGCGCAACGCCGCCGATCGCAAACCCGGTCTCGGCGCGGATGAGATCGGCATCCGCCTTGCCCAGCGGCTGGTCCGCGATCGCGCTGGCCTTCTGCGGGCTGACGCGGTTGGACCCCGCCGTCAGGAAGAGCACGACATGCCCGCTCGCCTCGCCACGGAAGATGATCGACTTGGCGATCTGGTCCACCGCGCAGCCCGCCGCCGCCGCGGCCTCGGCGGCGGTGCGGGTGGACTGGTCCATCTCCACGATCTCGACCGCAACGCCCGCCTCGGCCAGCGCCCCGCGCACACGTTCCAGCGATCGGCTCACCCTGACCTCCCGTCCTGCCTGCCCGCCATACAGGCCACGGGCGGGGCGCGGTTGCAATGCCCCGGGGCAGAGAGGACCGGGCCGAGCCGCGGACAGGGCCCCGATTTCCCGGTTTCCGACGCCCGCAGGCTGGCTTAGGGTCCGGTCCATGACGCTCGCCGCCCGCATGACCCGATGCCCCCTGATCCACGACCCTGGCCCCGCCCAGGCCGTCGCCGACCGCTTTGCGGGCCTCGACCCCGGCCTGAGCGCGCTGCTGGCCGCGACGGCGGGGTGCAGCCCCTTCCTGGCCGGGGGGATGATGCGCGAGGCGGACTGGCTCGAGGCGGCACTGGACGGCCCGCCGGAGAACGCGCTCGAGGCGGTGCTGGCGATCGACGCGGACCTGACCGCGGAGGCGCTCGGCACGGCGCTGCGCCGGGCCAAGGCGCGGGCGGGGCTCCTGATCGCGCTGTGCGACCTCAGCGGTGTCTGGCCGCTCGAGACGGTGACCGGGGCGCTGACGCGCCTTGCCGACCTGGCGGTCGATCGCGCGATCCGGGCGCTCATCGCCGACGAGGCGCGGCGCGGGCGCCTGCCCGGGGGCGACGCCGGCATGGTGGTGCTGGCGATGGGCAAGATGGGGGCGGGCGAGCTCAACTATTCCTCGGACATCGACCTGATCTGCCTCTTCGACGACGGGCGCTACGACGGGGCCGACGTGGGCGAGGCGCGGTCGGCGCTTATCCGGGTGACGCGCAGGATGGCGGCGCTTCTGTCGGACCGCACCGCCGATGGCTATGTCTTCCGCACCGACCTGCGGCTGCGGCCCGACGCCTCGGTGACGCCGGTCTGCATCTCGATGTCGGCGGCCGAGCAGTATTACGAGGCGCAGGGCCGCACCTGGGAACGCGCCGCCTACATCAAGGCGCGCGCCTGCGCGGGCGATCTTCAGGCCGGCGGCCGGTTCCTGGCGGCGCTGACGCCCTTCGTCTGGCGCCGGCATCTCGACTTCGCCGCGATCCAGGACGCGCACGACATGCGGCTGAGGATCCGCAGCCACAAGGGCCTGCACGGGCCGATCGTCCTGGAAGGCCACAACCTGAAGCTCGGCGCCGGCGGCATCCGCGAGATCGAGTTCTTCACCCAGACCCGGCAGCTGATTGCGGGCGGACGCGATCCGTCTCTGCGCGACCGGACCACGGTGGGCGGGCTCGCGGCCCTGGCGGCGGCCGGATGGGTGCCCGGTGCGACGGTCGAGGAGCTGACCGCGCTCTACCGGGCGCATCGCGAGGTCGAGCACCGTCTCCAGATGGTGGCGGATGCCCAGACCCAGATCCTGCCGCGCGCCCCCGAAGAGTTCGACCGGCTGGCGCGGATGTGCGGCGAGGCGGACACCCGGCTCTGGCGCGACCGGCTGCTGGGGCGGCTGGAACGGGTGGCGGAGCTGACCGAAGGCTTCTTCGCCCCGGGGCCCACGCCCGAGATGGCGCCCGACCTCTCTGCCGAGGCGCAGGCCGTGGTCGATGGCTGGCGCGCCTATCCCGCTCTGCGGTCCGAGCGGGCGGTGACGATCTTCAAGCGCGTGCAGCCCGCGATTCTCGGCCGCCTCCAGCGGGCCGCCAGCCCCGACGAGGCGTTGCGCCAGTTCGACGGTTTCCTGGCAGGGCTGCCGGCCGGGGTGCAGCTTTTCTCGCTTTTCGAGGCCAATCCTCAGCTGATCGAGCTGATCGTTGACATCAGCGCAACGGCGCCGGGGCTGGCCTCTTACCTGTCGCGCAACGCGCGCGTGCTCGACGCGGTCATCGGCGGGTCGTTCTTCTCCGACTGGCCGGGCGGCGCGGCGCTTGCCAGCGGGCTCGGTCAGCGGCTGGCGGCGATCGACGACTACGAACGCAAGCTGGACGCGGCGCGTGCCTGGGCCAAGGAGTGGCACTTCCGGGTCGGTGTCCACCACCTGCGCGGCCTCGTGGACGCCGCCGAAGCCGGTCGGCAGTATGCGGATCTTGCCGGAGCCTGCGTGGTGGCGCTCTGGGAGCCCTGCCAGGCGGAGTTCGCGCGCAAGCATGGCGCCCCGCCAGGGCGCGGTGCGGTGGTTCTGGCCATGGGCTCGCTCGGCGCCGAGCGGCTGAACGCGGCCTCGGATCTCGATCTCATTGTCATCTACGACGCGCCGAACGATCTGGCCTCGGAGGGCCCGCGGCCGCTGCCGGCGCGGACCTATTACGCGCGCCTGACCCAGGCGCTGATCACCGCCCTGACCGCGCCGATGGCCGAGGGCCGGCTTTACGAGGTGGACATGCGCCTGCGCCCCTCGGGCCGGCAGGGTCCGGTCGCGACCTCGCTGGCCGCGTTCCGCGACTACCAGATGCGGGAGGCCTGGACCTGGGAGCATCTGGCGCTGACCCGCGCGCGGGTGGTCGCGGGGCCGGCGGAACTGGCCGACGAGGTCGAGGCGCTGCGCCGCGCGGTGCTGGCGGCGAAGGCGCGGGGCGCATCCGTGCTGGCGGATGTGCGCGACATGCGCCGGCGCATCTTCGCCTCGAAGAAGCCGGACGGCGCCTGGGAGGCCAAGGTCGGCCCGGGGCGTCTGCAGGACATCGAGCTTCTGTCGCAGTGCTGCGCGCTGCGCGCGGCCGATCCCGCGCGCCGCGTCGAGGCGCAGCTGCGCGCGGGCCTGCGGTCGGGGATGATCCTGCGCGAGGACGAGGCGGCCCTGCAGAAGGCCTACCGCTTTCTCTGGCGCCTTCAGGCGGGCGGCCGGCTTCTGACCGACCGGCCGCTCGACATGGACGCGATCGGTGAGGGCGGACGGGCGTTCCTGCTGCGCGAGACCGGAACCGAGAGCCTGGAGGCGCTCGGGTCGCTCCTGGCCGCCGAGGTCGAGACCGTGGCGGCGATCGTCGCGCGGACATTGGACGATGCATGAGGAGAGGTAGGGCGATGGACCTGGACACGGCCGACCCCAAGGGGCTGATACGGGAGAGCTACGCGATCGAGGGGATCGGCCCGGCGGAATGCCGGTCGATCTTCCTCGACTGGGCCCTGAGCCTCGGCCCCGGGGCGGCGCCCGCCGGCGCGGCGGCGCTGCTGCTTGCGACCTATGCGGACGGCCGGGACGACCACCCGATGACCCTGATCCTGCGCGAGGCGCAATCCGGGGGCCGCGCCCCACGCCGGCGCGGCGGACGCGCGGCGCGGCAGGGCAGCGACGGCTGACCGCTCAGCGCGCGAGCGCGGCGGCGCCCCGCGCCAGGGTCTCGATCGCCGCCCAGTCGCCGGCGGCCACGCGGTCCTTCGGCGCGACCCAGCTGCCGCCGACGCAGAGCACGTTGCCGAGCGCCAGATAGGACGGCGCGGACGCGGCGGTGATCCCGCCCGTCGGACAGAAGCCGACCTGCGGCAGCGGCGCCCCGAGCGCCTTCAGCGCCGGAACGCCGCCCGCCTGCTCGGCGGGGAAGAACTTCTGCACCGTGTAGCCCGCCTCGAGGAGGGTCATCACCTCGGTCGCGGTCGCGGCACCGGGCAGGAGCGGCAGCCCGGCCTCGGCGCAGGCGTCGAGCAGGCGGTCGGTCACCCCCGGCGACACGCCGAACCGCGCCCCGGCAGCCTTCGCGGCCTTCACGTCCGCGGGCGTGAGCAGCGTGCCAGCGCCGACGACCCCGCCCGGCACCTCGGCCATCGCCCGGATAGCATCGAGCGCCGCGGGCGTGCGCAGCGTGACCTCGAGCGCGGGAAGCCCTCCGGCCACCAGCGCCGCCGCCAGCGCCGCCGCCTGCGCCGCCTCGTCGATCACCAGAACCGGGATCACTGGCGCCAGCGCGCAGATCCGCGCGGCTTCCCGGCTTTGCTCGGTGGGGGTCATCCTGAACTCCTGTCGCTTCGGGCTGAAGGCGGGCTCGCCTCCGGCGGGGATATTTTAACCAGTGAGAAAGCCGAATCGGCGCTGATGGGAAAGCGGCACAGGCGGGGACGCCGATGACCGCCCAGTGAGAGAGCGCCCCGCCTCCCCCGCGATCGCGGCCCGAGGCGGGGCGACGCGACCCTCGGGCCCGCGCAATCCCCCGGGCTGTCTCACTGGCCGAAATATCCCCGCCGGAGGCATGGGACCTAGACCACGAGCGCGCCGCCGGTGGCGGCGGTGCCCGCGTGCCGGCGGAAGACCTCAAAGAGCTCGCGCCCCGTGCCATGCGCATTGGCCGAAAGATCGGGGGCGGCCGGGGTGCGGGTCTCCCAGCCGGGGGTCAGCACGTCGAGCGTGCCGGCGATCGCATCGACGCGCAGCCTGTCGCCGTCGCGCAGGAAGGCCAGAGGCCCGCCGCAGGCGGCCTCGGGGCAGACATGGATGGCCGCCGGCACCTTGCCCGAGGCGCCCGACATCCGCCCGTCGGTGACCAGCGCCACCTTCAGCCCGCGGTCCTGCAGCACCGACAGCGTCGGGGTCAGCGAGTGCAGCTCGGGCATCCCGTTGGCGCGCGGCCCCTGGAAGCGGACCACCACCACGCAGTCGCTGTCGAGCTCGCCCCGGCGGAAGGCCGCCTTCACCTCGGCCTGGTCCTCGAAGATCCGGGCCGGGGCCTCGATCACCTGGCGCTCGGGCGCGACGGCCGAGACCTTGATCACGCCCTCGCCGAGGTTGCCGGTCAGGTGCCGCAGCCCGCCCGTGGGCTGGAAGGGATCCGCCGGGGGGCGCAGGATGCGGTCGTTGAGGCTCTGCCCGGGCCCGTCGCGCCAGGCGAGGCGCCCCTCGTCCAGCACGGGTTCGCGGGCGTAGCGCTCGAGCCCGTCGCCGGCCACGGTGCGCGCGTCGGCGTGCAGAAGGCCGGCGGACAGCAGTTCGCCGATCAGATAGGCCATCCCGCCCGCCGCGTGGAAATGGTTCACGTCGGCGAGGCCATTGGGGTAGATTCGCGCCATCAGCGGCACCGTCTCGGACACCTCGGCGAAATCCGCGGGCTCGATCAGGATGCCCGCGGCGCGCGCCATGGCCGGAAGATGCAGCACGAGGTTCGTCGAACCCCCGGTCGCCATCAGCCCGACCATGCCGTTCACGAAGGCGCGCTCGTCGAGGATCTCGCCCGCCGGGCGGAAGTCGTTGCCGAGCGCGGTGATCGCGCAGGCGCGTTCCACCGCGGCCTCGGTCAGGGCCGCCCGCAGGGGGGTGCCGGGGTTGACGAAGGAGGCGCCCGGCAGGTGCAGGCCCATGATCTCCATCAGCATCTGGTTGGTGTTCGCGGTGCCGTAGAAGGTGCAGGTGCCGGGCCCGTGGTAGCTGGCCATCTCGGCGGCCATCAGCGCATCGCGCCCGACCTTGCCTTCGGCGAAGGCGTTGCGCACCTTCGCCTTCTCGTCGTTCGGCAGGCCCGAGGTCATTGGCCCGGCCGGCACGAAGACCGCCGGCACATGGCCGAAAGTCGCGGCCGCCATGACGAGGCCCGGCACGATCTTGTCGCAGACCCCGAGGTAGAGCGCCGCGTCGTAGCAGTTGTGGCTGAGCGCGACGCCGGCGGCCAGAGCGATGACATCGCGCGAGAAGAGCGACAGCTCCATCCCCGGCTGGCCCTGGGTGACGCCGTCGCACATCGCCGGCACGCCGCCCGCGACCTGCGCGGTGGCGCCCAGACGGCGGGCCGCGGCGCGGATCGTCTCGGGGTAGCTCTCGTAGGGCTGGTGGGCCGAGAGCATGTCGTTGTAGGCGGTCACGATGCCGATGTTCGGGGCGCGGCCCTCGGCAAGCCGCGCCTTGTCCACACCGGTGGCGGCATAGGCATGGGCCTGGTTGCCGCAGGCCAGATGGGCCCGTGCCGGCCCCTTCTCGGCCGCGGCCCTCAGGCGCGAAAGATAGGCGCCGCGCGACTCCCGCGACCGTTCGCGGATCCGGTCGGTGACGCGGGCGATGCGGGAATTGAGCGGCATGACGGGTCTCCGGCTTGCAGGCAGGGCGGCGGCGCGGACGGATGTATCAGATCGTGTTAGCGCTAACAAGGCGCGCGGAGGGCACGGACAGGAAGCTTGCCACCGCATCGCCCGGGCGGCAAGGGCGGCGCGCGGATCTGACCACGGCATCCGGCTTGCCCCGGGTGGCCGCTCGCGGCTATGGCAGGGGCAGCCCCGCGGAGGACCCATGATGAGCGAAACCGAGACGATCCTGCCGGTGGTGCGCCTGCGTCCCAAGGCCGAGGCGCGGGCGATCCGGCACGGTTTCCCCTGGGTCTATGCCGACGAACTCGTCATGGACCGGCGCACCGCGGCGCTGGCGCCGGGGGCCTTCGCCCGGCTCGAGGACGGCGAGCGGCGGCCGCTGGCGCTGGTCACGGTCAATCCGCAGTCGAAGATCGTGGCGCGGGTCATGGACCGCAATCCGGAGGCGGTGATCGACCGGGCCTGGATCGCGGCGCGGATCGAACGGGCGCTGGCCCTGCGCCACCGGCTCTATCCCGATGCGTTCTACCGTCTTATCCATGCCGAGGCCGACGGCCTGCCCGGTCTGGTCGTGGACCGTTTCGGCGACGTGGCGGTGATGCAGCCCAACGCAGCCTGGGCCGAGAGGCTTTCGGAGACGATCGCCGAGGCGCTGGCCGCGGTGGCGGGCGTCACCACCGTGGTGCGCAACGGGTCCGGCCGGGCGCGCGCGATCGAGGGCCTGCCCGAGGAAACCGTGGTGATGCGGGGCAGGGTGGACGGGCCGGTCCCGGTCGCCATGAACGGCGCGGTCTACCTTGCCGATGTGCTCGGCGGGCAGAAGACCGGGCTCTTCTTCGACCAGCGCGACAACCACGCCTTCGCCCGGCGGCTGGCGGCGGGCGCGCGGGTGCTCGATGTCTTTTCCCATGTCGGCGGCTTCGGACTGGCGGCGCTTGCCGGGGGCGCGGTCTCCGCCCTGGCGGTGGACGCGTCCGCGGCGGCGCTGGAGCTTGCGCGCGGCGGGGCGGCGCGCGGCGGCGTGGCCGACCGGTTCGAGACCCGGCAGGGCGATGCCTTCGCGGTGATGGAGGCGCTCGCGGCCGAGGGCGCGACCTTCGACATGGTGATCTGCGATCCGCCGGCCTTCGCGCCGACCAGGGCGGCGCTCGAAGCGGGGCTCCGGGCCTATGAGCGGGTGGCGCGGCTTGCGGCCCCGCTGGTCGCGCCCGGCGGCTTTCTCGGGCTCTGCTCCTGTTCGCACGCCGCGGATCTGGCGGCGTTCCGCAACGCCAGCGCGCGCGGGATCGGGCGCGGCGGGCGGCGCGGCCAGCTCTTGCACACCGGGTTTGCCGGGCCCGACCACCCGCAACTGCCGCAGCTGGCCGAGAGCGGCTATCTCAAGGCGCTCTTCTTCCGGCTGGACGGATGAAGGCCGTTCTCGACGCCTGCGTGCTCTATCCGACCGTGCTGCGCGAGATTCTCCTGGCCGTCGCCGAGGCGGGGCTGTTCGCGCCGCTCTGGTCGCCGAGGATCGAGCGGGAATGGGTGCTGGCGGCGCTGCGCGAGGGCGGCGATCCGCAGGCCGAGGCCGCGGCGCTGAACCGGCGGTTCCCGCAGGCGATGGTGCCGCTGACCGCCGAGGAGGAACGGGCGGCCGAGGCCGCCTATGACCTTCCCGATCCGGCCGACCGCCATGTCCTCGCCGCGGCGATCAAGGCCGGGGCCGGGGTGATCGTGACCCTGAACCTGCGCGACTTCCCGCGCACCAGTCTTTCGGGTCTGGGGCTCCGGGCCCTGCATCCGGACGCCTTCCTGACGGATCTCTGGCTCCGGTCGCCCGACCGGGTGGCCGCCGCGGTGGCGCGGGTCGCGGCCGAGGCCGAACGGATCGCGGGCGCACCCCGTGGGCTGCGCCCGCTTCTGAAGAAGGCCTACCTGCCGCGGCTCGGCAAGGCCCTGGCCGGTCCCGCGGCCTGAGGCCCGGCCGCCCCGGTCAGGTGCCGTAGCGTCCGTACCAGTCCGCGGCGGTCACGGGCGCGCCGCCGGGGCCGGTGATGGCCAGATGGGTGCCGCCGCCGGTGCCGGTCAGCCGCATCGAATCGCCGTCGAAGCTGGTGAAGGCGACGCTCACCGGCTCGCCGTACATGCCCATCTGGTCGGCGATGACCGAGACCGCGATCCGCTCGCCCAGCCGGAGCGATTCAAAATAGTCGGTGTAGTAGTGCACGCCGGCGATGTTGCGGGCGATGGCGATGTTGGCCGCGAGCTTGTCGAGTTCGCCCGCGATGGTCAGGGCCGGCGCCGCCGGATCGGGGACCAGTTCGCCCCCTTCCGCCTCCTTCAGCCGCGGGACAAGCGGCGTGTGCGGCCAGGGGCGGGGGCTGCCATCGGGGTCGGTCATCTCGAAGAAGGCCTTGAGCATGGTCACGCAGGCCCCGGCGACCGTCGCATGCCCCGCGCCATAGGCCGGATGCGTGGGCGACCCCTCCGGGAAGGCCATCGGCAGCAGGTAATTGCGCGCCGGATCGATCACCGGAAGGCCGGGGTCGGGCGGCGCCACCGGCGTGAACCGCGAGGCGGCATTCTGCACGGCGTTGTGGGCGGCCACGGCGTCGAGGATGACCTGCGGGATCCTCGCGCGCAGCGCGGTGAGCGCGGCTGCCAGCGCCGGGTCGGAGATCCGGCCGGGATCGTTCGCGTGCAGCGTCAGCATCGCGGCCACGACCTCGGGACGGGCGCGGCGATGATGCAGCCATTTCTGCCGCCACACGGCCTTGAGCCCCCGCGTCGCCACCTCGGTCACCAGCGACAGGATGTGCGGCCCGCCGAAGGACGCAAAGGCCGCGCGGGTGCGGCTGGCCGTTTCCGGCAGGCCCCGGTCCTTGGCGAAGGCCGGGTCGGCCAGCATGATGAGGCAGGCGTTCAGATAGGCCTGATAGAGCGCGTCGTAGTGCACGTAGGTCGCGATGTCGCGCGGCGTGGTCAGATAGCGCCTGCGGTTGCGGAAGAGGTCGAGGTTGTTGAAATCGACCCCGTTCTGGCAGTCGAGCCAGCTGGCCCAGTCGGTCATGTAATCCACGCCCTCGCGCGCCACGATCGACCGCTGGTCGATGATCTGCGTGCCGTAGAGGATGAACCCGTCGTTGGCGCGGAACTCGGCGAATGTCCCGCGGAAATCCGGGCCGGCCGGGCCGGGCGAGGCGGCGGTGCCGTTCGGCTGAAGGAACTCGAACCGCGTGTTGTCGTTGCCGACCAGCAGGAACTGCGACATCCAGTGCCCGGCCTTCGCGCCGGGGGTCGAGCCGCGGAAGAGATCGCCGGTGCTGCCGAGCACCCCGCGGGCCGCAAGGCGCCGCGCCTCGGACGCCGTCTGCGGGACGTGGCTGCCGTTCAGCCAGGGCATGCCGGCCAGGGCGGAGAAGAGCGCGCCAAGGTTCGCCGGCGCCGTGCCCGCGGCAATATCGGTGAAGGGCGCATCGCGGCAGAGCGCCATCACGTAGAGCTCGGCCATCTCGGCGGCCAGCTCGTCGCTGGCAAGAAGGGGCGCCGGCGCAATGGTGAACGCCGCCGCATCCGCCCCCTGCACCTCGTAGACATGGCCGGTGAGCGGGCTCGTCAGCTTGCGATAGCCAAGCGGCTGCGCCGGATCTTCGCCCGGCGCGGTCGTGTGGCGCGGCGGCGCCTCGGGGCTGCTGCCGGGCCGGCGGTTGGCGCCGAGGGGCAGGGTCTCGACCGCGCCATCCTCGTGCCCGGTCAGGGCGCGGACCATCGCGGCATGGCTCGGGCCGTGGACGAACCCGCCCGCATCATGCGGCAGGCCCTTGTGATAGCTCAGCGCGAAGGTCGCGCCATAGGCGGTTTCCTCGCCGTTGGGCCGGGTCAGCGCGCAGCCGTGTCCGGCCGCAAGCGACAGGGCGGCCGCGCGGCGGTCGTGGGCCTCGCGGGCGCGGGCGCTGGTGTCGGGGAAGGGGCGTCCGATCGAAAGGGTCATGGCAAAATCTCCCTCGGGCCGCTCGGGCAGGAGCGGCGGCATGAACATGGCGTCGGGAAGAGGCTCGGCGCGAAAAATGCGCCGATGATCTACCTATGCGGGAAAATTGACGTTACGGAAAGTCCGGTTTTCCCGACCGTCTCCGGAGGGCCCGTGCCGATGCGGAAGGCGACGGAGGATGAACAGGCGCCCGTCCGGTCAGGCGGTCGCGTCGAAGCCGTAGAGCCAGTCGAACCGTCTCAGCATCGCGCCGGGGGCAAAGGCCCCCACCGCCCTCAGCCCCAGATGGGCCAGCGTGCGCATCGGGCCGGCGAGGTGATAGGCCCGGGCGTTGGCGTTGGCCGCGGCGACGATGCGCTTCACCCGGGTCTCGCGGGCGGACTGGTAGGCCGCAAGGGCCGCCGCCGTGTCGTCCTGCGTGTCCAGCGCGCGGGCCAGCACGGTGGCATCCTCCAGCGCCATGTTGGCGCCCTGCGCAAGGAACGGCAGGGTGGGGTGAACGGCATCGCCCAGGATCGCCGCGCCGTCGCCATGCCAGCGTGGCGCCACCGGGTGGCGGAAGAGACCCCAGAGATTCGGCGTATCGATCGCGTCGAGCCACCCGCGCACCTCGGGGGCGAAATCGGCAAACGCGATGCGCAGCGCCAGAGGATCGTCGGTCAGCGACCAGCTCTCCTCGGCCCATTTGCGGCGCTCCTCGACCGCCACGATGTTGCGCAGCGTCCCTCCGCGCAGCGGGTAGGTCACCAGATGGCGTCCGCGCCCCATGTAGACGCGGGCCACGGGCGGCGTTCCGGGCTCGGCCGGCAGGGTGGCGCGCCAGGCCACCTGATGGGTGAAGAACGGAGCCACGGTGCCGTTGAGCGCCTGCCGCACGAGGCTGTGCAGCCCGTCGGCCCCGATCAGCAGCGGAACCTCGATCTGATGTCCCTGCGCCAGGATCAGCCGCGGCGGATGCGCGCCCAGCCGGACGGCCACGACCTTCTGGAGAAGCCGGATCTCGACCCCCGCGGTGCGCGCCCCATCGGCCAGCAGCGCGATCAGGTCGGCGCGATGCAGGAACCGGTAGCCCGCGCCCAGCGGCATCCGCAGGACGGTCGCGCCGGTTTCGCCGTCGCACAGCTCGATCGCCCGGGCGGGCTCGCCGGCCTCGGCCAGCGGCCCGCCCAGTCCGAGGGCCTCGAGCACCCGCGTTCCGTTGGGCGACACCTGCAGCCCGGCGCCCACCTCGCGGATCGCCGGGGCCTGCTCGAGAACCGTGACCCGCGCGCCCCGCAGCGCCAGCGCGCGCGCCACCGCAAGCCCCGCCACACCCGCGCCCAGCACGGTGACCGACCGGTCCTTCAACATGCCGTTCCCCCGGAAAACGAACCGCCGGCACCCTGAGGGTCCGGCGGTGTCCTGTCCTTGCGGCAGATCAAGTCCGCCGCCGCCGCGGCCGGGCCCACGTCAGTCGTCGCGGTGCACGCGCTCGCGACGCTCGTGCCTTTCCTGCGCCTCGAGCGTCATCGTGGCGATCGGGCGCGCGTCCAGCCGCTTGAGGCTGATCGGCTCGCCGGTCATCTCGCAATAGCCGTATTCGCCGTTCTCGATCCGGCGCAGCGCGGCGTCGATCTTCGACACCAGCTTGCGCTGGCGGTCGCGGGTGCGCAGCTCCAGCGCGCGGTCGGTTTCCTCGCTGGCGCGGTCGGCGATGTCGGGCACGTTGCGGCCGCTGTCCTGAAGCCCTTCCAGGGTCTCGGCGCTCTGTTCCAGAAGCTCGATCTTCCAGGCGACCAGCTTGCGGCGGAAGTATTCGAGCTGCCGCTCGTTCATGAAGGGCTCGTCTTCGGCCGGCCGGTAGTCTTCGGGGAGAAAGATCTCAGCCTTCATGCCTGCCTCCTGCCGCCCGCCCTTGCGATTCAACTCGTTCACGGTCATCGGGCACCTCTCGGGCGCCCACATAAACCAAGGTGGTGGCGATGTCCACTGGCCCGCGGGCCGGGTTGCGGCGAAGTGACCCGGCGGCTATGACGGGACCAGCCCCGCCGCAGAGCCCGGAGTTTACGATGAAATTCGCCTCGACCGGCAGCTATGTGGCCTCCGACGACCTGGCTGTTGCGGTGAACGCATCAGTCGCGCTGGAACGGCCGCTACTGGTGAAGGGAGAGCCCGGAACCGGCAAGACCGAACTCGCCCGCCAGGTGGCGCTGAGTCTCGGGCTGCCCCTGATCGAGTGGCACGTGAAGTCCACCACCAAGGCGGTGCAGGGTCTTTACGAATACGACGCCGTCTCGCGCCTGCGCGACAGCCAGCTCGGCGATGCGCGGGTGCACGACGTGCGCAACTACATCCGCAAGGGCAAGCTCTGGCAGGCGTTCGAGGCGCCGACCAAGGTCGTGCTGCTGATCGACGAGATCGACAAGGCCGACATCGAGTTTCCGAACGACCTTCTCCAGGAGCTCGACCGGATGGAGTTCCACGTCTACGAGACCGGCGAGACCGTGCGCGCGCGGCACCGCCCGGTCGTCATCATCACCTCGAACAACGAGAAGGAGCTTCCCGACGCCTTCCTGCGCCGCTGCTTCTTCCACTACATCCGCTTCCCCGACGAGGAGACGCTGCGCGCGATCGTCCGGGTGCATTTCCCGGACATCAAGGAGCGGCTTCTGTCGACCGCACTCGCACAGTTCTTCGCGCTGCGCGAGGTGCCGGGCCTGAAGAAGCGGCCATCGACCTCGGAGGTGCTCGACTGGCTGCGGCTGATTCTGGCCGAGGATCTGGCGCCCGAGGATCTGGCGCTGGACGGCACCCGGCTTCTGCCGAAGCTGCACGGCGCGCTCCTGAAGACCGAGCAGGACGTGCACCTGCTGGAGCGCATCGCCTTCATGGACCGCGCCCGTCGCTAAGCGGCCGGCCTCGACCGGTTTGCCCTTGTTTACCCTTGGTTAACCGTCCTCGCGCAGGCTGGCCGCATGCCGACCATGACCCGCCCCACCTCGTCCGACCAGTGGATCGCCCGCATCTTCAGCGCACGAACCGCCGGACAGGGTGGCGTCGTGCGGCGCAAGGTCAGCTGGGTCTGTCGCGAGGTGGGCGTCGAACGCCTCGCCGACGAAGTGCGCGCCCGCGGCTTTCACATGGTGCGCTCGGGCGACCAGTTCGTGATCTTCTGCAACAGCGGCATGTTCCAGATCATCTGCTGACCGCAAATCTTCGTACGAAGATTTGCCACGATTTTTCGCCGAAAAATCGCAGGCCCCTTCGCATCCGGGCGCAATGCCGCTAGCGTCGGGGCTCCCTGCGCCGGATATGCCATGACCGACCTGTCCATCCGCCCCCTGACCGACGCCGACGAAGCCGAATGGCGGCGGCTCTGGGCAGCCTATCTGGCCTTCTACGAGACCGCGGTGCCCGAAGAGGTCTACCGCACGACCTTCGCCCGGCTGCTGAGCGGGGCGCCGGGCGAGTTCCGCGGCCTGATCGCCGAGGTCGGCGGCCGGCAGGTCGGGCTCGTGCACTACCTGTTTCACCGGACCTGCTGGGCGGTGGCCGACACCTGCTACCTCCAGGACCTCTTTGCCGATCCCGAGGTGCGCGGCCGGGGCGTGGGCCGCGCGCTGATCGAGGCGGTCTATGCCGCGGCAGACCGGCGCGGGGCGGTGTCGGTCTACTGGCTCACCCAGGAGTTCAACACCACGGCGCGCCGGCTCTATGACCGCATCGGCCAGGTGACGCCGTTCATCCGGTATCGCCGCCCATGAGGCGCGCCGTCGTCGCGCTCTGTCTCGGGCTGGCCGCCTGCGGGGGGACGTCCGGCCCGCCGCCGGTCCCCGGCGCGCCGCGCGATCTGCCGGCGGTGGTCTTCGGCCCGCCGCGCCCGGTGCCGCCGCAACGCCCGAACGCCCAGATCGCGCAGGACTATCGCGAGCTGGTGTTCCGCATGGAAAGCGGGCGCGCGGTGCCGGTGCTCTCGCGGTTCGAGGGGCCGATCCGCGTGGCGATGACCGGTCCGGTGCCGGCGGCGGCCCGGGCCGACCTGCGCCGTCTTCTGGCCCGTCTGCGCGCCGAGGCCGGGCTCGACATCGCCGAGGGCCCCCTCGACGGCGCGCAGATCCGCGTCGAGTTCCTGCCCCGCAGCCGGCTGCGCGCCGCGGTGCCGCAGGCGGCCTGTTTCGTCGCGCCCCGCGTCGGCAGCTTTGCCGAGTACCGCGCCGCCCGGGGCGGCGCCCGCCTCGACTGGACGACCCTCACCCGGCGCGAGGCGGCGACGCTCTTCATCCCGTCGGACACCTCGCCGCAGGAAATCCGCGACTGCCTGCACGAGGAGCTGGCGCAGGCGTTGGGTCCGCTCAACGATCTCTTCCGGCTGCCCGACTCGGTGTTCAACGACGACAACTTCCAGTCGGTCCTGACCGGCTTCGACATGCTGATCCTGCGGGTCCACTACGCGCCCGAACTGGCGAACGGCATGACCGAGGCCGAGGTCGCGGCGCGCCTGCCCGCGATCCTCGACCGGCTGAACCCGGCCGGCCGGCGCGGGTCGGCCTGGGGCGCGCCGGAGACGCCGCCCGCCTTCGTCGAGGCGATCAACAGCGCGCTGGGCGGCACCCGCGGCCTTCAGGACCGCATCTCCGCCGCCGAGCGTGCCGTTGCCATCGCCGAGGATCGGGGCTGGCGCGACGGCCGCGCGGGCTTTGCCTGGTTCGCGCTCGGTCGCCTGCTCCTTGCCCGCTCGCCCGAACGGGCGCTCGAGGCCTTCCTGCGCGCCAGCGCGATCCTTCACGCAAGCCCGCTCACCCGGATTCAGGCCGCCCACGCCGATGTCCAGCTTGCGGCCTTCGCGCTGGGCGCCGGCCAGTACCCCGATGCGCTGGCCCTCGCCACGGCGGCGGCTCCGGTCGCCCTTCAGGCCGAGAACGCCGCCCTTCTGTCCACCGCGCTCGCCATCCGCGCCGAGGCGCTGGCGGCCGCCGGACAGCGCGCCGAAGCCGATGCCGTCAGGCTCGACAGTCTGGTCTGGGGGCGCTATGGGTTTGGCCCGGCGGCACAGGCCCGGGCGGCGGAGATCGCGGGACTGGCGGCGCGCTGAGGACCGCAGGCAAGGCAGGACGCCGATGATCGTGATCGCTGGACTTCTTCTGGGCGCCGGTTTCGGCTGGGTGCGCGCGTCGCGCCGCGGCGGCAACCGCTTCGACAAGTGGCAGTACGCGCTCGTCCACGCGATTCTCTTCGGGCTCGTCGGCCTGTTCCTGACCATCGGGGTCGAGCGTCTGCTGGCCTGACGCGGCGGCCGGTGCCCGGGGGCTTGTGCTTGTCCGGCAGACTGCGATGATCGCGGTCGTGTCCCCGGAGTGCCGATGTTCCTGCCGTTCTTCCATGCGCTGAGGTCCGAGGGCGTGCCGGTCAGCCCGCGCGAATACCTCGCCTTTCTCGAAGGCATGGCGGCGGGGATCGTCACGCTCGACGTGGACGGCTTCTACCACCTCGCCCGCACCGCGATGGTGAAGGACGAGCGTCATCTGGACCGCTTCGACCGCGCCTTCGGGCGCGCCTTCCGCAACCTCGGCCGGATCGGCGAGGCCGAGGTCCTCGAGGCGCTCGACCTGCCGCGGGACTGGCTTGAACGGCTGGGCGAAAAGTACCTCAGCGCCGAGGAACGCGCGGCGATCCGGTCGCTGGGCGGCTTCGAGGCGCTGATGGAGACGCTGCGCCAGCGGCTGGCCGAACAGAAGGGCCGCCACCAGGGCGGGTCGAAATGGATCGGGACCGCCGGCACCTCGCCCTTCGGCGCCTTCGGCGACAACCCGGAGGGGGTGCGCATCGGCCAGGACACCGGCCGCCGCCGCAGCGCCGTCAAGGTCTGGGACCGGCGCGAGTTCCGCGATCTCGACGACCGGGTCGAGATCGGCACGCGCAGCATCAAGGTGGCGCTGCGGCGGCTGCGGCGCTGGGCGCGGGACGGCGCGGCCGAAGAGCTGGATCTGGACGGGACCATCCGTGCCACCGCACGCCAGGGCTGGCTGGACGTGCAGACCCGCCCCGAGCGCCGGAATGCGGTCAAGGTGGTGCTCTTTCTCGACGTGGGCGGGTCGATGGACGAGCATGTCCGTCGGGTCGAGGAGCTGTTCTCGGCGGCGCGATCCGAGTTCAAGCACCTCGAACACTGGTATTTCCACAACTGCCTCTACGAAGGCGTCTGGCACGACAGCCGCCGGCGCCGCGACGGCCAGACCCCGACGGCGGAGGTGCTGCGCACCTACGGGCGGGACTGGAAATGCCTGTTCGTGGGCGATGCCAGCATGTCGCCCTACGAGATCACCCATCCGGGCGGGGCCAGCGAACACTGGAACCCCGAGCCGGGACGGCTGTGGCTGGAGCGTGCCCGGGACCGCTGGCCCGCAAGCGTCTGGCTCAATCCGCTGCCCGAGGACCAGTGGCGGCACGCGCAGTCGGTGGCGATGATCGGCGCCATCTTCGAGGGCCGGATGTTTCCGCTGACGCTCGACGGGCTGAGCCGCGCCATGAGGGCGCTGGCATGAGGCGCGGCCTGCGCTTCCTCTGGCGCCGTCACCGGATTGCGCTTCTGGCCTTTGTCGCGGCCTCGTCGGTGATGCTGTTCTTCCTGACCCGGCTGATCGTCTCGACGGTCTACTGGTCGGACCCGGCGCATCGGGACCAGCGCCTCGAAGGCTGGATGACGCCGCGCTACGTCGCGCGCAGCTGGGGCCTTGCGCCCGACGCGCTGCGCGAGGGGCTGGGCCTTGCGCCGCAGGGCGGGCCGGTGACGCTGGAGCAGATCGCCGCCAGCCGGGGCGTGCCTCTGGCGCAGGTCCTGGACGAGGTCTGGGCGCTGATCGAGGCGGCGCGCCGCGCGCCGCCGCCGGCGGCCGGACCATGAGCGGCGTGACCGACTGGGTGATGGCCCTGGTGCCCGTGCACGGCCTCTGGGTGCTGGCGCTGTCCACCTTCCTGTCGTGCCTCGCGATCCCGATGCCCGCCTCGCTGGTGATGCTGACCGGGGGCGCCTTCGCCGCGGCCGGGGATCTGGTGCTCTGGCAGGCGGCGACGGCGGCGTTCGGCGGGGCGGTCCTCGGCGACCAGGCCGGATTCTGGGTTGCCCGCCGGGCCGGCCCGCCGCTCCTGCGCCGGCTCTCGGCCAGCCCGTCGCGGGCGAAGGTGATCGGGCGCGTGCGCGGGCTCCTGCAGGACCGGGGCGACTGGGCGGTGTTCCTGACCCGCTGGCTCTTCAGCGCCCTCGGTCCCTGGCTCAACTTCGTGGCCGGGGCCGCGGATTTCACGCCGGGGCGCTTCCTCGTCATGTCGGCGCTGGGCGAGGCGCTCTGGGTCGCGCTCTATCTCGGGACCGGTTTCGGTTTTGCGGCCAATCTCGGGGCCGCGACCGAGCTTCTGGGCTCGGCGCTGGGCTTCCTCGCCGGGCTCGGGGCGATGATCGGCCTCGGGTGGTGGCTGCGCGTGCTCCTGCGCCGATCGCGCGGCCGGACCGCTTGAAGGCGGGGGCCGCCGCCGCCATATCGGCCTCATGCTGAAGTTCATGCCGTTCCTGCTGATCGTGCTCTATGGCCTTGCCATGTGGCATTTCTCGGCCTGGCGGCTGCGGGCCGAACTGAACGCGCGGTCCCGGCCGCTGTCCGATCCCGCGCTCGACCCGGTGCGCAGGCGGCTGGCGCGCGCGCTCGACGTGCCCGAGGTGCCGGTGCATCTCTACGACGTCGATCCGGTGAACGGACTGGCCGCGCCGGACGGCCGCATCTTCATCACCCGGGGCTTCTACCGGAAGTTCCGCGACGGCGAGGTGAGCGCCGAGGAACTGGCCAGCGTGATCGCGCATGAGCTTGGCCATGTCGCGCTGGGCCATTCCCGCCGGCGGATGATCGACTTCTCGGGCCAGAACGCGCTGCGGCTGATGCTGGCGACGCTGCTCGGGCGCCTCCTTCCGGGTCTCGGCGCCTGGATCGCCGGGTTCCTGACCACCCTTCTGGCCGCCCGGCTGTCGCGGCGCGACGAATACGAGGCCGATGCCTACGCCTCGGCGCTGCTCGTCAAGGCCGGCATCGGCACCGGGCCGCAGAAGTCGCTGTTCGCCAAGCTCGAGCGTCTGACCGGGGCAGGGGCCGCGGCCCCGGCCTGGCTCATGACCCATCCGCCGACCGCCGAGCGCATCCGCGCGATCGAGGCCAACGAGGCGCGCTGGGGCCTCGGCCGGTGACGGGCGGGGGCTCTGCCCCCGCACCCCCGGGATATTTCCGCCAGTAAGAGGGGATCAGGCCGCGAGGTCGACCCAGACCGGCACATGGTCGGAGGGCTTGTCCCCGCCGCGCACCGCCTTGTCGATGCCGGCCCCGTCCAGAAGGTCGGCCGCCTGCGGCGACAGCAGCACATGGTCGATGCGGATGCCGTTGTTCTTTTCCCAGGCGGCCGCCTGATAGTCCCAGAAGCTGTAGGCGCCGGGGCGCTGGTCGCGCAGCCGGTAGGCGTCGGCATAGCCGAGGTGGAGGATCCGGCGGAAGGCCGCGCGGCTTTCGGGGAGCGCGAGCGCGTCCTCGCGCCAGGCCTCGGGGCGGGCGGCGTCCTCGTCCTGGGGGATGACATTCCAGTCGCCGGCCAGCACCACCGGGGTCTCGGTCGCGAGGAGTTCGGCCGCCCGCGACCGCAGGCGCGCCATCCACGCAAGCTTGTAGTCGTATTTCGGCCCCGGCGCCGGATTGCCGTTCGGGAGGTAAAGACCGCAGACCCGGATCGGGCGGGCGCCGGTCACCGTGGCCTCGATCCAGCGCGCCTGATCGTCGGAGGGGTCGCCGGGCAGGCCGCGAACGAGGTCCGAGAGCGGCAGCCGCGACAGGATCGCGACGCCGTTGAACCCCTTCTGGCCGTGGGTCTCGACCGCATAGCCCCGCCGTTCGAAGAGGTCGCGCGGGAAGGCGTCGTCCACCGACTTGATCTCCTGCAGCAGCACCACGTCGGGCCGTGCCGCGTCCAGCCAGTCGGGCAGGGCCTCGGCCCGCGCCTTGATGCCGTTGATGTTGAAACTTGCGATGCGCATGGCGTCCACCGGTTCGGGTGCGCGATCATCGGCGCCGCCGCGCGCCGGCGCAAGCCCGGTCGTGCCGGGGCCTTGGCGGGGCGGGTATTCCCCACTCGACAGAAGGACCGCCCAAGCCATTGTCGCCATGGGGGTTCTGTCGGAGATCACAGGTGAGAACGTTCAAGAGGATGACCCGTGCCGCGACGGTCGCGGCGCTGATGCTGGCGGCGGCCGGGGCCGCGCGCGCGGGCCAGTGCGAGTCGAGCTTTGCAGTGGCCGGGGTGCCGCTGGTCACCGGCCTGACCTTCAGCGCCGAGCAGGATCTTCCCGGCGTCGAGGCGGGCAGCGCGCTCAAGCGCATCGCGCGCCGGATGCGCGCCGACGGCTATTCCGGCGTGGCCGCCGACCCGGGGCGCGGGCGGGTGGACGCCTGGCAGGAGACCTCGGGATCGGGCCGGACCCAGCACCTGCGCGCGACCGTGACCGCGACCGGCAAGGGCAGCCGCGCCCGGATCAGCTTCACCGTGCGGGCCGGCCAGGTGGCCGACGACCGCGTCGTGCGGCGCGCGCTGTGCAATATCCTGCGGGCGGGGGCGTGAGCGGCGGCGTGGCGTGACGGAGGGGCCGGCCGGCCTCCCCGGCGCGGACCGGGGCGAGGCCATGAATTCCTGACCTTACGTAAAGCCCGATTCGTGCCACTCTTCTCCTGTCCCCGAGATTGCCTCCGGGACGTTGTGCAGTGATCCAGTCAACAGCTTTCCGGTCGCGGGGGCCTTGCCCCCGCGATCCCCGGACTTTGGAGCCCATCATGTTTGCTTTCCGTTCCCGCGCCCTTGCGCGCACCCTTGCCCTTTCCCTCGTCCTCCTGCCCGTGGCCGGCCCGGTTCTGGCCGACGATACCCTGACCGTCAGCGATCCCTTCTGCCGCGGCGCGCTCTGCTATGTGCTGGTCGCGGACCCGGGCGGCCACGGCATCCTGGTGCGCGCCCGCGGCCTGCACCGCGCCCAGACCCTGGCCATCGAGACCCGCGAGGCGATGGTCGCCGGCCGCCTGACCGGCCGGCCCGCCGCCTGCGCGCCCGTGCCCGAACTCTGCCCGGCCGGCTAGGGACGGTCTCAGGCGCCGGGCGAGGGCGGGGCGTCCGTGTGTGGTGGGGGCGCCCCGTCCTCGGTTTCCGCGGCCGGCGGGGTGGCGTGCAGGAACTGCACCATCCTCTGCACGAAGGGGTAGAGCAGGATCGCGCTGACCGAGGTGAAGGCCAGCCCGGAATAGACGGCATAGGCGGTCGCGAAGATCTTGGCCTGATCGGTCGGCAGCTGCGAGACCGGACCCATGCCGGTGAGGATCATCGCGGCATTGAGCAGGCTGTCCACCCAGGTGAAGCCTGCGAAGGTGTGGTAGCCCAGCACCCCGAGCCCCAGCGAGAGCGCGAGAAACAGCCCCGCCGCCGAGGCGAACCACGCCGCGCGGACCGCAAACTCCGCCCGGCTCAGGATGCGGGCCGGATGCAGCCGCAGGTGCTCGCGCATGGAGGTCAGATCGAGAAGGAGGTGCCGCAGCCGCAGGAGGCGGTGGCGTTCGGGTTGTCGATCACGAAGCGCGCCCCGATGAGTTCGTCGGAGAAGTCGATGGTGGCGTTGGCGAGGAAGGGCAGCGAGGTGCTGTCCACCACCACCTTCTGGCCCGCGCCCTCGAGCACCAGATCGTCCGCGACCGGTTCGTCGAGGCGGATGTCGTACTGGAACCCCGAGCAGCCGCCCCCGGTCACGGCCACGCGCAGCGCCTGGCGCGCGCCGTTCGCGGCGTTGATCTCGGCCAGCCGCGCGAAGGCGCGGGGCGTGACTTTCGGCGGCAGGGTCAGTTCCATGACGGCACCCGGTATCCTTGCGGTGACAAACGCCATATAGGATGACGCGAAAGCCCGCTCAAGAACAGGCCCTCATGTCGCTTGCCCCCTACGCCTGCCGGCCCGAAGACAGCCGCGGCCGCCTGCACCCCGAGGCGATGTCCACCTTCCGCTCGCCCTTCCAGCGCGACCGGGACCGGATCATCCATTCCTCGGCCTTCCGGCGGCTGAAGCACAAGACCCAGGTCTTCGTCGAGCACGAGGGCGACTATTACCGCACCCGGCTCACCCACACGATCGAGGTGGCGCAGGTCGCGCGCACCATCGCCGGGCATCTGGGGCTGAACACCGACCTGGCCGAGGCGGTGGCGCTGGCCCATGACCTCGGCCACCCGCCGTTCGGCCACACCGGCGAGGACGCGCTGGCCGAGCTGATGGCGCCCTACGGCGGCTTCGACCACAACGCGCAGGCGCTGCGGATCGTCACCCGGCTGGAGCGGCACTACGCCGGCTTCGACGGGCTGAACCTGACCTGGGAGACGCTCGAGGGCATCGCCAAGCACAACGGGCCGATCGCGCCGCCCTGGCCCTACGCGCTGGCCGAGGTGAACGCCGAATGGGACCTCGAGCTTGGAACCTTCGCCAGCGCCGAGGCGCAGGTCGCCGCCGTGGCCGACGACGTGGCCTACAACCACCATGACCTGCACGACGGCCTGCGGGCGGGGCTCTTCACCGAGACCGACCTCATGGAGCTGCCGGTCACCGGGCCGGCCTTCGCCGAGGTGGACCGGCTCTGGCCGGGGCTCGATCCGTCCCGGCGCCGGCACGAGGCGCTGCGCCGCGTCTTCGGGGTGATGGTCGAGGATGTGATCGCCGTGGCCCGCAACCGTCTGGACAGCGCGCGGCCGTCCTCGGTGGACGAGATCCGCGCCATGGACGGTCCGGTGATCCGCTTCTCGAAGCCGCTCTACCAGAACCTCAAGGCGATCAAGTCGTTTCTTTTCAACCGCATGTATCGCGCCCCTTCGGTGGTGGTGGAGCGGCAGAGGGTGACGGCGGTGGTCAACGACCTCTTCCCCCTCTTCCTCGAGGATCCGGCGCGGCTGCCGGCCGAATGGCGGGCCGACGTGGCACGGGCGCGCGACCGGACCGAACTCGCCCGGGTCGTGCTCGACTATGTGGCGGGGATGACCGACCGCTTCGCGCTTCAGGAGCACGAGCGTCTGTGCGGCCCGCGCGAAGGGACGGGCCGCCCCCGGCATTGACGGCGCGCGGCGCCTCTGGCATGGCCGGGGCTGATCTGGGGGATGCGCAGATGAACCTCTTTTCCGATATCCGCGGCCTGGTCGTGGAGGCGCTGGGCGCGATGGCGGCGGCGGGCGAGCTGCCGGCCGGTCTCGACACCGCGGCGGTGGCAGTCGAACCGCCGCGCGACGCCGCGCACGGCGACATGGCGACCAACGCCGCGATGGTGCTGGCCAAGCCCGCCGGCCTCAAGCCCCGCGACATCGCCGAGGCCCTGACCCGCCGGCTGGCCTCCGACCCGCGCGTCACCTCGGCCGAGGTCGCCGGCCCCGGCTTCATCAACCTGCGCCTCGCCCCGGAGGTCTGGGCCGGGGTGCTGCGCGCGGCGCTGGCCGCGAACCGGGACTTCGGGCGCTCACGCCTCGGGCAGGGGCGCAAGGTCAACGTCGAGTTCGTCTCGGCCAACCCGACCGGACCGATGCATGTGGGCCACGTGCGCGGCGCGGTCTTCGGCGACGCCCTGGCCAATCTGCTGGCCTTCACCGGCCACGCCGTCACGCGCGAATACTACATCAACGACGGCGGCGCGCAGGTCGATGTGCTGGCGCGCTCGGCCTATGAGCGCTACCGCGAGGCCAACGGGCTCGAGCCCGAGATCCGCGAGGGGCTCTATCCCGGTGACTACCTGATCCCGGTGGGCGAGGCGCTCAGGCAGACATACGGCACGAGCCTTCTCGACCGTCCCGAATCCGACTGGCTGGCCGAGGTGCGCGCCTTCGCCACCGAGCGCATGATGGCGATGATCCGCGAGGATCTCGGCACCCTGGGCGTGACGATGGATGTCTATTCGTCCGAGAAGGCGCTCTACGGCACCGGCCGGATCGAGGCGGCGCTCGACCGGCTGCGCGGGCTCGGCCTCGTCTACGAGGGCACGCTCGAGGCGCCGAAGGGCGAGCTGACCGACGACTGGGAGGAACGCGAGCAGACGCTCTTCCGCTCGACCGCCTACGGCGACGACACCGACCGCCCGGTGCGCAAGTCGGACGGGTCCTGGACCTACTTCGCCCCCGACATCGCCTACCACTGGGACAAGATCGAGCGCGGCTTCGATCTGCTGATCGACGTGCTGGGCGCCGACCACGGCGGCTATGTCAAGCGGATGAAGGCGGCGGTGGCCGCGCTGTCCGAGGGCCGGGTGCCGCTCGAGGTCAGGCTCATCCAGCTCGTCAAGCTCTTCAAGGACGGCGCGCCGTTCAAGATGTCCAAGCGCGCCGGCACCTTCGTCACCCTGCGCGACGTGGTCGAGCAGGCCGGCGCGGATGTGACCCGCTTCATCATGCTCACCCGCAAGAACGACGTGCCGCTCGACTTCGATTTCGACAAGGTGCTCGAACAGTCCAAGGACAACCCCGTCTTCTACGTGCAATACGCCCATGCCCGCGTGCGTTCGGTGCTGCGCCGCGCGGCCGAGATGGGGATCGCGGCCGACGACGCGACGCTTGCCGCGGCGGACCTGTCGAAACTCGCGCATCCCGCCGAACTCGCGCTGATGCGCAAGATCGCCGACTGGCCGCGCCAGGTCGAGATCGCCGCCCGCGGGCACGAGCCGCACCGGATCTCCTTCTATCTCTACGACCTTGCCTCGGAGCTGCACGCGCTCTGGCACCGCGGCAACGAAGAGGCGGATCTGCGCTTCGTTCAGGACGATGCGGCCACAAGTCAGGCCAAGATCGCGCTGGCCCGCGCCACGGGCGTTGTCATTTCCGCCGGCCTTGGTATCCTTGGCGTGACCCCGGCGGAAGAGATGCGCTGACAAACGCGCACCTCGCCGGGGACGGGCAGCAAGGACGCGCGCATCGCGGCGCGCGGGCGAGGCAGGGCATGGCGGACGTGGAATTCGGGGAATTCGCGGCGGACGATCCGTACGGATCGGACCGGGGCGCGGGTTTTCAGCGGCTGGTCAACGGGGCAGGGGCGCTGACCTCGCTTGCGCTGGTGGTCGGTCTGGGGGTCTGGGGCTATCGGCTTGCGGTGCGCGACGTGACCGGCATTCCGGTCATCCGGGCGCTCGAGGGGCCGGCCCGGGTCGCGCCGGACGCGCCGGGCGGCGAGCTTGCCGCGCATCAGGGGCTGGCGGTCAACGCCATCGCCGCCGAAGGCGAGGCCGCGCCCCCGCCCGGTGAGCTGCGGCTTGCGCCCGCCCCGGCCGATCTCGGCCCGCAGGCGGTTCCGATGGGCGAACTCGCCGCCGGCATGGACGGGCCGGTGGCCGCGCCGCTCTCGGGTGATCCGCTCGCGGCGGACGAACCGGTGGCGCCCGATCCCGACGCCGTCCCGGTGGCCGCGGCCGAGGCCGCGCCGGCCGTGGTGATCCCGGCCAGCGTGCCGGGCGTTGCCCGCTCGCTGCGCCCGCCGATGCGGCCCGAGGCGCGCCACGACCGACCGGCGCAGCTGCACACCGCGAGCTACGTGCCCGACGCCCCCGATGGCGACGCCATGGCCGAGGCGGCCGCCGCCGCGGTGGCCGAGGCTCTGGCCGGACGCGGCAGCGCGCGGGAGGTCGCCCCGGAAAGCCTGCCCGAGGGGGCGCGCCTGGTGCAGCTTGGCGCCTTTGATACGCCCGAGACCGCCCGCGCCGAGTGGGACCGCATCGCCGAGCGCTTCGGTGCCCTGATGGAGGGCAAGGATCGCGTCGTGCAGAAGGCCGAAAGCGGCGGCAACACCTTCTACCGGTTGCGCGTCGCGGGTTTTGCGGATCTGGCCGACGCGCGCAGCTTCTGCGAGGCGCTTCTGGCCGAAGGCGCCAACTGCGTGCCGGCTCAGGTGCGCTGAATGGGTCAGGCGGCCGCGATCCTCGGCTGCGAGGGGCCGCGGCTTTTGCCCGCCGAGACGGCCTTCTTCCGGGACGCCGACCCCTGGGGCTTCATCCTCTTTGCCCGCAACGTCGAGACCCCGGACCAGCTGCGCCGGCTGACCGGCGCGCTGCGCGAGGCCGTCGGCCGCGATGCGCCGGTCTTCGTGGATCAGGAAGGCGGGCGCGTCCAGCGCCTGCGCGCGCCGCACTGGCGCGAATGGCTGCCCCCGGCGGATCAGATGGCCGCAACCGCCGCGCAGGGGCCGCAGGCGCAGGCGCGCGCGGTCTGGCTGCGCTATCGGCTGATCGCGGCCGAGCTTCGCGCCGTCGGCATCGACGGCAACTGCGCGCCCACGGCCGATGTCGCGGGCCCGCTGACCCATCCCTTTCTGGCCAACCGCTGCTTTGCGACCCAGGCCGAAGAGGTGGTCCCCGCCGCCCGCGCCTGCGCCGAGGGCCTGCTGGCCGGGGGCGTCCTGCCGGTCATGAAGCACATCCCCGGACACGGCCGCGCCGCGGTGGACAGCCACATCGGCCTGCCGCGCGTCGCCGCCGCCCGCGCCGATCTGGCGTCGGACTTCGCGCCCTTCGCGGCCCTCTCTGACCTGCCGGCCGCGATGACCGCGCATGTGGTCTATGAGGCGATCGACCCCGACCGCCCGGCGACCGTCTCGCCCGCCGCGATCGGCGTCATCCGCGAGGTGATCGGGTTCGGCGGGCTTCTCCTGTCGGACGATCTCTCGATGCAGGCTCTGCCCGGCACCATCGGCGACCGCGCCGGGGCGGCGATCGCCGCGGGCTGCGACATCGCGCTGCACTGCAACGGCGCGCGCGCCGAGATGGAGGCGGTCCTCGCCGCCGCCGGAACGCTGACGCCCGCCGCCTGCGCCCGCGCTCAGGCGGCCCTCGCCCGCCGACGGGCGCCCGAGCCGGTTGACAGCCGCGCCCTCGTTGCCGAGTTTGAGGCTCTGATGCCGGGAACCGCCCATGCCTGACGCCGAGGATTTCTCCGTGGCTCCCTTCGATGTGGGCGCGCGGCTTGCGGCCGAGGCGCTGATCGTCGATGTCGATGGCTACGAGGGGCCGCTCGACCTGCTGCTGATGCTGTCGCGCACCCAGAAGGTCGATCTGCGCCGCATCTCGGTCCTGCAACTGGCCGAACAGTATCTGGCCTTCGTGGCGCAGGCCAAGGCGCTGCGCATCGAACTGGCCGCCGACTATCTGGTGATGGCGGCCTGGCTCGCCTTTCTCAAGTCGCGGCTTCTCCTGCCCCCGGACCCGACCGAGGATGGGCCCTCGGGCGAGGATCTCGCCGCCCATCTCGCCTTCCAGCTCGAAAGGCTCGAGGCGATGCGCAACGCCTCGGCCCAGCTCATGGCGCGCGACCAGAAGGGGCGCGATTTCTTCGCGCGCGGCATCCCCGAGGATGTGACGCGCCATCGCCGCGTGGTCTATTCGGCGACGCTTCTCGACCTGATGCAGGCCTATGCCCGCATCCGTACCCGCGACGAATTCCGCCCCTTCCAGTTCGACCGCCACGCCGTCTTCACCATGGAGCAGGCGCTCGAGCGGATGCGGGGGCTGATCGGTTTTGCCGGCGACTGGACCGATCTCGTCAGTTACCTGCCCGAGGGCTGGGGAGCCGATCCCGCGCGTCGCCGTTCGGCGACCGCGGCGACCTTTGCCGCCTCGCTCGAACTCGCCCGGCAGGGCCAGATCGAGCTGCGCCAGTCCGAGACCTTCGCCCCCATCGCCATCCGCCGGAAACCCGCATGAGCGAGGGGGAACAGAGCCTCTTTGCCGCGCCGCCGCTGGCCGAGCAGGAGCGCATGGTCGAGGCGATCCTCTTCGCCTCGGCCGAGCCGGTGACGGTGGCCGAGATGGCGGCCCGGATGCCGCACGGCTGCGACCCGGCCGAGGCGCTGCAGCTTCTGCGCCGGCGCTACGAGGGCCGGGGGGTGCAGGTGGTGCGCGTGGGCGACGCCTGGGCGATCCGCACCGCGCCCGACCTCGGCTTCCTCATGCAGAAGGAACAGGTCGAGACCCGCAAGCTGTCGCGCGCTGCGATCGAGACGCTCGCGATCATCGCCTACCACCAGCCGGTGACCCGCGCCGAGATCGAGGAGATCCGGGGCGTCGCCGTGAGCCGCGGCACCGTGGACCAGCTCCTGGAGCTTGAATGGATCCGCTTCGGGCGCCGCCGGATGACGCCCGGCCGGCCGGTCACCTTCGTGGTCACCGAGCAGTTCCTCGATCACTTCGGGCTCGAGACCGCGCGCGATCTGCCCGGCCTGAAGGAGCTGCGCCAGGCGGGGCTTCTCGACAACCGCGCCCTGCCCGGAACCCAGCGCGAGACCGACGACGAGGGCGAGGATATCGCCGGGCAGACCGAGATGTTCGAGGACTGAGGGGAGGGCCCGCCGATGACGCTCGACCGGATCGTGACCATGGTCGTCAACGCGGTGATCCGCCGCGTCGTCAACCTCGACGTGGGACGCGCCTTCGCGGCCTTCGGGCGCCGCACGCCGCCCGGGCCGGACGCGCCGCCCTCCGGGCCGGTCGATCCGCGGGCGGCGGCCGAGGCGCGCGCGGCCGCGAAACGCGCCCGGCAGACCGCGCGGCTCCTGCGCCGGATGCGCTGAACCGCCCGTCTCCCGAACCGCCCGCTTCTCGAACCGCCCGTCTCTCACTGGCGGAAATATCCCGGGGGGCCGGGGGCGGCGCCCCCGGTCTTCGACCCTGTCCGCGCCCCGCCCGCGCGGTGCCGGGTCAGGCCCGGAAGTGCTTCGAGAGCTTCAGCCCCTGGCCCTGGTAGTTCGAGGCGAGGTCGGCGCCGTAAAGCCGGTCGGGCACCGCGCGCATCCTCTCGAAGACCAGCCGGCCCACGACTTGTCCGTCCTCCAGCACGAACGGGGCCTCGTGGCAGCGCACCTCGAGCACGCCCCGCGATCCCGCGCCCCCGGCGCCGGCCCAGCCGAAGCCCGGGTCGAAGAAGCCCGCGTAGTGCACGCGGAACTCGCCCACCATCGCGAGGTAGGGCGCCATCTCGGCGGCATGGTCGGGCGGGATCGTCACCGCCTCGCGCGAGACGAGGATGTAGAAGGCGCCGGGGTCGAGGATGAGCCGCCCGTCACGGGCGTAGAGCTCGTCCCAGAACTCGGCCGGATCATAGGCGCCGATCCGGTCGAGGTCGATCACCCCCGTGTGCGGCTTGGCCCGCCAGCCGATACGGTCGCCCGCGGCGGGGCGCAGATCGACCGAGAAGCCGAGGCCGCCGTCGATCACGGGCTCGCCGCCGACCAGCCCCACGCGCGCGTGCAGCGCCCGCAGGGCCGCGTCGTCGAGCGCGGTCCGCCCGGCGCGGAACCGCACCTGGTTGAGCCGCATCCCGGGCCGCACCAGCACCGAGAACGAGCGCGGGCAGATCTCGGCGAAGAGCGGGCCGCGGTAGCCGTCGGGAATGCGGTCGAATTCGGTGCCGCCATCGGTGATCGTCCGCGTCAGCAGGTCGAGCCGTCCCGTCGAGCTTTTCGCATTGGCCGCGCCCGAGACGCCCTGGGGCAGCGCCAGGCTCTCCATCAGCGGCACCACATAGACGCAGCCCTTCTCGAGCACCGCGCCGCCGCTCAGGTCGATCCGGTGCATCTCGAATTCGGCGATGCGATCGGCGACGGTCCGGCCCTGTCCGGCCAGGAACGAGGCGCGCACCCGATAGGCAACCGTGCCGAGGCGCAGGTCGAGGCTTGCGGGCTGCACCTGGGCGTCCTGCACCGGCTCGCGGCCCGTGACATGGCCGGCGGCCAGAAGGGCCCGCAGGTCGCGGTCGGGCAGCACGCCCTCGCCGGACTGCCAAGGCGCCGTTGCGGTCATCCGAGCCCCCCTCATGGACGAACGCCCGCCCCGGGGAAGGGACGGGCGTTTCGGTTATGGTCGGGCCGGAGAGATTCGAACTCTCGACCTTCCGCCCCCCAGACGGACGCGCTAACCAGACTGCGCCACGGCCCGACGCGGCGGTGTATAGGATGACAGGGCGGGCGGGGGCAAGGGCGAAAGCGCGGGCCGGATCGGCGGGGTCAGCGGTGCTTGTCAACCTCGGCGGCGACCCGGTCGCGCAGCGCCGTCAGCCGGTCATGGACGGCCCGAAGCCCCGCCCGGTTCTCGTAGGCGTGCAGCACGGTCATCGCCCGAAGAAGCTTGGCCGCCGGCGGGTGGATCTCGGCGCCGTCCTCGGCCGGGGCGGGCTGCGGGTTCACCTCCGGCTCGGGTCTCGCGGCCGGCGCCGCGCGGCCGCCCGACCGGCCCCCGAGATGGTGCAGGTTGTCCGGCTCTCCCGCGGGCATGAGCGGCACGTCCACCAGCATCGGCGCCCCGGCCCCGGCGTCGTCGGGATCGGGGTGCAGGCCCTGGTCATCGGCGGCGATGTCGGGATCGGGCGCCTCGGGCCAGGACCGCCCGGCGAAGGCGTCCCCGCCCGCATCCGCCGTCGCGGCCCCCGTTGCGGCCCCCGGCGCCGCGGCCGCATCCTCCGCCGCAGGGGCCTCGGCCAGCGCAAGCCCCGACAGCTGCGCCACATGCCGCACGCCGTGTTCGCGCAGGATCTTCTGCACGCCGCGGATGGTCATCCCGTCCTCGTGCAGAAGCTTGCGGATCCCCGCCAGAAGCGCCACGTCGGTCGGGCGGTAGTAGCGCCGTCCGCCCGCACGCTTCAGCGGGCGGATCTGCGTGAACCGGCTTTCCCAGAATCGCAGCACATGCGCCGGAGTCCCGAGCACCTCGGCCACTTCGCTGATGGTGCGGAAGGCCTCGGCGGATTTCGACATTCACCCGGCCTCAGCGCTGCCTGGAGCCGGCATTGCCGGCCGCCACGCGGTCCTTCATCAGGTGCGAAGGGCGGAAGGACAGCACCCGGCGGGGATGGATCGGCACCTCTTCGCCGGTCTTCGGGTTGCGGCCGACGCGGGCGGTCTTGTCGCGCACCGTGAAGGTCCCGAAGGACGAGATCTTGACCGTCTCGCCGCGCACCAGGGCATCGGACATGGCCTGAAGCACGCTTTCGACAAGCTGCGCGGATTCGTTTCGAGACAGCCCGACTTCACGGAAGACGGCCTCGCTCAGATCCATGCGCGTCAAGGTCTTTTCGCTCATCGCGTCCCCCCGGATTTTGGGCGAGGATGGGGGCTTTGAAAACCCAAGTCAATATCAATGGCTTGGGAACACGGGCTGAGGCGGTGGTGAAACAGCGCCTACCAGCGCAAAACCACCGAGCCCCAGGCCAGTCCGCCACCGATCGCCTCGGTCACCAGCAGGTCGCCCGGCTTGATCTGGCCGCGGGCCTTGCCCACCGACAGCGCCAGCGGAATCGAGGCGGCCGAGGTGTTGCCGTGGTCCTGCACCGTGACCACCACGCGCTCCATCGGCACCTGCATCCGTTCGGCCGTGGCGGCGATGATGCGCAGGTTGGCCTGATGCGGCACGATCCAGTCCACGTCGGCGCCCGTCAGCCCGGCCTTGTCCAGCGCGGCATGGGCGGTTTCGGCCAGCTTCTGCACCGCGTGCTTGAAGACCGCGTTGCCCTGCATGCGCAGATGCCCGGCGCTGCGCGTGCTCGACACGCCGCCATCGACATAGAGCAGGTCGCGGTAGCGGCCGTCGGAATGCAGATCGGCGGCGAGGATTCCGCGGTCGCTCGACTGGCCCGTGCCCTCGGCGGCCTCGAGAACGACCGCCCCCGCGCCATCCCCGAAGAGAACGCAGGTGCCGCGGTCGGTCCAGTCCATGATCCGCGAAAAGGTCTCGGCCCCGATCACCAAGACGCGCCGGGCCTGCCCCGACAGGATCAGCGCCTGGGCGTTCGCCAGCGCGTAGACGAAGCCGGCACAGACCGCCTGCACGTCGTAGGCGAAGCCGCCGGTCATCCCGATCTCGGCCTGAACCATGGTCGCGGTCGCGGGAAAGGTCAGGTCCGGCGTCGATGTCGCCACGATCAGCGCGTCGATCGCCGAGGCCGCGATCCCCGCATCGGCCAGCGCCGCCCGGGCGGCCCGCGCCGCAAGATCCGAGGTCGTCTGCCCCTCGGCGGCGAAATGCCGGCGCTCGATTCCGGTGCGGGACCGGATCCATTCGTCCGACGTGTCCAGCGAGGCCTCGAACTCGGCGTTGGCAACCACCCGATCGGGCAGGTAGTGCCCGACGCCCCGCACCACGGCGCGCACTGTCATTCCGATGTCCCGCCCATATCGACTGCCTCGGGCCCATCCTGACGCGGCTCGGCGGCCGAGGCAACCGCCGCCGCGATGCGGGCGGCCAGCCGCTCCTGAAAACCCGACCGGGCCAGCCGGTACGCGAGGCCGATCGCCGCCGCCACCCCGGTCGCGTCCGCCGATCCGTGCGACTTGACCACCGTCCCGTTCAGGCCGAGGAACACCCCGCCATTCACCCGCCGCGGGTCGATGCGGCGTTGGAGCCGGCGCAAGGATCCCATCGCCAGCAGCGCCGCAAAGCGCGACAGCCAGCCGGCGTTGAACGCCTCGCGCAGGAACTCGCCCACCAGCTTGGCGGTGCCTTCGCCGGTCTTGAGCGCGACGTTGCCGGTGAAGCCGTCGGTCACGATCACGTCCACCCGGTCCGACGGCAGGTCGCTGCCCTCGACAAAGCCCGCGTAGTCGTAGCCGCCGGTCTCGGTCGCGGCGGCCACCAGCTCCTGCGCGGCACGCAGCTCGGGCCGGCCCTTGTGTTCTTCGGTTCCGACGTTCAGCAGGCCCACCCGCGGCCGGGCGATGCCAAGGCCGTTGCGGGCGTAGGAGGCGCCCATCAGCGCGTATTGCAGAAGGTCGGGCGCATCGGCCCGCACGTCGGCGCCCATGTCGAGCATGACGTTGAACCCGCCGGGGTTGCGCGACGGCCAGAGCGCGGCGATCGCCGGGCGGTTGATGCCGGGAAGCTTGCGCAGGCGAATCATGCTGACCGCCATCAGCGCCCCGGTGTTGCCGCAGGACACCGCCACCGTGGCCTCGCCCGCGCGCACCGCCTCGATCGCGGACCACATCGAGGTGCCGGCGCCGTGGCGCATGACCTGGCTCGGCTTGTCGTTCATCGTGACCACGCCGGGGGCGTGGCGGATGTCGCAGCGCCCCTCGAGCACCGGCCGGCGCGCGATCAGGCGGCGCAGCTCCTCTTCGGGGCCGTGCAGGATGAACGAGACGCCCGAGGTGCCGGCCGCGAAATCGGCAAGGCCCGCGACGACTGCCGCAGGCCCCCGGTCTCCTCCCATCGCATCGACCGACAGGACGATTCGCCCGGCCTTCGCCGCCGCGGCCTCTGCGCTGCTGTCACGCTCCGAAGGCATTGCGGGCGGCCCGGCGGTCGCGGCTTACGCCGCGTCTTCGTCCAGATCGACCTCGGCGGTCTGCGCGACGATTTCCTGGCCGTCGTAATGGCCGCAGGAGGCGCAGACGTGGTGCGGGCGCTTCAGTTCGCCGCAGTTCGGGCACTCGTTCGGATTCGCGGCGACCAGCGCGTCATGGGCGCGGCGCATGTTGCGGCGGGACCGCGTGGTCCGGTTCTGGGGGACAGCCATGTCACAACCTCAGGTTCAGGGGGGCATGGCCCCGGAAATTCGGAAGGATGCGGCCCGAGGTCCTGCCGGACCGATGCCCCAACCCACCATTCAAGCGAGGCCGGGAACATACTGCGATTCCGGGCGGGCGCAAGTCTTTTTCTGGGCCGGCCGGCCGTCCGGCGCGGGCGTGCGCGGCGCGCCGATCCGGCGTCTCAGTCCGAATCCTCCGCCGTGCCGCCCCGGGCGCGCAGCAGGTCTTTCAGCCCCGCGAGCGGCCGCAGGTCCTCGTCGCGCAGCGGCACGACGCCGGGCCCGGCCGCCTGCGCGTCGCCCGCACCCGCCTCGGCGGCCCGCGGGTAGAGCGGCAGCGCCAGCGCCAGCGCCTCGACCATCACCTCGGCCAGGTCCAGCACCGCCGGCAGCGGCTCGATGCGGTCGTCGGGCATCTCGACCTCGTCGCCCTCCGGCTCGGCCAGATCGGCGACATAGAGCCGCTCGACCGCCTCGTCGATCGCGCTGTGCACCGGCGCCAGCGTCGCGACGCAGGGCTGCACCACCTCGGCCTGAAGCCGCGCGGCGAGCTGCCAGTCGCGGCGCCCCCGCGGGGCCAGCTCGCCCGAGAAGCGCAGCGCCGGAAGATCGGTCAGCCCGAGGTCGGCGCCGATGGCGGCGCGCGCCGCGGCTTCGGGCGCCAGCGTGAACCGGGTCGGCTTGCGCCCCGACAGGTCGGCCAGCCGCAGCGGGTGGGTGAAGGGGCTTTCGCGGGTCATGTCGCCTCCGTGGCGCGTCCGTGGCGGGACCGGAACCGGTCCGGCCCTCCGGCCCGTTTGCATCCTTGAAGGACGGCCCGTGCCTGGTGTAAGCCGGATACGAGGCTTGGCGCGGCAAGGCAAGAGGGCGGAATGGGCAGTCTGGAGCGGGTGACGCGGCGCGGCATTTTCGCGCTTGCCCTGGCGGCCCTGGCGGCCTGCTCGCCGATCTATCGCAACCACGGCTATGTGCCCAGCGACGAGGACCTCGCCGCGATCAAGGTGGGCATCTCCACCAAGGACATGGTGGCCGAGGAGATCGGGCGCCCGTCCTCGACCGGCATCCTGGCCGATTCCGGCTGGTATTACGTGGCCAGCCGGTTCCGCACGGTCGGCGCGCGCCAGCCCGAGGAGATCGCCCGCGAGGTGGTCGCGGTGTCGTTCGACGACCGCGGCGTGGTCGAGAACGTCGAGCGGTTCGGGCTCGAGCGCGGCCGCGTGGTTGTCCTGTCGCGCCGCGTGACCGACAGCAACATCAAGGGTCTCGGGTTCATCGGCCAGCTTCTGGGCAGCATCGGCCGCTTCAATCCGGTGGACATGATCCGCTGAGCCGGCGCCGCCGGCTCAGGTGGCGGATTTGGTCAGCGCCACGCCGTTGATGCAGTAGCGCAGGCCGGTCGGCGCCGGGCCGTCGGGGAAGACATGGCCGAGATGCGCCCCGCAGCGGTCGCAATGCACCTCGGTGCGCACCATGAAATGGCTGCGGTCCACCGACTCGCCGATCTCGGCGCCGGGCGCGGGCGCGGTGAAGCTCGGCCAGCCGCAGCCGGCATCGAACTTGTCGTCCTGCACGAAGAGCGGCGCCCCGCAGCACACACAGTGATAGGTGCCGGCGGCCTCGTCGAAATCGTCGTGGGTGAAGGGCCGCTCGGTCGCGTGTTCGCGCGTCACCCGATAGGTCAGCTCATCCAGTTGCGCGCGCCATTCCGCGTCCGTCTTGGTCACTCTCGGGGCCATGTCGGGCCGTCCCTTTCTTCCTGTCGTCACGGTTTGCCGCTATTCTACCAGATATGGGGCGACCGCGCGCCCCGGAACAGGGAGCGTGCGCGATGCTCACGGGCTTGTTTGCGGGATCCGGGCCGCGCTACCGGGTGGCGCTGGCCGAGACGCCGGCGGATCTGGACCGCGCCCGGGCGCTGCGTGCGCTGGCGTTCCGGGCAGGGGCGGCCGAGGACGGCGACGCCTTCGACCGGCTCTGCCGCCATGTCCTGATCGAGGACATCGCCTCCGGCACTCTGGTCGCGACCCTGCGGATGATGCCGCTCGCCCGCGGGGCCGAGATCGGCCAGAGCTACTCGGCGCAGTTCTACGAGCTGGCCGGGCTCTCGCGCTTCGACGGGCCGATGATCGAGATGGGGCGCTTCTGCCTGCACCCGGACTGGCACGATCCCGATATCCTTAGGCTCGCCTGGGCGGCGGTGACGCGTCAGGTCGAGGCGACCGGGGCAGGGATGCTCTTCGGCTGCTCGTCCTTTCATGGCACCGAGGCCGGGGACTACCTCGATGCCTTTGCCCTCCTGCGCGCGCGCCATCTCGGCCCGCGCCGCTGGCTGCCGCGGGTGAAGGCGCCGCGCGTCTTCCGCTTCGCGCGTGTCCTGCGGTCGCGCCGTCCGGATCTGCGGCAGGCCATGCTGCGGATGCCGCCCCTGCTGCGCAGCTATCTTGCGATGGGCGGCTGGGTCAGCGACCACGCGGTCATCGACGCCGATCTCGGCACGCTTCATGTCTTCACCGGGCTCGAGGTCGGGCGGATCCCGCCCGCCCGCGCGCGTCGGCTGCGGGCGTCGGCCGGCTGACCGTCAGACCGTGTGCAGGTAGAGGTCGTAGTCCACGTCGGCGATGGTGCGGGCGACGCGCGCGTATTCGGCCGCCTTAACCGCGGTGAAGGTGCGGTGCATCTCCTCGCCCAGAGCCTCCTTCAGGAAGGCCGAGCGCTGCGCCGCGCGGATCGCCTCGTGCCAGTCGGTCGGGATCGGCAGGTCGTCCGCGCCCTCGTAGGCATTGCCCACCGTCTCGGGGCCGGGGTCGATCCGTTCCCGAAGGCCCTTCGCGATGCCCGCGAGCACCGTCGCGCCCACCAGATAGGGGTTGGCATCGACCCCCGCCGGGCGATGCTCGATCCGCCGCGCCTTGACCGGGCCGGCGGGGATGCGCAGCGCGACCGACCGGTTGTTGACGCCCCAGGACGGCGAGACCGGCGCATAGCTCTGCGCCGAGAACCGGCGCCAGGAATTGGCGTGCGGGGCGAAGACTAGCATCGATTCCCCCATCGTGGCCCGCAGCCCGCCGATCGCGTGCCGGATGGTGTCGGTCCACTGGCCCTCGACCGGCTCGGCAAAGACGTTGGTGCCGCCGCCATCCACCAGCGAGACGTGGAAATGCATCCCCGACCCGGCGTAGTCAGCGACGGGCTTGGCCATGAAGCAGGCGGTCACGCCGAAGCGGCGCGCCTGATTGCGCACGATGCGCTTGAGCCGCATCAGGTCGTCGGCCGCCTGAAGGACGTTCAGACGATAGTCGAGCGTCAGCTCGTATTGCCCCGGCGCGTATTCGGAAATCACGGTTTCGGCCCGGATGCCGGCGGCGGCCGCGGCCGCGTAGATCTCGGAGAAGAGCGGCTCCATCCCGTGCAGGTGATCCACCGAATAGACTTCGGTCTTGTCCGAGCGTCGGCCGTCGAGCACCGCCGGCGCCGGCCGCACCCGGCCCTCGGCGTCGCGCTCCTTGTCCAGAAGGAAGAACTCGAGCTCGAAGGCCCCGGCGGGGTGCAGGCCGCGTGCGGTGAAGTCCGCGACCTGCCGGGCCAGCGCGTGCCGGGGGTCGGACTCCATCGGTGTGCCGTCGAGATGGTAGAGCGACAGGAACACCTCGCCCCGCGGCGGGTTGGTGCCGTGCAGCGGCACCAAGGTGCCCGGAACCGGCCAGGCGCGCAGGTCGCCGTCGCCCTTGTCCCAGATGAGTCCGGTCTCGTGCACGTCCTCGCCGCAGATATCCAGCCCGAGGATCGAGATCGGCAGGTGCCGGCCGTTGCGGTAGAGCCCGATCAGCTCGTGCCGGCGGATGATCTTGCCGCGCCCGATCCCGTTCGAGTCGTGCAGAACGATGTCGAAGGCCTCGATCTCGGGGTGGCGTTCGAGAAACGCCTCGGCCTCGGCGGGAAGCGAACCGGAAGGGCTGTGGGTCATGGATCGGTCTTTCAGGAGAAGAGCGCGTCGAGCACCGCGTCGAAGTTCGCGACCAGCCGGTCGATCTGACGGCGCGAGGTGGTGGGCGCGATCAGCATCATGTTGTGGAAGGGCGCGATCAGGCTGCCGCGGTTCAGAAGCCCCGCATGGACCGCGGCCTCGAGCTCGGGGTGGTGGGCCTGCGCGGCCTCGGCCCCGTTCCTGAGCGGCGTCGGGTGGCCGATGAACTCGACCCGCGCGCCGACCCGCACCACATGCCAGGGTGCGCCATGGCGGGCGATGGCGGCGGAGAGCCCCGCCTGCAGACGGGCGGCGCCCGCCTCCATGCGGGCATAGGCCCCGGGGGTCATCACCTCGGACAGCGTGGCGCGCAGGCAGGCGAACTGCATGGGGTTCGCGGAGAGCGTGGTGCCCATGCCCGAGTGGCCGGCGGGGCGCCGTGCATCGTATTCGGCAAAGCGCCCGGCCACCTCGGGCGACAGGCCCCAGATCGCGGTCGGCATGCCCCCGGCCACGCATTTCCCGGCCACGAAGATGTCGGGCGACAGGCCGTGCACCCGGGTGTAGCCGCCCAGCCCCGACGAAAGCGTATGGGTCTCGTCGATGATGAGAAGCGATCCGTAACGCCGTGTCAGATCACGCAGACCGTCGTGGAATCCGGACTCCGGCAGCACCATGCAGGAGTTGGTCATCACCGGTTCGGTCAGCACGGCGGCGACCTCCCCGGTCGCCAGCGCGGCCTCGACCCCCGCGAGGTCGTTGAACTCGCAGGCGATGGCGGTGCGGGTGAGGTCCGCGACCTGGCCCACCAGCCCCGGCCGGGCGCGGGTCGTGCCGTTTTCCAGCATCACCATCGCGTCGTCCACCGTGCCGTGATAGCAGCCGTTGAAGACCAGCACCTTCGGGCGCCCGGTCACCGCCCGGGCCACGCGCAGCGCAAACCGGTTGGCGTCGGTCGCGGTCGTCGCGATCTGCCAGCGCAGGTCGCCGAAGCGCTCGACCAGCAGGCGGCCGGCCTCGACCGCGTCCTCGTCGGGCAGCATGTAGGTCAGCCCGCGGCCGGCCTGGGCGCGGATCGCCCGTGCGACCGGCGCCGGCGAATGGCCGAACATCGACCCGGTGTCGCCGAGGCAGAAGTCGTCGATGCGATGGCCGTCCACGTCCTCGATCACCGATCCGCGCGCCGTTCGGACAAGCATCGGAAAGGGTTGCGGCCAGTCCTTCATCCAGTGCATCGGCACGCCGCCGAGCCAGGATGACCGGCCGGCCGCGGCCGCGGCGCGGGCCGCGGGGCGCGCTGCCGCATAGGCGGCGGCCTCGGCCTCGGCGAAGGCGCGGATCCGCGCGCGGGACACGCCGGCGGTCGTCTGCGGGCTCTGGGACGTCATGGGCAGGCTCCGAAGGGGGCGCCGCATTGCTACGCGACCGGCGGCGGAAGTCAATCCGGACCCCGGAACCCGATGCGGCGGCGCGGCGTTGGCCTTTCGGCGGCGCGGCAGGGCGCCGGGTATCAGGGGCGGGACGACGGTGCGCAAGGTTCTGGTGCTTCAGGGGGGCGGCGCGCTCGGAGCCTATCAGGCGGGGGCCTACGAGGCGCTGGCCGAGGCGGGGCAGGCGCCCGACTGGCTTGCGGGCACCTCGATCGGCGCCATCAACGCCGCGATCATCGCCGGCAACCCGCCCGAGCAGCGGGTGGAGCGGTTGCGCGCGTTCTGGCACATGGTCAGCGCGCCCACCGCTCTCATGCCCATGGCGCCCCCGGCGGCGCTGCGCGCGGCCTTCGAGGCCGCAAGCGCGGGGCTCGCGGCGGGGTGGGGCGTGCCGGGCTTCTTCCGGCCGCGGGTGCCGCCCGTCCTCGGCGAGGCGGATCCGACCGAGGTCAGCCTCTACGACACCTCGCCCCTCCACGACACGCTGCTGCGGCTTGTCGATTTCGACCGGCTGAACACCGGTCCGGTCCGCCTGTCGGTCGGGGCGGTCGAGGTCGAGACCGGCAACCTCGCCTATTTCGACAACCGCGCGACACGGATCGGGCCCGAGCACATCATGGCCTCGGGCGCCCTGCCGCCGGGCTTTGCGCCCGTGCGGATCGACGGGCGGCTCTGGTGGGACGGGGGGCTCGTCTCCAACTCGCCGCTGCAACACGTGCTCGACACGGCCCTGCACGAAAGCCTCGGGGCGGCGTCCGGCGGGCCGTTCACCATCTACCAGGTCGATCTCTTCTCGGCGGCGGGCGCCGCGCCGCGCCGTCTGGCCGACATCGAGGCGCGCGAAAAGGACATCCGGTTTTCCTCGCGCACCCGCGCCAACACCGACCGGGTGCGGGAGCTGCATGACGTGGCCGTGGCCAGCCGCCGGCTGGCGGCGCGGCTGCCGCCGGAATGGCGCGACGACCCCGACCTGCGGCGCATCATGGCGGCGGCCGCCGAGGCCGAGGTGACGGTCGTGCACCTGATCTACCGTCCGGCCGAGCGCGAGGGCGGCGCGCGCGACTACGAGTTCTCGCGCCCGTCGATCGAGGAACGCTGGGCGGCCGGCCTGCGGGACGTGCGGCACACGCACGCCCATGCCGCCTGGACCGGCCGCGGGGCCGCGGCGGCCGACGGCGCGATGCGGACGCTCGATCTGACACGGGACTGATTTTCGGCGCCGCCGGTCGATCGGCCCTTCCTTCCGGCGCTGCACTGCGGAATGATCGCCGGGCGGACGAGCCGGCCCGGCAGAAGAAGGAGAAAAGACATGGATCTGAAGAACAAGGTCTGCATCGTGACCGGTGCCGCCTCGGGGATCGGCCGTGCGATCGCCACGCGCTTCGTCGCGGCGGGCGCCCGCGTCGCCATCGCCGACCTGAAACTCGACGCGGCGCAGGCCGTGGCCAGGGAGCTGACCGCGGCCGGGCCGGGCCAGGCGATGGGCGTCGCCATGGACGTGACCGACGAGGACCAGGTGAACGCGGGCGTCGCCGCCGTCGTCGCACAATGGGGCGGGGTCGATGTTCTGGTCTCGAACGCCGGAATCCAGATCGTGCACCCGGTCGAGGAGTTTCCCTTCGCCGACTGGAAGAAGCTTCTTGCGATCCATCTCGACGGGGCCTTTTTGACCTCGAAGGCGGTGATCCCGCTGATGAAGAAGGCCGGCGGCGGCACGATCCTCTTCATGGGTTCGGTCCATTCCAAGGAGGCCTCGCCCCTGAAGTCCGCCTATGTGACCGCCAAGCACGGGCTTCTCGGTCTGGCCCGGGTGATCGCCAAGGAGGGCGGGCCGCACGGCATCCGCTCGAACGTGATCTGCCCGGGCTTCGTGCGCACGCCGCTGGTGGAAAAGCAGATCCCCGAGCAGGCGCGCGACCTCGGGATCTCCGAGAAGGAGGTGGTCGAGCGGGTGATGCTGGGCAACACCGTGGACAAGGAGTTCACCACGGTCGAGGACGTGGCCGAGGTCGCGTTCTTCTTCGCCGCCTTCCCGACCGACGCGCTGACAGGCCAGAGCCTGGTCGTGAGCCACGGCTGGAACATGAACTGATCCGGCGCCGCAGGGGGCGCCGCTCTCCCTGCGCCACCGCACGGCCGGCTGTGCGCAAAGGCCATTGCCTTCGCCCGGGTCGCGCTATCTGATCCGGGCGTCGCCGACCGGCGGCCAGAAAAGAACGAGGGCGCCGCCCCATGGGGCGGTTTCGGGCGCAGAGTGACACGGATCCGGACGAACATCCTGCCGCTGACGGTGGCGCTGGCGCTCCTGATGGAGATGATCGACTCGACGGTCCTGTCGACCGCGATTCCGGTCGTGTCCGAGGATCTGGGCGTGCCGGTGCTTGCGCTGAAGATGGCGCTCGCGACCTATCTCATCGCGCTGGCCGCGCTGGTGCCGGTGTCGGGCTGGATCGCCGACCGGTTTGGCGCGCGGCGCACCTTCGTCGCCGCGATGGCCGTCTTCCTGATCGCCTCGGTGCTCTGCGCGATGCAGAACGGGCTCACGGGGCTGGTGCTGGCCCGGGCGCTCCAGGGGGCCGGGGGCGCGATGATGACCCCGGTCGGGCGGCTCATCGTCTTGCGCAACACCGAGAAGGCGTCGCTGGTGCGCGCGCTGTCCTGGGTCACGGTGCCGGCGCTGGTCGGGCCGGCGATCGGCCCCTTCGTCGGCGCGGTTGTGACTGCGAGCCTCGGCTGGCGCTGGATCTTCCTCATCAACCTTCCCTTCGGACTTCTCGCCATCGCGCTGGCGCTGCGCTTCCTGCCGCGCGACGGGGCGCCGGTGGACACGCCCTTCGACCAGGCGGGATTCGTGCTGTCGGCGGCGGGGCTGGTGCTGGCCATGGCGGGGCTCACGTCGCTCGGCGAGCACATCGTGCCGACGCCGGTCGCGCTTGCGGTCAGCGCGGCGGGGGCGCTCCTTCTCGTCCTCTACGGGCTGCGCGCGCGCCGGCGCAGCGACTCGCTCCTCGATCCCCGGCTCTTCCGCTACCGGACCTTCTCGGCCGGCATCGTCGGCGGCGTCCTCTTCCGCCTGTCGAGCGGGGCGGTGTCGCTTCTCCTGCCGCTCCTCTTCCAGATCGGGCTCGGCATGTCGATCCTCGCCTCCGGCGCGCTGAGCGGCCTCAACGCCGTGGGCGCGCTCGGGATCCGCGCCATCGCGCCGCGCCTGCTCGACCGCTTCGGCTTCCGCCGCGTGCTGGTCGCGGCCTCGGTGACGCGGGGGCTGACCGTCGCGGGGTTCGCCACCGTGGGCTCGCCCTGGGACCTGCATGTCATACCCCTGCTTCTGATCGGCGGGGTCGCGCAGGCGCTGGTGTTCACCGCGGCGAACTCGATGGTCTTTGCCGATCTCGCGCCCGAGGAGATGAGCCGGGGCACGTCGTTCTCGTCGGTCGCCCAGCAGGTGGGGCTGACGCTCGGCATCGCCCTGGCGGGGCTGACGCTCGAGCTGGCCGCGGGCAGCGTGGGCACCAGCGGCATCCCGCTGCCCGCCTTCGCCATCGCCTTCGTCACCATGGGGCTCGCCGGCCCGGCGGCGGCGCTGGTCTTCCTGCGGCTGCGGCCCTCGGATGCCGACAGCCTGCGCCGCCGGATCGCGCCGCGCGACGGCGCGGCCGCGCGGCCGGCGCCCTGATCTGCCCGCTGACCGGACTGCCTGCGAAACATTTCGTCCGGCCCGGAACTTGTGCCGTCTCCGATGGTTGATCCGGCGACATTGCGACAACCCCGAAAGGAGCGTGGCCATGACCGCAAAGACACCGCATGTGCTTGTTCTGGGAGGCAATTTTGCCGGACTGGGCGCCGCCCAGAAGATCCGTGACCACGCCGCCGACACGGTGCGGATCACCGTCATCGACCGCAAGGCCTATCTCGACTACATCCCGAACATCCCGCTCGAGATCTTCGAGGGCCGCGATCCGGCGGTGACGATGAACATGCCCATCGTCGAGGTCCTGCAGAAGGACGACATCGGCTTTCTCCAGGCCGAGGTGATGGCGATCGACCTGCCGACGCGCACCGTGCGCGTCCACCCGACCGAACGTCCCGGCGCGCCCTGCTACGACCTGAGCTACGACTATCTGGTGATCGCGGTCGGGGCCGAGCTGGCCTATGCCGACATCGAGGGCTTTGCCGAATACGGGCACACCGTGTCGGACGCCTTCCACGCCAAGCGCTTCATCGACTACATGATGCACCGCTACAAGGGAGGCCCCATTGCCGTCGGGTCGCAGCGGTTCGAGCAGGGCACCAGGGGCCGCCCGGACTGGCTGCCCACCGCGCTCGCCGCCTGCGAGGGACCGCCGGTCGAGGTGTCTCTGGCGCTCGCGCACTGGCTGGGCGAACACGGCAAGGGCAGCGCCAAGGACATCACCCTCTTCACCCCGGCCCGGCTCATCGCCGAGGACGCGGGCGAGAAGGTGGTGGCGCAGCTTCTGGACGCGGCCGGCAAGATGGGCTTCGGCTACTGGAACGAGACCCAGGGGATCCGGCGGCTGACCGCCGACGGGATCGAGTTTCTGGACGGGCGGTTCCTGAAGGCCGAGGTCAAGGTGATCTTCCCGAACTGGAAGCCGCACGCCTTCCTCAGGGGCCTGCCGATCTGCGACGAGGTGGGCTTCGTCATCACCGACATGCGGATGCGCAACCCCGACTACCCCGAGGTCTTCGCCTGCGGCGACGCGGCCGCGATCACGGTGCCGAAGCTCGGCGCCATCGGGCACCAGGAATGCGAGATCGTCGGCCGGCAGATCGCGAAGGACATGGGCATGATGGACCCGGCCAGGGCCGACGCGCCCTGGAAGCCCGAGGTCGTCTGCATCGGGGACATGGGCGGCGGCAAGGCCTTCTACATCCACGCCACCTCGTGGTTCGGCGGCGACATCCAGGAACTGCGCATGGGACGGCTGCCCTACGCGCAGAAGATGGCCTACAAGGAGATGTTCTTCCGGCACGGCGGGCGGATTCCGAACTGGGGCCTGCCGCTGGCGGAATGGTCGGCCGAGCACATCGCGGTCTGACGTCGGAACCTGGCGGCGATCAGGGTCGGCGCGGCCGGAAGGGTTGAAAAAGGGGGGCGTCCCCGGTCGCCCCCGCGGTTGGTCAGGGACGCCATCATGCAGCGCATTCGCCTGTTCATCGTCATCGCCGCGGTGGTCGCGGGGGCCGTCGGGCTCTGGTTCTACTGGGAGCACGCCGCGAAATACCCCTCGACCGAGGACGCCTATGTCGGGGCCAACATCATTTCGATCGCACCGCAGCTCTCCGGCCAGGTGGCCGAGGTGGCGGTGCGCGAAGGCCAGCGGGTGAAGGCGGGCGATCTTCTGTTCACGCTGAACGCCGCCGCCTACCAGAACGCCAAGACCCAGGCGCAGGCCAACCTGTCGGCGCTGAACAGCGCCGTCCCGGCGGCGCAGCATCAGGTGGACGCGGCCTCGGCCGCGGTGACCAGCGCGCAGGCGGGGCTGTCGGCGGCGCAGGCGCAGTTCGACCGGGACAGCGCGCTTCAGGCCAAGGGCGACGTGGCGCTCGCGGTGGTGCAGGATTCGCGCGCCGCGCTGGCGCAGGCGCAGGCGGCGGTGGATTCGGCCCGCGCCGGACTTGCCGCGGCGCAGGCGCAGCTCATCGACACCCAGAACCAGATCGCCGCCGCGCGGGCGCAGCTTGCCACCGCCGATCTCGATCTGTCCTACACGACCGTGACCGCGCCCGCGGACGGCATCATCGCCAACCTCGGGCTGCGGCAGGGGGCGGCCGTGGCCGCCTTCCAGCCGCTCTTCGCGCTTGTCGAGACCGGGGAATGGTGGGTGGACGCGAACTTCAAGGAAACCGACCTGCCGCGGATACGCCCGGGCCAGGCCGCCACGGTCACCGTGGACATGGCGCCCGGTAAGACCCTGAAGGGCTCGGTCGAGACGATCAGCCCCGGCTCGGGCTCGACCTTCGCGCTCCTGCCGGCCGAGAACGCCTCGGGCAACTGGGTCAAGGTCACCCAGCGCTTCGCCGTGCGCATCCGGCTGACCGATCCGCCCGAGGGGCTGCGCGCCGGGGCCAGCGCGACCGTGACCGTCGACACCGTCACCGCCCCGGCGGAGGCGGCGAAGTGAGCGCCTCCGGCACGGCGGCACCCGCGGCCGGCGGCGCGGCGCAGGCCGTCCGGCCGATGATCGTGATCGCGGTCGTGCTGAGCGCGGTGCTCGAGGTGCTCGACTCGACGATCGTCAACGTCGCGCTGCCCCACATCGAAAGCGCCTTCGGGGCGACCAACGACCAGATCACCTGGGTGCTGACGAGCTACATCGTCTCGGCCGTGGTGGTGATGCCCCTGACCGGGCTGATGGCGCGGCGCATCGGGCGCAAGCGGCTGATCCTGGCGGCGATCACCGGCTTTGCCGTCTTCTCGGCGCTCTGCGGGCTTGCCCAGTCGCTCGAGATGATGGTGGCGTTCCGGCTGGGGCAGGGGATGTTCGGCGCCTTCCTCATTCCGCTGTCGCAGTCGATCCTCTTCGACAGTTTCCCCAAGGAAAAGCGCGGGCAGGCGATGGCGATGTTCGGGCTGGGGGTCGTGGTGGCGCCGGTTCTCGGCCCGACGATCGGCGCCTGGCTCACCGACACCTTCTCCTGGCGGATGGTGTTCTACGTCAACCTTCCGATCGCCGCGATCGCGCTCATCATGATGACGGGCGAGCTGCCCGACGACGAGCCGGGGGCGGTCACGATCGACTGGCCGGGCCTGCTGCTGCTGGCGCTTGCGATCGGGGCGCTGCAGTTCGTGCTCGACCAGGGGCAGAGCCGGGACTGGTTCTCCTCGCATGTGATCCAGTCGGCCGCCTACGTCTCGGCGGCGGCGTGGCTGCTGTTCCTGTGGAGGGGCATCGGGCGCAAGGGGAACATCATCGATCTCGGCCACTTCGCCGACCGCAACTTCGCGCTGGGCAACATCATCATCGCGGGTTTTGCGGTGTCGATGTTCGGCAGCATCGCGATCCTGCCGCTGTTCGTGCAGGGGCTGCTCGGCTATCCGGTGCTGCTGGCCGGCTACCTGTTCATTCCGCGCGGCGTCGCCGGCGGGGTGTCGATGGTGGTGACGGGGGCGGTGCTGGTCAGCCGGTTCGATCCGCGGCTTCTGGCGGCGGTGGGGCTCGGCCTCACCGCCTATTCCAACTGGCTTCTGGGGGAGCTGCCGCTGGACGCGACCTTCTGGCATCTCGCCGCGCCGGGCGTGGTGGCCGGCCTCGGGATGGGGCTGATCTTCGTGCCGATGTCCACGCTGGCCTTCGACGGCATCGACCGCAGCCGGCAGGACGAGGCCTCGGGGCTTTACGGGGTGACGCGGCAGCTCGGCTCCTCGATCGGGATCGCCGCGGTGGCGGCGGCGCTGACCCATGCGGTGGGGCGCAACACCACCCAGCTCGGCGGCCATGTCACCCCCTATTCCGAGGCGGCCCGCGCCTATCTCGCGCCGCTCGGCCTGACGCCGGAGACGCCGCAGGGGGCGGCGGTCCTGTCGGGGCAGATCGCGACGCAGGCCGCGCATCTGTCCTACGTGCAGGTCTTCCAGGTGCTTGCGATCATCCCGCTGCTGCTGATGCCGATTCTGCTGCTGATGCGGCGTCCCCGCCACGGTCCGACGGGCGCCGCGGTCGCGCACTGAGCCGGGGCGGATGCGCTCGGGAGGGGGCGGGGGCCGGCCCCCGCGCCCCCGGGGTATTTGCGCGAAGAAGAAGGGACGGGTCTGGACGCGGACCGGAGGCTCTGCTTGTCTGCCGCCAAAGCCCCGGAGAGCCGCCCATGACCCAAGCCGACCTGTCCGACCTGATCGACCAGGGCCGCGGGGTCGCGCCCGCCGATCGGGTGCTGAAGGGAGGGCGGGTCTTCGATCTGGTCACCGGCGATCTGGTCGAGACCGACGTGGCCATCTGCGGCGACACCATCGTGGGCGTCTTCGGGCGCTACACGGGCCGCCACGAGATCGACGTCGCGGGCGCGGTTCTGGTGCCCGGGTTCATCGACACGCATCTGCACATCGAAAGCTCGCTCGTCACGCCCTTCGAGTTCGACCGCTGCGTCGGGCCGCGCGGGGTGACGACCGCGATCTGCGACCCCCACGAGATCGCCAATGTCTGCGGGCTGACCGGGATCCGCTATTTCCTCGAGGCCTCGGCGCGCACGGTGATGGACATCCGGGTGAACCTCTCGTCCTGCGTGCCTTCGACCCACATGGAAACCGCCGGCGCGCGGCTCGAGGCGGCCGATCTGGTGCCGCTGATGGACCATCCGCGGGTGATCGGGCTGGCCGAGTTCATGAACTTTCCGGGCGTTCTGGCGAAGGACGCGGGGTGCCTTGCCAAGCTTCAGGCCTTCCGCGGCCGCCACATCGACGGGCACGCGCCGCTTCTGTCGGGCCACGACCTCAACGGCTACATCGCCGCCGGCATCCGCACCGAGCACGAGGCGACCACGGCCGAGGAGGGGCTCGAGAAACTGCGCAAGGGAATGCGCGTCCTGATCCGCGAGGGGTCGGTCTCGAAGGACCTGCACGCGCTGGCGCCGCTCCTGACCGAGCGGCATTCGCCGTATCTGTGCCTCTGCACCGACGACCGCAATCCGCTCGACATCGCCGAGCACGGGCATCTCGACCACATGATCCGCACCGCGATCGCGCTCGGGGCGCCGCCGCTGGCGGTCTATCGCGCCGCCTCGCTGTCAGCGGCCGAGGCCTTCGGGCTGAAGGACCGCGGCCTGATCGCGCCCGGAAAGCGCGCCGACATCGCGGTGCTGGACAGTCTCGAGGGCTGCCGCGCGCGGATGGTGCTGTGCGGCGGGGTGATCTGCGACAATGACACCTACGCCGCGCGCGCGACGGTCCCGCCGGTCGCGCGGCAGTCGGTGCGGGCGCCCGTCGTGACGCCCGCGTCCTTCCGCACCGCCGGCAACCGGCCCGAGACGCCGGTGATCGGCATCCTGCCCGGCAAGATCATCACCGAGCACCGGACCGAGACGATCCCGCCGGTGGACGGCGACAAGCGGCCGGACCCGTCACGCGACCTGATGAAGATCGCGGTCATCGAGCGCCACGGGCAGAACGGCAACATCGCGACCGGCTTCGTGCGCGGCTTCGGGATGCAGGCGGGTGCCATCGCCTCGACCGTCTGCCACGACCATCACAACATCGCGGTGGTCGGCGCCGACTACGGCGACATGGCGCTGGCCGCGAACCGGCTGACGCAGATCGAGGGCGGCTTCGTCGTGGCCTCGGGCGGCCGGATCCTGGCCGAGCTGGCGCTGCCCGTCGCGGGGCTGATGAGCCTCAAGCCCTTCGAGGCGGTGCACGAGGACCTGCTGGCGCTGCGCGCGGCCGCCCGGTCGCTGGGCGTGACGCTCGAGGAGCCGTTTCTCCAGCTGGCATTCCTCGCTCTGCCGGTGATCCCGCACCTCAAGATCACCGACCGCGGTCTTGTCGACGTGGACCGGTTCGAGATCATCGGCTAGGCGCGCCGGCGCGCCCGGCCCGAGGTCAGCGTTCGGCCGGCCGGGGTTCGGGCGCCCCGTTGCGGTTCCAGCGGATCGACGACCAGAGCGAGACGCCGATCAGCGCCGCGCCGCCCAGACCGGTGATGACCTCGGGGATGTGCACGAGCGTCTGGGCATACATGACCACGGCGAGGATCAGGATCGCCCAGAACGCCCCGTGTTCGAGGTAGCGATACTGCGCAAGCGTGCCGCGTTCGACCAGCATGATCGTCATCGACCGGACATACATCGCGCCGATGCCGAGGCCGATGGCGATCACGAAGAGGTTCTGGCTGAGCGCAAAGGCCCCGATCACCCCGTCGAAGGAGAACGAGGCGTCGAGGACCTCGAGATAGAGGAAGGCGCCGAAGCCGCCCTTTGCCGCGCCGGCGAGGGCCTCCTGCGACTGGTCGAGCAGCGCCCCGACGACCTCGACGACGAGGAAGGTCACGAGACCATAGACGGCCGAGTGGAGAAAGAGGCTCGCGTCCTTCTCGGGCAACAGGCGCGTGAAGGCGAGGGCCACCACCAGCACGAAGGCGATCTCGATGCCCTTGATCGAGGCGAAGCGCGCCATCTGGCCCTCGAGCCAGGAAATCCAGTGGATGTCCTTCTCGCCGTCGAAGAAATAGGAAAGCCCCACCATCATCAGGAAGGTGCCGCCGAAGGCCGCGATCGGCAGATGCGCCTCGTGCATGATGCGGACGTAGTCCTCGGGGCGGCTCGCGGCCATGACCAGCGCGTCGATCGGGCCGACATGCGCCGCGATGACCACGATCAGCAGCGGAAACACGATCCGCATGCCGAAGACGGCGATGATGATGCCCCAGGTCAGGAACCGGTGCTGCCACTCGGGCGTCATGTCCTTGAGCTTGTTGGCATTGACGATGGCGTTGTCGAACGAGAGCGAGATCTCGAGAACCGCAAGCACCGCGCAGATGAAGAACACCTTGCCCATGCCCGACAGCGTGCCCGTGGTCTCCCATCCGAGCCAGGCGCCGAGCGCGAGGCCCGTGGCCGTCACGAGGAAGGCCCAGCGGAAATAGGACAGCGTGGTCTTGTCGGAAACGGTCATGCGCGGGCCCCTCGCTCGTTCGTCTGGCGGATCGGGTCACACACGGACCCCCTCGGCCTTGCGTCGTTCTTCGGTGCCGACATCGCAAGCGCGCCGAGAACGCTCGCCAGAGGGGCCCGGTCACCGGTCCACCGGGCCGATGGACGACCGCGGGGCAGACCCCGCTGACATAGCGAAGCCGCCGCCGGTGTCAATCGGTCGGACCACGGACCGGCGCCCCCTGCCGCCCGCGTACCACGGCCCGGGCCCCTCTTCTCTTTCGTCGCAATACCCCGGGGGAGTCGCCGGTTTCCGGCGACGGGGGCAGCGCCCCCTTTCCCCGCCGCCATCCGTGCCGCGGCCGCTTGACCCGGACCCGGCGCGCCCGTCAGATGCCGGCATGGCCTTCACGCTGCGCCAGCTCCAGTTCTTCGTCGCCTGCGCCGAGGCGGGTTCGGTCTCGGGCGCGGCCCGCGCGCTTTCGATCTCGCAATCCTCGGTGACCGAGGCCCTGATCGGGCTCGAGGAGGATCTGGGCGTGCGGCTCTTCGACCGGCGCGCGCGCGGGCTCGACCTCACCCACAAGGGCAGCCTCTTCCTGCGCCATGCCGCGCAGATCCTCGGCGATGTCGCGAACGCGCGCGAGGCGTTCCGCGACGAGACCGCGCCGCTGTCGGGCCGGCTCGCGCTCGGGGTCACATCGCTGGTCGCGGGCTATGTGCTGTCGGACCTCTTGTCGCGCTACCGGAGGGCCTGGCCGCAGGTGGAACTCTCGGCGATCGAGGACAGCGGCGACTATCTCCAGCATCTCCTGATCGGGGGCGAACTCGACGTGGCGGTGCTGCTCACCTCCTCGGTGCGCGACCGGGCGGCCCTCCAGGTGGAAACCCTGATCGTCTCGCCCTACCGGCTCTGGCTGCCGGTCGGGCACCGGCTGGCCGAGGCGGCGGCGATCAGTCTCGACGATCTGGCCGGCGAGCGTCTCATCATGCTCACCGTGGACGAGATCGAGGATGCGACGCGGCGGCTGACGGCGGCGCTCAGCGTCAAGCCGCACATCGCCTTCCGGACCCGGTCGGTCGAGGCGGTGCGCTCGCTGGTCGCCACCGGGGCCGGGGTGGCGCTGCTGCCGAGCCTGGTCTACCGGCCCTGGTCGCTCGAAGGCGACCGGATCGAGATCCGCGACGTCTCGGGCGATCTGCCCTCGGTGCAGGTGGGGCTCTGCTGGCGCAAGGGGGCACCCCTGTCCGAGGTGGCGCGCGCCTTCATCCGCTCCGCCCAGGGCGCGGTGCCCGAGCGGTGATTCCTTCCATCGGCATTTCCGATGGAAGCTATCTTTTCAATGCGATTGCGATTGGTCGGGCTTCGGCGCAGTCTTTTGCCCGGGGCCGGGACTGCCCGGCACGGGAAGGGGCGGCACAGACCGCCCCGCCCGGCTTCATCCAACGGGGAGCTTGAGTGGCATGACACGACATCTGCTGACTTCGACGATTCTGGCGCTGGGTTTCGCGGGCATGGCCCAGGCCCAGATGACGGCCGTGGGTGATGGCGAAGGCCAGGTCGATATCGTCGCCTGGCCCGGCTACATCGAACGCGGCGAGACCGACAAGGCCTTCGACTGGGTGACCAAGTTCGAGGAGGCCACCGGCTGCAAGGTCAACGTCAAGACCGCCAACACCAGCGACGAGATGGTCGCGCTGATGAACGAGGGCGGCTTCGACCTGGTCACCGCCTCGGGCGACGCCTCGCTGCGGCTGGTGGCTGGCAAGCGCGTGCAGCCGATCAACACCGACCTGATCCCGTCCTGGAAGACCATCGACCCGCGGCTGCAGGATGCGCCCTGGTTCACGGTGAACGGCGTCCATTACGGCGTGCCCTACCAATGGGGCCCGAACGTGCTGATGTACAACACCGAAGCCTTCAAGGACGCGCCGCCCACCTCGTGGAACGTGGTCTTCGAGGAAATGACCCTGCCCGACGGCAAGTCGAACAAGGGCCGGGTCGAGGCCTATGACGGCCCGATCTACATCGCCGACGCCGCGCTCTATCTGATGACCCACAAGCCCGAGCTCGGCATCAAGTCGCCCTACGAGCTGAACGAGGACCAGTACAAGGCCGCGCTCGACCTCCTGCGCGGGCAGCGCAACCTGGTCAGCCGCTACTGGCACGACGCCTTCATCCAGATGGACGACTTCAAGAACGAGGGCGTGGTGGCCTCGGGGTCCTGGCCGTTCCAGGTCAACCTGCTCAAGAGCGAGGGCCAGCCCATCGCCTCGGTGATTCCGTCCGAGGGCGCGACCGGCTGGGCCGACACCACGATGATGCATGTCGATGCCGCCCATCCGAACTGCGCCTACAAGTGGATGGAGCACACGCTGTCGTCGAACCTGCAGTCGGACCTGTCGGTCTGGTTCGGCGCCAACCCGGTGGTGCCGGCCGCCTGCGGGGACGGATCGGGGATGCAGACCAAGGAAGGCTGCACCGCGAACGGCATGGACGACTTCGACAAGATCCACTTCTGGACCACCCCGGTCGCGAAGTGCTCGACCGGCGACTGCGTGCCCTACTACCGGTGGGTGTCGGACTACATCGGCGTGATCGGCGGGCGCTGAGCCGCGTCCGGTCGCAGAAAACCCACGCCGCCCCCGCCGGACCGGGGGCGGCCGCAGGAAGTGTGCTTCATGACTGCCGCCGTCGAATTCCTGAACGTCTCGCGCCATTTCGGATCGGTTCGCGCCGTCGATGACGTGACCCTTTCCATCGCGGAAGGGTCGTTCTTCGCCATGCTCGGCCCTTCGGGATCGGGCAAGACCACCTGTCTGCGGCTGATCTCGGGCTTCGAACGACCGACCGCCGGCGAGATCCGAATTTTCGGCGAAAATTCGGGGACGGTTCCCCCGAACCGGCGCGCGGTGAACACCGTATTCCAGGACTACGCGCTTTTCCCGCACATGAGCGTGCGCGACAACGTGGCCTACGGCCCGATGGTGCGCGGGGTGGACCGCCGCACCCGGAACGCCCGCGCCGACGAGATGCTGGCGCTGGTGCATCTGGAGGGCATGGGCGACCGCAAGCCCGCGCAACTGTCGGGTGGCCAGCGCCAGCGGGTCGCGCTGGCCCGCGCGCTGGTGAACGAACCGCGGGTGCTTCTTCTCGACGAGCCGCTGGGCGCACTCGACCTCAAGCTGCGCGAGGCGATGCAGGACGAGCTCAAGGCGCTCCAGAAGCGTCTGGGCATCACCTTCGTCTTCGTGACCCACGACCAGGGCGAGGCGCTGTCGATGGCCGACCGGGTCGCGGTGTTCAGCGAGGGTCGGGTGGCGCAGGTCGGCACGCCGCAGGACATCTACGAGCGCCCCGCCACCCGCTTCGTCGCGGATTTCGTCGGATCGTCGAACGTGCTGCCGCCGAAGGTCGCGGCGCGCTTCGGCGGGCCCGAGGCCTGGGCAAGCCTTCGCCCCGAGGCGATCCGGCTGGTCGCGGGCGGCGAGGGTGTCACCGGCGTCGCCGGGCAGGCCCGCTATTTCGGCTCGGGCACCCGGCTGACCGTCGCGCTGGGCGCCGGGGCCGGGATCGAGCTGGGCGTGGCGATCCCGCCCGGAGAGCCGGTGCCGGAGCCCGGAACCCCGGTGGCGCTGGCGGCGGCGCCCGGCGCCCTGCATGTGCTGGAGGCGCCATGAGCACGGCACCCGCCGCACGGGGCATCGGCGCGGCGCTCTGGCGCCGCCCGTGGCTGCTGACCGCCGCGCTGCTGGCGCCGCCGCTTCTGTGGCTGGCGGTGGTCTATGTGGGCTCGCTTGTCGCGCTTCTGCTGCAGAGCTTCTACTCGATCGACGAATTCTCGGGCGTCGTCGTGCCCGAGTTCACGCTCAAGACCTATGCGGAACTCCTGGTCCCCTCGAACGCCGACGTGATCGTTCGCACGGTGACGATGGCGGCGGCGGTGACGCTGGCCTCGGTCGTCCTGGCCTTTCCGATCGCCTATTTTGCCGCCCGTTACGCGAAGGGCCGCTGGAAGGCGGCCTTCTACCTCGGCATCATGCTGCCGCTGTGGTCGTCCTATCTGGTCAAGGTCTATGCCTGGAAGATGATCCTCGCCAAGGAGGGCATCATCACCTGGGCCGCGACCGGCATCGGCGCGGGATCGGTGCTGGACGGTATCCTCGCCCTGCCGGTGATCGGCGGCTCGTCGCTGTCGACGAGCTACATCGGCACCTTCCTTGTCTTCGTCTATGTCTGGCTGCCCTACATGATCCTGCCGATGCAGGCCGCGCTGGAGCGCGTGCCGAATTCGCTGATCGAGGCCTCGGCCGATCTCGGCGCCGGGGGCTGGCGCACCTTCTGGTCGGTGATCCTGCCACTGGCGCTGCCGGGGGTGGTCGCCGGGTCGATCTTCACCTTCTCGCTGACGCTCGGCGACTACATCATCCCGCAGATCATCGGGTCGGGGCGGTTCTTCATCGGGCAGGCGGTCTACACGCTGCAGGGCACCGCGGGCAACATCCCGCTTGCCGCGGCCTTTGCCGTCGTGCCCATCGCGATCATGCTCGTCTACCTGACGGTGGCGCGGCGGATGGGGGCCTTCGATGCGCTCTGACGCCCGTCCCCCCTTTGCGCTGACCGCCGCCGCCGTCGGGGGGCTTCTGTTCCTGCACCTGCCGATCCTGCTGATCTTCCTTTACGCCTTCACCACCGAGGACCGCAGCTACCAGTTTCCGCCGCCGGGCCTGACCACGAAATGGTTCGCCGTCACCTGGGCGCGCGAGGACGTCTGGCCGCCCCTCTATCTGTCGCTCCGCGTGGCGCTGATCTCGACGGCGATGGCGCTGGTGCTGGGCACGCTCGCCGCCGCCGCGATGGCGCGGGCGCGCTTCTTCGGGCGCGACGCGGTGTCGCTTCTGGTGGTGCTGCCGATCGCGCTGCCGGGGATCATCACCGGCATGAGCCTGCGGTCGGCCTTCGCCATCGCCGACATCCCGTTTTCGACCTGGACGATCGTGCTCGGGCACGCGACCTTCTGCATCGTCATCGTCTACAACAACGCCGTGGCCCGGTTCCGGCGCCTGTCGGGGTCGATGCTCGAGGCCTCGGCCGACCTCGGCGCCTCGGGTTGGCAGACCTTCCGCCATGTGGTGCTGCCGAACCTCGGCTCGGCGCTGCTGGCGGGGGGCATGCTGGCCTTCGCGCTGTCCTTCGACGAGGTGATCGTGACCACCTTCACCGCGGGCCAGCAATCGACGCTGCCGATCTGGATGCTGAACGAACTGGTCCGCCCGCGCCAGCGGCCGGTGACCAACGTGGTCGCGATGGTGGTCTTCGCCGCGACCTTCGTGCCGATCCTTCTGGCCTATTACCTGACCCGCGGCGGCGACGAGACCGCCGGGGCCGCCAAGTGACACCATCAGGGAGCAAGAGATGACCCGCGCCGCCTATGACACCGATCTGCTGATCGGCGACCGTTTCGAGAAGGGCCAGGAAACCGCGGAAAAGGTCCTGAACCCGCGCACGGGCGGGCTGATCGTCGAGGTGCCCGAGGCCTCGACCGACCAGATCGACCGGGCGGTGGCGGCGGCGCGCGCGGCCTTCGCCGGCTGGTCGCGCACGACGCCGGTGGAACGCTCCGCGGCGCTTCACCGCATCGCCGACCGGATCGCGGCCGAGGCGGCGGGCTTTGCCGCGCTCGAGGCGCTGAACTGCGGCAAGCCGATCAACGCCGCCACGAACGACGAGCTGCCGGCGATCGTTGACTGCTTCCGCTTCTTCGCGGGCGCGGTGCGCTGCCAGACCGGCGCGGTCGCGGGCGAATACCTTGCGGGCCACACCTCGATGATCCGGCGCGATGCCGTCGGCGTCGTGGCCTCGATCGCGCCCTGGAACTATCCCCTGATGATGATGGCCTGGAAGCTTGCCCCGGCGGTCGGCGCGGGCAACTGCGTGGTGTTCAAGCCCAGCGAGCAGACGCCGCTGACCGCGCTGAAGCTGGCGCGCATCCTCGCCGAGGAACTGCCGCCCGGCGTCGTCAACATCCTGCCGGGGCAGGGCGGCACGGTCGGCAACTACCTCATCAACCATCCGGGCGTGGACATGATCTCGCTCACCGGCGACGTGGCGACGGGCCGCAAGATGCTGGACGCGGCAGCCAAGACCGTGAAGCGCACCCATCTGGAACTGGGCGGCAAGGCCCCGGTCGTCGTCTTCGACGATGCGGACATCGGCGCGGTGGTCGAGGGGCTGCGGGCCTTCGGCTACTACAACGCCGGGCAGGACTGCACGGCGGCCTGCCGCATCTATGCCGGGCGCAAGGTCTACGACAACCTCGTGGCGGACCTCTCCTCGGCGGTGGCCTCGATCCGGCTCGGGCTTGACGACGACAGCAAAAACGAGATCCCGCCGCTCATCTCGCTGCGCCAGCGCGACCGGGTGGCAAGCTTCGTCGAGCGCGCCCGCGAGCAGCCGCATATCGAGATCACCACCGGCGGCAAGGTGCTGGGCAACGAGGGTTTCTACTACCAGCCGACCGTGGTCGCGGGCGCCCGTCAGACCGACGAGATCGTGCGGCGCGAGGTCTTCGGCCCGGTGGTGTCGATCACCCCCTTCTCGGATGTCGAGGAGGCGGTCGCATGGGCCAACGACAGCGACTATGGCCTGGCGTCCTCGGTCTGGACCCGCGACGTGGGCCGGGCGATGGAGACGGCTGCGCGGCTGCGCTACGGCTGCACCTGGGTCAACACCCATTTCATGCTGGTGAGCGAGATGCCGCACGGCGGGCTGAAGCAGTCGGGCTATGGCAAGGACCTGTCGTCCTACGCGCTCGAGGACTACAGCGTGGTGCGCCACGTCATGGTCAAGCACGGCTGACCGGGGGGGCGGGGGCGGGGCGGGGGGGGGGGGGGGGGGGGCCCCCCCCCCCCCCCCCCCCCGCGGGGCGACGAGCACGCCGCGCGGGG
>JBMOOG010000007.1:0-57749 GCA_049324535.1 Pseudomonadota bacterium | reverse complement strand
CCCACTTACTGGTACTCCCCGGGCTCCGGGGGGGGGGGGGGGGGGGCCGGGGGGGCTGTCTGCCCCCCGCACCCCCCGAGGGTATTTCGGCGAAGAAGAAGCGGCGCGGGGCTGCGGTCAGGACGCGCTGTCGTGGACGCGGGGCCGGTAGCCCGCGGCGAGAGCCGCCCGGATCGTCCGGGAGGTGAGGGGCGAGACCGTGCCCGCGACCGGCGCGGGCGGCCCGTAACCGTCCGGCGTGAAGGGCCGCAGACGCGCGCGCCAGACGAGAAGCAGTGCGCCCTGCGCGTCGCGGGCGAAGGCGCCCTCGGGCAGGCTGGCGGCGGCGACGGGCCCGGGCGCCGGGCCGCCGCGGTCGGCGTCGAGCGCGCGGTCGATCGCATCGGCCGCGGGCCGCGGGCCGCCCAAGGCCGCGACCCAGGCGTCGCGGAAGGCCTCGTAATCGGCGCGCCGGCATTCGGCGCAGGGCCGGTGCCCGGCGGCGAGCGCCACCGCCTCGTCGAGGAAGAAGAGCTCGGTGTAGTGCCCCGGGCGCATCAGGGGCCGCCGCCGGCCGCGGAAGGCGGTCAGACAGCAGATCCAGCGCCGCCCGCGGGCGTGCCGGACGATGCGGCCCCCGGCGTCGTGCAGGCAGCCGCGGTTGCCCATGAAGAGGCCGCGCGCCGGATGGGCCACGATCGCGCCCGTGGGCAGCACCCGGTTCTGCCGTGCCATCAGCGCATCCGCAGGGCGCCGTCGAGGCGGATGACCGCGCCGTTGAGGTAGCCGCATTCGAGGATGAACCGGACCAGGGCCGCGAACTCGGCCGGATCGCCCAGCCGGCGGGGAAAGGTGACCTCGGCGGCGAGGCTTTCCTGCACCTCGGCCGGAAGCCCGGCCAGCATCGGCGTGGCGAAGATGCCGGGGGCGATGGCGCAGACCCGGATGCCCTGGCTGGCGAGATCGCGTGCGAGCGGCAGCGTCATCCCGGCGATGCCGGCCTTCGAGGCCGCGTAGGCCGCCTGGCCCTTCTGGCCGTCGAAGGCGGCAATCGAGGCGGTGTTGACGATGACGCCGCGTTCCGGCCCCGGATTGCGCGCCATGACCGCGGCCGCAAGGCGCAGCATGTTGAAGCTGCCGGTCAGGTTGATGGCGACGGTGCGCTGGAAACTCTCGAGCCGGTGCGGCCCTTCGCGGCCGACGACGCGCTCGCCGGTGGCGATGCCGGCGCAGTTCACCAGCGCGTCGATGCCGCCGAAGGCCGCCGCCGCCGCCTCGACCGCGGCGGTGGCCGAATCTTCGTCCGTCACGTCGCAGGTGGCCGCGAAGCCCTCGATCGCGGCGGCCGAGGCCCGGGCGCCGTCCCCGTCGCGGTCGAGGAGGGCCACCCGCGCCCCGGCCCGGCCGAGCGCGGCCGCGGTGGCCGCGCCCAGCCCCGAGGCCGCACCGGTCACGATCACGCGCAATCCGTCGATCTGCATGGCTCTTCCCCCTTGCACGATCTGTGGCGCGTCGCGGGCGCCCTGTCCAGCCCCGGCGGGATCCCGCCGCCCCGGACGGCGCGCCACGCGCCTGCGCGCCGCTTTCCGCCGCTCGCCTTCATCTTCCCGCGACCTGTTTTCACTCCGCCGTGAGGGGGGTCTTGGCAGGCGGCGAGGCATCGCTAGCTGGATGGCGGAGGTCCGGCATCCTGGCCCGGAACCCGCGCGCCGAGCAGCGCGTCGATGACGACCGGTCCGCAAGAACCGGCAACCGAAGGAGAGAGACATGAACAGGATCGCAACCGCCCTGACCGGGGCACTGCTGGTGGGCACAGCCGCCACGCCGGCGCTGGCCGGGGGCTACGCCGCGCCGGTCGCCGAGCCCGCGGTGACGGTCGCCCCGGCGCCCACCGTGGTGGCCGGGCGTGACTGGACGGGCGGCTTTGCCGGCGCCCAGCTCGGCTGGGGCAAGGTCAACGGCTCGGGCACCGTCGATGGCGACGGCGCGCTGGGCGGCGTGCATGCCGGCTATCAGTACGATTTCGGCGGCTGGGTTCTGGGCGGCAAGCTGTCCTACGACACCGGCAACCTCGACATCGGCGCGGGCGACCGGTTCCGCAACATGACCAAGCTCGAGGCCAGGGTGGGCGCCGACATGGGCCGCTGGATGCCCTATGTCGCGGTAGGTGCCGCCTACGCCGATGCGCGGCTCGCGGGCGTGAGCCGCAGCGACACCGGCTATTTCGGCGGGCTGGGGGTGGACTACGCGCTGAACGATCGCTGGACGGTCGGTGGCGAGGTCCTTGCCCACCGCTTCAAGGACTTCGACAAGACCGGGGTGAACATCAACCCCACCACCGTGCAGGTCGGGGCCTCGTTCAACTTCTGACCGGGCGGTGTCGAACCGGAACGACCGGGGGGCGCGGGCGACCGCGCCCCCCGGCGCGCGTCAGCCCAGAAGCTCGCGCAGGACGGTGGCCACCGTCATCACGTCGTCGCGCGTGCAGTCGAACTGGCCGACCTGCACGCGGATCACGAAGCGGCCCCGGTGGCGGGTCTGCGTGAGATAGACGCGCCCGTCGTTGTTGATGCGCGCCAGCAGCGCCTCGGTCGCCGCGTCGTCGGCCAGCGCGAAGGAGAAGAGCGACAGCGAGGGCGGCGAGGTGAGGGTGACGCCGGGGATCCCGGCCACCGCCTCGGCCAGCTCGCCCGCCCAGGCCACATGGTTGCGGATGCGCGCGCGCAGGCCCTCGAGCCCGTAGGCGCGCAGCACGAACCACAGCTTCAGCGCCCGGAACCGGCGGCCGAGCGGGACCGTCCATTCGTTGAAATTGACGATCGCGTCCTGTCCGGGGGTCTGGAGATAGTCGGGCCGAAGCCCGAGCGTGCGGATCTGCGGCTCGGGATCGGCCAGGAACTGGATCGCGCAGTCGAACTGCGCGCCGAGCCACTTGTGCGGGTTCATCACCAGACTGTCGGCGCGGTCGGCGCCGTCCCAGAGCGGGCGGAACTCGGGGCAGATCATCGCCGAGCCGGCCCAGGCCGCATCGACATGCGTGTAAAGACCGGCCTGCCGCGCGACGGCGACGGTCTCGGCGATGCGGTCGAAGGCCCCGACCGAGGTGCCGCCGGCGCACAGGACGACCCCGGCGGGCCTGAGACCGGCGGCGCGGTCCGCCGCGATCGCGCCGGCCAGCGCCGCGGGCTTCATCGCGCCGGCCAGCGTGGTGGGGATCTTCACCAGGTTCTCCTGCCCGATCCCGGCGATGCGCACCGCCTTGTCGACCGAGGAATGCGTCTGGTCCGAGGCGTAGATGCGCAGGGGCGGCCCACCCGCGAGGCCCTGGGCGTTGCCCGCCCAGCCGAGCGCGCGCTCGCGCATGGTCAGGACCGCCGAGAGCGTCGCGGTGGTGGCGCTGTCGTGGATGGTCCCCTGCGTGAAGGGCAGGCCCAGCGCCTGCGCCATCCACCGCACCATCACCGCCTCGATCTCGGTCGCCGCCGGGGCGGTCTGCCAGAGCATGGCCTGGGCCGCCATCGCATTGGCGAGCTGCTCGGCCAGCATCGAGGCGGGGGCCGCGTTCGCGGGGAAATAGGCGAAGAAGCGCGGGTGCTGCCAATGGGTCATGGCCGGCGGCACGATGCGGTCGAAATCGGCGAGGATGGTCTCGACCGGCTCGGCCGTCTCGGGCGGGGCCGGGGGCAGTTGCGCGGCGGTCGCGCCGGGCGCGGTCTGCGCCCGCACCGGCCGGTCGCGCAGACCGGCGTGGTAGCCGCGCACCCAGTCGGCGGCGACTTTCGACCAGTGGCAGAGATCGTCGTGGTCCATGTCCGTCCTTTCGAAGCGGCGGGATGTGACCATGCCGCCGCGGCGGGCGCAAGGGCGGGGTTGCGCCGCGTCGATTCCGAATGATATGCGGTGAATTTAGTGATTAAGCGTTGGAATCATGGTCATGGATGAGATTGACCGGATTATCATCGAAAGCCTTGCGGCCGATGCACGCCGCTCCCTGGCCGATGTCGGCGAGCGGGCGGGGCTGGCCGCGTCCTCGGTCAACGACCGGCTGAAGCGGCTGGTCCGCGAGGGCGCGATCCGGCGCTTCACGCTGGATGCCGACCCCGTCCAGCTGGGTGCGGGCGTGCTGGCGATCCTGTTCGTCGCGCTGCGCGACGGGCGCGAGGCCGAGTTCCGCGCCTTCGCGGCCGGCCATGCGGCGATCACCGAATGCCATCATGTCACCGGACCCTGGTCCTATATCGTGCATCTTCGGCTCGCGGAGCTGGCCGGGCTCGAGCCGTTCCTCGACGATCTGAAGGCGCGCGGCCTCGTCGCGCGGACCGAGACGCTGCTTGCCCTGTCCTCGGTCAAGTCCGCCCCCTACGCGCCGGTGGCGGCGTCATGATCCTTCTGTTCCTCAAGGCGGTCGCGATGGGGCTTGCCATCGCCGCGCCGCTTGGCCCGATCGGGGCGCTCTGCATCAGCCGCACGCTCGAGCGGGGCTTTGCGGCGGGCGTGGCCGGGGGGCTTGGCACGGCTTTGGCGGATGCGCTCTATGCCGCACTGGCGGCCGCGGGCTTCGGGGCCTTTGCCGCGACGCTGGCGCGGATCGAGGCCCCGGTCGCGCTTGCGGGCGGGGCGTTCCTGCTCTGGCTCGCGCTGGGCAACCTGCACGCGGCGGTCACGGCCGCGCCCGCGCGTCCGGTCGCGGCCTCGGCCGGTCCGGGGCTCGGCGCGACGCTCGCCACGACCTTCGCGCTGACGCTTGCGAACCCGGCGACGATCCTGAGCTTTGCCGCCATCTTCGCGGGACTGGGGCTGGCGGCGACGCCCGACTCGCCGAGCGCGGCGGTGGTGGTCGCGGGGGTCCTGCTCGGATCGCTCCTGTGGTGGGTGGTCCTCTCCGGCGCCGTGGCGCTGGCCCGCAGGCGGCTGCGGGCTTTGCGCGCGCGGTCTCGGCGGTGTCGGGGCTGGTGATGGCGGGTTTCGGGCTCTGGGCGATCGCGCGGGCCTTCGCCTAGGTCCGCCGGCGGGGGGCTGCCGCCCCCTGCGACCCCTGCGGATATTTGGTCCAGTGAGAAAGGGTCAGCCGGCGCCCCGGATCAGAAGCGCGTCCACCGCGTCGCCGGAGATCCCGCCGAGCTGCGAGAAGTCGCCCGCGTCGAACATCGCGCGCCCGGCGTCGCGGATCAGCCGGTGGGTGGCGCGCGCCAGCGCCGATCCGATCGAGATGCGCGCAACGCCCGCGCGGGCGAAGTCGGCGCGGGTCGTGGCCGTGTAGGGCCCGGCCGCGAGCGCGTTCACCGGCAGCCGCGTGGCCGCGCAGAGCGCCGCGATGTCGTCGAGCGACGGGGGCAGCGGCATGTACAGGGCATCCGCCCCCGCCGCCTCGAAGCCCGCAAGCCGCGCGCGGGCCTCGTCCACGCCGTAGGCCCCGGTCATCACCCCGTCGGCGCGCGCGACCAGCACGAAATCGCGGGGCAGGGCGCGGGCGGCGGCGGCGCGGATGCGTTCGATGGCCAGGGCGCGCGGATAGGGATCCGGGCCGGGCAGCGCGGTGTCCTCGATCGAGATCCCGGCAAGGCCCGCCTCGCAGGCCAGCCGCACTGTCTCGGCGCAGGTCTCGGGCGAGTCGCCGAAGCCGTTCTCGAAATCGCCCGAGACCGGCACTGCCACCGCCGCCACCAGCGCCTCGGCATGGGCCAGCGCCTGGTCGCGGCCGACATGGCCGCCGTCGGGCAGGCCGAGCGTGAAGGCATGGGCGGCCGAGGAGGTGGCGATGGCGCTGGCCCCGAGTGCGGCGAGCATCCGCGCCGAGCCCGCGTCCCAGGCGTTGGCCAGGATGAACGGGTCGCCGGGGCGGTGCAGCACGCGAAAGGCGGGGCCGGGGTCGTGGCGCGGGCTCATGGCGGCTCTCCTCGTTTGCCGCAGCCTGCGGCGGTGCCGGCGGGCATGCAACAGCGCGATTGTATTCGATACATCGGCGGTTTGCCCTGTGCGGACCCATCATCTAGGATGGATGAACAATCCGCGTTCCGGCAGCCGAGGTGTTCATGACCGCCGTTTCCTTCCGTCTCGCCCGTGGGGGCATTCCGGGTGTGTTTCTTCTGGCCCTGCTGGCGCTGGGGGGATGCTCGGCCAGCTTCCGCACCGACTATCCCGAGCCGGTGCCGGCCGAGGTGTCGCAGGGATGGCGCTTCGCCGAGGCCGAGGTGACGGTGCCGGACGCGCTGACCGTGTCCGAGGCGCGGACGCTCCTGCCGCGCGCCGACATCGTCTGGCGCGAGGATCCCGAGGGCGACCGCAAGGCGCAGGTGGCCCGGATCGTCGCCGATGCCGTGGCCGAGGCCGCCTCGGGCCTTCCCGGCACGACGCCGGTCACCATCCGCGTCACCATCACCCGGTTCCACGCCCTGACCTTCGAGGCCGAGGCGCGCAACTGGAAGGCGGGTGTCCATGATGTCGAGTTCACCGCCGAGGTGCTCGATGCGGCGACCGGTGCGGTCCTGAAGGGGCCGGACGCGATCCAGGCCTCGCTGCCCGCCATGGCCGGCGCGGAGATGGCGGCGGCGCGGGCGCGGGGCGAGACCCAGAAATCGCAGATCCGCGCCCATCTTGTGGCGACGCTGCGCGGCTGGCTCGGCATCGGCCCCGACGTGCGCGGCAGCTTCAGCCGGATCGGCGGCTGAGGCGGCGGCCGCCCCGCCCGGCGCCACGCGAGGCTTGCGGGACTGGCGGGCGCGCGCTATCAGGGGCGCATGACGGCGCAGGGCATCATCGCGATCGGCTGCATTACCGGCTGACACTCGTCAGGCGGGCCGTCCTTCTGTTCCCCAAGATCGAAGACGAAGGCCCCGCCCGGCGGCGAGGCCTTGCTTGAGGGTTGGATCATGGTCGAGATCAGGCTGCACAACACGCGGACGCGGACGAAGGAGACCTTCGTCCCGATCGACCCCGCCAATCTGCGCATGTATGTCTGCGGCCCCACGGTCTATGACCGCGCCCATCTGGGCAACGCCCGCCCGGTGGTGGTCTTCGACGTGCTCTTCCGCCTTCTGCGCCATGTCTATGGGCCCGGCCACGTCACCTATGTGCGGAACTTCACCGACGTGGACGACAAGATCAACGCGCGCGCGGCCGAGATGAAGGCCGCGGGCGACGCGCGCCCGCTGGAAGCGATCATCCGCAGCCTGACCGACGAGACCATCGGCTGGTACCACGCCGACATGGACGCGCTGGGCGCGCTGCGCCCGACGCACGAGCCGCGCGCGACCGAGTGGATCGGCGCCATGATCGCGATGATCGCCGACCTGATCGCCAGGGGCCACGCCTACGAGAAGGCGGGCCATGTGCTGTTCCGGGTGCGGTCCTACAGGGAGTACGGCGCGCTGTCGGGCCGGTCGGTCGACGACATGATCGCGGGCGCGCGCGTCGAGGTCGCCCCCTTCAAGGAGGATCCCCTGGACTTCGTGCTGTGGAAGCCCTCGGACGCGGACCTGCCCGGCTGGGACAGCCCCTGGGGCCGCGGCCGGCCGGGCTGGCACATCGAATGCTCGGCCATGGCGCAGGAACTGCTGGGATCGAGCTTCGACATCCACGCCGGCGGCATCGACCTGCAGTTTCCCCACCACGAGAACGAGATCGCCCAGTCGATGTGCAGCCACCCCGAAGGCAGCTTTGCCCGCTACTGGCTGCACAACGAGATGCTGATGGTCGAGGGGCGCAAGATGTCGAAGTCGCTCGGCAACTTCTTCACCGTGCGCGACCTTCTCGATCAGGGCGTGCCGGGCGAGGTCATCCGCTATGTGATGCTGATGACGCATTACTCGAAGCCGATGGACTGGACGGCGGAGAAGGCGCGCGAGGCGGCAGAGGAACTCGCGCGATGGCGAACCGTGACTGACTCAGTTGAGGGGACTTCCATTAAGCCGGATGTGCTCGCCGCATTGGCGGAAGACCTCAATACACATGGCGCCTTGACCGTGCTCCGTGCCTTGTTCAAAGCGGGCGACCACGGTTCTCTCAAGGCATCGGCCAACCTTCTGGGGCTGTTGACGCCTCAAATGGCCTGGCCATACGGGAAGTCATATGTGCTGTTTGCGGGGCCTGGCAAAGCAAGTGGGACCTTCGGTAATGTGAGGGCCGCCATTGCAGGTGACCTGGAGGCGCGGGTCGCAAGCCTTGTGGAGAGTATGAAATCCGCGCGAGCACGGAAAGACTTCAGTGAGTCTGACCGCATTCGTGACATACTCGTAGCCGCAGGGCTCAAAGTCAGTGTGTCGAAGGATGGTATCCAAGTCGTCGAGACCTCCGACTTCGATCCCGCCAAACTCGAGTCCCTGCTATGATCCCCGTCCTTCGTCACACCGGCATCGACCGGCCGCGGGCGGAAGCGAAGCGCCCGCCCGGGGGGGCGGCCGGGCGCTGCCGGTGCCTGCGCACCGGCCAGGGCCAGGCAGCGGAGCCGCGCCCATGACCGACCGCCTCTACCTCTACGACACCACCCTGCGCGACGGCCAGCAGACCCAGGGCGTGCAGTTCTCGACCGCGGAAAAGCGCGAGATCGCCCGCATGCTCGACGCGCTCGGGGTCGATCACATCGAGGGCGGCTGGCCCGGCGCCAACCCGACCGACAGCGACTTCTTCGAGACCCGCCCCGAGACGCGCGCGACGATGACCGCCTTCGGCATGACCCGCCGCGCCGGGCGTTCCGCCTCGAACGACGAGGTGCTGGCCGCGGTCCTGAACGCGCGCACCCCCGCCGTCTGCCTCGTCGGCAAGACCCACCCCTTCCACGTCACCACCGCCCTTAACGTGACGCTCGAGGAAAACCTCGCAAGCATCCGCGATTCCGTCGCTCATGCCGTGGCGCAGGGCCGCGAGACGCTCTTTGACGCGGAACATTTCTTCGACGGCTGGAAGGCCGATCCGGGCTACGCCGCCGCCTGCCTCCGGGCCGCGCTCGACGCGGGCGCCCGCTGGGTGGTGCTCTGCGACACCAACGGCGGCACGCTGCCGTCCGAGATCGGGCGCATCACCGCCGAGGTGATCGCCGCCGGCATCCCCGGCGACCGGCTCGGCATCCATTGCCACGACGACACCGGCAACGCGGTCGCGGGCACGCTCGCGGCCGTGGACGCCGGCGCGCGGCAGGTGCAGGGCACGCTCAATGGCCTGGGCGAGCGCTGCGGCAACGCCAACCTCACCACGCTGATCCCCACCTTCCTCCTCAAGGAACCCTACGCCAGCCGGTTCAGCACCGGCGTCACGCCCGAGGCGCTGGCCGGGCTCACCCGCACCTCGCGCCGCCTCGACGAGATCCTGAACCGCGTGCCCCGCCGCGCCGCCCCCTATGTCGGCGCCTCGGCCTTCGCCCACAAGGCGGGGCTCCACGCCAGCGCGATCCTCAAGGACCCGGCCACCTACGAACACATCGACCCCGCGCGTGTCGGCAACGACCGCATCATCCCGATGTCGAACCAGGCGGGGCTCTCGAACCTGCGCGCGCGCCTCGCCGCCGCCGGCATCGTGGTCGACCGGGACGATCCGCGCCTGCCCGCGCTCCTGCGCAGCGTGAAGGACCGCGAGGACCAGGGCTATTCCTACGACGGCGCCCAGGCGAGCTTCGAACTGCTCGCCCGCGCCGAACTCGGCCTCCTGCCGCGCTTCTTCGAGGTCAAGCGCTACCGCGTCACCGTCGAGCGGCGCAAGAACAAGTACGACCGCATGGTCAGCCTGTCGGAAGCGGTGGTCGTGGTGAAGATCGGCGACGAGAAGATGCTCTCGGTCTCCGAATCGATGGACGCCTCGGGCACGGACCGCGGTCCGGTGAACGCGCTGGCCCGCGCGCTCGCCAAGGACCTCGGCCCCTACCAGGACTGCATCCGCGACCTGAGGCTGGTGGATTTCAAGGTCCGCATCACGCAAGGAGGCACCGAGGCCGTCACCCGCGTCATCATCGACAGCGAGGACGGCCAGGGCCGGCGCTGGTCGACGGTGGGCGTCAGCCCCAACATCGTCGACGCCTCCTTTGCCGCACTTCTCGACGCGATCACCTGGAAGCTCGTGCGCGACGGGGCGCCCGCCTCGTGACCGCCCCTTCTTCTTCGCGCAAATACCCCGGGGGTCCGGGGGCTGGCCCCCGGCCCGGCATTCGCCCCGCCCGCGGGCCGGCCCGATGACCGACGCCTGCGCCGCCCTGGTCGAACGCGGCGATCCCGACCGCTTCGCCGCGACCATGGCCGCCCCTCCGGCCGCGCGCGCGCGCCTCTGGCCGCTCTACGCCTACAACCTCGAGATCGCGCGGGCGCCCTGGCTCGCCTCGGAGCCGCTCATCGCCGAGATGCGGCTCTGCTGGTGGGCCGACCAGGTCCGCGCGATGCCGGCCCGGGTTCCGGCGCACGAGGTGGCGGCGCCGCTCGCCGCGCTGGTGCGGGACGGGCGGCTGTCCACCGACCTTCTCGCCACCATGGCCGAGGCGCGGCTTCGCGAGCTCGACCCCGCGCCCTTCGCCCCCGACGGCCTCGCCGCCTGGATCGACGCCACCGCCGGCAGTCTCATGTGGTCGGCGGCCGCGGCGCTGGGTGCGCCGGGCGACGCCGAGCCGGTGGTGCGCGGTTTCGCCCGGGGCGCGGGACTCGCGGCCTTCCTCATGGCGCAGCCCGCCTACGCGGCCCGCGGCCGGAACCCGCTCGCCGGTCTCGATCCGGCCGCACTCGCCCGCGACGGGCTGGCCGCCATCGCCCGCGCCCGCACCCGCCGGCACGTCGTCCCCGCCGCGGCGATCCCGGCGCTCTGGACCGGCTGGCAGGCGCGCGCCGTTCTCGAGCGCGCCGCGCGGGATCCGGCCGCCGTGGGCCGGGGGACGCTCGCGCCCTCGGAATTCCGCCGCCGAGGCGGGCTCCTGCTACGGACGATCACCGGCTTCTGGTAGCGCGGCCTGCGCGTCGAGCGGCTGCAGGATCGCCGCCACGGTCTGGCGGAACCAGCGGTGCGCCGGGGCCCGGGTCATCCGGCGATGCCAGACCATGCGGATCGTGGCCACCGGCACCGGGATCGGGGCCCGGTAGAGGTCGAGCCCGTGCAGCGGCCCGTAGCGCTGCGCCAGCTGCACCGGCATCAGCGCAACATGGTCGCTTTGCGCCACGACCCGCGCCACGCCCGCAAAGACCGGCAGCGTCATCACCAACCGCCGCGCCCGGCCCACCGCCGCCAGGGCCGCGTCGCCCATCGCCTGAAGCCGGCCCTCGGGCGAGAAGAGCACATGCCCGAGGTCGCAGAAGAGATCGAGCGGGATCGTCGCGCCGGGTCGGAGCCCGGCCCGGGCGAGGACCGGATGCCGCCTGCGCGCCACCACCGCGAAGGCGGACCGGAACAGCACCGCGCTGTCGGTCCACTCCGGCAGGTCGGTCGAGGGAACCAGCGCAAGGTCCACCTCGTAGCGCTCGAGCGTGCCGACGTAGTTCTCGGGCACGAGGTCGATGAGCTGCGCGCGGACCCCCGGGGCGACCCCGGCGAGGTGGCGCCCGAGGTCGGGCATCAGCATCTCGGCAAAGAAGTCGGACCCCGACAGGCGAAAGGAGTCGCTGGCCCTGCTCGGGTCGAAATGGCCGGGCCCGGCCAGCAGCCCCTCGATCCGGTCGAGAGTCTCGTGCAGCGGCAGTTCCAGCGACCGGGCGAAGTCGGTGGGAACCAGCCGCTGGCCGTGGCGGACGAAGAGCGGATCGCCCAGCGCCGCGCGCAGCCGGCCGAGCGCCGCCGAGACCGCGGGCTGCGACAGCCCGATCCGCGCGCCCGCCCGCACCGTCGTGCCCTCGCGCAGAAGCGCGTCGAGCACCCGCAGAAGGTTGAGATCGAAGCTGCCGAAATTCATGAAACGAATAGATACCATACTATCTATCAGTTTCAAAAATTCCGTGGCCGCAGGCAGAACGGGCGCGGCGCGGGACGGTCCCGCGCCCGGAGAAGGGAGAGACCCATGCTGGACACCACCGACCGCCCGACCCGCGCCTGGAACGGCACCACCTACCGCACGCTGCTGTCGCCCGAGGAGACCGGGGGCGCCATGAGCATCGTCGACAGCGTCTCGCCGCCCCGTTCGGGGCCGCCGCGCCACATCCACCACGCCGAGGACGAGACCTTCGTCATCCTGTCGGGCGAGTGCGAGTTCTGGCTGGCCGGCCGGCGCTTCGTGCGCGGACCGGGCCAGACCGCCTTCGTGCCGCGCGGCACCGAACACACCTTCCGCATCCCGGGCGACCGGCCCTGCCGTCATCTCGTGATCCTGACGCCCGGCGGTTTCGAGGGCTTCTTCGCCGAGATGGCCGCGAGCGGCTACCGGATCCCCGAGGACATGGGGCCGATCCTCGAATCCGCTGCCCGCCACCATCTTTCCTTCACAGGACCGCCGCTGGGCGAGACCGATTGACCGCCGCGACCGCCCGCGTCAGGCTGGCCGGCAGGCGGGAGAGCCGGGCGGGAGGTTTGGGGATGGATCGGGCGCGGGCGTTGATGACGGCGGGTGCGGTTCTGATCCTGCTCGGGCTTCTCACCGGCCTTGCCGTCGCGGCCATGCCCTTTCCGCGCCTCGCCCTGTCGAGCCATCTCGAGGCGATGATGAACGGTCTGGTGCTGATGATCCTCGGGCTGGCCTGGGGGCATCTGCGGCTGTCGCCCCGGCTCTCGGCGGTGGCGTTCTGGGCGGCGCTCTACGGCGCCTTCGCCAACTGGATCGGCACCGGGCTCTCGGGGTTCTGGGGCGGCTCGCGCTTCCTGCCGATCGCGTCGGGGGGGCAGATGGCCGCTCCGGGGCCGGCGCTGCTGATCGACGCGCTTCTGGTCACGCTGGCGGTCGCCGACATCCTGGCGCTCGCGCTTGTCGCCTTCGGTCTGGGGCGGCGGCGCTGACGGGCTTGGCCGGCGCGGATTTGCGGCCCATATAGGGGGAAAGTCGCCCGGACGGCGACGGCCCACAGAGGGACACGATGACACTGGATCCATACAAGGTCCTCGGACTGGACAAGGGCGCCAGCGCCGAGGCGATCCGCAAGGCCTACAAGAAACTGGTCAAGACCGCCCACCCCGATCTCAACCCCGACGATCCGACCGCCGAGGGGCGGTTCAAGGAGATCGCGCAGGCCTATGACATCCTCGGCGACCCGGACAAGCGGGCGCGCTTCGACCGTGGCGAGATCGACGCGAGCGGGCAGGAGACCCCGCAGCGCCAGTACTACCGCGACTTCGCCGATGCGGGGGCCAGTCCCTACGGCGCCGGCCGCGGCTTCACCGGCCGGGGCTTCGAGACCGACGAGGATCTGGCGTCGTTCTTTTCCGACTACCTGCGGGGCGGCATGGGCGCCGGCGGCGCGCGCGGCCGTGCGCAGGGGTTCGAGCACGGCATCGACCTGCCGGGCCAGGACGTCCAGTACCGGCTCGAAGTGCCGTTTCTCGATGCCGCGCTGGGCGGGACCAGCCGCATCACCTTGCCCGACGGCCAGCGGCTTGAGGTGAAGATCCCGAAGGGCGCGCGCGATGGTCAGACCATCCGGCTTCGCGGCAAGGGCGGGCCCGGCTATGGCAAGGGTCCGGCGGGGGACGCCTACATCACCTTGTCCGTCGCGGACCATCCGCTTTATGCGCGTGACGGAAACGACATTCGCGTCACCCTGCCGATCTCGATCGACGAGGCGGTGCTCGGGGGGCCGGTCGAGGTGCCGACGATCCACGGGCCGGTCCGCATGACGATCCCGGCCGGCGCGTCGAGCGGGCGCACGCTGCGCCTGAGGGGCAAGGGGGTCGAGTCGGGCGGCACGACGGGGGACCAGTTCGTCGAGCTGAAGATCGTCCTGCCCGAAAAGGTGGACCCGGATCTCGAACGGGCGATCCGCGACTGGAGGGCGACGCATTCCTACGATCCGCGCAGGGGGATGGGGCGATGACCACGCTGTATTCGTTTCGCGAGACGGTCCGGCGTGTGCCGGGACTGACCGAGGAGCGGCTCACCCGCTTTGTCGCGGCCGAGGTGGTGCGGCCGGTTCAGGGCGAGGCGGGCGAGGGGTTCGCGCAGGTCGATGTGGCGCGCCTGCGGCTGGCCTGCGAGCTCTGCGACGGCTACGCGCTCGAGGACGAGGCGCTGGCTATGGTGATGCACCTGATCGACCGCATGCACGGGATGCGCCGCGACCTGCACGCGATGGTGCTGGCCGTCGCCGCCGAAGGCGACGAGGTGCGCCAGCGGATCGTCCGGCGGATCGCCTCGGGCGGTTGACAGCCGGGCCGGGATGTCGTCTCCTGTGGGCGCGGGCACGAGGCCCGCGTTTCCCGGACATCGACAGCCGTAGCCGACGCGGAGCCCCCTGGCCCCGCGGTCCGCACCGGCGCGAGGAGGCCCTATGACCCTGATCGACACCGCGCGCGACTTTGCCACCTCGGCGCATGCGGGCCAGATCCGCAAGGACGCCGCCCGAAGCCCCTATGTCGTCCACCTGCACGAGGTCGCCGGGCTGGTGGCGCGCTTCGGCGGCACCGAGGCGGCCATCGCGGCGGCCTGGCTCCACGACACGGTCGAGGATTGCGGGGTCCTGCCCGAGGAGCTCGTGGCCCGGTTCGGGACCGAGGTGGCGGGCCTCGTGGCCGAACTGACCGATGACAAGGCCCTGCCGAAGGCCGAACGCAAGCGCCGGCAGATCGCGAACGCGCCGTCGAAGTCGCGCGACGCGGCGCTGGTCAAGATCTGCGACAAGCTGTCGAATGTCCGCTCGGTCGGCGCGACACCGCCGGTCGATTGGTCGCCCGAACGGCGGGCCGCCTATCTCGACAGGGCGGCGGCCGTCGTTGCGGCCTTGCCGGCGGGTGCCGCGGAGGCACGGGCCGCCTTCGAGGCGGCACTTGCCGAGGCGCGGGCACGCCGGTCGGCCGCCGGGGCGCCGGCCGGGTGACGCCGGCCGGGCGGGGCCCCCCCGGTCCGGCATCGACCGCCGCAAACGAAAACCGCGCCGGTTTCCCGGCGCGGTTCGTGGCAGACCCGGAAAGGGACGGCCTATTCGTCCTGGGCGGCGCCGCCCATGTCGTCGAAGAGTTCGGCGATCTCGAAATCGGCGGCGGCTTCCGCCTCGGCCGCGAGTTCCTGGATCGACTTGCCCGAGGCCTGAAGCTCGGCCTCTTCGGGCGAACGCGCGACGTTCATCGTGATCTTCACCGAGACCTCCGGGTGCAGCACGACGGACACGTCATGCAGACCCAGTTCCTTGATCGGCGAAAGCAGGACCACCTGCCGGCGGTCCACCGAGAAGCCGGCCGCGGTGGCCGCCTCGGCCGCATCGCGCGGCGTGACCGAGCCGTAGAGCGCGCCCGAGTCCGAGGCCGAACGGATCACGACGAACACCTGCCCGTCGAGCTTCTCGGCAAGAGCCTCGGCTTCCTTGCGGGTCTCGAGGTTGCGCGCCTCGAGCTGGGCCTTGCGCGATTCGAAGGCCTTGACGTTGGCCTCGTTGGCGCGCAGCGCCTTGCCCTGCGGCAGCAGGAAATTGCGGGCGTAGCCGTCACGCACGTTGACGACTTCGCCCATCTGGCCGAGCTTGGCCACACGTTCCAGAAGGATGACTTGCATTGCCCTGTCTCCTTACTTCACGGCATAGGGCAGCAGCGCGAGGAACCGGGCGCGCTTGATCGCCTGGGCGAGCTTGCGCTGGTTCTTGGCGCCGACGGCGGTGATGCGCGAGGGGACGATCTTGCCGCGCTCGGAGATGTAGCGCTGAAGCAGGCGCACGTCCTTGTAGTCGATCTTCGGCGCGTTGTCGCCCGCGAAGGGGTCGGTCTTGCGACGGCGGAAAAACGGTTTGTTCGCCATGGTCTATGGTCCTTTCTTCAGCCGAGGTCTCAGAACCGGCGCGGACGGTCGTCGCGGTCGCGACGCTCGGGGCGCGGGCCGCGGTCGCCGCCGCGATCACCGCGGTCGCCACGCTCGCCGTCGCGCTCGTCACGCTTCTGCATCTGCACCGAGGGGCCTTCCTCGTGCTTGTCCACCTTGACGGTCATGACGCGCATGACGTCGTCGTGCAGACGCGCCAGACGCTCCATCTCCTGCACGGCGGCCGAGGGGGCGTCGCTGCGCAGGAAGGCGTAGTGGCCCTTGCGGTTCTTGTTGATCCGGTAGGCCATCGTCTTGACGCCCCAGTACTCGTGATCGACGACCTTGCCGCCGTTGTCCGCGAGGACCGTGGAGAAATGTTCGATGAGGCCTTCGGCCTGCGCGTTGGACAGATCCTGACGCGCGATGAGGACATGCTCGTAAAGAGGCATGCGTGCTCCTGTCGTCTCAGGCGGCTTCATAGGCGGGGCCACCCCTTCCGCGGCCCGCCACGAGAGGCTACGCCGGTTGCGTGAAGATGCGGAAGGATGCGGCCTTATACAGGGGCGCGGGCCCGATGCAAGGGAAATGCGCCGCGATTGCATGACCGTGCCGCCCGCGCTAAGGGGGCGGGAGCCAGAGGTGAGGGGGGAGGGCGCGCATGAGCCGAGCATTCGTGTTTCCGGGCCAGGGAGCCCAGACCGTGGGCATGGGCCGGGCCCTGGCCGAGGCCTATCCGGCGGCGCGCGCCGTCTTCGAGGAGGTGGACGCGGCGCTGAACGCGCCCCTGTCGGCGCTGATTTGGGAGGGGAACGCCGAGACGCTGACGCTGACCGAGAACGCGCAGCCGGCGCTGATGGCGACCTCGATCGCCGCGCTGCGGGCGCTCGAGGCCGAGGGCATCGGCGTGGCGAGCGCGGCCTTCGTGGCCGGGCATTCGCTGGGCGAATATTCGGCGCTCTGCGCCGCGGGCAGCCTGACGCTGGCCGACACCGCGCGCCTGCTGCGCCTGCGCGGCCTTGCGATGCAGCGGGCCGTGCCGGTGGGCGTGGGCGCGATGGCGGCGCTTCTGGGGCTGGACTTCGCGCAGGCCAGCGCGGTGGCCGCCGAGGCCGCGCAGGGCGAGGTCTGCCAGGCCGCGAACGACAACGACCCCGCGCAGGTCGTCGTCTCGGGCCACCGGGCCGCGGTCGAGCGGGCGGTCGAGCTGGCGAAGGCCGCGGGCGCCAAGCGCGCGGTGATGCTGCCGGTGAGCGCGCCCTTCCATTGCACGCTGATGCAGCCGGCCGCCGAGGAAATGGCCGCGGCCCTGGCCGAGGTCGCGATCGCCGAGCCGGAGGTGCCGGTGGTGGCGAACGTCCGGGCCGAGGCGGTGCGCGACCCCGAGGAGATCCGCCGCCTTCTGGCCGCCCAGATCACCGGATCGGTGCGCTGGCGCGAGTCGGTCGCGTGGATGGCGGATCAGGGCGTCACCGAGTTCTGGGAGATCGGCGCCGGCAAGGCGCTGTCGGGGATGATCCGGCGCATCGTCAAGGACGCCGGGACACGGGCGATCGGCACGCCCGAGGACGTGGCCGCGGCACGGGGCTGAACGCCCGGCACGGGGCAGGTGGCCCTGTGCCGCCGGAGAATTTGGGCAAGGCAAGGGGTGGAGACATGTTCGATCTGACGGGGAAGCGGGCGCTGGTCACCGGTGCGAGCGGCGGCATCGGCGGGGCGGTGGCGCGGGTCCTGCACGCGGCCGGGGCGGAGGTGGCGCTGTCCGGGTCGCGCGAGGCGCCGCTGGCGGCGCTGGCGGCGGAGCTCGGGGCGCGGGCGCATGTGCTTGTCGGCAACCTCGCCTCGGCCGAAGAGGCCGAGGGGCTGGTCAAGCGTGCGTCCGATCTCATGGGCGGGGTGGACATTCTGGTCAACAACGCCGGGATCACCCGCGACGGCCTGATGATGCGGATGAGCGACGAGGACTGGCTGTCGGTGATCGACGTGAACCTCAACGCGGTCTTCCGGCTGAGCCGGGCGGCGCTGCGCGGCATGATGAAGGCCCGGTGGGGCCGGATCATCAACATCACCTCGGTGGTGGCGCAGGCCGGCAATCCGGGTCAGGCCAACTACGCCGCGGCCAAGGCCGGCGTGGCCGGAATGTCGCGCAGCCTCGCCCAGGAGGTGGCGAGCCGCAACATCACCGTGAACTGCGTGGCGCCCGGCCTGATCGAGACCGCGATGACCGAGAAGCTGACCGAGGAGCAGCGGGGCCGCATCCTCGCGGACGTGCCGGCCGGCCGCATGGGGCGCCCCGAAGAGGTGGCGGCGGCGGTGCTCTATCTCGCCAGCGAGGAGGCGGCCTATGTCACCGGCGCCACGCTCGACGTCAACGGCGGCGGTGACATGCTGTGAGGCCCGGCAGAGGTCGCGGGCGGCGTCGGGAAAGCGTTTGCCTTGGCCCCGCGCGCTTGCTATAGGCGCGCTTGAGTAGGCCGGGGGTCGCGCTGCGCGCCCGGCCATCCCGCTTTGGCGGTTGCGAGCGCCTCCCGGGGCAAGGTTCAGAGAGCCGGCTGAAAGGCCGCACATCAAGAGGAAGAGACATGAGCGATATTGCTGATCGCGTGCGGAAGATCGTTGTGGAGCATCTCGGCGTCGAGGCCGAGAAGGTCACCCCGACCGCTTCGTTCATCGACGATCTGGGCGCCGACAGCCTCGACACCGTCGAGCTGGTCATGGCCTTCGAGGAAGAGTTCGGCATCGAGATCCCCGATGACGCGGCCGAGACCATCCAGACCTTCGGCGATGCGGTGAAGTTCATCACCGAAGCCGCCTGATCCCAGGGTCGTTCACGCTTGCGGACGGCGCCCCATCGCGGGCGCCGTTTGCGTTTCGGGAACCCGGCACGGTGAAGGGCGTTGTCCCCCCGAACCTGAAAGCAAAGGAGAGCACCATGCCGGTGAAGGGTCTGAAGGGCAACGCGGTCAAGACCTCGGTCGAGCTTCTGAACGGACGACTGGCCGATCTGGTCGCGCTGCGGCTTGCGGCCAAGCAGGCGCACTGGAACGTCAAGGGCGCGAACTTCATCGCGGTGCACGAACTGCTGGACGCGGTGGCCGGGCGGCTTGCCGAGGTCGAGGACACGGTGGCCGAGCGCGTGCAGCAGCTGGACGGGGTGGCGCGCGGCACCGTCGAGACCGTGGCGAAGGAGACCGGCGTCAAGCCCTATCCGACCGATCTGGTGGCCGCGAAGGATCACATCGCCGCGCTGAGCGAGCGCATGGCGGATGTCGGCGGTCGCCTGCGAGCGTCGATCGACGAGGCGGAAGAGGCTGGCGACGAGGCGACCGTGGACATCTTCGTGCAGGCGACGCGGCAGCTCGACAAGGACCTGTGGTTCCTGGAAAGCCATCTGAGGGGGTGACCGGGGCGCGCTGCGGCGCCGGCCCGGCCCGGCCATCGGCGGGGGCGCGCGCGTGCGTCCCCCTTCGGTTGCGCGGGTCCGGGGGCGCGTGTATTCAGGTCCGCGGACACATGCGCGGAGGGGCTGAATGCGTCGGGTTGTGGTCACGGGTCTGGGGATGGTCACGCCGCTGGCCTGCGGCGTCGAGGAGACCTGGAACCGGCTTCTGGCCGGCCAGTCGGGCGCGGGCCGGATCACCCGCTTCGATCCGTCGAACGTGGTGACGCAATACGCCTGCGAGATCCCCCTGGGCGATGGCAGCGACGGCACCTTCAACCCCGACGACTGGATGGAGCCGAAGGACCGCCGCAAGGTCGATGACTTCATCCTCTACGCGATGGCCGCGGCCGACCAGGCGGTGCGCGATTCCGGCTGGATGCCCGAGGACGAGGAGGGCCGGCTGCGCACCGGCGTGATGATCGGATCGGGCATCGGCGGGTTGCAGTCGATCGCCGAGACCGCGGTCCTCATCAAGGAGCGCGGGCCGAAGCGGGTCTCGCCCTTCTTCATCCCCGGCGCGCTCATCAACCTTGCCTCGGGGCAGGTGTCGATCCGCTACGGGTTCAAGGGGCCGAACCACGCCGTGGTCACCGCCTGTTCGACCGGCGCCCACGCCATCGGCGACGCCGCGCGTCTCATCCAGTGGGGCGACGCGGACGTGATGGTGGCGGGCGGGGCCGAAAGCCCGATTTCCGAGATCGGGATCGCCGGGTTCAACGCCTGCAAGGCGCTGTCGACCAAGCGCGGTGACGAGCCCGAGCGGGCAAGCCGCCCCTATGACGCCGACCGCGACGGCTTCGTGATGGGCGAGGGCGCGGGGGTCGTCGTCCTCGAGGAATACGAGCACGCGAAGGCCCGCGGCGCCACGATCTACGCCGAGGTGCTGGGCTATGGCCTGTCGGGCGACGCCTACCACATCACCGCGCCCAGCGAGGACGGCGACGGCGGGTTCCGCGCCATGCAGGCGGCGCTGAACCGGGCCGGGCTGCGGCCGTCGGACATCGACTACATCAACGCGCACGGCACCTCGACCATGGCCGACACGATCGAGCTTGGTGCGGTGGAACGGCTTCTGGGCAACCACGCGGTCAACGTGACCATGTCCTCGACGAAATCGTCGATCGGGCATCTTCTGGGGGCGGCCGGGGCGGTCGAGGCGATTTTCTGCATCCTCGCCATCCGCGATCAGGTCGCTCCGCCGACGATCAACCTGGACAACCCGGCGGTCGAGACGGCGCTGGATCTTGCTCCCAACGCCGCGCGCAACCGCCGGATCGACGTGGCGCTGTCCAACAGCTTCGGCTTCGGCGGCACCAACGCCAGCCTCGTGCTGGGCCGGGTCGGCCGCTGATGCTGTGGCGCCATGTGGCCTCGAACTTCCTGACGCTTGCGATCCTGCTGCTGATTACGGCCGCGGGCGTGGTGGCCTGGGGCAAGCGGCAGTACGAGGGCCCCGGCCCGCTGACCGAGGCCATCTGCCTGCGCGTCGAGCCGGGGACGAACATGCGCAAGGTGGCCGAGAAGCTGAAGGATGAGGGCGCGCTGACCAGCGCCTATGTGTTCCGGGTCGGTGCGGACTATGAGGACCGGACCACCGCGCTGAAGGCCGGATCCTACCTGATCGCACCGGGCAGCTCGATGCGGTCGATCGTCGAGACGATCACCCGCGGCGGAGCCTCGACCTGCGGGACCGAGATCAACTACCGGATCGGCATCGCCTCGGCGGAGATGGTGGTCCGCGAACTGGATCCGGCCACGCAGTCCTATGTCGAGGTCGCGCAATACGACCCGGCGGCGGGCGAGCCGCCCGCGGATGTGACGGCGGCACTCGGCGAGCCCGGCACCCGCCTGCGCGTCACGCTGGCCGAGGGTGTGACAAGCTGGCAGGTGGTGGACGCGCTGTCGCGCGCGCCCTTCCTGACCGGGGCGGTCAAGGACGTGCCCGCCGAGGGCACGCTCGCGCCCGACAGCTACGAGGTGACCGCCGGATCGACGCGCGCGGACCTGGTGTCGCGGATGATCGCGGCGCAGGACCAGAGGCTGACCGAGGCCTGGGCCGCGCGCGCCGAGGGCCTGCCCTACAAGACGCCGCAGGAGGCGCTGATCATGGCCTCGATCGTCGAGAAGGAGACCGGCGTTCCCGAGGAGCGACCACGCGTCGCCAGCGTCTTCCTGAACCGGCTGGCCGAGGGGATCAAGCTTCAGACCGACCCGACGGTCATCTACGGGATCACCAAGGGGCAGGGCGTGCTGGGCCGGGGGCTGCGGCAGAGCGAACTGCGCGCCCGGACGCCCTACAACACCTATGTGATCGACGGCCTGCCGCCCACGCCGATCGCCAACCCCGGGCTCGACAGCATCCGGGCGGCGCTGAACCCGGCGACGACGAAATACCTGTTCTTCGTGGCCGACGGCACCGGCGGGCACGCCTTCGCCGAGACGCTCGCCGAGCACAACCGCAACGTCGAGAAGTGGCGTGCGATCGAGGCGCAGCAGGGCCAGGGCAACTGAACGGTTAACGACCGGTAAATCGACCGTCCCGCAAGTCTCTGGAAACGCTGGATTTTTCGCTTGACTTTGCGAACGGTCCCGGCTATACCTTCGGGCATGCTGGAACAGATGGGCAAGCGGCACGGGGCGACCCGGCGCCGCTTCTTCATTTCGCTCGGACGGGCAGGCTCACGGGGCGCGGGCAGAGACCGGATGACATTGAGGTTCACGGCCGAAGGGTCGGAGCCGCGATCGCTGATCGCGGAAGCGGATGCGCTGTATCAGGACTACGCGACCGAGGTCGCCGCCGCGATCCGCCGGATCCGGGCGGGCGAGATCGGCGACGCGAAGCAGTCGGTGCAGGCGGTGCGGGACCTGCGCGCGGCGCTGGTCCTTGCGTTGGAGGAAAGGGCAAAGGTTGCGAAACTCGGCAGACAGCACGGGGGCGACGGGCAGGGCTGGGCGCTTGATCTCGACGCCGCAAGGGCTGAGATCGGCCGCCGCCTGGCTTGCCTGCGCGACGCCGCAGACGGTTGACGAGGTTCTCGGGGGGCTGAGCGACGAGGCGCTGATGGCGCTGCCCTGGCTCTTCGAGTTCTGGGCTCTGCCGCACCAACTGCCGCCGGAGGGCGCCTGGCGGACCTGGGTCATCATGGGCGGCCGGGGCGCCGGCAAGACGCGCGCCGGGGCCGAGTGGGTGCGCGCCGAGGTCGAGGGTGCGCGGCCGGGCGACCCCGGCCGTGCGCGGCGGGTGGCTCTGGTCGGGGAAACCATCGAGCAGGTGCGCGAGGTGATGGTCTTCGGCGAGAGCGGGATCCTGGCCTGTTCGCCGCCCGACCGCCGCCCGGATTGGGAAGCGACCCGAAAGCGGCTGGTCTGGCCGAACGGGGCGGTGGCGCAGGTGTTCTCGGCGCACGAGCCCGAATCCCTGCGCGGGCCCCAGTTCGATGCCGCCTGGGTGGATGAGCTGGCCAAGTGGAAGCGCGCCGAGGAGGCCTGGGACATGCTGCAGTTCGCGCTGCGGCTGGGGCCCCATCCGCGGCAGGTGGTGACGACGACGCCCCGTTCCGTGGGGGTGCTGAAGGCGATCCTGCGGAACCCGTCCACGGTCATCACCCATGCGCCGACCGAAGCGAACAAGGCCTATCTGGCGGCCTCGTTCCTGGCCGAGGTGCAGGCGCGCTATGCCGGCACCCGGCTGGGGAGGCAGGAGCTCGAGGGCGTGCTGCTTGAGGATGCGGAGGGCGCGCTCTGGACGACGGCGATGATCGAGGCGTCGCGGCGCCCCCCGCCCGAGGCGTTCAGCCGCGTCGTCGTGGCGGTCGATCCGCCCGCGAGCGGCCACAACCGGTCGGACGCCTGCGGAATCATCGTCGCGGGCGTCGTCAGCGAGGGTCCGCCGTCGGAGTGGCGGGCCTGGGTGATCGAGGATGCGAGCGTGCAGGGCGCGTCGCCGGAGGGCTGGGCGCGGGCGGCGATCGAGGCGATGCGGCGGCACGGCGCGCAGCGGCTGGTGGCGGAAGTGAACCAGGGGGGCGACATGGTCGGCGCGGTGCTGCGCCAGATCGACCCGCTGGTGCCCTACCGGCCGCTGCGCGCCGGGGTTGGAAAGGCGCTGCGCGCCGAGCCGGTGGCCGCGCTCTACGAGCAGGGGCGTGTGCATCACGCCCGCGGTCTGGGGCCGCTCGAGGACCAGATGTGCCGGATGACGGTGCGGGGCTTTGCGGGCCCCGGAAGCCCCGACCGGGTGGACGCGCTGGTCTGGGCGCTGACCGAGCTGATGGTCGGCCCGGCCCGGCTCTGGCAGCCGCCGAGGGTGCGCGGACTTTGACGCGGCCCCGCCGCCGGCGGGGAAACCGGGTCGAGCGAGAAGGAAGGGCGCGACCCCGCGGGTCGTGCCGCAGGGTCGGCCATGTCCGGCGAGTTCAGGAGCATGCGGATGGGATGGAACATCTTTCGGCGCGCGCAGGACGCGGTGCCGGAGCGCAAGGCCTCGGCCACCGGGCGGGTCATGGCCTGGGGGTCATCGGGTCGGGTGGTCTGGAGTCCGCGCGACGCGGTGTCTCTGACGCGGACCGGGTTCACCGGCAATCCGGTGGGGTTTCGCTGCGTCAAGCTGATTGCCGAGGCGGCGGCGGCGCTGCCGCTGGTCGCGCAGGATGACCGCGCGCGCTACGAGGTGCATCCGGTTCTGGACCTGATCGCGCGGCCCAATCCGGGGCAGGGGCGGGCGGAGTTCCTCGAGGCGCTCTATGGCCAGCTGATCCTGTCGGGCAACGGCTATGTCGAGGCCGTCGGGGGCGGCGGGCTGCCGGCCGAGCTGCATGTGCTGCGGTCCGACCGGATGAGCGTGGTGCCGGGGCCGGACGGGTGGCCGGTGGCCTATGACTACACGGTCGGGGGCCGGTCGCACCGGTTCGACATGACCGGGCCGGCCGACCCGGTGTGCCACATCCGGTCCTTCCACCCGCAGGACGACCATTACGGCCTGTCGCCAATGCAGGCGGCGGCCGTCGCCATCGACGTGCACAACAGCGCGAGTGCCTGGTCGAAGGCGCTTCTCGACAACGCCGCGCGGCCCTCGGGCGCGATCGTCTACCGGGGATCGGACGGGCAGGGGGCGCTGGCGCCCGACCAGTACGAGAGACTGGTCGAGGAGATCGAGGCCCATCATCAGGGCGCGCGCAACGCGGGGCGGCCGATGCTGCTCGAAGGCGGGCTCGACTGGAAGCCCATGGGCTTTTCGCCGTCGGACATGGAGTTCCAGAAGACCAAGGAGGCGGCGGCGCGCGAGATCGCGGTCGCCTTCGGGGTGCCGCCGATGCTGGTCGGGATCCCGGGCGAGGCGACCTATGCCAACTATCAGGAGGCGCACCGGGCCTTCTTCCGGCTGACGGTGCTGCCGCTGGCGACCCGGGTCGCGGCCAGCCTTGCCCACTGGCTGTCGGCGCACATGGGCGAGGCGGTGACGCTGCGCCCCGACCTCGACCAGGTGCCGGCGCTGGCCGCCGAGCGCGATGCGCAATGGGCGCGTGTGGCCGGGGCGGAGTTCCTGACCGAGGCCGAGAAACGGGCGATGCTCGGGCTTCCGCCTCTGGCGGGGGCCTGAGATGGCCGCCGGCGGGTCGCGCTATCTGAAGGAACCGTTCGAGTGCACCCATGAGCACCGCATCGAGGCGACCGAGCGGATCATGACGTTGCAGTTCGAGACCGTCGAGAAACGGCTCGAGCGGATCGAGGCGATGGTGCAGGGGGTCGAGAAACGGATGTGGATGACGGTGTTCGGGGTCGTGGGCGTGATCCTGAGCCAGGCGGTGCAGTCGCTGCTGGAGTTCGGCGCGAAATGAGGAGAGACGATGCAGATCCCGGGTCTTGAGACGAAGTTCGCGCGGCTGGGCGAGGCGGTCAGCCTGCGCGAGGGCGCGGTGATCGAGGGCTATGCCTCGGTCTTCGGCGTGGCCGACCAGGGCGGCGATGTGGTGATGGCGGGCGCCTACGGGCGATCGCTCGGGGCGCTTGCCGCCGAGGGGCGCAAGGTGAAGATGCTGTGGCAGCACGATCCGGCCGAGCCGATCGGCGTCTGGGACGAGGTGCGCGAGGATGCGCGCGGCCTGCGCGTCCGGGGGCGGCTTCTGACCGAGGTCGGACGCGGGCGCGAGGCGGCGGCCCTGATCGCGGCCGGAGCCATCGACGGGCTGTCGATCGGCTATCGCACCGTGACGGCGCAGAAGGACGCAAGGGGCCGCAGGCTCTTGCAGGAGCTGGAGCTTTGGGAGGTGTCGCTGGTGACCTTCCCGATGCTTCCCGTGGCGCGGGTCGCGGCCAAGGGCGAGGCGCCCGAGGACGACGGTCTGCGCGAATTGGCGGCAGCCCTCGAGGATGCGCGCCGGACCCTGGCCGGGCGGTGAGCCGGCAGAGAAGCTGAACAGGTGAAGCGATGGAGAACACCGAGACCGAGTCCCGGGCCGGGGGCGCCCTGCGCCATGCCCCGGTGACGGAGATGAAGGCGGCCCTGGCCGGGTTCGTGAGCGAGATCAGGACCTTGCAGGACGAGATGCGACTGAAACTCAAGCAGCAGGAAGAGCGACTGACGATGCTGAACGCAAAATCCCTTACCGGCCGGCCGGTGCTGTCGGCGGCCGTCGAGACCGAGGCGCCGCACAGGAAGGCCTTCGGCCAGTATCTGCGCACCGGCGACGACGACGGCCTGCGCGGCCTGGCGCTGGACGGCAAGGCGATGAACACCCAGGTGAACGCCGAGGGCGGCTTTCTGGTCGATCCCGAGACCTCGGACCGCATCCGCGGCGTGTTGAAATCGACCGCGTCGCTGCGCGCGATCGCGACCGTGGTCAATGTCGAGGCCTCGTCCTTCGACGTGCTGGTGGACCACACCGACATCGGGTCGGGTTGGGCGACCGAGACCGGCGCGCTGGCCGAGACCTCGACGCCGCAGATCGACCGCATCTCGATCCCGCTGCACGAGCTGAGCGCCATGCCGAAGGCGTCGCAGCGCCTGCTCGACGACTCGGCCTTCGACATCGAGGGCTGGCTCGCCGGCCGCATCGCCGACAAGTTCGCGCGCGCCGAGGCGGCGGCCTTCGTTTCGGGCGACGGGATCGACAAGCCCAAGGGGTTCCTCGCCCATGCGAAGGTCGCGGAGGCCTCCTGGGCCTGGGGCAGCCTCGGCTATGTCGCCACCGGCGCCGACGGCGACTTTGCGGCCACCAACGCCTCGGATGCGATCGTCGATCTGGTCTATGCGCTGAGCGCGGAATACCGCGCCAACGCGAGCTTCGTGATGAATTCGAAGACGGCCGGCGCGGTGCGCAAGATGAAGGACGCGGATGGCCGCTTCCTGTGGTCGGACGGTCTGGCGGCCGGAGAGCCGGCGCGGCTGATGGGCTATCCGGTGCTGATCGCCGAGGACATGCCCGACATCGCGTCGGGCGCCTTCGCCATCGCCTTCGGCGATTTCCGCAACGGCTACACCATCGCCGAACGCCCCGACCTGCGCGTCCTGCGCGACCCGTTCTCGGCCAAGCCGCACGTGCTGTTCTACGCCTCGAAGCGCGTGGGCGGCGACGTGAGCGACTTTGCCGCGATCAAGCTGCTGAAGTTCGCCCTGTCGTAAGGCGGGACGATCCGGCCGGGCCTGGCCCGGCCGGCGGGGCGCGGGTTTTCGGGGCGATGCGCCCGCCTCGCGTTGTCCAGCTGCTTCCTCCGTCCGAGCAGCGCGAGTGCAGGGAACCCGCGCCCCTTCCCGCAGGCGGGGGCGCGACCAAGCGGAGACATCCGATGATGCTGATCGAACTGACCGGGCCGAATGCGGCGCAACTGCCGCTGGCCGGGTTCAAGGACCATTTGCGGCTGGGCACCGGCTTTGCCGACGACGGGTCGCAGGACACGTTGGCCGAGAGCTACCTTCGGGCGGCGATGGCGGCCGTCGAGGCGCGGATCGGCAAGGCGATCCTGGCCCGCGACTGGCGGCTGACGCTGCAACGCTGGCGGGATGGCGCAAGCCAGCCGCTGCCGATGGCTCCGGTCAGCGCGATCCTGGTGGTGCGCCTGCGCGACCGCGACGGCGGGACCGTGGTGGTCGATCCGGCGCGCTACCTCCTGGTGCCCGACCTGCAAAGGCCGCGCCTTGTGGGCTCCGGGGGGCTGCTGCCGGCGCTTGCGCTGGGCGGATCGGTCGAGATCGACTTCACCGCCGGGTTCGGAAGCACCTGGTCCAGCGTGCCGCCGGATCTTGCCCAGGCGGTGTTCCTGCTGGCCGCGCAGTATCACGAGCGCCGGCATGAGGGTGCCGAGGCGGCGCGGGCGATGCCCTTCGGGGTCATGGCCCTGATCGAGCGCTGGCGGACCGTTCGCGCGCTGGGCGGGGGCGGGGCATGAGGACGCCGATCCTGAACCGCCGCCTCGTCCTCGAAGAGGCGCAGCGCGCCCCGGACGGATCCGGCGGCTACACGCAGATCTGGGTGGCGCTGGGCGCCGTCTGGGCCGAGGTCCGCCCGGGCGTCGGCCGCGAGACGGCGGGCGAGTCGCTGACTCTGTCCCGGGTGCCCGTGCGGATTCTGGTGCGGGGTGCGTCGGCCGGGGCGCCGTCGCGCCCGCGCGCCGAACAGCGGCTGCGCGACGGGGACCGGGTCTATGTGATCGAGGCGGTGACCGAGGCCGATCCGGCCGGGCGTTACCTGGCCTGCTTTGCCCGCGAGGAGGTGGTCGCATGAGCTACGGCATGGCAGCCGCGCTGCAGGCCGCGGTCTATCAGCGCCTGACGGCGGATGCCGTTCTGGCCGGGCTGGTCGGAGGCGCGATCCATGACGCGGCGCCTCCCGGCCCGGTCGGCGGAACCTATGTGACGCTCGGTCCCGAGGAGGTGCGTGACGCCTCGGACAAGACCGTCGGCGGCGCCCGCCATGACTTTGTCGTGAGCGTGGTCAGCGATGCCGCCGGGTTCCGCAAGGCCAAGGAAGCCGCCGTGGCGGTGTCGGATGCGCTGACCGGTGCCACCCTGGTCCTCGGGCGCGGCCGTCTTGTCGGCCTGTGGTTCCTGCGGGCGCGGGCGCGTCGGGTGGGGGATGCCGACCAGCGGCGGATCGACCTGACCTTCCGGGCGCGCGTCGAGTCCTGAATAGCACTAATCCAACATATGGCGACAGTATTGGCGCTAAAGATCGCTGATCGTTGCACAGAACAGAGGTTTTCCGATGGCGGCACAGAATGGCAAGGACCTGCTTATCAAGATCGACCTGACCGGTGGCGGTCAGTTCCAGACCGTCGCGGGGCTGCGTGCGACGCGCCTGAGCTTCAACGCCGAGACCGTCGATGTCACCAGCCTCGAAAGCCAGGGTGGCTGGCGGGAGCTGCTGGGTGGCGCCGGGGTCCGGTCCGCCGCCGTGTCGGGGTCGGGCGTGTTTCTCGACGCCGGCACCGACGATCGGGCCCGGCAGATGTTCTTCGACGGCAGCCTCGCCTCCTTTCAGGTGATCGTGCCGTCCTTCGGCATCATCGAGGGGCCGTTCCAGATCACCGCCCTGGAATACGCGGGCAGCCACAACGGCGAGGCCACCTATGAGCTGAGCCTCGCCTCGGCGGGCGCGCTGAGCTTCACGGCGATCTGATGGTGAACCCGTTCAGGGGCGAGGTCGAGGTCACGCTCGACGGTGTGCCGCACCGTGCCCGGCTGACGCTCGGCGCTCTGGCCGAGCTGGAATCGGCGCTGGGTGCGGACAGCCTGATCGCGCTGGCCCGCCGGTTCGAGGGTGGCGACGTGTCGTCGCGCGACGTGCTGGCGGTGGTGGTTGCGGGGCTTCGCGGCGGCGGCTGGCAGGGCCGGGCCGACGATCTGCGCACGGTCGAGATTGCGGGCGGGCCGCTGGCGGCGGCGCGGGCGGCGGCCGAGCTGCTGGCGCGGGCCTTTGCGGTGCCGCGATGAACCGGCTCGACTGGCCGGGGCTGATGCGGGCTGGGATGGCCGGTCTGGGGCTGCGGCCCGACGAGTTCTGGCGGCTGACCCCGGCCGAGCTGGCGCTGATGCTGGGCGACCCGGCGGGGACGGTTCCGATGGCCCGGGCACGGCTCGAGGAGCTGCGCCGGGCGTATCCCGATACGGAGGGGACAGGCGATGCAGGAGCTTGACGGATTGGACGGGCTGAGCGCCCAGGCCGATGCGCTGGAGACCAGTCTGGGCGGCGCCACCGCCATGGCGGCGGCCTTCGATGCGGAACTCGGCCGGATGCGCGAGAGCATGATCTTCACCGGCCGTGAGGTGAGCGCGCTGTCGTCGAGCTTCGGCCGCGGCCTGCGGCGTGCTTTCGACGGGGTGATCTTCGACGGGATGAAGCTGTCGGACGCGCTCAAGGGCCTCGCGCAGAGCATGTCCGACAGCGTCTATTCGATCGCCATGAAGCCGGTCGAGCAGGCGCTGGGTGGCGCTCTGGCGGGGGGATTGAACGGCATCCTGAGCGGGCTCTTTCCCTTCGAGAAGGGCGGGGCCTTCACCCAGGGGCGGGTGATGCCCTTTGCCCGGGGCGGCGTCGTCAGCCAGCCGGTCAGTTTCCCCATGCGCGGCGGGCGCGGCCTGATGGGCGAGGCCGGACCCGAGGCGATCCTGCCGCTTGCGCGCGGCCCGGACGGCCGGCTGGGCGTGCAGTCGGCGTCCGGCGGGCGTCCGGTCAGCGTCACGGTCAATGTCACGAGTCCCGACGTCCAGGGATTTGCCCGCAGCCAGAGCCAGATCGCGGCGCAGATGGCGCGCGCGCTGGCGCGTGGCGACCGCAACCGTTGAGGAGGCCGACATGGCGTTTCACGAGGTCCGGTTTCCGGCCAACCTGAGCTTCGGATCCGTGGGCGGCCCGGAGCGACGCACCGAGATCGTGCAGCTGTCGAACGGGTTCGAAGAGCGCAACACGCCCTGGGCGCAGTCGCGCCGCCGCTACGACGCGGGGGTCTCGATGCGCAGTCTCGACGATCTGGCCGCCCTGATCGCGTTCTTCGAGGCGCGGCAGGGGCAGCTGATCGGATTCCGGTGGAAGGACTGGTCGGACTTCAAGTCCTGCGCGCCCTCGGCCGAGCCCGACGCGCAGGATCAGTGGCTTGGCCTCGGGGACGGGGTGACGGTGGACTTCGCGCTGATCAAGACCTACGCCTCCGGCCCGGCCCGGTCCGTGCGGCGCATCGCCAAGCCCGTGGCGGGCACGGTGCGGGTGGCGCTGTCGGGCGACGTGCAGGCCGAAGGGGTGCATTTCTCGGTCGATGCCGCAACCGGGATCGTCACCTTCGCCACCCCGCCGGCGGTGGGCGAGCCGGTGACGGCCGGCTTCGAGTTCGACGTGCCGGTGCGGTTCGACACGGACCGCATCCAGATCTCGGTGGCCTCGTTTCAGGCGGGCGACGTGCCGAGCGTCCCGGTGGTGGAGGTACGTCTCTGATGGCCTTTCCCGAGGATCTGAAGGCGCACCTTGCCTTGGGTGCGACGACGCTTGCCCGTGCCGTCGCGGTCGAGCGGCGCGACGGGGTCGTTGTCGGGTTCACGGACCATGACCGTGACCTGGAGTTCGACGGAATCCGGTTTCGCGCCGACAGCGGCATGACCGCGAAGGCGCTGCAGCAGGGCACGGGGCTGTCGGTCGACAACACCGAGGCGGCGGGTGTCCTGAGCGCCGACAGCATCACCGAACCCGACATTCTGGCCGGGCGCTACGATGGCGCCCGGGTGCGGATGTGGACGGTCAACTGGGCCGACCCGGCAATGCGCGTCCAGACCTTTGCCGGAAGTCTGGGCGAGGTGGTGCGGCGGGGATCGGCCTTCACGGCGGAGCTGCGGGGATTGGGCGAGGCGCTGAACCAGCCGCAGGGCCGCGTGTATCACGCCCGCTGTTCGGCCGTTCTCGGGGATGGCGACTGCGGCTTCGACCTCGACCGGCCGGGCTATTCGGAGACACGGCCGGTTGAGAGCGTCGAGGAGGGGCGCACCTTCCGCTTTGCCGATCTGGCCGGATACGAGGACCGCTGGTTCGAGAAGGGGCGGCTGCGGGTGATGACCGGCGGTGCCGCCGGGCTGATCGGCGTCGTGAAAAACGACCGATTCCTCGACACCGGCGGGCGGGCGATCGAACTCTGGCAGGCGCTTGGCCAGGTGCCGGCCGCCGGCGATCTGGTTCGCATCGAGGCGGGGTGTGACCGCCGGGCCGACACCTGCCGGCTGAAGTTCGACAACCTGCTGAACTTTCGGGGCTTCCCCGACATACCGGGGGAAGACTGGCTGATGTCCTACCCGGTGTCGTCCGGTGTCAACGACGGCGGGAGCCGGCGCGGATGATCGGGTCGGCCGCCATCGCCATCGCCCGCCGCTGGATCGGCACGCCCTACGTCCATCAGGCGTCCGCCGAGGGTGCGGGCGCCGATTGCCTGGGTCTGCTGCGCGGCGTCTGGCGCGAGCTTTACGGGGCCGAGCCCGAACCGGTGCCGGCCTACACCGAGGACTGGTCCGAACCGGAGGGGGCCGAGCGGCTCTGGTCGGCGGCGCTGCGCCATCTGCTGCCGGCGACGGCGGAGGCCGAGGGACAGGTCCTGCTGTTCCGCATGCGCGAGGGCGCCGTGGCCAAGCATCTGGGCCTTTCGGCGAACGGCCGCGGCGGGCCGAGCTTTGTCCATGCCTACAGCGGGCACGGCGTGGTCGAAAGCCCGCTGTCGACCCCCTGGAAGCGGCGCATCGTGGCGCGGTTCGACTTTCCTGCAAGGAGCCTGTGAATGGCGACGATTCTGCTTTCGGCGGCCGGGGCCGCGATCGGCGGCGGCTTCGGCGGATCGGTGCTTGGCCTGTCGGGGGCGGTGATCGGGCGGGCGGTCGGGGCCACGTTGGGCCGGGTTCTGGACCAGCGGCTCCTGGGATCGGGCTCGCGCGCGATCGAGACCGGTCGGGTCGATCGCTTTCGGCTGTCCGGAGCGAGCGAGGGCGCCGCGGTCGGCCAGGTCTGGGGCCGCATGCGGATTGCGGGCCAGGTGATCTGGGCGTCGCGGTTCCAGGAGACGGTCACGAAGTCGGGCGGGGGCAAGGGCGCGCCGAAACCCCGCACCACCAGCTATTCCTACACGGTCAGCCTTGCCGTCGCGCTCTGCGAGGGACCGATCGCGCGGGTGGGCCGGATCTGGGCCGACGGGGTCGAGATCGCGCGCGACGACCTGACGATGCGGGTCTACACGGGCACTGCCAGCCAGCTTCCGGATGCCAAGATCGAGGCGGTCGAGGGCCCGGGCATGGCCCCGGCCTACCGCGGCACCGCCTATGTGGTGATCGAGGATCTGGACCTCGGGCGCTTCGGCAACCGCGTCCCGCAGTTCAGCTTCGAGGTCATGCGGGCGGCGCAGGGTGGCGACAACGCCGCGATCCCCGATCTGGCGCAGGGTGTGCGGGGCGTGGCGCTGATTCCGGGGACCGGCGAATACGCCCTGGCGACCACGCCCGTGCACCGGAGCAAGGGGCCAGGGGAGAACGTCTCGGTCAACATCAACACGCCCAGCGGCAAGACCGATTTCGCCACCGCGATCGAGGCGCTGCGCGAGGAGCTTCCCGCCTGCGGGTCGGTGTCGCTGGTCGTGTCCTGGTTCGGCGACGATCTGCGCGCGGGTCACTGCCGGGTCGAGCCCAAGGTCGAGAGCGCCTCGGAGGAAGGGCAGGGCATGGCCTGGCGGTCGGGTGGCATCGCGCGGGGGGACGCGGCCGAGGTGGCGAAGCTCGATGGCCGTCCGGTCTATGGCGGAACCCCGGCGGACGGGTCCGTCATCGAGGCGATCACGGCCCTGCGCGCAGGCGGCCAGTCGGTGATGTTCTACCCGTTCCTTTTGATGGACCAGCTGGCGCGGAACGGCCGCCCCGATCCCTGGACCGGGGCGGAGGACCAGCCGGCGCTGCCCTGGCGCGGCCGCATCACGCTGTCACAGGCCCCAGGGCGGGCGGGAAGCCCCTACGGGACCGCGGCCGCCGACGCCGAGGTGGCGGCCTTCTTCGGGACGGCGCAGGTTTCGGATTTCTCGGTGTCGGGCGGTACGGTGTCCTATTCCGGCCCGGCCGAATGGAGCTATCGTCGCTTCATCCTGCACTATGCCCATCTCTGCGCCGCCGCCGGCGGCGTCGACGCGTTCTGCGTCGGGTCGGAGCTGCGCGGCCTGACGCAGGCCGAGGGCGCCGGCGGCGCTTTCCCGGCGGTGGCGGCGCTGCGCCAGCTTGCGGCCGATGTGAAGGCGATACTGCCGGCGGCCCGGGTGGGCTACGCCGCCGACTGGTCGGAATACGCCGGCTACCAGACCCCCGGGGGCGACCTGCGCTTTCCGCTTGATCCGCTCTGGGCCGATCCGGCGGTCGATTTCGTGGGCATCGACAATTACCTGCCGCTGTCGGACTGGCGCGACGGAACCGACCATGTGGACGCCGGGTGGGGGTCGATCTACCGGCTGGATTACCTCCAGGCCAACATCGAGGGGGGCGAATACTACGACTGGTATTACGCCGCGCCCGAGCATCGAGAGGCGCAGATCCGGACCCCGATCCGCGACGGTGAGCACGGTGAACCCTGGGTCTGGCGTGCGAAGGACATTCGCGGCTGGTGGATGAACGCGCACCACGAGCGTATCGGCGGTGTCCGTCAAGCCGCGCCGACGCCCTGGGTGCCCCAATCGAAGCCGGTCTGGTTCACCGAATACGGCTGCGCCGCCATCGACAAGGGAACGAACGAGCCCAACCGGTTTCTCGACCCCAAGTCCTCGGAGTCCGCGGTGCCGCATCATTCGGACGGCCGCCGCGACGACCTGATCCAGATGCAGTATCTGCGCGCGATGCAGGGCTACTGGTCGGACCCGGCCCGCAACCCGCAGTCCGCCCTCTATGACGGGCCCATGATCGACATGGCGCGCGCCCATGTCTGGGCGTGGGACGCGCGACCGTTCCCGCAGTTTCCGGGCAATGTGGCGCTCTGGTCGGACAGCGCGAACTACGGGCGCGGGCACTGGCTGTCGGGGCGGGCCTCGGCTCAGCCTCTGGGTCGCGTGGTGGCCGAGATCTGCGAGCGCTCGGGCGTCGTCGATCACGATGTTTCGGGCCTTCACGGCCTTCTGCGCGGCTATGCGGTGGCCGAGGTCGAAAGCGCGCGGTCGGCGCTTCAGCCCCTGATGCTGGCCTATGGCTTCGATGCGGCCGAGCGCGACGGGCGCCTGGTGTTCCGGATGCGCGACGGCATCGCCCGGGCCGAGATCCCGGCGGAGCATCTCGCGGTGACCGAGGACAGCGACGGGCTGGTCGAGACCGTCCGGGCGCCGGAGGCGGAGCTGGCCGGCCGGGTCCGGCTGTCCTATGTCGAGGCTGAGGGCGACTACGAGGCCCGCGCCGCCGAGGCGATCTTTCCCGACGAGACCCTGCGCGGGGCGTCCCAGTCGGAGGTGGCGCTGGCGCTGACCGGCGCCGAGGCGCAGCGCGTCGTGGAGCGGTGGCTGGCCGAGGCGCGGGTCGCACGGGACGGTGCGCGGTTTGCCCTGCCGCCGTCGCTGGCGCATCTTGGTGCGGGCGACGTGGTGCGGGTGAACGGCCGCGACTACCGGCTGGACCGCATCGAGCAGGCGGGGGCGCTGTCGGTCGAGGCGTCGCGGGTCGAGCCGGGTCTCTACCGGCCGTCGGACGAAAGCGAGGTCCGGGTCATTCCCCGGCCCTTCGCGGCGCCGGTGCCGGTCTTTCCGCTCTTTCTCGATCTGCCGCTCATGTCCGGCGAGGAAGCCCCGCATGCGCCGCATCTGGCGGTGGCGGCGACCCCCTGGCCGGGGTCGGTTGCCCTGTTCGGGTCGGATCAGGACGCGGGCTACGGGCTGCGGATGACGCTGGCGCGCGGCGCGACGCTGGGTGTCCTGCAATCCCCGGCCGGACCGGCGCGATCCGGCCTCTGGGACCGCGGCACCGTGCTGCGGCTCAGGGTCAGCGGCGGCACGCTCGGTTCGGCGGCCCCCGAGCAGGTGCTGAACGGCGCGAACCTCGTCGCGCTGGGCGACGGGACGCCGGGCAACTGGGAACTGATCCAGTTCGCCGCGGCGAACCTCGTGGGCCCGGCCACCTATGAGCTGTCGATGCTGTTGCGCGGGCAGGCCGGGACCGAGGCGGCGGGGGCCGGGGGCTGGATGCCCGGCGCCTATGCCGTTCTGATGAACGGCGCGCCGGTGCAGGTGCCGCTGGCCCTGTCCGAGCGCGACCTTGCCCGGCACTGGCGGATCGGCCCCGCGGCCCGGGGCTATGACGATCCGTCTTATGTGCACCGGGTCGATGCCTTTGCCGGCGTGGGCCTGCGCCCGCTGTCGCCGGCGCACCTGCGAGCGGCGCGCACCGCATCCGGTGATCTTGCGGTCGGCTGGATCCGGCGCACCCGGATCGGCGGCGATGCCTGGTCGGCCGGCGACGTGCCTCTGGGCGAGGCCTCGGAGCGCTACCGGATCCGCGTCGTGACCGCGGCCGGCACGCGGCGCGAGATCATGACCGGGCTGCCGGCCTGGACCTACACCGCCGCCGAACAGGCCGGCGACGGCGTGGTGGCCCCTTTCGAGATTGGCGTGGCCCAGGTCTCCGAGGTGTTCGGGCCGGGCGTGGAAACGAGGATCGCTGTCGATGTCTGACACCCTTCAGCTTGGCCTGCCCCTGATCGCACCCGCGCAGGCGCAGAAGCATGTGACCGTGAACGAGGCCTTCGCGAGGCTGGACGGTCTGGTGCAGTTGCGGCTTGAGTCGCGCGCGGTGCTGACCCCGCCCGCGGTGCCCGAAGACGGCGCCTGCTATGCGGTCCCGACCGGCGCGGTCAACGCCTGGGCGGGGCAGGCGGGCAAGGTGGCGATCGGATCCGGCGGCGGCTGGGTCTTTGCCACGCCGCGCGCCGGATGGCGAGCGCTGATCCGTGACGAGGGCAGTGTCGCGCTCCACGACGGCACGGATTGGCGTGCCGGCATGCTGAGCCTCTCGCCCTTCGGGGCCGGGCTGAGCGTCGGTCTGCGCGAGATCGACCACAGCCTGACGGCGGGGTCGAGTTCGACGACCGTGCCGGTGATCCCGAGCCATGCGATGGTGGTCGGGGTGACGGCGCGGGTGGTGGCGCCGATCGCCGGCACGCTGACCGCCTGGCAGTTGGGCGACGGCGCCGACCCCGGCCGGTTCGGATCCGGGCTCGGCCTTGCGGCGGGATCCTGGGCGCGCGGAATGCTGGGCCAGCCCCTGACCTACTATGCGCCCGCGCCGCTGGTGCTGACCGCGACGGGCGGCGATTTCGCGGGTGGCCTCGTCCGCATCGCGGTGCACTATCTCGAACTGGCCTTGCCGTCGGCCTGATGCGCACGTTGACCCATGCCGATGCGGTGGCGGCGGCCTGTCTGGTCCGGAGCCTGCCGGCCTGCGAGCGCAAGGCCTGTCTTGCGCGGTTGCTGGACCGCGCCGACGCCGCGGACCGGTTTCGCAAGCGAACCGGCCGGGTCCACCCGCGCTGGGGCGACGGCAGCCTGATGTCGGCCGCCATGCAGGCCGGGGCCGTGCTGCACGAGCCGTTCCTGTCGGACCCGGCCTATCTCGAGGCGCTCGCGACCGTGTTCGAGGCGCTTCTCGAGCGGCGGATGCGCAACGCCACGGTCTGCGGCATTGTGGCCTTTCCAGCCGGCGATCCCGTGCTATCCTGAGCAGGGTGCCAGAACAGGAGTTCGGAATGTCCGGCCTACGCCCGAAGATTGCATCGCTGGATCCGGTCTGGTCCCGGATCCGCGAGGAGGCCGAAGCCGCGGTGCGCGACGAGCCGCTGCTGGGAAGCCTGATTCATGCCGGCCTTCTGCACCATCCGACGATGGAACGGGCGCTGGCCTACCGCTTCTCGCTCAAGCTCGCGTCGGGCGAGATGAGCGAGCAGATCCTGCGCGAGATCGCCGATGAGGCCTATGCCATGGACGGCTCGCTCGGCCAGGCGGCGCGGGCCGATCTGGTCGCGGTCCATGAGCGCGACCCGGCCTGCCACCGGTTCCTCCAGCCGATGTTGTTCTTCAAGGGCTACCAGGCGGTTCAGGCCTACCGCGTGGGCCACTGGCTCTGGACGCAGGGCCGGCGCGACATGGCCTATTTCGTGCAGATGCGGGTGAGCGAGGTCTTCGGCGTCGACATTCACCCGAACGCCCGCGTCGGCAAGGGCATCATGATCGACCACGCCCATTCCATCGTCATCGGCGAGACGGCGGTGGTGGGCGACAACGTGTCGATGCTGCATTCGGTGACGCTGGGCGGAACCGGGAAGGAGGACGGCGACCGGCACCCGAAGATCGGGGACGGTGTGCTGATCGGGGCCGGAGCCAAGGTCCTGGGAAACATCCATGTCGGCGCCAATTCCCGCATCGCCGCCGGATCGGTGGTGCTTGCGGATGTGCCGTGCTGCAAGACCGTTGCGGGCGTTCCCGCCCGCATCGTCGGCGAGGCGGGCTGCGACCAGCCCTCGAAGGAAATGGACCAGATCCTGCACGAAGACTGAGGCACGCCCGCGCGACCGCTGCGGCGGGGTCAGGCGGGGCGGGCGTCGCCCTTGCGCAGTTCGGGTTCCAGCTGGTCATAGGCCTCGAGGGCGCGTGCGCCGTACATGTAGGCCGGCCCGCCGCCCATCATGATGCAGACCGAGACGGTTTCCGCGATCTCCTGCTTGGATGCCCCGGCCTTGATCTCGGCCTGCACATGAAAGCCGATGCAATCCGCGCATTGCCGCACGATGCCGACGGCAAGCGCGATCAGTTCCTTGTGCTTGGCGCTGACCTCGTCGCCGAACATCGTGTTCTGATGCAGCTTGGTGAAACCGGCCGCGCCGGCGGGCTGCATCTCGCGGTAGTTGGCGAGATTGGCGTTGGTCGTGGCGAGTTGTTCCTTGAAGTCCATTCGGACCCCCCTGGGTTGCAGCCATGACCATAAGGCGCCCGGTCACGAAAGGGCGCCTTGCGCTGAGTCAATCGGACCCTCTGTGGCCGCCGGATGTACCCGTCAGGCCAGCATCGCGATCGGGTTCTCGAGAAGCTCGACGATGTGCTTGAGAACCGCGGCGCCCAGCGCGCCGTCGATGACCCGATGGTCGACCGACAGCGTCATCGACATCACCGTCGCCACCCCGACCGAGCCGTCGGCCTCGACCACCGGCCGTCTCACGCCCGCGCCGACGGCCAGGATCGCGCCGTGCGGGGGGTTGATGACCGCATCGAAGCTGTCGATGCCGAACATGCCGAGGTTCGAGATCGCGAAGCTGCCTCCCTGATACTCGTGGGGCGCAAGCTTGCGGTTGCGGGCACGGGCAGCCAGATCCTTCATCTCGGCGGAGAGCGTCGACAGGGTCTTCTTCTCGGCGTCCCGAAGCACCGGAGTGAAGAGCCCGCCCTCGACCGCGACCGCAACCGCCACGTCCGAGGGCTTCAGGCGCAGGATCCGGTCGCCCGCCCAGACGGCATTGGCGTCGGGCACGGCCTGCAGGGCCAGAGCACAGGCCTTGATGACGAAATCGTTCACCGAGAGCTTCACGCCGCGGCTTTCCAGACCCTTGTTGAGCTGTTCGCGGAAGGCGAGCAGCGCGTCCAGCCGGACGTCCCGCCGCAGATAGAAGTGCGGGATCGTCTGCTTGGCCTCGGTCAGGCGCGCGGCGATGGTCTTGCGCATCCCGTCAAGGGGCACCTCGTCATAGGCGCGGTCGGCATAGAGCTTCTTGATCGTCTCGGCGCCGGGCGAGGTTGCCATTGCCGGGACGGGCGCGGACGGCGCGGCGGCGGCCGGCGTCGCAACCGGTGCCGCGGCGGTCTTCGGCGCGGCGGTGGTGCCCTCGACATCGGCCTTCACGATCCGGCCATGCGGTCCGCTGCCCCGGATGAGCGACAGGTCGATTCCCTTCTCGGCCGCCATGCGTCGGGCCAGGGGCGAGGCGAAGATGCGAGATCCGGTCGCTGCCGTGGGCACGGCGGCAGGCACGGGCGCGGCCGCGGGCGCGGGCGTTGCGGCGGGTGCCGGGGACGGGGCAGGGGCCGCGGCGGGTGCCGGCGCCCCGGCGGGCACAGCTTCGCCCTCGGCGACCAGCAGCGCGATCGGCGTGTTCACCTTGACGCCCGCAGAGCCCGCCGGCACCAGGATGCGGCCGAGCACCCCCTCATCGACCGCCTCGAATTCCATCGTGGCCTTGTCGGTCTCGATCTCGGCGAGGATGTCCCCGGCCTTCACCGTGTCGCCTTCCTTGACCAGCCACTTGGCGAGGGTTCCCTCCTCCATCGTGGGAGAGAGCGCCGGCATCAGGATTTCGGTCGCCATGTCGTTCTCCCTTCAGCGGTAGCAGACGGATTTCGCCGCCGCGACGATCTCGTCGACCGTCACCAGCGCAAGCTTCTCGAGGTTCGCGGCGTAGGGCATCGGAACGTCCTTGCCCGTGCAGTTCAGCACCGGCGCGTCGAGGTGGTCGAAGGCGCGCTGCATGACGACCGCAGCGATGTGGTTGCCGATCGAGCCGACCGGGAAGCCCTCCTCGACAGTGACGCAGCGGTTGGTCTTCACCACCGAGGCCAGGATCGTGTCGTAGTCGATCGGGCGCAGCGTGCGCAGGTTGATGACCTCGGCGCTGATCCCGTCCTTCGCCAGAACCTCGGCGGCCTCGAGCGTGTGGTGCATGCCGATGCCGAAGGACACCAGCGTCACGTCGCTGCCGGCACGCCAGACGGCAGCCTTGCCGAAGGGAATGGTGAAATCGTCCGACACAGGAACCTCGAAGGACCGTCCGTAGAGGATCTCGTTTTCGAGGAACACCACGGGGTTCGGGTCGCGGATCGCCGACTTGAGCAGGCCCTTCGCGTCGGCGGCCGAATAGGGCATGCACACCTTGAGCCCCGGCAGCGAGGCATACCACGCCGCGTAGTCCTGGCTGTGCTGGGCCGCCACGCGCGCGGCAGCGCCGTTCGGGCCGCGGAACACGATCGGGCTGCCCATCTGGCCGCCGGACATGTAGAGCGTCTTGGCGGCCGAGTTGACGATGTGGTCCATGGCCTGCATGGCGAAGTTGAAGGTCATGAACTCGACGATCGGCTTCAGCCCGCCCCAGGAGGCGCCGACGCCGATGCCGGCAAAGCCCATCTCGGTGATCGGGGTGTCCACCACCCGTTTCGCGCCGAATTCGTCCAGAAGCCCCTGGCTGATCTTGTAGGCGCCCTGGTATTCGCCGACCTCCTCGCCCATCAGGAACACGGTCGGGTCGGCGCGCATCTCCTCGGCCATCGCCTCGCGCAGCGCCTCGCGCACCGTCATGGTCTTGGTGGCCACGCCCTCGGGCAGGTCGGAATGGGGCCAGCCGCTGGCGGCTGCCACCGGGGCGGGGGCCGGGGCTGCGGGCGCCGCCGGGGCGGCAGCGGGGGCAGGGGCCGCCGAAGGCGCCGCCGCCGGGGCGGGGGCGGATGCCGGCGCCGCCTCGACGCTCTCGCCGTCCTCGACCAGAACCGCGATCGGCGTGTTGACCTTCACGCCTTCGGTGCCTTCCGGCACGAGGATGCGGCCCAGCGTCCCCTCGTCCACCGCCTCGAATTCCATCGTGGCCTTGTCGGTCTCGATCTCGGCCAGGATCTGGCCGGCCTTGACCGTGTCGCCTTCCTTGACCAGCCACTTGGCCAGCTTGCCCTCTTCCATCGTGGGCGACAGCGCGGGCATCAGGATCTCGGTTGCCATGTCGTGCGTCCCCCTCAGGCGTAGATGTCGGTCCACAGCTCCTCGAGCGCGGGCTCGGGGCTGTCCTTGGCGAATTCGGCGGCCTCGTTGACGATCGCCTTGATCTCGCGGTCGATGGCCTTGAGATCGTCGTCCGAGGCATGGCCGCCCTGCAGGAGCAGGTCGCGCACATGGTCGATGGCGTCGCGTTCGTCGCGCATCTTCTGCACTTCCTCGCGCGAGCGGTATTTGGCCGGGTCGGACATCGAGTGCCCCCGGTAGCGGTAGGTCATCACCTCGAGGATGTAGGGACCCTTGCCGGACCGGCAGTGCGCCACCGCCTTTTCGCCGGCGGCCTTCACGGCCAGCACGTCCATCCCGTCCACCTGCTCGCCGGGAATCCCGTAGGCCAGGCCCCGGCCGAAGAGCGTCGTCGATTTCGTCGAGCGCTTGACCGAGGTTCCCATCGCATACTGGTTGTTCTCGATCACGAAGACGACCGGCAGCTCCCAGAGCTCGGCCATGTTGTAGGTTTCGTAGACCTGGCCCTGGTTGGCCGCGCCGTCGCCGAAATAGACGAAGGTGACGCGGCCGTTGCCCAGATACTTGTCGGCGAAGGCGAGGCCCGCGCCGAGCGGCACTTGCGCGCCCACGATCCCGTGGCCGCCGTAGAAGTGGCGGTCCTTCGAGAACATGTGCATCGAGCCGCCCTTGCCCTTGGAATAACCGCCCGACCGCCCGGTCAGCTCGGCCATCACGCCCTTGGGGTCCATCTTGCAGGCCAGCATGTGGCCGTGGTCGCGGTAGCTGGTGATGCGCTTGTCGCCTTCCTCGGACGCCGCCTCGAGACCGACCACCACGGCTTCCTGGCCGATGTAGAGGTGGCAGAAGCCGCCGATCAGGCCCATGCCGTAGAGCTGGCCCGCCTTTTCCTCGAATCGGCGGATCAGCAGCATCTCGCGGTAGAAGTTCAGCAGTTCCTCCTTCGAGACGTTGGGCTTCTCTGCGGGTTTCTCCGCGCCCTTGCGTGCGGCCATGCCTGTGACCTCCCCGATGCCACCAAGATAGTTGAACGTTAAACTATCCTATAGCCCAAAGCCCCGGGCGGTGCGAGAGGTTTTTCGCGCCAGGGCGGCGGCTTGCCGGGAAGGGCTTGCCCGCAGCCGGCCACGGGAAGACACTGACGGCCTGCCACCCGCAAGCCCCTGGGGGATGCCATGCTGCCGCCGCGCGTCGAACTTCCGACCCACGATGTCGCCAACCAGCCGCCCGGTCGCGGCGATGTCGATCTCTGGGCGACGGATGCCGCGCTGCGCGACCATGCCATGGCCGCGGGGGCCGATCCGGGGCATCTGGCGGCGCGGGGCCGGGCGCTCGGGTCCGCCGACCTGCGCGCGGCCGGGCGCGAGGCGATGTGGGTCGCGCCCGATCTCCGGCTCTTCGATGCGGGCGGGCGCCGGCTCGACGAGGTGGTGTTCCATCCCGCCTATCACCGGCTGATGGCCGAGGGGATCGGGGCGGGCTACGCGGCCCTGCCCTGGGAGGGGGCGCCGGGCGGCCACGCCACCCACGCCGCGATGGTCTATCTGCACAATCAGGTGGAACCGGGAACCTGCTGCCCGATGACCATGACCTACGCGGCGGTTCCCGCGCTTGCGGCCGACCCCGCCCTGTCGGCGCTCTGGCGGCCGAAACTCGTCGCCCGGACCTACGATCCGGCGGTCGCGCCCCTCGCGGCCAAGGCCGGGGCCACGATGGGCATGGCGATGACCGAAAAGCAGGGCGGCTCGGACCTGCGCGCCAACACGACCCGCGCAGAACCCGGTGGCGACCACTACCGGCTGACCGGCCACAAGTGGTTCTGCTCGGCGCCGATGTCGGACGCCTTCCTGACGCTCGCGCAGGCCCCGGGCGGGCTCACCTGCTTTCTGGTCCCGCGCTGGCTCGACGATCGCCGGAACGGCATCGCGATCCAGCGGCTGAAGGACAAGCTCGGCAATCGCGCCAACGCCTCGGCCGAGATCGAGTATCAGGGCGCGCGGGCCTTCCGGCTGGGCGAGGAGGGGGCGGGCGTGCGCACCATCATCGCGATGGTGCATCACACGCGGCTCGACACCGCAAGCGCGCCGGCGGGGCTGATGCGGGCCGCGCTGGCCGAGTCGCTGCACTGGGTCACGCATCGCACCGCCTTCCAGCGCCGGCTCATCGACCAGCCGCTGATGCGCGCGGTGCTCGCCGACCTCGCGCTCGACGCCGAGGCGGCGCTGGCGCTGGCGCTGCGGGCCGCGCAGGCCTTCGACACCGACGGACCCGAGGCCCGCGCCTTTGCCCGGCTGGCCGTGGCTCTGGCGAAATACCACAACAACAAGCTCTGCCCCTCCGTCGTCGCCGAGGCGATGGAGGTGATCGGCGGCATGGGCTATGTCGAGGACACGGCGCTGCCCTGGCTCTACCGCGAGGCCCCGCTGAACGGCATCTGGGAAGGCTCGGGCAGCGTCATCGCGCTCGACATCCTGCGCACGGTCCGGCGCGAGCCGCTGGCGCTTGCGGTGCTCGAGGCCGACCTCGACGCGGCGCGGGGGGGCGACCGGCGCTACGATGCGGCCCTCGAGGCACACCGCACGCGGTGGGCGAAGGGCGCGGAAGAGGCCGAGGCGCGGCGCTACGCGGAAAGCCTCGCGACGCTTCTCGCCGCGGCGACGCTTCGGATGCGGGCTCCGGCCGCGGTGTCGGCGGCCTACGTCGCCACCCGCCTTGCGGGGGGCTGCGGACGGTTTGCGGGCGCCTCCGCCATCGCCGAGCCCGGTCCGATCCTCGACCGGCTGGCCGGCCCGGACGCAGCCCGGCCCTAGCGGATCGCGATCTCGTTGGTGCGCATCAGCCCCAGCACGCTGCGCGCCTGCTCGTCCAGCAGATCGAGGTCAAGATAGCTGTCCGAGAGGCGCCGCGTCAGGTTCTCCATCCGGGCGACCTCGACGGTCAGACGGTCGCGCTCGGCGATCAGCGCATCCTTCTCCGCCTGGATCTGGATCCGGCGGATGAGCCCGTAGTCGCCCTGAAGGGCGGCAAAGGCAAAGCTGCCGCCCACCATGATGGCCAGGCCGAAGATCACCATGTCGGCCATCGCGGGCCGCCAGCGCCGGAACGTCATGCTCTGCCTCGTCCTGCGGCCACTGCCGGGCCGCTTCCCGCGAATCATGGCACAACGGATTCGAAAAGGGAATCGCCCGCGTGATCACCGTTTCGAGGCTGTGGCCTCAGGCGCGGCCCCCCTTCAGGCGCGGCCTTTGTAGATCTCGACCAGCTTGGCCAGCATCGCCAGCGCCTCGTCGCGCGGGCGCTGGAAGCTGTTGCGCCCGATGATCGACCCGTTGCCGCCGCCGTCCCGGATGGCGCGGGCGTCGTCATAGACCGCGTCGGTGCCCTTGGCGGCGCCGCCCGAGAAGACCACGATCCGCCGCCCGTTGAACGCGGCCTGCATGCAGTGGCGCACGCGCGCGGCCTGGGTGGCGATGTCGATCTTCGTCGCCTCGTAGACCTTCTTCGCCTCCGCGAGTTCCAGATGATCGGTCGAGAGCTTGATCTTGATGATGTGCGCGCCCAGAAGTGCCGCGATCTGCGCCGCATAGGCCGCGATGTCGATTGCGGTCTCGCCGTCCTTGGAAATCGCCTCGCCGCGCGGATAGGACCAGATCACCGTGGCGATGCCCTTGGCCGCGGCCTCCTCGCGCATCGCGCTGATCTCCTCGAACATGCCCAGCGCCATGTCCGACCCCGGATAGATGGTGAAGCCGATGGCCGCGCAGCCCAGCCGCAGCGCGTCATCGACGCTCGCGGTGATCGCCTGATCCTTTCCGGCGGTTGCGGACATCAGGCTGTTGGCCGAGTTGACCTTGAGGATGGTCGGGATCTGCCCGGCAAAGGTGTCGGCGCCGGCCTCCAGCATCCCGAGCGGCGCGGCATAGGCGTTGAGGCCGGCGTCGATCGCCAGCTGGTAGTGGTAGTGGGGATCATAGCCCGCGGGGTTCGCGGCGAAGCTGCGCGCGGGGCCGTGCTCGAACCCCTGATCGACCGGCAGGATGATCATCTTGCCGGTGCCGCCGAGCTTGCCCTCCATGAGCATCCGGCAGAGGTTCGCCTTCACGCCGGGGTTCTCGCCCTCGTAGGCGGCAAGGATCTTCTGGACGGTCTTGGTGGCGCGCATCGCGGCATTCCCCTGCTGGACGGTTCACGCGCACGGGCTTAGGCCGGTCCCGGCCGGGCGGCAAGGCTGGTTACGCTAACGGCATGCCATTGTGCACAAGGCCGGGGGCCGAGCGCCGCTGGCCGGTTTTCTGTTCTCGCTGGCCGAAATATCCCGCGGGGGTTCCGGGGGCCGCGCAGGCCCCCGCCGGGCCCCGCTCACCCGATCAGGGCCCGGACGCCCGGCAGATCCTTGCCCTCCATCCATTCGAGGAAGGCCCCGCCCGCCGTCGAGATGAAGGTGAAGTCCTGCGCCACCCCGGCCTTGTTCAGGGCGGCCACCGTGTCGCCGCCCCCCGCGACCGAGACCAGCCGGCCCTCGCTCGTAAGCCGCGCCGCCTCGCGCGCTGCGGCGTTGGTGGCGGCGTCGAAGGGGGCGATCTCGAAGGCGCCGAGCGGCCCGTTCCAGATCAGCGTGCGGCAGCCGGCAAAGACCGCGGCGATGGCCTCGACCGTCTTCGGCCCGGCATCGAGGATGATCGCATCGTCGGGGCAGGCGTCGACGGCCACCACCTCGGACGGGGCCCCGGCGCGGAACTCGCGCGCCACCACCACATCGACCGGAAGATGGATCGCGCAGCCGGTGTCCCCGGCCTTCTCGAGGATCGCGCGGGCGGTGTCGGCCATGTCGCGCTCGGCCAGCGACGTGCCGACGCCGATGCCCTGGGCCACCAGAAAGGTGTTGGCCATCCCGCCGCCGATCACGAGATGGTTGACCTTGCTCACGAGGTTGCCCAGGAGATCGAGCTTGGTCGAGACCTTGGCGCCGCCCACCACGGCCACCACCGGGCGCACCGGGTCGCCGAGCGCCGCGTTCAGCGCCTTCAGCTCCTCCTCCATCAGCCTGCCCGCGGCCGCCGGCATCAGATGCGCCAGCCCCTCGGTCGAGGCGTGGGCGCGGTGCGCGGCCGAAAAGGCGTCGTTCACATAGACTTGCCCGAGCGCACCGAGCGCGGCGGTGAAGGCGGGGTCATTGGCCTCTTCGCCGGCGTGGAACCGGGTGTTTTCCAGAAGCACGACATCGCCCTTCTGCATGGAAGCCACCGCCTGCTTGGCCGGCGCGCCGATGCAGTCCTCGGCGAAGATCACCCGCTGCCCCAGCGCCTTCTCCAGCGCCGGCAGCGTCACCCGCAGGCTCATCTCGGGCACGGGCTGGCCCTTGGGACGTCCGAAATGCGCCATCAGCACCGGCTTGCCGCCCCGGGCCAGGATCGCCTTCACCGTCGGCACGATCTTGTCGATGCGGGTGGTGTCGGTGACAACGCCGTTCTCGACCGGGACGTTGATGTCGACCCGGGTCAGCACGACCTTTCCGTCCATGTCCACGTCGTCGATCGTCTTCCAGCGTCCGGCCATGCTGCTCTCCTGCGTCCGCAACTTTCCGCCACCTTGGCCCGAAGCCGGCGAAAGGGTCAATGCTCACGCGGCTTTGTGCTTCCCTTGGCCGTGCGCCCGCATTAGGAAACCCCCCAGCCGAAGGAGGACCGCATGGCCCAGATCAAGGATCCCGAGAACACCATCATCATGACGCTCAAGGACGGGCCCGTGGTGATCGAGCTTCTGCCCGACATCGCGCCGAAGCACGCCGAGCGGATGAAGACGCTCGCCCGCGCCGGCGCCTATGACAACGTGGCCTTCCACCGGGTGATCGAGGGCTTCATGGCCCAGACCGGCGATGTCGAACACGCCAACATGGCGGCACCCTCCTACAACCCGCGCCGCGCCGGCACCGGCGGGTCGGACCTGCCGGATCTTCCGGCCGAGTTCTCGAACATCCCGCACGACCGGGGAACGCTCGGGGCCGCGCGGTCGCAGAACCCCAACAGCGCCAACTCGCAGTTCTTCATCAACTTCAAGGACAACCACTTCCTGAACCGCCAGTACACGGTCTACGGCCGCGTGATCGAGGGCATGGAGCACGTCGACCGGATCGCGCGGGGCGAGCCCCCGGCCAATCCCGACCGGATGCTCTCGGTCCGGGTCGCCGCCGATGTCTGAGCGCGGCCTCTTCTGGGGCGGCATGGCCGCCGGCGCGCTGGTGCTTGCGGCCTCGGTCGCCTTCACCGTCCCCGGCCTCGTGCCGGCCCGGGCCGAAGAGCCGGCGGTGGACGGGCCCGGCCCGAACCTCGTGCTCGAGGTGGGCGGCGGCGTGACCGGCCGCATCGTCATCGACCTCTTGCCGGGGATCGCGCCCCGCCATGTCGAGCGGCTCGAGGCGCTGGCCCGCGAGGGCGCCTACAATGACGTGGTGTTCCACCGGGTCATCGACGGGTTCATGGCCCAGACCGGCGACGTGCAGTTCGGCAAGCGCGGCGGCGACACGCGGATGGCGGGGATGGGCGGCTCGGCCCTGCCGGACCTGCCGGCCGAGTTCTCGGACGTGCCCTTCCGCCGCGGCACCGTCGGCATGGCGCGCGCGCAGGATCCCAACAGCGCCAATTCGCAGTTCTTCATCATGTTCGCGCCGGGCGACTTCCTGAACGGCCAGTACACGGTCGTGGGCCAGGTCGTGCAGGGCATGGACGTGGTCGATGCGATCAAGAAGGGCGACGCCAACCAGAACGGCACGGTCGCCGATCCCGACTACATCGTGTCCGCCACCGTCGAGAACTAGGCGCGCAGCGCTTCTTCTTCGTCCAAATACCCCCCGCCGGAGGCGCCGCCCGCCCCCGGCGGACGGATCATTCCAGAATCACCAGCGCGTGGCGCTTGCGTCCGGCGCTCAGCTTCACCGGCTCGGCGAAATGGCCCGCGCCCCAGGCCTCGCCCGCATCCGCCACCAGATCGTCGTTCACCCGCGCGCCTCCCTCGGCGATCAGCCGCTTGGCGTCCTTGCCGGACTTCGCAAGCCCCGCCCGCACGAAGAGCTGCGCCATGGTGATGCCCTCGGCGACATCCGCCGCGCTCAGCACCAGCGTCGGCAGGTCGTCGCCCACGCCCCCCTTCTCGAAGACCGCGCGCGCCGTGGCCTCGGCCGCCTCGGCCGCCGCGCGTCCGTGCAGAAGCGCGGTGACCTCGTTGGCAAGCCGGATCTTGGCCGCGTTGATCTCGGACCCCTCGAGCGCGCCCAACCGGTCGCACTCCTCGACGGGCAGATCGGTGTACAGCTTGAGGAACCGCCCCACGTCCGCGTCGGTGGTGTTGCGCCAGAACTGCCAGAACTCGTAGGGCGACAGCAGGTCGCCGTTCAGCCAGACCGCGCCCGACTGGCTCTTGCCCATCTTGCGCCCGTCCGAGGTGGTCAGCAGTGGCGAGGTCAGGCCGAAGATCTCGGCGTCCAGCACCCGGCGCGTCAGATCGATCCCGTTGACGATGTTGCCCCACTGGTCGGACCCGCCCATCTGCAACCGGCAGCCGTAGCGGCGGTAGAGCTCGAGGAAGTCGTAGGCCTGCAGGATCATGTAGTTGAATTCGAGGAAGGACAGCGACTGCTCGCGGTCGAGCCGGGATTTCACCGACTCGAACGACAGCATCCGGTTGACGCTGAAATGCCGCCCGATGTCGCGCAGGAACCCGATGTAGTTGAGCTGGTCCAGCCATTCGGCGTTGTTGACCATGATCGCGTCGGTCGGCCCGTCGCCGAAGGTCACGTAGGGCGCGAACGCCGCCTTGATCCCGGCGATGTTCGCGTCGATCTGCGCATCGGTCAGCAGCGGGCGCTCGTCGGCCCGGAACGACGGGTCGCCGATCTTGGTGGTGCCTCCGCCCATCAGCACGATCGGCTTGCCGCCGCAACGCTGCAGCCAGCGCAGCATCATGATCTGGATGAGCGAGCCCACATGCAGCGACTGCGCGGTCGCGTCAAAGCCGATGTAGCCCGGCACCACGCCTTTCGCGAAGGCCTCGTCGAGGCCCTGATAATCGGTGCAGTCGGCCAGGAAGCCGCGCTCGATCATCACGCGCAGGAAGTCGGATTTCGGGTGGTAGGTCATCGGGCATTGTCCATCGTGGCTCGGCCCGCATATACCGGCAGGGACGGGCAAGGAAAAGCAGGATGAGGCCGCCGGAGGCGCTCTGGGCCGTGGGGACGATGTCGGGCACCTCGCTCGACGGGGTGGACGCCGCGCTGCTGCGGACGGACGGCGCCCGCATCCTCGACTTCGGCCGGTCCGCCTACCGGCCCTACACCGCCGCCGAGCGCGCGACGATCCGCGCCGCCTTCGGCCTCTGGCCGGGCGATCCGGGGGTCGAGACGGCCGCCGAGGTGGTCGAGGCCGCCCACGCCGAACTGCTCGCGGGCTTTCCCGAGGCCGAGCTCATCGGCTTTCACGGCCAGACCCTTGCCCATGACCCCCGCGGCCGCGGCACGCATCAGGCCGGGTCGGGCGCGGTGCTGGCCGAAGCGCTGGGCGTCCCCGTCGTCTGGGACTTCCGCTCGGCCGACGTGCGGCTCGGCGGGCAGGGGGCGCCGCTCGCCCCCTTCTTCCACCACGCCTGCGCCCGCCGCATCGGTGCGCACGCCCCGGTGGCCTTTCTCAACCTCGGCGGGGTCGGCAACCTGACCTGGACCGATCCGCGCGTCGCGCTGCCCGAGGATGCGTGCCTCGCCTTCGACACCGGCCCGGCGAACGCGCCGGTCAACGACCTGATGGAACGGCGGTTCGGCCGGCCGTGCGATGACGGCGGCCGGCTTGCCGCCGAGGGCACCCCCGATCCGGCGATCATCGCCGCCTTCCTGCGCCAGCCCTGGTTCCTGCGGATGCCGCCGAAGTCGGCCGACCGCAACGACTTCCACGGCCTTCTCGATCAGGTCGCGTCCCTGTCCGACGCCGACGCCGCGGCCACGCTCACCGCGGCCGCGGCCGCCGCGGTCGCGCGCGGGACCGACCATTTTCCGGCCCCGGTGGACCGGGTGCTGGTGACGGGGGGCGGGCGCCGCAACCCGACGCTCATGGCGATGCTGACCGAGGTGGTTCCCTATCCCGTCCAGCCGGTCGAGGCGGTCGGGCTCGACGGCGACATGCTCGAGGCGCAGGCCTTCGCCCATCTCGCGGTGCGCGTCCTGCACGGCCTGCCGACCTCGTGCCCGCGTACGACCGGGGTGCCGGCCGCGGTCGGCGGCGGCCGGATCAGCCGGCCGCCGGCGTCCGGGACCGGCTGATGCGCAGCATCTCGGCCGTGTAGAGGATCAGGGCCAGCCAGATCATCGGGAAGGCGATCGCCCGCGCCCGGCCGAAGGGCTCGTGAAAGAGGAACACCGCCGTCAGGAAGATCATCGTCGGCGCGATGTACTGCAGGATGCCGATGGTCGACAGCCGCAGCAGTTTCGCGCCGTTCGCGTAGATCATCAGCGGCACCGCCGTCACCACCCCGCAGCCGAGGAACAGCGCCGTGTCGCGCGGCGTTGCGAGGAAATGGCCCTCGCCGCGGGCCTCGTGCCACAGCACCCAGGCCAGCGCCGGCAGAAGCAGGAGCAGAACCTCGAGCGTGAAGCCCTGATTGGGTCCGATCGGCAGGGATTTCTTGAAATAGGCGTAGGCCCCCCAGGTCACGGTCAGCGCCAGCGCCACCACCGGCACCCGGCCCGCCTCCCAGGTCAGCACCGCGACCGCCGCCACCGCCAGCGCGATGGCCAGCCATTGCAGACGCGTCAGCCGCTCGCCGAGGACCGCCCAGCCGAGCGCGACGCTGAACAGCGGGTTGATGTAGTAGCCGAGCGCCGCATCGAGCGCATGACCGGTCTGGATCGCCCAGACGTAGATGCCCCAGTTGACCGAGACGAGCGCCGCCGTCAGCGCCGCCATCGACAGCATCCGCGGATTGGCCAGCGCCGCCCGCAGGTCCTCGGTCCGCCCGAGCGCCCACAGGATCGCCAGCGCGATCGGCACCGACCAGATCACCCGGTGCGCCAGCACCTCGAGCGTCGGCAGATGCGCGAGCTGCTTCATGTAAAGGGGCAGGAACCCCCAGAGCCCGTAGGCCAGAAGCGCATAGGCAAAGCCCTGCGGCGTGTCGCGGTTCTGCGGGGGGGCGGGTGCGTCGGTCATGGCGCCTGCCTAGCGCGGGCGTCCGGCGGGCGCCATTTGCGAATTGTGCTGCGTACAATCACCCCGGCCGATCGGCCGGGGGAATGTCGAACCCGGGCGCGGCCAGCTCGAACCCCTCGAAGCGGAACCCCGGGCTGACCGTGCAGCTGACCAGCGTCCAGGCGCCGAGGCTGCGCGCCGCCTGCCACCAGCCCGCCGGAACGATCGCCTGAACCGCCTCGCCGTCGAGGACGCCGGGGCCGAGCCGCTGCTCGCTGGCCGACCGGCCATCCCCCGAAAGCGCCAGTGTCAGGGGCGCGCCCGCGTGCCAGAGCCAGATCTCGTCGGCATCGACCCGGTGCCAGTGGCTGCGCTCGCCCGCGCGCAGCAGGAAAAGGATCGCCGTCCCGCTGGCCCGCCCTGCCACCTCGGGCCCGGCCCAGGTCTGGCGGTACCAGCCGCCCTCGGGATGGGGCGCCAGCGTCAGCGCCTCGATGATCCGTTCCGCCTCGTCCATGGCCCGCCCTTCTTCTTCGCTGAAATACCCCCGCCGGAGGCGTCCGCCCTAACGGCGCTGCCAACGGGTCGGGGTGTTCTCCTGCCATCCAGCCCGATGCAGGAGCGGCCGATCGTCGTCGAATTCCGGCCAGCCCAGACAGAGCCAGGCCGCGAATTCCCATCCCGCCGGTGCCGAGCAGAGTGACTCCACCCGGACCGGGTCCAGGATCGACACCATGCCCAGCCCGACATTCTCGGCCCGCGCCGCCAGCCACAGCGTGTGGATCGCCATCGCGGTCGACTGGCGCAGCGTCCCGGGCATGCTGCGCCGTCCCAGTCCGTGGCCCTCGGCCGGCTCGGTCTCGGTGAAGACCGCAAGCTGAAGGGGCGCCGTCTCGAGTCCCTCAAGCTTGAGCGCGCGATACTGCGCCAGCCGCTCGCCCTCGTAACCGGCCGCCGCCTCGCTGTTTGCGCGCCGGAATTCGTCCCGCACCGACGCGCGCAATCCGGGGTCCTCCACCCGCAGAACCCGCCAGGGCCGGGCATTGCCGACCGATGGGGCGCGCTCCATCGCGGCGCGCAGCCGGTCGATCAGCGGTTCGGGAAGGGGCTCGGGGCGGAAATGACGCACGTCGCGCCGCCATTCCAGAAGCGCGCCCAACGCCGCCCTCGTGTCGTCGCCGAACCTCATGCCGGATCGTCCAGCGCCGCAGCGAGCCGCGCCCATTCGTCCGCGTTCCCCGGCAGGCCGAGCCGCAGCCAGGTGCCGCTGTAGGGGAAGATGCGCGACCAGATCCGGGCGCGCGCCAGCCGGTCCTGCGCGTCCCGGGCATCCGGCGTCTCGTAAAGCCGGAAAAGCACGGTGCCCCCGGCCGGCGTCCAGCCGGCGCGGGCCGCGATCGCGTCAAGCCGCTCGGCCTCGGCGCCAAGCCGTGCCGCGGTCGCCGCGGCCCAGTCGCGATCGGCGAGCGCCGCCATGCCGATGGCCAGCGCCGGGCCGCTGACCGGCCAGGGGCCGGCCATAGCCGACAGCGCCGCGATGTCCGGCGCGCTGCCCAGGACGAAGCCCAGACGCAGGCCCGCCAGGCCCCAGAACTTGCCGAAGGACCGCAGGACCAGAAGGCGCGGCCGCTGGCCCGCCTGCGCCGCGCAGGACAGATGCGGACAGGGATCGGCGAAGCTTTCGTCCACCACCAGCCGGCCGACCCGCGCCGCGAGTGCGGCGAGCATCGCGGGATCGTGCTGCCCACCGTCGGGATTGTTGGGGTTCACGACGACGGCAAGATCGGCCCCGGCCAGGGCCTCCGGGGTGCGCACCTCCTCGACCCTCCAGCCGGCGGCGGAGAGGCTCGCGGCGTGCTCGTTGTAGGTCGGCCCCAGGACGCGGGCCCGTCCGGGCGGGTCGAGGCGCGGGATCATCTGGATCGCGGCCTGCGCCCCGGCGCAGGACAGGATCGCGGCCTGCGTGCCGAAGGCCGCGCGCGCGGCGGCCTCGAGGCCCGCCCGATCCTCGGCTGCGGGCAGGTCGGTCCAGACGCGCGGCGGCAGGTCCGGGACCGGCCAGGGCTGGCGGTTGATGCCGGTCGAAAGGTCGATCCAGTCCTGCGCCCGCCCGCCCCAGCGCGCCATCGCGGTTCCGAGATTTCCGCCGTGATCGCGCATCGGATCCTCAGACAAGGGCGGGAAGCGCCGCGAACGCGAGGACAAGCGCCACGAGCCCGACCATGCGCCGGTAGAGGGCAAGCCCGCGCCCGAGGTCGGCGGCCGAGGGGTCCGGCGCCGCGCCGTTGATCCAGGGCTCGTCCGCCACCCGGTCGTGATAGACGCGCGGACCCGACAGGCGGACGCCGAGCGCCCCGGCCATCGCCGCCTCGGGCCAGCCGGCGTTGGGCGACCGGTGCGCGGCGGCATCGCTGCGCATCGCGGCGAGCGCCGGGCGGGCGCCCTCGCGCCCCGCGGCCAGCGCGAACAGGGCGCCGGTCAGCCGGGCCGGGATCAGGTTCGCAAGGTCGTCGATCCGGGCCGAGGCCCAGCCGAAGGCCTCATGCCGGGGTGTGCGGTGGCCGATCATCGAATCGAGCGTGTTGATCGCCTTGTAGGCGGCGATGCCCGGCAGTCCGAAGAGGGCGCCCCAGAAGAGCGGCGCCACGACGCCGTCCGAGGCGTTCTCGGCCAGGCTTTCCAGCGCGGCGCGCGCGACGCCGGCCTCGTCCAGGCGGTCGGGGTCGCGGCCGACGATCATGGCGACGGCGGCCCGCGCGCCCGTCAGGTCGCCCGCGGCCAGCGGCCGCGCCACGGCGGCGACGTGGTCGTGCAGCGACCGCGCCGCGACCAGCGGCCAGGCGAGCACCCCCGCAACCGCAAGACCCGCCCAGCCGTCCGGCAGGAGCCAGTCGGCCAGCGCCCCCACCCAGACCGCCACCGCGATCACCACCGCCGCGGCGACGATGCCGGCGTTGCGCCGCGTCGCCGCGGCGGCCTCGGGCAGGTTCAGCCACGCGTCCAGTTCGGCGATCAGCCGGCCGATCCAGGTCACCGGATGACCGATCCGGTCATGGAGCGCCCTGGGCCAGCCGATCACGGCCTCGACGCCCAGGGCCAGAAGCATCACCAGCGCCGATGTCATCGCACCCCTCCGATACCGAAGGCCATCACGCCCCGAAACCCCGCCGAGCGCAACCGCGACGGTAGTCCGCGCGGAATCGTTCCCGGAACGAACAGCAGCGCCCGGGCCGCCCCGGTATGCGCGATCGCCCAGCCGAGCGCACCCGATTCCTCGGCCAGGGCCTCGGTCGGATCGTCGCCCGGGCCGCGAAGCGCCAGCGTCCGCCGCGCGGATTCGGCGGCGATCCGCGCCAGGCGCGGCCCGTCGCCCGCGGCCCGCAGCCAGTCGGCGACAAGATCGCGCACATCGGCGAAGCGGTCGTCGGCCGGGTCGGTCCGCCGCGCCGGACCCCAGAGGCCGCCCAGCGCGTGGAGCCGCGGCAGCGCCGGCATCCGGTCCAGCACGACGCCCCGGCGCGAGGCCCAGAGGAGCCGCCCCGGATCGGCGAACATCAGGGGATCGCTTGCCCCCTCCGCCCGGATCGCCGCCCGCGCCAGCGCCTCGGGCGGCCCGTCGTGGCCCGCGAGCCGCGCCAGAGCCATCAGGGCCGCGGTCGAGACGCCGAGACCCGCGCCCGCCTCGGCGGCGCGAAGCGCGACACGGCCCGAGAGCCGCAGCCCGAGTCCCGCAAGGAAGCGGCGGGCGCGTTCGGGGGTCACCGGCCGCTGGCCCGCCCCGTGGATCGCCAGCCCCGCGCCCGGCCAGTGCCGGGCGACCAGTACCGGAACGGGGCAGGGCAGCGTCACCAGCACGACCGGCCCCCCGGGACCGAGACGGCCCTGGATCAGCTCGCCGAAATGGCCGGCGACCCGGGTCTCTCGCAGGGCCCTCATCCCCACTGCCGGTTCACGGCCGCGATCGACGCGCCTTCCGGGAAGAGGCGCAGGACGGTCGCCGAAAGTGGCGCCACCTCGAAGGTCAGCGCCGGCGCGACGGCGCCGAGGGCGAGCGCGAGGCCCGCCCGCACCGTTCCGGCATGGGCCACCACCGCCACGCGGCCGCCGGTCGCAAGCTCGGTGAGCGCCGGCCGGGTCCGGGCGCAGAGATCGGCAAAGCTTTCGCCGCCGGGCGGGCGCAGGGCGGCCAGCGCCTCGGGCGGCAGCGGCCCGAGGTCGGGCAGCGCCACGAGACCCTCCCAGGCGCCGAAGTCCTGCTCCCAAAGGCGCGGGTCCGCCGTGCCGGAAAGGCCGAGCGCCCCGGCGGTCTGCCGGCAGCGCAACGCCGGGCTGACCGCCACCCGGTCGAACCGGCCGAGCGCCGCGCACAATCCGGCCAGCGCCGGGGTCTCGCGGCAATCCGCCGGCGGGTCGCGCCGCCCGGCGACACCCGTGCCGATCACCGGCGCGTGCCGGATGAGCCAGAGCTCTGTCGCCTCGGCCGCGCCCATGTGTCGTTTTACTCCTTCCGGGACCGGGCCGTTTCTGCTTTGTCAGCGACCAAGGAGCAAGGGGCATGACGCAGACGATCCTGATTACCGGCGGCGCACGGTCGGGCAAGAGCGCGATCGCCGAGGCGCGCGCGCTCGCGCTCGGTCCGCGCGCGACCTACATCGCCACGGCCGAGGCCTTCGACGATGAGATGCGCGCCCGGATCGCGCAGCACCAGGCGCGGCGTGGCGACCGGTGGACGACGGTGCAGGCGCCCCGGGCGCTGGTCGAGACGCTGGCCGCGACCGACGGGCAGGGGCCGCGGCTGGTCGATTGCCTGACGCTGTGGCTGACCAATCTCATGCTGGGCGGCGGCGACTGGCGCCGCGAGGCGGAGCGACTGGTGGCGGCCCTGCCGCTCCAGGCCGATCCGGTGGTGCTGGTGACGAACGAGGTGGGTTCGGGCATCGTGCCCGAGAACGCGCTTGCCCGGGCCTTCCGCGATGCGGCGGGCGAGTTGAACCAGCGGGTGGCGGCGGTGGCCGGCGAGGTGATCCTCGCCGTCTCGGGCCTGCCCCTGCGCGTGAAGTAGGAAACGACCATGAGCTTGCAGATCCAGACTCTTGACGACCTCGCCGGGCTGGCCGACCGGATGCCCGTCCCCGATGACGGGGCCGCCGCCGCGGCGCGCGCCCGGCAGGACAGCCTGACCAAGCCGCCCGGATCGCTCGGCCGGCTCGAGGAGCTGGCGGTGTTCATGGCCGGCTGGCGCGGGACCGACCGGCCGCGGATCGCGCGCGCTCAGGCGCTGGTCTTTGCCGGCAACCACGGCATCTGCGCGCAGGGAGTGAACCCGTTTCCGCAGGCGGTGACGGCCCAGATGGTGGCGAACTTCCGCGCGGGCGGCGCGGCGATCAACCAGCTCTGCCGGGCCAACGGGGCCGATCTTTCGGTGATCGCGCTGGAACTCGACCGGCCGACGCAGGACTTCACCGAGGGGCCCGCCCTGTCCGAGACCGAGACGCTGGCCGCGATCCGCCTTGGCGCGGCGGCGGTCGATCCGGGGGCGGATGTGCTCGTTCTGGGCGAGATGGGCATCGGCAACTCGACGGTGGCGGCGGCGCTTGCCGCGGCGCTCTTTGGCGGCGCGGCGGCCGACTGGGTGGGGCCGGGCACCGGATCGGACGGCGCGGGCATCGCCCGCAAGATCGGTGCCGTCGAGCGCGGGCTGCGTCGCCACGCCGGGGCGATCGGCCAGCCCGGCCGGGTTCTGGCGGCCTTCGGCGGGCGCGAGCAGGCGGCGATCTGCGGGGCGGTTCTGGCCGCGCGCGCGGCGCGCATTCCGGTGATCCTCGACGGCTTCATCTGCACGGCGGCGGCGGCGGTCCTGCACGCGGTCGATGCGCGGCTTCTCGACCACTGCCTGGCCGGCCACGCCAGCGCCGAGCCCGGCCACCGCCGCCTGCTGGCGGCGATCGGCAAGACGCCGGTGCTCGAGTTCGACATGCGGCTGGGCGAGGGCTCGGGCGCCGCGCTGGCGCTGGGCGTGCTGCGCGCCGCGCTGGAATGCCACAACGGCATGGCCACCTTCGCCGAGGCCGGGGTCAGCGGCGGATGACCGACCGGCTGGCCGAGCTTCGGGCGGCGCTGATGCTGCTGACGCGGCTGCCGGTCTGGCCGGGCGATGCGCCGCCGCCGGTGTCGCGCGCGCTCTGGGCGTTTCCTCTGGCCGGACTGGCCGTCGGGGCCCTGGCGCTGCTCGTCTGGCAGGGGGCGCAGGGTCTGGACCTGCCGCCCGCGATGGCGGCGGTGCTGGCGCTGGCGACGATGGTGCTGGCCACGGGCGGTCTGCACGAGGACGGACTTGCGGACTGCGCGGACGGGCTCTGGGGCGGGCGCGACCGGGCGCGGCGGCTTGCGATCATGCGCGATTCGCGCATCGGCACCTACGGCACGCTGGCGCTGGTCCTGTCGCTGGCGATCCGCGGCGCGGGGATCGTGGCGCTGGGCGCGGGTGCGGGCCTCGCGCTGCTCCTTGTCTCGGGGGCCAGCCGGGCGGCCCCGGCGCTCCTGCTCGCGACGCTGCCGGCGGCGCGCGAAGACGGGCTCGGGCATGCGGCCTCGGCGGGG
>JBMOOG010000006.1:0-1120 GCA_049324535.1 Pseudomonadota bacterium | reverse complement strand
TCCGGGAGCCAGGCATAGACGCCCCACTTGCGCAGCAGCCCGTTCATCGGCGCGGGTGGGTCCGGCCGCCGAGGTCCCGTCTTCAGGTTCCCCACGATCCGGTCAGCCGTCACGTCCATGGTCGCCCGATGCAGGAAGCCGTCGCGCAGGTAGAGGTCGCCCGTGGCCGCGAGGCCCCACACCCGGGCGCCGGACGGGTCGCTGTCGTCGCCGTCGGTCGGGGCGTGGTCGGTCGTGAGGTAGTGGCGCAGCACCGACCCCTCGATATCCGCCGGCCGATAGCGCCGAAACCATTCCCGCTTGAAATACGTGCCCTCCGCTGGCGCCGGGCGCTGCTGGTAGAGCGCTGACCAGGTCCTGAGATTGCGGCGGGCCGCGGTCCAGAAGTCCGGGTCCTTCCCGAACCACTCCGGCCACAGCATTTCCCCGGGCTTGCGGCCGAGCGGGTCGTTGGCCTCGGCTTCGGCAGCGATGCAGAGCACTTCCCAGTCCAGGCCGTCCTTGCACCGGAAGACCCCGCTCTCGCCGTCCCAATCGTCGGGCAGGAGGCCGCCGGCAAGATCATCCTCGTGCCAGCGGGTCAGGATCATGAGCACCCAGCCGTTCGGCTTCACGCGCGTGCGGACCGTGTCCTCAAACTCCTCGCGCGTCCGCTGGCGTACCTGCTCTGAATCGGCGTCTTGGCGGTTCTTGATCGGGTCATCCACCACGAACCCGTCGGCGCGGTTGCCCGTGATCCCGGACAGGATGCCCCCGCCCATGAACTCCGAGCCGTTGGTTAGAGCGAACTCTTCCGCGGCCCTGCTTTCGGGATCGAGCCCGCACCGCATGATGTCCCGATAGACCGGCTGGCGGGTCACGGCCCGCATCCGGCGGCCCATCTTGCGCGCCAGGTCGCTCGCGTAGGTCCCCAGGATGATGTTGCGCCGCTTCCGGCCCATGGCCCAGGCCGGGAAGACGACGGAGGCGTAGGTCGACTTCGCCGAGCCGGGCGGCATGAAGACCATGGCCCGCCGCGTCCGGCCGCTCTCCAGGCGTTCGCAGAGGTCGATCAGGGCCTTGTGGTGGGCGGCCTGCGGCGTCTCGATGGGCTGGAACTTCCAGTCCGCCGCCTCGTCAT
>JBMOOG010000005.1:0-1153 GCA_049324535.1 Pseudomonadota bacterium | reverse complement strand
AGACCCCGCTGGTTGAACCAGTCCTCGGTCCACTGGTCGGCCTGCCCGGCGTGCAGGTTGCGGCCGCGCTTCTTGATCAGCAAGCGTTTGAGCCGCCACACCACATACCGGTCGACCTGGGTGAACTTCTGGGCGGCGTTCCCGGTGCGGAAGTAGTTTCCCCAGCCGCGCAGGATCGGGTTGAGATCCTCGATCACCCACTCGATCCGCGTACCGGCGCGGCTGCGACCGGTGCGGTCCCGGACTTTCCCCCGGAGCCGCTTCATCGCCGCCTGGGACGGCCAGCGGTGCAGGTAGTAGCGCACGATCCGCTTCTGCTCCCACAGCCGACCCGACATGCGGGCACGGAAGTGACACCCAAGAAAGTCGAAACCCTCCCGGCCTTCCCGAAGGTCACAAACCCTCGTCTTGTCCGGGTGCAGCTCCAACCCCAGCGACGTCAGCACCTCTCGGGCCGTCGTCAGGGCCGCCTCCGCCCGTGCGGCCGACCGGCACATGATCACGAAGTCATCGGCATACCGCACCAAGACTCCGGGGTTGACCCGTGCCATCTCCCGGTCGAAGGCGTGCCGGTAGATGTTGGCCAGCAAGGGTGAGATCACCCCGCCCTGCGGGGTCCCGGCGACCGTCCGCTCCAGACCCCCAGCCGTCATCACACCCGCTTGCAGCCACTTACCGACCAACTTCAGCACCCGCCGGTCCGAGACCCTCCGACCGACCTCCACGAGCAGCCGCTCATGGTCGATGTTGTCGAAGAAGCCTCGGATATCGGCCTCGGCCACCTGGGTGTACCCCTTGATGAACGAGGTCCGGATGGTCTCCTTTGCCATCAGCGCCGACCGCTTGGGCCGGAACCCGTACGAGCACGACAGGAAGTCGGCCTCGAAGATGGGTTCCAGCACGATCTTCGCCGCGGCCTGAGCCACCCGGTCCCGCACCGTGGGGATCCCCAGCGGTCGGCTACCGCCTGCTGGTTTCGGGATGTCCACGCGCCTGGCTGGCGCGGGACGATACGAACCGGCGCGAAGGTCGGCTTGGAGTTCGGCGAGCATCCGCCCCACTCCGTACTCGTCCTCCACGAAGGCCACGGTGACCCGATCCACCCCGGCCGCGCCCCGGTTCGCCTGGACCCGCCTCCACGCCTCCCACAGCA
>JBMOOG010000003.1:0-14310 GCA_049324535.1 Pseudomonadota bacterium | reverse complement strand
CCGGGCGACAACCTGAAGTTCACCGTCGAGCTGATCGCGCCGATCGCCATGGAAGAGAAGCTGCGCTTCGCCATCCGTGAAGGCGGCCGCACCGTCGGCGCCGGCGTCGTCTCGAAGATCCTGAAGTAACGAAAACGGTTCGACGCAGGCGGGGCACGAGGTCCCGTCTGCCTCTCAACCGCAAGCCCGCAAGAGGCAAGACAATGACTGGCCAGAACATCCGTATCCGGCTCAAGGCCTTCGATTACCGCGTGCTGGACGCCAGCACCCAGGAAATCGTCAACACGGCCAAGCGCACGGGCGCCCAGGTCCGCGGACCGATTCCGCTGCCGAACAAGATCGAGAAGTTCACGGTTCTCCGTGGTCCGCACATCGACAAGAAGTCGCGCGACCAGTGGGAGATCCGCACGCACAAGCGTCTTCTCGACATCGTCGATCCCACGCCCCAGACGGTGGACGCGCTGATGAAGCTCGACCTCGCCGCCGGTGTGGACGTCGAGATCAAGGTCTGAGGAGGGCGGTCCGATGCGTTCCGGTGTGATCGCCAAGAAGCTGGGCATGACCCGGCTGTTCCTCGAGGATGGCAAGCAGGTCCCGGTGACCGTGCTCCAGCTCGACAACCTGCAGGTCGTGGCGCAGCGCACGGCCGAGCGCGACGGCTACACCGCCGTCCAGCTTGGCGCGGGCGTGGCCAAGGCCAAGCGCACCTCCGCCGCGATGCGCGGCCACTTCGCCAAGGCGTCGGTGGCCCCCAAGCGCAAGCTGGCGGAGTTCCGGGTCAGCCCCGACAACCTGATCGACGTCGGTGCCGAGATCTCGGCCGAGCATTATGCCGCCGGCCAGTATGTCGACATCGCCGGCACCTCGATCGGCAAGGGCTATGCCGGTGCGATGAAGCGGCACAACTTCGGCGGCCTGCGCGCCTCGCACGGCGTGTCGGTCAGCCACCGCTCGCACGGCTCGACCGGCCAGTGCCAGGACCCCGGCAAGGTGTTCAAGGGCAAGAAGATGGCCGGCCACCTCGGCGCCGTCCGCGTGACCACGCAGAACCTGCAGGTCGTGCGCACCGACGCCGACCGCGGGCTCATCATGGTCAAGGGCTCGGTTCCCGGCAACAAGGGCGGCTGGGTCACGATCAAGGATGCGGTGAAGAAGCCCGCGCACAAGGACGCCCCGCGTCCGGCCGCGCTGCGCACCGCCGCTGCTCCGGCTGCCGAAGTCGCGGCCGAAGGGGGTGAAGCATGAAAGTCGATGTGATCAAGCTGGACGGCAAGAAGGCCGGCTCGGTCGATCTGGACGAGGCGCTTTTCGGTCTCGAGCCGCGCGCCGACATCCTGCACCGCGTCGTGCGCTGGCAGCGGGCCAAGGCCCAGGCCGGCACCCACTCGGTGCTGGGCAAGTCGGACGTGGCCTACTCGACCAAGAAGATCTACCGCCAGAAGGGCACCGGCGGCGCGCGCCACGGGTCCCGCAAGGCGCCGATCTTCCGCAAGGGCGGCGTCTACAAGGGCCCGACCCCGCGGTCGCACGCCCATGACCTGACCAAGAAGTTCCGCGCCCTCGGGCTGCGGCACGCGCTGTCGGCCAAGGCCGGTGCGGGTCAGCTCGTCGTCCTCGACAGCCTCGAGATGAAGGAAGCCAAGACCGCGATCCTCGCCAAGGCGGCGAAGGAGCTCGGCTGGAAGCGCGTCCTCATCATCGACGGCGCCCAGATCGACGCGAACTTCGCCCGTGCCGCGCGGAACATCGAGGGCATCGATGTCCTGCCGTCGATGGGCGCCAACGTCTACGACATCCTGCGCCGCGACACGCTCGTGCTGACCAAGGCGGGGATCGAAGCCCTGGAGGCGCGGCTGAAATGAGCGCGAAACCCGAACACTACGACGTGATCCGCAAGCCGGTCATCACCGAGAAGGCCACCATGGCGTCCGAGCACGGCGCCGTGGTCTTCCAGGTCGCGCCCGAGGCGACGAAGCCGCAGATCAAGGAAGCGGTCGAGGCCGTCTTCGGCGTGAAGGTCAAGGCGGTGAACACCGTCGTGACCAAGGGCAAGGTCAAGAAGTTCCGCGGCCGTCCCGGCACCCGGAACGACGTGAAGAAGGCCTATGTCACGCTCGAGGACGGGAACACCATCGACGTGTCCACGGGCCTCTGATAGAAGGCGCCGAATCTCGCGGCCCCGGAGCTTTCGGGGCCGCAGGATTTTTCGAAGACGGGGACCTTCGGGGCCCTACACACCAACGGACCGACAGGTCCAGAGCAACGGAAGACAGAAAGCATGGCACTCAAGTCGTACAAGCCGACGACGCCGGGCCAGCGTGGGCTGGTTCTGATCGACCGTTCGGAGCTTTGGAAAGGTCGCCCGGTCAAGGCCCTCACCGAGGGCCTCATCAAGACCGGCGGCCGGAACAACACCGGGCGCGTCACCTGCTGGCACAAGGGCGGCGGAGCCAAGCGGCTCTATCGCGTCATTGACTTCAAGCGTCGCAAGTTCGACGTGCCGGCCACGGTCGAGCGGATCGAATACGATCCGAACCGCACCGCCTTCATCGCCCTGGTGAAATACCAGGACGGCGAACAGTCCTACATCCTCGCTCCCCAGCGCCTTGCGGTGGGCGACAGCGTGATCGCGGGCGCCAAGACCGACGTGAAGCCGGGCAACGCCATGCCGTTCTCTGGCATGCCGATCGGCACGATCGTGCACAACGTCGAGCTGAAGCCCGGCAAGGGCGGCCAGCTCGCCCGTGCGGCGGGAACCTACGCCCAGTTCGTCGGCCGTGACGGCGGCTACGCGCAGATCCGCCTGTCGTCGGGCGAGCTGCGGATGGTGCGCCAGGAATGCATGGCCACCGTGGGCGCGGTGTCGAACCCCGACAACTCGAACCAGAACTTCGGCAAGGCCGGCCGCATGCGCCACAAGGGCATCCGCCCGACCGTGCGCGGCGTCGCCATGAACCCGATCGACCACCCGCATGGCGGCGGCGAAGGCCGCACCTCGGGCGGCCGTCACCCGGTCACTCCCTGGGGCAAGGGCACCAAGGGCAACAAGACCCGGACCAACAAGACCACGGACAAGTACATCGTCCGTTCGCGTCACGCCAAGAAAGGGCGCTGATCCATGGCACGTTCTGTTTGGAAAGGCCCCTTCGTCGACGCCTACCTGCTGAAGAAGGCGGAAAAGGCGCACGCATCGGGCAAGAGCGAAGTGATCAAGATCTGGTCGCGCCGTTCGACCATCCTGCCGCAGTTCGTCGGCCTCACCTTCGCCGTCTACAACGGTCAGAAGCACATCCCGGTGAGCGTCACCGAGGAGATGATCGGCCAGAAGTTCGGTGAATACTCGCCCACCCGCACCTATTACGGGCACGCGGCCGACAAGAAAGCGAAGAGGAAGTAAGCGTCATGGGTAAGGAAAAGAATCCGCGCCGCGTGGCGGACAACGAGGCGATGGCGAAGTCGAAGATGCTTCGCACCAGCCCGCAGAAACTGAACCTCGTCGCCGCCCTGATCCGCGGCAAGAAGGTCGAGAAGGCGCTGGCCGATCTCACCTTTTCGAAGAAGCGGATCGCCGGTGACGTGAAGAAGTGCCTGCAGTCGGCCATCGCCAACGCCGAGAACAACCACGGTCTCGACGTCGATGCGCTGGTCGTGGCCGAGGCCTATGTCGGCAAGAACCTGGTGATGAAGCGCGGCCGTCCGCGGGCGCGTGGCCGGTTCGGCAAGATCATGAAGCCGTTCTCGGAACTCACCATCAAGGTCCGTCAGGCCGAGGCCGCAGCCGGGGAGCAAGCGTAATGGGACAGAAGGTCAACCCGATCGGCATGCGCCTGCAGGTGAACCGCACCTGGGACAGCCGCTGGTATGCCGACAGCAAGGACTACGGCAACCTCCTGCTGGAAGACCTGCGGATGCGGGACTTCATCCACAAGGAAGCCAAGCAGGCCGGCATCTCGAAGGTCATCATCGAGCGCCCGCACAAGAAGTGCCGCGTCACGATCCATTCGGCCCGCCCCGGTGTCATCATCGGCAAGAAGGGCGCCGACATCGAGACGCTGCGCAAGAAGCTCGCCAACTTCACCAAGTCGGAACTGCACCTCAACATCGTCGAGGTCCGCAAGCCCGAACTGGACGCGATGCTGGTGGCGGAATCGATCGCCCAGCAGCTCGAACGCCGTGTGTCGTTCCGCCGTGCGATGAAGCGCGCGGTACAGAACGCCATGCGCATGGGCGCGCTCGGCATCCGGGTGAATGTCGCGGGCCGTCTCGGCGGTGCCGAGATCGCGCGGACGGAATGGTACCGCGAGGGCCGGGTGCCGCTGCACACGCTGCGCGCCGACATCGACTATGCGCTGGCCGAAGCCTCGACTCCCTACGGGATCATCGGGGTGAAGGTCTGGATCTTCAAGGGCGAGATCATGGAGCATGATCCGCAAGCGCGCGACCGCAAGGCCGCCGAGGCCCAGGATGGCCCGGCCCCGCGCGGCCCGCGTCGCGACGCGCGCTGAGGAGTAGGGAAAGATGCTGCAACCCAAACGGACGAAGTTCCGCAAACAGCACAAGGGCCGCATCCACGGCGAGGCGAAGGGCGGGTTCCTCCTGAACTTCGGCCATTTCGGTCTGAAGGCGACCACGCCCGAGCGTGTCACCGCCCGTCAGATCGAGGCCGCGCGCCGCGCGATCACCCGCCACATGAAGCGCCAGGGCCGCGTCTGGATCCGGATCTTCCCGGACGTTCCGGTGTCGTCGAAGCCGGCCGAGGTGCGGATGGGTTCGGGCAAGGGCTCGACCGAATACTGGGCCTGCCGCGTGAAGCCCGGCCGGATCATGTTCGAGATCGACGGCGTCGATGAGGAGACCGCCCGCGAGGCGCTCCGTCTCGGCGCAATGAAGCTGCCGGTGCTGACCCGCATCGTCGCCCGCGAAGACTGGTAAGGTCTTCCGCCGCGCCCGCAACCCGGGCCCAGGTCTGCGAAGGCGCGCCCAAGGGGCGCGCCTTTCTCTTTGCGCGCTCCGGCACGGAACCGGCCGGGGCGCCGGCCCCGCGAAACGAGGGCTTGCCCGTCCGCCCGCTCTCCCCTATAGGGACGCATCCCGCGATTCCGGCCCGCCCGGATTCGCGGGCTCATCATTGACTCCACCGGATGCAGGGTGACCCGACAGGGGGCCCTCTGGTGATGTGAAGGAAGGAAGCGGCGATGGACGCCAAGGATCTCCGGGCCAAGACCCCGGACCAGCTGCGCGACGAACTGGTCGCGCTCAAGAAGGAAGCCTTCAACCTGCGCTTCCAGCAGGCCACCGGCCAGCTCGAGAATACCGCCCGCATGCGCCTCGTCCGCCGCGATGCCGCGCGCGTCAAGACGGTGCTGAACCAGAAGGCCGCGGAAGCGGCGGCGAAGTAAGGGGACCGACATGCCGAAACGTATCCTTCAGGGCGTCGTCACCTCGGACAAGAACGAGCAGACGATCACCGTTCTGGTCGAGCGCCGCTTCAAGCACCCGCTTCTGCAGAAGACGGTGCGGAAATCGAAGAAATACCGCGCCCATGACGCGGAGAACAAGTTCAAGGTCGGCGACGTGGTCCGCATCGAGGAATGCGCCCCGATCTCGAAGACCAAGCGTTGGACGGTTGTGACGGAAGCCTGAGGCTTTACCCCACACCCTCCTTCAAACGAAACCGTGGGGCCGGACGATCCGGTCCCCAAAGGTCGGGAGAAACCGAATGATCCAGATGCAGACCAATCTGGATGTCGCTGACAACTCCGGCGCGCGCCGGGTTCAGTGCATCAAGGTCCTCGGCGGCTCGCACCGCCGATACGCATCCGTGGGCGACATCATCGTGGTGTCGGTCAAGGAGGCGATTCCGAAAGGCCGCGTGAAGAAGGGCGATGTCCGCAAGGCCGTCGTCGTGCGCACCGCCAAGGAAGTCCGCCGCGAAGACGGCACCTCGATCCGCTTCGATCGCAACGCCGCCGTCATCCTGAACAACCAGGGCGAGCCGGTCGGCACCCGCATCTTCGGGCCGGTCGTGCGTGAGCTGCGCGCGAAGAACTTCATGAAGATCATCTCGCTCGCGCCGGAGGTGCTGTGATGGCTGCGAAACTCCGCAAGGGCGACAAGGTCGTCGTGCTGACCGGCAAGGACAAGGGCAAGCAGGGCGAGATCACCGCCGTGATGCCGAAAGAGAACAAGGCGATCGTCGATGGCGTGAACGTCGCGATCCGTCACCAGCGCCAGACCCAGACCAACCCGGGCGGCCGCCAGCCCAAGGCGATGCCGATCGACCTGTCGAATCTCGCGCTCATGGACAAGAACGGCAAGGCCACCCGCGTCGGCTTCCGCATGGAAGGCGACAAGAAGGTCCGCTTTGCCAAGACCACCGGGGAGGCGATCTGATGCTTGACCAGGCCACCTACACCCCGCGCCTCAAGGCCATCTACCTCGAGAAGGTGCGCGCCGCGCTCAAGCAGGAGTTCGGCTACAAGAACGACATGCAGATCCCCCGGCTCGACAAGATCGTGCTGAACATGGGCGTCGGCGAAGCGGTCAAGGACACCAAGAAGGTGAAGCAGGCCGCCGAGGAACTGGGCCAGATCGCCGGCCAGAAGGCCGTCATCACCAAGGCCAAGAAATCGATCGCCGGCTTCCGCGTCCGCGAGGAGATGCCGCTGGGCTGCAAGGTCACGCTGCGCGGCGACCGGATGTACGAATTTCTCGACCGGCTCGTCAACGTGGCCATGCCGCGCGTCCGGGACTTCCGCGGCGTGAAGCCGGCCTTCGACGGCCGCGGCAACTTTGCCATGGGTCTGAAGGAGCACATCGTGTTCCCCGAGATCGACTTCGACAAGGTCGACGAAGTCCTCGGCATGGACATCATCATCTGCACCACCGCGCGGACCGACGCGGAAGCGAAGGCGCTGTTGAAGCATTTCAACATGCCCTTCAACGCCTGATCGCGGAGGAACGACGAATGGCGAAGAAATCGATGGTGAACCGCGAAGTGAAGCGCGCGAAGATGGTCAAGCAGTATGCGGCCAAGCGCGCGGCGCTCAAGGCGGTGATCGCGGACCAGTCCAGGCCGATGGAAGAGCGCTTCAAGGCGACCCTGAAGCTGGCCGAACTGCCGCGCAACTCGTCGGCGACGCGGATCCACAACCGGTGCCAGCTCACCGGCCGTCCGCACGCCTATTATCGCAAGCTCAAGCTCTCGCGGATCATGCTGCGCGACCTGGCCTCGTTCGGCCAGATCCCCGGCATGGTGAAGTCGAGCTGGTAAGGGAGGGAGGCACATGTCGATGAACGATCCGCTCGGCGATATGCTGACCCGCATCCGCAACGCGCAGCTGCGCGGCAAGTCCACCGTGCGCACGCCGGCCTCGAAGCTGCGTGCCTGGGTGCTCGATGTCCTCAAGGACGAGGGCTACATCCGCGGCTACGACAAGGTGACCGCCGCCGGTGGTCAGCCGGAACTGGAGATCAGCCTGAAGTATTACGACGGCGCTCCGGTCATCCGCGAGATCCGGCGCGTGTCCACGCCCGGCCGCCGCGTCTATGCCAGCGTCCAGAACATCCCCTCAGTCCGCAACGGCCTCGGGGTCTCGATCGTCTCCACGCCGAAGGGCGTCATGTCGGATGCGGCTGCACGGACTGCCAATGTTGGCGGCGAAGTGCTCTGCACCGTGTTCTGAGGAGGGTGGCATGTCTCGTATTGGCAAGAAACCCGTCGGACTGCCCAAGGGCGTGTCGGCCCAGCTTTCCGGGCAGACCGTCGAGGTGAAGGGACCGAAAGGCACCCTGAGCTTCACGGCGACCGACGACGTCACCATCACGATCGACGGCGAGGCCGTCACCGTGAGGCCGCGTGGCACCTCGAAGCGCGCGCGCCAGCAGTGGGGCATGTCGCGGTCGATGGTCGAGAACCTCGTGACCGGCGTCACCACCGGCTTCAAGAAAGAGCTCGAGATCCAGGGCGTCGGCTACCGCGCCCAGATGCAGGGCAACGTCCTGAAGCTTGCGCTCGGCTACAGCCATGACGTGAACTTCGACGTGCCGAAGGGCGTGACCGTCACGACCCCGAAGCAGACCGAGATCGTGGTGGAGGGCATCGACGCGCAGCTCGTCGGTCAGGTCGCGGCCAACATCCGCGAATGGCGCCCGCCGGAGCCCTACAAGGGCAAGGGCATCCGCTACAAGGGCGAGTTCATCTTCCGCAAGGAAGGCAAGAAGAAGTAAGGACGCGAGAAATGGCAAACAGCAAACGGGATCTGTTCCTCAAGCGCCGCCTGCGCGTCCGGAACAAGCTTCGCAAGATGTCCGAGGGACGCCTGCGTCTTTCGGTGCATCGCTCGTCCAAGAACATCAGCGTTCAGCTGATCGACGATCTGCGCGGCGTGACGCTCGCCTCGGCCTCCAGCCTCGAAAAGGATCTGGGCGTCGTCGGCAAGAACAACATCGACGCGGCGGCGAAAGTCGGCGCGGCGATTGCCGAGCGCGCAAAGAAGGCCGGGGTCGAGGAATGCTACTTCGATCGTGGCGGCTTCCTCTACCATGGCAAGATCAAGGCCCTGGCCGACGCTGCCCGCGAGGGTGGCCTCAGGTTCTGAAACCGGCGGGTGGCGCCCTGCGCCACCCCGATGATCCGGGTCGCGGCCTTCGGTGTCGCGACACCTGGATTGGATGAAACGGCGCGTCGATGGCGCCACCATGCAAGGAATGCCTCATGGCAGAACGTGACAATCGCCGGGAAGGCCGCGAGCGCCGCGATGACCGGCGCGACCGCGACGAAACCCCGGAATTCGCCGACCGTCTCGTGGCGATCAACCGGGTGTCGAAGACGGTGAAGGGTGGCAAGCGCTTCGGCTTCGCGGCCCTCGTCGTCGTCGGCGACCAGAAGGGCCGTGTCGGCTTCGGCAAGGGCAAGGCCAAGGAAGTGCCCGAGGCGGTCCGCAAGGCCACCGAACAGGCCAAGCGCAGCCTCGTCCGCGTGCCGCTGCGCGACGGCCGCACGCTGCACCACGACATTGAGGGCCGTCATGGCGCCGGCAAGGTGGTCATGCGGACCGCGGTCGCGGGGACCGGCATCATCGCCGGCGGGCCGATGCGCGCCGTGTTCGAGATGCTGGGCATCCAGGACGTGGTGGCCAAGTCGCTGGGGTCGCAGAACCCCTACAACATGATCCGCGCCACGATGGCCGGTCTCAAGGCCGAAGCCAGCCCCCGTCAGGTCGCGGCGCGCCGCGGCAAGAAGGTGGCCGACATCCTGAAGAAGCCCGAAGCCGCCGAAGCGGCTGATGCCTGAGGAGTCTGAGACATGGCCAAGAAGACCATCATCGTGAAGCAGATCGCTTCGCCCGCCCGCCGTCCCGACATCCAGCGCCGCACGCTGATCGGGCTCGGGCTGAACAAGATGAACCGCACCCGCGAGCTCGAGGATACCCCCTCGGTGCGCGGCATGGTCAACGCGATCCCGCATCTGGTGCAGATCATCGAGGAACGCGGCTGATCCTGCGGGACGGCTGACATCGGGGCGCCCCGGCCGGAAGGCCGGGGCGTTCTGCGTTGAACGGCGGGGCCGCGGGGCCAAGCCTTGCCTGCACAGGGAGAGCGTGATGGACATGAAGGCGCAGAAGGCGGAAACCGAGCAGGTGTTCCGCGAGATCGCGGCGATGGAGACCCTTCCCGCCCGCGCCACGGTCAGCTTCCAGTTCCTGGCCGAGGACGCCGGCGCCGACTGGGATGGCTTTACCGAGGCGGTCGAGGCGCAGGGCTACGCCGTCGAATGGTACGAAGCGGCCGACGATGACGACGAGGCGACGTTCGAGGTCACCACGCCCGAGATCGCGCTTTCGGTCGAAAGCCTCTGGGCGCATGAAGAGCGGCTGACGCTCCTTGCCGCGGTCTACGGCTTCCTGCCCGATGGCTGGGGCTTTTCGGGGACCTGAGGGCAGGCCGCGGGGCGGGATCACGTCGATCGGCGGCGGTCGCCAGCCTGACGGGCAGCCGCTGCCCGCACCGGGGACCGCGATTGGTCAATCGACTGCTCTATGCCGCCGCCCTGTTGGGCGTGCCTGTGATCCCCGGCGCGCATTGCCTGTTCGGATCCGCCGCGGTTTGCGCTAGCGTGCAGGGGGCTCAGGGAGGACCGGTCATGCCGAACGAAAACAGCGCGCTTTTCCAGATGGGGGTTCGCAATCCCGACCAGATCACCAGCTACAGCCACGTCCAGACGTCCGACACCATGGATCACCTCCGGCTGGTCTATGCCCGCCCGCACGGATCCCTGCTGCCGCGCGTGCGCACCTACGATTTTCACCGCGTCGGCCGGCCGAACGTCAGTTCCCATCTGCACGACGCCGACCTGATCCGCTACGAGATCTCGCCCATCCTTGCGCAGGCGATGGAAGAGCTGGACGCGCTTCTGGCCGACCGCAAGTCGCATCAGGCCACACGCCAGCAGCTTCTGCGCGAACTGGCCGACCTGCGCAGCGAGGTGGACAACCGCATCCGTCATCTGGAGCAACTGACGCAGGCCCTCGCGGACGAGTAGCGGCGGCCCGCGAGACCGCCAAGGCCCTGCTCCGGGATTGCGTTGACGGGCGGAAATCCCTATACGCCCCCGGTGGGCCCGAGCGGTCCCGATTCACAAGCAAGAAATGCCGTGTCCGCCCATGACGCTTCGGGGGCGGTTCCGGCCAAGGAGAAGCGACATGAAACTGCATGAACTCCGGGACAACCCCGGCGCCGCCAAGAAGTCCAAGCGCGTCGCGCGCGGCCCCGGCTCGGGCAAGGGCAAGACCGCCGGCCGCGGCATCAAGGGCCAGACCTCGCGGTCGGGCGTGGCGCTCGGCGGCTATGAAGGCGGCCAGATGCCGCTCTACCGCCGCCTGCCCAAGCGCGGCTTCAACAAGCCGAACGCCAAGCATTTCGCCGTCGTGAACCTCGGCCTGATCCAGAAATTCATCGACGAGGGCAAGCTCGACGCCAAGGCCGCGATCACCGAGGACGTTCTGGTCGCCTCGGGCCTCGTGCGGCGCAAGCTCGATGGCGTGCGCGTGCTGGCCAAGGGCGACATCACCGCCAAGCTGACGCTGGTCGTCACCGGGGCCTCGAAGGCGGCGGTCGACGCGGTGGCCAAGGCGGGCGGATCGCTGACCACCGCCACTCCGGCTGCGGCGGAATAAGCTGTTGTGGGCGCCGCCCGCGGCGCTTACATAGGCTTCAGATTTTCCAGCGCCGCCGACCGGAAAACGGTCCGGCGGCGTTGTCCGTGACACGACAGCGAAGAAAGCACACGGCATGGCATCGGCTGCAGAGCAAATGGCGGCGAACCTCAGCTGGGGCGCCCTGGGCAAGGCCACGGACCTTCGGCAACGCATCGTCTTCACGGTCGGGCTGCTGATCGTCTATCGCCTCGGCACCTATATTCCCGTGCCCGGCATCGACGGCGCGGCGCTGCGAAACTTCATGGCCGAAGCGCAGGCCGGTCTCGGCGGCATCCTGACCATGTTCACCGGCGGTGCGCTCGGGCGGATGGGCATCTTCGCGCTGGGCATCATGCCCTACATCTCGGCCTCGATCATCGTCCAGCTGCTGACCTCGATGGTCCCGCAGCTCGAGGCGCTGCGCAAGGAAGGCGAGGCGGGCCGAAAGAAGATCAACCAGTACACCCGCTATGCGACGGTGGCGCTGGCCACCTTCCAGGCCTGGGGCCTTGCCGTCAGCCTCGAGGCGGGCGATCTCGTGACCGACCCGGGCCTGTTCTTCCGCCTCGCCTGCGTCATCACGCTGGTCGGCGGCACCATGTTCCTGATGTGGATCGGCGAGCAGATCACCGCCCGCGGCATCGGCAACGGCACCTCGCTCATCATCTTCGTGGGCATCGTGGCCGAGATCCCGCAGGCCCTGGCCCAATTCTTCATCCAGGGCCGCGAGGGCAACATCACCACCCCGGTCATCATCGGCGTGATCCTCATGGTCGTGGCCGTGATCGCCTTCGTGGTGTTCATGGAACGCGCCCTGCGCAAGATCCACATCCAGTATCCGCGCCGCCAGGTCGGCATGAAGATCTACGACGGCTCGTCCTCGCACCTGCCGGTCAAGGTCAACCCGGCGGGCGTGATCCCGGCGATTTTCGCCTCGTCGCTCCTGCTGCTGCCGACCACGATCTCGACCTTCTCGGGCGGAAACACCGGCCCGGTGATGTCCACGATCCTCGCCTACTTCGGTCCGGGTCAGCCGCTCTATCTTCTGTTCTTCACGGCGATGATCGTGTTCTTCGCCTACTTCTACACCGCCAACGTCGCCTTCAAGTCCGACGAGGTCGCCGACAACCTGAAGAACCAGGGCGGCTTCATCCCCGGCATCCGTCCGGGCAAGAAGACCGAGGACTACCTCGACTATGTCGTGGCCCGGATTCTGGTGATCGGCTCGGCCTACCTCGCCGCGGTCTGCCTGCTGCCGGAAGTGCTCCGCCACCAGCTGGCGATCCCGTTCTACTTCGGCGGCACGTCGCTGCTGATCGTGGTGTCGGTGACGATGGACACGATCAACCAGATCCAGTCGCACCTTCTGGCCCACCAGTACGAGGGCCTGATCGAGAAGTCGCAGTTGCGCGGACGCAAGCGGACCCCGGCCAAGAAGGCCCCGGCCCGTCGATGACCAACATCATCCTGCTCGGACCGCCCGGCGCCGGAAAGGGCACACAGGCCCAGCGTCTGGTCGAAGGCCGGGGCATGGTCCAGCTCTCGACCGGCGACATGCTGCGGGCCGCCAAGGCCAGCGGCACCGAGATGGGCCGGCGCGTGGCCGAGGTGATGGACCGCGGCGATCTGGTGACCGACGAGATCGTGATCGGCCTGATCGAGGAGCGGCTCGGTCAGGACGCGGGCGCGGGGTTCATCTTCGACGGCTTCCCGCGGACGCTCGCCCAGGCCGATGCCCTGGGGGCGATGCTGGAGAGGCTGGGGCAGACGCTGGACGCGGTGATCGAGCTGCGCGTGGACGATGCCGAGCTGGTGCGCCGGATCACCGGTCGCTACACCTGCGGCAACTGCGGCGCGGTTTACCATGACGAGACCAAGCCCACGAAAGTCCCGGGAGTCTGCGATGTCTGCGGGTCCACCGACCTTCGCCGCCGCGCGGACGACAACGAGGAAAGCCTGCGCCAGCGGCTGATGGAATACTACAAGAAGACGGCCCCGCTGATCGGCTACTACCACGCCAAGGGCGTTCTCTTCCCGGTCGATGGTCTGGCCGAGATGGACGCGGTGTCCCGCGCGATCGCCCGGGTGCTCGAGGGCGCGAAGTCCGCTTGACTGTGGCCGGGAAACTCTCTACGTCACGGCGTCTCTTAAGGGAATCGGAACACGGCGCGCGGCCGCGCCACCGGACTTCGCCAGGGAACATCACCGGCCCGAAGGCTCCCGCCCTCGGGCCCGCGTTGTGAAAAAAGGTTCCGGAACTACGGAACCGCAACGAAAGGAACAAAACGTGGCACGTATTGCCGGCGTCAACATCCCGACGGGGAAACGCGTCCCCATCGCTCTTCAGTACATTCACGGGATCGGCCCCATGTACGCCGAGCAGATCTGCGAGGCCGTCGGCATCGACCGGGCCCGTCGCGTCAATGATCTGACCGACGCCGAAGTGCTGGCGATCCGCGAGTACATCGACGCGAACTACACCGTGGAAGGCGACTTGCGTCGCGAAGTCACGATGAACATCAAGCGGCTGATGGACCTCGGCTGCTACCGTGGCCTGCGTCACCGCAAGGGCCTGCCCGTGCGCGGACAGCGCACCCATACCAACGCGCGCACCCGCAAGGGCCCCGCGAAGCCGATCGCCGGCAAGAAGAAGTAAGGGGAGCGCGAGAGAATGGCACGCGATACCAAAGTCGTCCGCGGCAAGAAGAAAGAGCGCAAGAACATCGCCGCCGGTGTGGCGCATGTGAACTCGTCGTTCAACAACACCAAGATCCTGATCTCCGACGTGCAGGGCAACGCGATTGCCTGGTCGTCGGCCGGCACCATGGGGTTCAAGGGCTCGCGCAAGTCGACGCCCTACGCGGCCCAGATGGCCGCCGAGGACGCCGGCCGCAAGGCTCAGGAGCATGGTGTGCGCACGATCGAGGTCGAGGTGCAGGGGCCGGGTTCCGGCCGTGAGTCCGCGCTGCGCGCCCTGGCCGCGGTGGGCTTCACCATCACCTCGATCCGCGACGTGACGCCGATCGCCCACAACGGCTGCCGCCCGCCCAAGCGCCGGCGCGTCTGATCCGAACGGTCCGGCCGGGGCCGCGCGTTGCCGAACGCGCGGCCC
>JBMOOG010000002.1:0-1491 GCA_049324535.1 Pseudomonadota bacterium | reverse complement strand
CGGATCGGGCCAAGGCGCTGGTCTCGGAGATCGTGCCCGGCGCGACCTTCACGAGCGGCTATCGCACGCCCGCGCACAACGCCGAAGTCGGCGGCGCCCAGAACAGCTTCCACACCCGCGGCGACGGTCAGGCCTGGGATTTCGTTCCGCCGCAGGGCGCCGACATGGAGAAGTTCCGGGCGGAACTTCAGGCCCGAGGCGCGCCCGTCTCGGAACTCCTGAACGAAGGCGACCACTGGCATTGGGCATTCGGCCAAGGCCAGGAACAAGGCCAAGCGGCGCCCGTCGACTACGCTCAGCTCGCCGCGTCCGCGTCGGGCCAACCGCCTGCCGCGCCGCCGCCCGCCGGGGGTGCGGCCGCGACGCCCGCCGCGTCTGTTCCCCAAGCGGCGGCGGGCGTCGCAACCATGGGCCCGACGCCGCAGCAGCGGGCGCTGGCGCAGCAGCTCCTGAACGATCCGCGCACCTATGACCAGGGCGTGGCCTACGTGATGAAGCTGCGCCAGCAGATGGCCGAAGCCGTGAAGTGGGAGAACACCACGATCAACGGGCTTCCGTTCCAGGTGAACCCCTACACCGGCGAGCGGCGCCCCATCACCCTGCCGCCGGAGGCCATGACGCAGGTCCAGACCGCGCAACAGGCCGGCGTCGCGACGGCGCCGCCCGGGACCTACCTGCAGCGCGATCCGCTCGGGAATCTCAAGGACGTGCCCGGCGGCACGCCGCCTCAGGGCTACGGCGTCCGGGGGGACGGGTATGCACCGATCCGCGGCGGTCCCGCCGATCCCCGGCGCGAGCAACCCCCGGCCACGGGCTATCAGTACCAGGGCGGCGGCCAGCAGCCGATCCCGGGCGGCCCGGCCGATCCGGCGAATCCCCAGGCGGTGCTCCAGGGAACGGAGACGATCCGCAAGGAACTCGCGCCGATCCTGGACACGGCCCAGAAGCTGCGCCGGAGCTACGAAAGTGTTCGGGTCGGCTACCAGCAGCAGAACGGCGCCGGCGACATCGCCATGATCAATGGCCTTCAGCGGATGATCGATGAAGGCGTGGTCCGTGAAGGCGACGTCGCGCTGCAGCTCAAGGGTCAGGGCCTGGCGGGCTCGATTTCGGGCCTGCGCGGCTACCTGTCGAGCGAGGGCTTCTTCGCGGATCCCGTGGTGCGCCAGAAAGTGATGGCAGTCGCCAACTCGCTCTACAACGAGCTCAACAGCGGCTACCGGGCCCGCGTCGAGGGCTTCAAGCCCATTGTCGAGGGCTGGTACGGCCCAGGCTCCTTCGATCGCTACGTCTTCACGCCGGAGATGGCGAAGGCCGTGGGCTGGACCGGGGCGCCCGGGCCGCAAGCCGGTGGCGAACCGGACGCGCCGCCGCAGTTCAAGCCCGGATCGGCGGATGCGGGCCTTGCGCTCGCGATCCAGCGCGGCCTCTTCAACCGTCTGTCACCGGCGCAACAGAAGCGGGCGCGTGATCTGGGGCTCGTGAAGTGAT
>JBMOOG010000001.1:0-745152 GCA_049324535.1 Pseudomonadota bacterium | reverse complement strand
CGCCTTCGCCCGCGCCCGCTCCGCCGCCCTGTCGCTCGAGCGCTTCGCGCACGGGCCGCTTCTGGCCGCCGCGCTGGCGCTTGGCGTCGTGGGCTGGATGGCCGAGGCGATCGCCTTCCACCTGCTGCTCGGTTGGATGGGCGCCGACATCGGGCTCTGGGTTGCCGCGGTGATCTTTCTCTCCGCCACCCTCGCCGGCGGGCTGACCGGGGCGCCGGGCGGACTCGGCGGGGCCGAGGCGGCGATGATCGCCCTCCTCGCCCTGCGCGGTGTCCCGCCCGATGCCGCCGTCGCCGCAACCGCCATCATCCGGGTGACCACGCTCTGGTTCGCGCTGGCGATCGGGCTGGTCGTGTTCCCGGTTGCCGAACGTCTCTCCCTCAGGAAATCCCATGCGCTGGAAGACCGCTGACTACTCCGGCTGGGGCCGGGCCCTGATCGCGCGCGGCGAGATCGCGCGCCCCGAGCGGCAGCGCGCGCTCGACGAGACGCTGGCCGAAGGGCTGGCGCCCGCCATCGGCATGCGGCGAAGCTACGGCGACGCCGCCCTTAACGGTGGCGGTCGCGTGATCGACATGACCCGGCTCGACCGGATGCTGGGCTTCGACCCCGAAACCGGGATCCTCACCGTCGAGGCCGGCGCCCGCATCGGCGAGATCGCCGCCGCCTTCGGCCCCCGCGGCTGGCTGCCGGCGGTGATGCCCGGCACCGGTTTTGCGACCGTCGGCGGCTGCATCGCCCAGGACGTGCACGGCAAGAACCACCACGGCGCCGGCAGCTTCGGCCAGCACGTGGTCTCGGTCACGCTCATCGGCCGCGACGGCGTCCGGATCGAGGCCGATCCCTCCGCGACGCCCGATCTCTTCCGGGCGACGATGGGCGGGCTTGGCCAGACCGGCGTCATCGCCAGCGCCCGCCTGCGTCTGATGCCGGCCAAGGGCGACGTGATGATGGTCACCGAGCGGCGCGTGCGCGACTGGGACAGCTTCCTCGATCTCTTCGAGACAAGCCGGGCGACCTATGTGGTCGGCTGGATCGACGCGACCGCGACCGGCGCCGGCCTTGGCCGCGGCATCCTTGAGGAAGGCGAAACCGCCGCCGGCCTGATGCCCCGAAAGCGCGGGGCCCGGAAGGTTCCGATGGACGCCCCGTCCTTTGCGCTGTCGCGGCCGGTGGTGCGCGCCTTCAACGCCGCCTACTGGCGCAAGGTGCCGGCCTCGGGCCGCACGCTGGTACGCCCGATCGCCGACTTCTTCTTCCCGCTCGACAAGATCCACGACTGGAACCGGCTTTACGGCAAGCGCGGCTTCCACCAGTTCCAGTGCGTTGTGCCGCTGTCGTCGGCCAACGCGCTGCGCGCGATGCTCGAGACCATCGCCCATTCCGGCCTCGCTTCGCCGCTTGCGGTGCTCAAGCGCATGGGTCCGGGCCGGGCGGGCTATCTGAGCTTCCCGATGGAGGGCTACACGCTCGCCGTCGATTTCCCGAACCGGCCCGAAGCGCGCGACCTCATCCGCCGGCTCGAGGATGCGGCGGTGGCGACCGGCGGGCGGCTCTACTTCGCCAAGGACAGTCTCGGGCGCGGGGCCGGGGTGCGCACCATGTATCCCGACCTCGGGCTCTGGCAGGGCCAGGCGGCGCGGATGGACCCCGAATCGCGGCTCGCCACCGATCTGGTGCGCCGCCTCGACCTGAGGAGCCTCGCATGAGCGAAACCTGGATTCTCCTCGGCGCCACCTCGGCGATGGCGCGCGCCTTGGCCCGGGCGCTCGCCGCGCGCGGCGCGGGCCTCCTGCTCGCCGGTCGCGACAGCGCCGAACTGGCCGCCATTGCGGCCGACTGCCGGCTCCGGGGGGCCCGCATGGCCGAGGCCGTCGCCTGGGACGCGCGGGATGCGGCGAGCATCGCTCCCCTGATCGGGCGGGCCGCGCAGGAAGAGGGCACGCTCTGCTGTGCGGTCTTCGCCGGCTCGATGCCGGCGCAGGCCGAGATCGACGCCGATCCCGCACTGGTCGACGGCACCGTCGCCGACAGCTACCTCGGCCCCGCCCGCTTCCTCCAGACGCTGGCGCCGCTGATCGAAGAGCGCGGCGCGGGATCCGTCGTCGGCGTGGGATCGGTGGCGGGCGACCGGGGCCGGCTTGGCAATTACGTCTACGGCTCGGCCAAGGCGGGGTTCCACACCTACTTGTCCGGCCTGCGCAACCGGCTGAGCCGGTCCGGCGCCCATGTGGTGACGGTCAAGCCCGGCTTCGTCGATACCGCGATGACCTGGGGCCTGCCGGGGATGTTTCTCGTCGCACCGCCCGACCGGGTGGCCGCCGACATCCTGAAGGCCGTGGACCGCCGCCGCAACGTGATCTACACGCCGGGATTCTGGCGGCTCGTCATGCTCATCATCCGGTCGATCCCGGAGCCGGTCTTCAAGAAGCTGAAGATCTGACAGGCACGGGGGCAGGCCGCCTCCCTCTCACTGGCCGATACATTCTCGGGGAGCGCGAGGGTCAGACAGCCCCTCGCCCCGCCCTCAGGCGCCGAACCACTGCGTCCAGAGACCCGCGGCCCAGAACATCAGGCTGAGCGTGACCATCAGCAGCCCGACCCCGAACTTGTCCCGCAGCGCAAAGACGATCGGATCGTAGTCCTGCTTTCCGTACCAGCCGAGCATCACCATCCGGGCGAGCCAGGTCGCCATCGGGACCATCGCCACCCACAGAAGCCAGGTCGTCGGGTAGAGAAGCCGTCCCTGGTCGCTGACCGAATAGAGAAAGAAGATCACCAGCGCGCCCACGGTGCCCAGCCAGGCCACGTTCAGCAGGTCGCCGCGGTCGGCGCGCGCATAGCCGCGGCCCGGCAGCCGTTCCTCGGATTTGGCCAGCGTGAGCTCGGTCAGCCGCTTCACGCAGCCCAGCGTGATGAACACGGGGAAGATGAAGATCAGCATGTAGATCGACACGTCCACCTGCCCCGCCGCCGCACCGGCCACCACCCGCACCGTGTAGAGCGCGGCCAGCGTCGCGATATCGACCCAGCGCAGGCGCTTGAGCCGGAGCGAATAGGCGAGAGACGTGACCACATAGAGAAGGAGCACGCCGAAGAAGGTCCAGTTCAGCGCCGCCGCGAGGCCGAGCGCCACCACGGCCAGCACCGCGACGGCCGCCATCCCCACGCGGATCGGCAGGGCACCGCTCGCCAGCGGGCGGTTGCACTTCGTGGGGTGAAGCCGGTCGGCCTCGAGGTCCAGAAGGTCGTTGACCAGATAGATGGACGAGGCCGCGGCGGAGAACGCCACCATGCCCAGAAGCACCGGCACCAGCGTCACCATGTCCAGCCGGTGCGCCGCGATCATCGGCAGAAGCAGCAGGATGTTCTTGACCCACTGATGCGGCCGGATCGCCTTGAAGAGCGCCCGCCAGGTCCAGCCGCCGCCGATCTCGGTCACCTCCCTGCCCTGCGCGGCAAGGCGTGCGGCACCGCCCGGATAGCCCACGACCAGCGCCCGGTCGGCTTCGGCCCAGACCGCGAGGTCGTCGCCCGAGTTGCCGGCGTAGTCGAAGCCGCCGTGCCCGTAGGCCGCCACCAGGGCCTGCGCCTTGGCCGCCGACTTGAGGTTCGTCACGCCATCCGAGGCGAAGACCGTCTCCGACAGCCCGTAGTCGGCCGCCAGCGGCTCGACCAGGCTGCGGTCGGACGCCGAGGCCAGAACCACCTCGCGGCCCGCCATGCGCTCGTCGATGACCAGCCGCGCCACCTCGGGATTGACCGGCAGCAGGTCGGTGCGCAGCGGCGCGATCCGGGCGAGCTCGGCCTTGAGCCGCGCCGGCGCGCGCCAGTGCCGCGCCGCGGCCCGGAGCGTCTCGAGCGGCGCGCGGCCGAGGCCTGCCCAGAAGCACTCGTAGAGCATGTCGGTGCGCAGGAAGGTGCCGTCCACGTCGAGGACAAGAGGTTTGTCGGTCATCGGGCCCAACTCATCCTCGGACGGCAAAGACGCAGCCGTCGGTCACCAGCTCGGGCGGCGTCAGGCACAGGCCGCGCGCCACGGACCAGGCCGCAAGCACCTTGGGCACATAGGCGCGCGTTTCCGCAAAGGGCGGAACCCCGCCGTTCGCCTTCACGGCGTTCTCGCCCGCGTTGTAGGCGGCCAGGACCATGACCGGATCGCGGTCGAACTCCTTCATCAGCCAGTCGAGATAGGCCACGCCGCCCTTGATGTTCTGGGCGGGGTCCTTGCTGTCGCTCACCCCGAACCGGTCGGCCGTGGCCGGTATGAGCTGCATGAGCCCGACCGCCCCGGCCGACGACACCGCCTCGGTGCGTCCCGCGCTCTCGATGCCCATCACCGCGATGACGAGCGCCGGGGACACCTCGGTCCCGACCGTGGCCTTCAGGATCTCGGACCCGTGGGCCTGCGCGATGTTCTGAAGATCCTGCAGGCGGGGCGCCGACACGGTGGCCCCGCCCGGGCCCGCGTTCAGGGCCTCGATCGCCGCCGGGAAGCGGCCGTCCCGCGCGGCCAGGGCCGGCGACACGGCCTGCCAGTACCAGTCGTAGGCCCCCGGGGTGGCCGGTTCCGCCGGCCTAAGCGACGGATCGGCGCCGCCATGCGGGATCGGGTGCTCCGGCTGCGGCATCACGGCCGCCAGCATCCGCTTCTGTTCCTCGGGGTCGATCTGCACGGTGATCCGCTTCGATGCGCCGGGCTTGGGCGGGGCAATGCGCTTGAAGGTGAAATCGGGATAGACCTCGGCCGGCGCCGCAGTCTCGCCCTGCGCCGTTCCCGCGGCCAGAGCCGCGCAGACCAGAAATGCTCCGAAGCTGCGCGACATCGCGCCCTGCCTGCCTCGTCTTGTTTTGCGCAGTTTGTCGCAGAGATCCCCTGTCCGCGCCACCGTGACCGCCGATTCGCCGTCATTTCCGGTCCGGGTCGGTCCTTTTCGCAACAGATCGCGGCCTGCGCGGCCGGGTCCGACGGGAAAGGACCGCCCGGTGGCCGTCCCGGGGACTCGATTGTGCACGCCTCGCGCGGTTATCTCTGTCCGGCATCCAGGATTGGGGCGCGATCCGGAACTCTGCCCAAGTCGTGCCATCATTTTGCGCTCTGATCTTCCAATTCCCCAAGGCGCGCGGCGCTCGGGATGCGCCCGTTCCGGCGGAATGTGCAGTCGATCACCTTTCGGAGACAGGCCATGCAATACATCAGGATCTTCCGTTCGTTCCGACAGGAGGAAGACGGCGCCGTGACGGTGGACTGGGTCGTGCTGACCGCCGCCGTCGTGGGCCTCGGCTTTGCCGCTCTGTCGGCCATCCGCACCGCCACCGGCGGCCTCACCACCAAGATCGCCGACCATCTGAACTCGGTCCAGATCCAGTCCACCTTCTGATCGGTCGCCCAGGAGAGACCCGGGCCGCGCGTCACGCCGCGCGGCCCCTGCCCGTCTCTTTCGCGGCCCCGGCGAGGAGCCGGCGGGCGGAAGGCGCGGCCGGTTCCTGCGGGGAGATTGGGCCGCGTCCGGTTCCGCAGCGTTTCCAGACCGATGGTCAATAGCACCGAAATGTACGGCATGCGCCCCATTCGCGTCACGATTAACCGGCAAAACACCTTCATGCCGCGACGGAGACGGGCCAAGGCGAGGCCGACCCGGACGACCCGAGCCGCGGATGGGCGCAACGACTGACCAGGAGACAGACCAATGAAATTCTTCAAGCTCTTCAAGAAATTCCACAACGAAGAAGACGGCGCCGTGACGGTGGACTGGGTCGTGCTGACCGCCGCTGTCGTGGGCCTCGGCTTCGCCGCGCTGGCCGCGATCCGCACCGCCACCGGCGGCCTGACCACCAAGATCGCCGACCACATGAACACCCTGCAGATCCAGTCGACCTTCTGATCGACGTCCCCTTCAGGGACAGGCAAGGGCCGCGCAACCGCGCGGCCTTTCGCGTTTCCGGGCCACACGTCCCCGAGCCCGGGGCCGGCCGCGATTGATCCCTCACCGTCTCAGCAGTGTTTCCGCAACAGGTGTTGATGGCATCGAATTGCGCCATCACCGCCGCATTCGGGCCCCGATTGACCGGCATCACTGTCTCATCCCCAGGCAAGGCCCGTCACCCCCGGGCCGGGGCAAGGCGAGACAACACGACACCAGGAGACAGATCATGAAATTCTTCAAGCTCTTCAAGAAGTTCCACAACGAGGAAGACGGCGCCGTGACGGTGGACTGGGTCGTGCTGACCGCCGCCGTCGTGGGCCTCGGCTTCGCCGCGCTGGCCGCGATCCGCACCGCCACCGGCGGCGTGACCACCAAGATCGCCGACCACATGAACTCGATGACGATCCCGACCACGTTCTGATCGGAACGCTCTCGACCGGGGGCCGGAGGCGGCCCCACGACACGGTAGCCCGTATCGTGCGGCGATCCGGCAGGACTGCACGACCCGACGCGCGGGATCCGCTGGATCGCTGCGCCCTTCGCGTTTTCTGCGCCCAAATTGTGCCGCAATCGGCCGATATCCTTCCTTCAAACCGACAGGGCGGGAGAACCGCCCGGGGTGCGGCCGCCTGGTCGCCACGAGACGAGCAGTGAAGGAGCGTGTCATGAGGGTGCTGAGACTGTCGGAACGTTTCCGCAAGGACGAGAGCGGAGCCGTGACGGTGGATTGGGTCGTGCTGACGGCCGCGGTCGTGGGCATCGGTGTCGCGGCGCTGGCCGCCATCCGCACCTCCACCGGCGGGCTGACCTCGCGCATCAACTCGCAGCTCACCGCGCAGGGCCTCATCACCACCTTCTGACCGGGTATCGGCGGCGGCGCCGGCGGGCGGCGATTGGCGCCGGTTTCTTACCGGACCGTTTCCAGACCGATGGTCAATAGCATTGAAATGTACGGCAAGCGCCCCATTCGCGTCACGATTGACGCGCACAACTCTCTCATGCCGCGACGGAGACGGGCCAAGGCGAGGCCGACCCGGAGGACCCGAGCCGCGGATGGGCGCAACGACTGACCAGGAGACTGACCAATGAAATTCTTCAAGCTCTTCAAGAAGTTCCACAACGAAGAAGACGGCGCCGTGACGGTGGACTGGGTCGTGCTGACCGCCGCCGTCGTGGGCCTCGGCTTCGCCGCGCTGGCCGCGATCCGCACCGCCACCGGCGGCCTGACCACCAAGATCGCCGACCACATGAACTCGATGAACATCCAGTCGACGTTCTGATCGACGTCCCCTTCAGGGATACGCAGGGGCCGCGCAACCGCGCGGCCTTTCGCGTTTCGTCGCTGTTTCCATGGCGGAACGGACTGTTCCCGCAGATGGGCTCCGGCCCCCGGAAACGCTCGAAGCGCGCCCCATTTGCGCCATTCCTTGCGTCAAGAATCCGGGCCGCGAACGGGGTGCCAGGCAGCCCGATACGGAAACGCGTGTGACGGAGACCGGAGTGATGAGTGCACGAATACGGGTGCGACGCTTTCGCGAGGATGACGACGGCGCGGTGACCATCGACTGGGTGGTGCTGACCGCGGCCCTTGTCTCGCTCGGGACGCTGGTGGTCGCGGGCCTTCTCGGCGGCATGGGGCAGGTCAGCTCCCGGGTGGATGACCACCTGTCGAGCGCCACGGTCGTCACCGAGATGTAGCCGCCCCCGCGCGACGGTGGCCGCGCCGTGCACAGTTTCCGGTCAGGGGCGCTTTTTCCCCCGCGATAAGCCTTTGACCACCATTTTGCCGCAATCCTCTGCCAGAAGGCCGGATGGATGAGTGTGTCGGCCGGACGGCAGGAACGCCGTGGCCGTGAGGAAAGGATTGGGAATGCGACTCGTATTCGGATTGGTGCTCATTCTCGGGATCGGGCTTGCCGGTTTTGCCGTGTACATGGCCCAGGGCTACATCGCACAGACGCAGGCCGAGGCCGACCAGCTGCGCGAGGCGCAGATGCGCGCCACGCCTCTGGTGGACATGGTCGTCTTCAAGAAGCCGCTGAAATACGGCGATCGCTTCACCCGTGACGATCTCGAGGTGGTGAAGGTCCAGCAGGGCAAGACCCCCGAGGGCGCGTTCAACGCCGTGGTCGCGCCGCAGGGTGGCGATCCGGCGATCGTTCCGGTGTTCTACGAGGGCGAGACCCGTGCCCGCGCGGCGCTGCGCAGCTTCGAGCCGAACGAACCGGTGGTCGCCAAGAAGATCACCGAACCCGGCGTCGATGCCGGCATCAACGCCAATCTCACCAAGGGCATGCGCGCCTTCGCCATCAACGTCGACGTGACCTCGGGCGTCTCGGGCTTCCTGCGGCCGGGCGACCGGGTCGACGTGTACTGGAGCGGCAACGTCGGCGATCGGGACGTGACCCAACTCATCCAGGAGGCGGTGCGCCTGATCGCCATCGACCAGAACGCCGACGCCGACCGGAGCGAGGAGACGATGATCGCCCGCACCGTCACCGTCGAGGTGACGCCGCAGCAGGTCGCGGCGCTGGCCCAGGCCCAGCAGTCCGGGCGGCTCACCCTGTCGCTCGTCGGCTCGGGCGACGAGTCGCAGGTCGGCCAGGTCCAGATCGACAAGAACGGGCTTCTGGGCATTCAGGAAACGGCCGAGGCCAAGAAGGAGGAACAGAAGGTCTGCACCGTCCGCCAGAACAAGGGCGGCGAGATCGTCGAGGTTCCGATCGCCTGCACCAACTGACCGGGCGATGGCTGAAAACCGGGCGCCGGGCACCGCATGTGGTGTCCGGCGCTTTGCTTTGGCGCAACAAATTCGATGGTGTTGCCACTTGTCCACATAAGCGGCGGCCTCCAAAGGTTTGATTCTTGCAAAAAATCCCCGCAGGGCGCATTCTGGCGAAAATGCGGGCGACAAGACCCGAGCAAAACCCGTGATCGGAGAGGCAGGTCACATGAACGTCAGGAAGGCTTTCGAAGCCGGGTTGCTGGGCCTTGCGCTTGGCATGGCGGCAACCCCCGCCGCGCAGGCTGAAACCCTGCGCATCATGAACGGAACCGCGACCGCACCGCTGGCCGTCCCGATGAACCGGGCCGTCGTCGTCGAAGCCGATCAGCCCTTCGCGGAACTGTCGATCGCGAACCCCGGAATTGCCGACATCTCGACGCTGTCGGACCGGACGATCTACGTTCTGGGCAAGGCGCCGGGCCGCACGACGCTGACGCTGCTTGCGCCGGACGGCAAGCTCATCACCAACGTCGAGGTGCACGTCACCCCCGATGTGGCCGAGTTCAAGGAGCGGCTGCGCCAGATCCTGCCCGGCGAGACGATCGAGGTGCGCACCGCCAACGACGGCATCGTGCTGTCGGGCCAGGTCTCGTCGATCACCAAGCTTGACCGGGCGCTCGACCTCGCCAAGCGTTACGCGCCCGACCGCGTGTCGAACCTGATGACCGTGGGCGGCACCCAGCAGGTGATGCTGAAGGTCCGCTTCGCCGAGATGCAGCGGTCGGTCAGCAAGCAGCTGTCCGGCTCGATCGGCTTCTTCAACCCGGGCGGTCCCTTCCGCGCGGGTGCCGCCAACAACATCGCCGGCATCAACAACGTGCTGACCGGCTCGACCGTGTCCACGCAGCTGACCGGCGCGCTGGGCGCGAGTTTCTCGGTCGGCGGGCTCGAGGTCGGCGTCCTGCTCGAGGCTCTCGAGGACAAGGGGCTGGTGCGCACGCTGGCCGAGCCGAACCTGACGGCGCTGTCGGGGCAGGAAGCCAAGTTCCTGGCCGGGGGCGAGTATCCGATCCCGGTCTCGGGCGACAACAACACCGTCACCATCGAGTACAAGCCCTTCGGCGTGGAGCTGGCCTTCACCCCCACCGTGGTGGACGGCGACATCATCAACCTTGCGGTCAACGCCGCCGTGTCGGGGATCGACACCACGACCTCGGTCACCACCAACGGCTTCTCGGTCAGCGCCTTCAAGCGGCGCGAAGCCAAGACCACGGTCGAGATGCGCGACGGCGAGAGCTTTGCGATCGCGGGCCTCCTTCAGGACGACTTCCGCGACCTGAACGGTCAGGTGCCGTGGCTTGGCGACATCCCGGTGCTGGGCGCGCTCTTCCGCAGCAGCGAATACCAGCGCGCGCAGTCCGAGCTCGTCATCATCGTGACGCCGCATCTCGTGTCGCCGACCCGCGGCGAGGCGCTCGCGCTGCCCACCGATCGGGTGAAGCCGCCGACCGAGGCCGAGCTGTTCCTCTTGGGCAAGACCGCGTCAAGCGGCAAGTCCAAGGGGCCGGTCGCCGAAGTGGCGCGGCAGGACTTTTCGGGCTCCTACGGCTATGTGATGGAGTGAGGCCATGAAACGTACCGGCCAGGCCCTGATCCTGACGACCGCGCTTCTCGCGCTCGGCGCGTGCAGCAAGGAGACCAACGTGCTGCGTTCGCTCTACACCGAGGCGGGCAGCGAGCTGGAAACGTCGGACTTCGGCAACGCGACGATGAACAACACGCTCATCCAGTCGGGCGAGAAGTCCTACGTCATCGACCTGACCCGCCGTTTCTCGGCCGAGGTGCCGAACACGGTCAACTTCGCCTTCAACCAGTCGGTGCTGGACGGCACCGCGCAGGCCGCGCTTCGCCGGCAGGCCGACTGGATCCGCCAGTTCCCCGAGGTGCGCTTCCGCGTCTACGGCTACACCGACCTGGTCGGCTCGGACGCCTACAACAAGCGCCTCGGCATGCGTCGGGCCCAGGCGGTCGTCGCCTTCCTAGCCAGCCAGGGCATCTCGCGCTCGCGGCTCGAGGCCGTCGTGTCCTACGGCGAGACCCAGCCGCTGGTCTACACGCCGCTGCCCAACGAGGCGAACCGCCGCGCCGTCACCGAGGTGTCGGGCTTCGTCGCCAAGCACCCGACGATCCTCAACGGCAAGTATGCCGAGGTGATCTTCCGCGAATACGTCAAGGGCGCGGAGCCGCCGCATCCGGACTACAGCAAGACCGAAGGCCAGGTGACCGGCGGCTCATCCGGTGGTTGATCTCACGGCATTGTGCTAAACTTTCGGGGCGGCCCTTGGTAAACAAAGGCCGCCCTGTTCGTTTCATCGTGTCAAGAAACCAAATAGTTTCGATCTTTTGGCCCCAATGTTGCCACCATTGCCCGTGACTTTCCGAAGCTGAGCAGATGTGGGCGGCCCGGGGGTCGCTGGGTTCGTCGGCATTCGCGGTCTGGGAACGATTCTCGTCGATGATCCCGGATCGGACCGATGGACCGCCAAGGAAGGATGTGAGGCCATGAGTAGTGTTGTTGCCATGCAGCCGGAACCGGCGCCGATCACGGCGTGCACCATCTCGCGCGATGTGCGGAACTTCGATCTTCTGATCGAGGACATGGAGGCCGAGCTCGGCGAACGGTGGGGCGACCTGACCTTCGACGATGCCGTTCTCTTCCTGTCGCAACCCGACGCGGCGACGCTCCAGTTCGTCGCCATCGCGGTGGACAGCCAGGATGAGGCGCAGCTCTCCCGCATCTCGGCCATCATCACCGCCGCGAAGGAACGCGGCATCAAGGTGATCCTGATCGCCGAGGAGGTGAGCCCGATCGCCCTGCACCAGCTGCTGAAGCTCGGCGCCGACGGCTTCGTGCCCTACCCGCTTCCCGAGAACGCCCTGCATGAGGCGATCGAGCGGCTGAACGAGCCGCCGGCGCAGTTCATCCCCGATCAGGGCCACGAAGCCCCGGCCTTCAAGGCCAAGGGCGACCGCGACGGCGCCATCCTGGCCGTTCACGGTCTGGCGGGCGGCACCGGCGCCTCGACGCTGGCCGTCAACCTCGCCTGGGAACTGGCGACGATCCAGAAGGACAACCCGCCGCGGGTCTGCATCCTGGACCTCGACCTGCAGTACGGGTCGATCTCGACCTATCTTGACCTGCCGCGGCGCGAGGCCGTGTTCGAGATGCTGTCGGACACCGCATCGCTCGACGCCGAAGCCTTCGTGCAGTCGATGCTGACCTTCAACGAAAAGCTCTACGTGCTGACCTCGCCGGCCGACATGCTGCCGCTGGACCTCGTCACCTCCGAGGACATCAACCGCATCCTCGATCTGGCGCGGGCCAACTTCGACTTCGTCATCGTGGACATGCCCAAGACGGTCGTCCAGTGGTCCGAGGCCGTGCTTCAGCAGGCCCACGTCTACTTCGCCACGCTCGAGCTCGACATGCGGTCGGCCCAGAACGCATTGCGCATGATCCGCGCGCTCAAGGCCGAGGATCTGCCGTTCGAAAAGCTGCGCTACGTGCTGAACCGCGCGCCGAAGTTCACCGACCTGAGCGGCAAGGGCCGCGTCAAGCGCCTTGCCGAAAGCCTCGACATCACCATCGAGATGCAGCTGCCCGACGGGGGCCACCAGGTGACGCAGGCCAACGACCACGGCCTGCCCCTCGCCGAGACGGCAGCCAAGAACCCGCTGCGCAAGGAGATCGCCAAGCTCGCGAAGTCCCTGCACGAGCTGGCCAAGTCCGCTGAAACCGCCAAGGCCTGAGGATCAGAGGTCCGACCATGTTCTCGCGTTTCAAGAAGCCCGACGCCGCCGCCCCGAAAGCCAGCGCCACCGCTCCGGTCCGCTCGCCTTCCGAAGCACCGGCCCCGCGCCAGCCGACCTCCGTCGCCCAGCGCAAGCCGGTGCCGAGCGGCGTGGCCTCGGCCATGGCCGTCGCGGCGGACAAGGACAAGAAGCGCAAGGAGAAGATGCAGGAACTGAAGGTCGAGCTGCACAAGCGGCTGCTCGACAACCTCAACCTTGCGGCCATCGAGACCGCGACCGAGGCCGACCTGCGCCAGGAGATCGTCTCGATCACCGCCGAGGCGCTCGACGAAATGAGCGTCGTCCTGAACAAGGACGAACGCGCCACCCTGCATCAGGAACTCTACGACGAGGTGATGGGCCTCGGTCCGCTGGAGCCGCTTCTGAAGGACGAGACGGTCAACGACATCCTGGTCAACGGACCCCGCCAGATCTTCGTCGAACGCGCGGGCAAGCTGCAGCTGACCGACATCACCTTCAAGGACGAACGGCATCTGCTGCGGATCATCGACAAGATCGTGTCCGCGGTGGGACGCCGGGTCGACGAATCGAACCCCTATGTGGACGCCCGCCTTGCCGACGGGTCGCGCTTCAACGCGATGGTGCCGCCGATCGCGGTCGACGGCTCGCTGGTGTCGATCCGGAAGTTCAAGAAGGAAAAGCTCGGTGTGGACGATCTGGTCCGCTTCGGGGCCTTCACCGAGGAAATGGCCGCCTACCTTCAGGCCGCGGTGTCCACACGCCTGAACATCATCGTCTCGGGCGGCACGGGCTCGGGCAAGACCACGACGCTCAACGCGCTGTCCTCGTTCATCGACAACACCGAGCGCATCCTGACGATCGAGGACACGGCCGAACTCCAGCTCCAGCAGACCCATGTGGGCCGGATGGAAAGCCGGCCGCCGAACGTCGAGGGCAAGGGCGCCGTCACCCAGCGCGACTGTCTGAGGAACGCGCTGCGGATGCGTCCCGACCGCATCATCGTCGGCGAAACGCGCGGCGAGGAAGTCATCGACATGCTTCAGGCCATGAACACCGGCCACGACGGGTCGATGACCACGATCCACGCCAACTCGGCGCGCGACGGCGTGAGCCGCCTTGAAAACATGGTCGCCATGGCCGGGATCGAGATGCCGATCAAGGCCGTGCGCAGCCAGATCGCTTCGGCCGTCAACCTGATCGTGCAGGCAAGCCGCCTTCAGGACGGCTCGCGGCGGATGGTGTCGATCACCGAGATCACCGGCATGGAAGGCGACGTGATCTCGATGCAGGAGATCTTCCGCTACGAGCGCCTCGGCCTTGCGCCGGATGGCAAGATCATCGGCCGCTTCACCGCGACCGGTGTGCGCTCGCACTATTCGGACCGCTTCCGCCAGTGGGGCTACGACCTGCCGGCGTCGATCTACGAACCCATCGCCGCGGAGTAAGCGCCCATGATCATCAGCCCGACCCCGATCATCTACGGCCTCATCTTCGTGGCTGTGCTGCTCCTGGTCGAGGGCCTCTATCTGGTAGCGTTCGGCAAGTCGATCAGCCTCAACAGCAAGGTGAACCGGCGGCTCGAGCTTCTGGAAAAGGGCGGCAAGCGCGAGCAGGTGCTCGAGCAGCTGCGCAAGGAGGCCAGCCAGCACCTGAAGGCGAAGGGCATTCCGCTCTATTCGCTGCTGGCCAGCAAGGCGCAGAAGGCCAACATCGCCTTCTCGCCCACCGCGCTCATGGGCGTGATGGGCCTTCTCTCCGTTGTGGCCTTCGCGCTGCTGACCGTCGGCACCGGCGCGTCCCTGCTCATGCGCATCGCCGTGGCGATCGTCATGGGCGTGGGCGGCGTCTATTTCTGGGTGAACCGCAAGGCGAAGAAGCGCATGGCGATGGTCGAGGAGCAGCTTCCCGACGCGGTCGAGCTGATGGTGCGCAGCCTGCGCGTCGGCCATCCCTTCTCGTCCGCCATCCAGATCGTCGCCAAGGAAGTCCCCGACCCGCTCGGATCGGAATTCGGCATGATCGCCGATGAATCCGCCTACGGCCGCGACATCTCGGAATCGCTCAAGGATCTGGCCGAGCGGATGGACATGCAGGACCTGCGCTTCCTTGCGGTCGCCGTCACCATCCAGGCCCAGTCCGGCGGCAACCTTGCCGAGATCCTCGACGGCCTCGCCAAGGTGATCCGGGCGCGCTTCCGCCTGTTCCGCCGGGTGCGCGCCATCACCGCCGAGGCGAAATGGTCGGGCATGTTCCTGTCGGCCTTCCCGCTGGTGGTGCTCGGCGTCATCCAGATCACCAAGCCCGACTACTTCGACACCGTGAAGGACACGCCGGCCTTCGTCCCGGCGGCGCTGATCGTGTTCGTGCTGCTGGGGCTGAACTACGTCTTCATGAAGATCATGACGAACATCAAGGTCTGAGGGGCTGGCATGGAATTCCTGACGACGGCGAACACCTTCCTGACCGAACGGCTGGGCCCTCTCGGCCCGCTGATCGTGCTCGGGGGCCTCGGGCTTCTGCTGGTCATCGCGACGCTTCCGGCGATGCTGCGCAAGCAGGTCGATCCGCTGACCAAGTTCCGGGATTCGACGCGCGGCATGGTGCCGGTCGCGGCCGGACGCGGCGGTGCGCCGTCCAAGAAGGCGCTGCGCATGGGCGCCGGCACCGACAAGCTGGACAAGTTCGCAGGCTTCCTCGAACCGAAGAACGAAGAGGAATTCAGCGCCGCGCGGCTGAAGATGATGCGCGCGGGCTACCGCAGCAAGACGGCCGTGCGCACCTTCCACGCCATCCAGTTCTCGCTCGGCATCGTCTTTCTCATCTTCGGCGTGATCTACGCGATCGTGTCCTCGGCCACCGGCGAGTTGTCGACCACGGCGCTGATCCTGTCGGTGATCGTGCCCGGCGCGCTTGGCTACTATCTGCCGAAATACTGGGTCGAAAAGCGGGTGAAGGCCCGCCAGGGTCAGATCCAGAACGGCTTTCCGGACGCGCTCGACATGCTGCTTGTCTGCGTCGAGGCCGGTCAGTCGCTCGACCAGGGGATCGTGCGCGTGTCCAAGGAACTGGCCATGGGCTATCCGTTCCTCGCCGAGGAACTGGAGCTTGTCTCGCACGAGGTGAAGGCCGGCAAGGACAAGATCTCGGTCCTTCGCGCGTTTTCCGAACGTGCCGGCGTGCCGGATGTGGCCTCCTTCGTGACCGTGATGATCCAGTCGCAGACCTTCGGCACCTCGATCGCCGAGGCGCTGCGCGTCTACGCCAGCGAGATGCGCGACAAGCGCGTGATGCGGGCCGAGGAAGCGGCGAACAAGCTGCCCACGAAGATCACCCTCGGCACGATGATGTTCACCGTGCCGCCCCTGCTCATCATCCTTGTGGGCCCGTCGCTTTACGATATGTTCGAGCTGTTCAAGAAGATGAGCCAATAGCCCGAAGGGTTCCATGCGCCGAAAGGCACCGGTCGTCCTGATCGCGATCGCAACGCTGGCCGCCTGTACCGCAGGCGGCCTTTCGTCGCGCGGCGACGGGGTCTATGCGCCCTCGGGCCCTGGACGCGGGGGCGAGTCGATCGACGGGCTGACCGTGGGCCACCGGCTGATGGCCGCCGGCGAATACGAGCTGGCACTCAAGGCCTATTACCGGGCCGCCGCGGACCAGGGGCTTACCGTCGATGTGCTGTCGGCCATCGGGTCGGCCGACCTGCATCTCGGCCGGCTCGGGCAGGCCGAGACGATGCTGCGGCGGGCGATCAAGGCCGACCAGACCTTCGTGCCCGCCTGGAACAACCTCGGCGTCGTACTCATGGAAAAGGGGCAGGCCGCCGAAGCCAGCCGCGTCTTCCAGACCGCCTTCGCGCTCGACAGTGGCCAATCGGACGAAATCCGCGAAAATCTTCGTCTCGCGCTCGCGCGGATGCAAAAACCCGACTATGATCCGCACGATGACAGCAAGTTCTCGCTGGTCCGGCGCGGGTATGGGGAATACCTGCTCCTGTCCAGAAACTGAGGCACCGAGCAGCAAAGGACGCAGCAAATGCGCCACCCCATCACGATCTCCCTCTGCCTGGCAGGGGCCATCGGACTGTCCGCCTGCCAGAAATCCTCCGAGGCGGAGGTCCAGCGCACCATCGACAGCGTGAACGTCCTCGAGGAATCGAACCTCAGCGACATCATGCTGACCGTCGCCGACCCGGAGGAAGGCGTCGCCTATTTCCAGCGGTCGGTCGCCGAAAAGCCCGACAGCATCCCGCTGAAGCGCGGCCTGGCCAAGGCGCTGGTGCGGGCGAAGAAGCCGACCGAGGGCGCGCAGGTCTGGAAGCAGGTCGCCGAAAGCGCCGATGGCACCAACGAGGACCGCGTGAACTACGCCGACGCGCTGATCCGGGCGAACGACTGGAAGAAGGCGCAGGAGGTCCTGAACGCGATCCCCCCGACCTACGAGACCTTCGAGCGCTACCGGCTCGAGGCGATGGTGGCCGACGCCAACCGCAACTGGAAGAAGGCGGACTCGTTCTACGAGACCGCGATCGGCCTGACCACCACGCCGGCCAGTACGCTGAACAACTGGGGCTTCTCGAAGCTCACCCGCGGCGATTACGTCGGCGCCGAGAAGCTCTTCGCCGAATCGATCACCTACGACAGCTCGAACTTCACCACCAAGAACAACCTGGTCCTGGCCCGCTCGGCCCAGCGGCAGTACGAACTGCCGCTTGTGCCGATGACCCAGATCGAACGGGCGCAACTGCTCTACACGGCGGCCCTTTCCGCCATCAAGCAGGGCGACGTCCAGACCGGAAAGTCGCTTCTGAACGACGCGATCGAGACCCATCCGCAGTATTTCGAGGAGGCCACGCGGGCGCTCGAGACGCTGGACGCCAACAAGGCCGGCTGACCCATGCTCAACCCCTATGACGGAGAGGCCGCCGTCACCCTGGCCTACCGGCTGTTCCTGCTGTTCGCCGTGCCGCTGTCGCTCTGGGTCGCCTGGTCCGACCTGCGCACGATGAAGATCCCGAACAAGGCGGTGATCGCGCTGATCGCGATCTTCGTCGTGGTCGGGCTGCTGTTCATGCCCTTCGAGGCCTGGATCTGGCGCTGGGCGAACTTCGCCGTGGTCCTCGCCATCGGCTTCGTGCTGAACGCGGTGGCCAACGTCGGCGCGGGCGATGCCAAATGGGCGGCGGCGATGGCGCTCTTCATGCGCGCCAAGGACGCCTATTTCATCCTTCCCGTCTTCGCGGCCTTCCTTCTGGGCGCCTTCGCCGCCCACCGTCTGCTTCGGGCGATCCCGGCCGTCCGCCGCCTGACGCCCGACTGGGTGTCCTGGACGCGCAAGGATTTCCCGATGGGGCTCGCGCTGGTCGGCACCCTGCTCTTCTATCTCGCGCTCTTCGCCTTCCCGTCGCTTCTGGCCGGATTTCAGGGACTGTTGCGCGGCGGCGTCACCGCCAGCAGCCAGTAGACCGGGGTCTTGCGCTCGACACGGATGCCCCAGCCGTCGCGGGTCATCGCCTTCAGCAGTTCCGTCTCGACCTGTGCGGCAAAGGGGCAGAGCGGCAGGACGATGAAATCGGCGTTGCGAAAGCCCGAGGGAACGCCGTAGTTCCACGGCGCCGCGCCCCGTACTGGCCGGAAATCGCCATACATCCAGAACCCCGAGAAGAGATCGGCCGCCCCGATCGCCCGGCCCGCGTAGCCCGCGCCGGCGAGATCGTCGGCCACCACCTCGAAATAGGCGTCAAGCCCTCCCGCCATCTCGCAGTCGCCCCAGGTCCGGCCGCCGAACTCGGTCAGGTCCTTGCGCTCGGCCCGCGGCCGGTAGGCGGCAAAGGGGGTGTCGGGCCCGTCCGCGGCCAGGCTGGTGTTGATCCCGTAGATGCGGTTCTCGTAGGCCCGCACGTCGGCGTGGGCCGGCAGCCGCGACAGAAGCGGCGCCATCTTGTCGGTGTCGGTGGCTGCGTGGCGCAGCGGGCTGTAGGCGAGATTGAGCGCGGACCCGAGCCCGAAGGCGATGGCCGCCGCCCCCGCATAGCCGAGCGCCTGCCCCATGTCCCAGCCCAGCCGGTTGCGGACCGGCGTGTCGGGCCGCAGCGCCAGCGCCAGGATCGCGACCAGCATCAGCCACTGGGGGTCGTTCCCGTAGTTCTGGTAGGTGATGTAGAAAAGGCCGGGCATCAGGAACAGGAGAACCATGCCTTCGGTCATCCGTCCGGCCTGACGCAGGAAGACGATGACCGCAAGAAGCGTGAAGCTGGCGCCGAACCAGGCCGGTGACGCGACCACGGCGGCGAGCGACTCGCCCGGGTTGGGGCGGATGTCGGTCGAGGCGACGGTCCGCAGGTCGGCCACATAGGCCAGCCAGAACTCCGGCCCGGCAAGCGCGGTCAGAAGGCCCGCCGCCAGAAGGCCCGCCGCCGCCGCCACCGCCGTCGTCCGCCACCACCGGCGCGCAATCAGCCCGATCAGCAGGCCCGGAAACACCGCCACCACATAGGTGACCTTGATGAGCGCCAGAGCGGCGACCCCGAGCCCCAGGATCGCCCCGTCCGGCCAGGGCCGTTCCCGCGCGGGGGCGATCATCACGACCGGCAGCAGCAGATAGGTGACCGCCCAGGCCCAGCGGTTGTAGTGCATCGAGATCGACACCGCGACATTGGCCTCGCCGTGCACCAGCGCGAGGCAGAGCACCATGACAAAGGCGCCGTAAAGCCAGGCCCAGACGCCGCGCAGCCGGCTGGTGGCGATCCAGACCGTCGCCGGCAGCAGGACCAGCGCGACCAGGATCTGCGACAGCACGATGGCGTGCCCGAACCCCTGCCCGAGCGCCACGAACAGCGCCATCGGCGCGATCGCCAGCACCCCGATCGGCGTCATGAAGTCGAGGTGCGGCCACTCGCCCTGCCCCATCCGCAGCACCAGCTCCGCAAGGTGCAGCGTGTCGCCCTCGTGCTTGCCGATGTAGAAGCCGCCCTTGAGGAGCGACAGGCCCCCGAGCACCGCGACCAGCGCCAGAAGGCCCAGCGTCAGCACCCCGGCGGTCGGTCGTCTTCTGTCCATAATGCCTGCCCTCGGTTCCATCATTTGGCCACATTGGACCGGCACATTGCCTGCTCAGTGGGTAGTGCGGAAACTAAAATGGCACAAAGGCAGAGACAGGGTCGAATTCCGACAAAAGTGGGAACAATCGGGGGGCGCGGGCAATGAACGTCCAGACCAATCCGGTGTCTTCCGCTCCGGCGACGAACGTCCAGCCGCCGGTGCCGCCGCGGTCGATGGCCGACACCGGCCTCAGCATGGTGATGATGCGGGACATCCTGCTCAAGACCATGTTCCGCATGAACCTGGAAACCGTGTCCGAGATCGCGCGCACGGTGGCCTTGCCGATCCCCGTCACCCAGGAGCTGATCGACCTCGCGCGCAGTCAGCGCCTGCTCGAGGCGACGGGCACGCTGCACGCGAACTCGGGCGGCGAGATGGGCTATCAGCTGGCCGACGCCGGGAAGGCGCGCGCGCTCGACGCCCTCAGCCAGTCGGAATATTACGGCGCGATGCCGGTGCCGCTCGAGAAATACCGCGAGCAGGTCAAGCGTCAGTCGATCCGCAACATCACCATGACCCGCGACCAGCTGACCCGGGCGATGGGGCACCTGATCCTGCCGCCCGCGCTTCTCGACCATCTCGGCCCGGCGGTCGGGTCGGGGCGGTCGATCCTGATGTACGGCCCGCCCGGCAACGGCAAGTCGTCGATCTCGAACGGGATCCGGGACGCGATCGGCGACAAGATCTTCGTGCCGCGCGCCATCGAATACGCCGGCCAGGTCATCACCGTCTATGACCCGATCGTGCATTCGGCGGCCGAGGCCAGCGTCGATGACCCGAACAGCCTGCGCCGGTCCTCGAACCGCTTCGACAACCGCTATGTCCTGTGCGAACGCCCGACCGTCATCACCGGCGGCGAGCTGTCGCTCGACATGCTCGACCTCACCTACAACCCGACCGCGCGGACCTACACCGCCTCGCTGCAGATGAAGGCGACCGGCGGCGTGTTCATCATCGACGACCTCGGACGCCAGGCGGAACCCCCGCAGAAGATCGTCAACCGCTGGATCGTGCCTCTCGAGGAAAGCCGCGACATCCTTGCCCTGCAATCGGGCGAGAAGTTCGAGGTGCCCTTCGACACGCTGGTGATCTTCTCGACGAACTTCCACCCCAACGAGATCTTCGACAAGGCGGCGCTGCGCCGGATCTTCTTCAAGATCAAGATCGACGGCCCGAGCCAGGAGAACTTCCTCAAGATCTTCGCCATGGTCGCCAAGAAGAAGAAGATGCCGCTGGACGAGAAAGCCCTTCTTCACCTTCTGAAGGTCAAATACCCGACCATCGACAATGTCTACGCGAACTATCAGCCGGTGTTCCTCATCGACCAGATGATCGCGATCTGCAACTTCGAAGGCATTCCCTACCAGATGACTCCCGATCTGATCGACCGCGCCTGGGCCAACATGTTCGTGCGCGAAGAAAAGATCACCCACTGACGGACTGACACAATGGACGGTATCGGACTGGCCGGGTGCGGGCGCACCGGGGCCCCTGTTCTTGCACGCCTGCGCGAGGCCGGCTTTGCCGCGCGCGGCTTCGATCCCCGCGCGGCCGAAGGTCCGCGGGACGTCGCCGCGGCCATCACCGGTGACGCCGCCGCCTTTGCCGCCGGGCTCGAGACCCTGCTGGTGGCGGTGCGCGACATCGCGGCCTGCGAGGCGCTTCTCTTCGAGGATCAGGCGCTGGTCCGCCAGGCCCGCGATCTCAGGACCATCGTCATCCTCTCGACGCTTTCGCCGCGTTACGTGCGCGCGCTGCGCGCCCGGATTCCGGCGCGCATCGCGCTGATCGACGCGCCGGTGTCGGGCAGCCCGCGCGCGGCCCGAACCGGGCGGATGACGCTTCTGGTGGGGGGAAGCGAGGACGACGTCCGGCGGGTCGGACCGATCCTGTCGGCGCTCGGCCGCATCGACCGCATGGGGGAGTTCGGCAGCGGCATGGCCACCAAGGGGTTGCACGACATCATCGCCGCCACCACCGCGACCATGAAGCGCAGCGCTCTGCAATGGGCCGACGCGCTGGGCATCGACGAGGCGCGGCTTCTGGATGTCGTCGGCGACACCGTCCGCCGCAGCCTCTCGAGCCCGGCCGCGCCGGAGGGTCCGGTCGGGGTCGAGGGCAAGGCGCTCGAGGATCTGTCGCACGAACTCGACGCCAAGCTCACGCAGGCGCTGAGCGGCGCCCACCTGGTCCCGCCGGTCGCGGCGCGCGCGCGTCAGCCGGCCGGCAGGCCCCGCAGCCTGCACTGACCGACCGAAAACTCAGCCCCGCGCCTCGCGGATCAGCCGCAGGATGTCCTGCGCCGCCGCCGGAATGTTCGTGCCCGGGCCGAAGATCGCCTTGACCCCCGCCGCCTTCAGGAAATCGTAGTCCTGCTGCGGAATGACGCCGCCGCAGATGACGAGGATATCCTCGGCGCCCTTGGCCTTCAGCGCCTCGATCAGCTTGGGCGCCAGCGTCTTGTGGCCGGCCGCCTGGCTCGAGATTCCGACCACGTGCACGTCATTGTCGACCGCGTCCTGCGCCGCCTCTTCGGGCGTCTGGAAAAGCGGGCCCACGTCGACGTCGAAGCCGATGTCGGCGAAGGCCGTCGCGATGACCTTGGCGCCGCGGTCGTGGCCGTCCTGGCCCATCTTGACCACCAGCATCCGCGGCCGCCGGCCCTCGGCCTCGGCAAAGGCGGCGACATCCTTCTGGATCGCGGCGAATTCGGCGTCGCCCTCATAGGCGGCCCCATAGACCCCGGCCAGCGTCTTCACTTCGGCGCGGTGACGGCCGAACACCTTTTCCATTGCCATCGAGATCTCTCCCACGCTCGCCCGCGCCCGCGCGGCCTCGACCGCCGCCTCGAGGAGGTTTCCACCCTCGGCCGCGCGCCGGGTCAACTCATCCAGCGCCGCCTGCACCCGGCCGGCATCGCGTCCCGCGCGTGTCGCGGTCAGCCGCGCGATCTGCGCATCGCGCACCGCCATGTTGTCGATGTCGAGAATGTCGATCGGATCCTGCTCGGCCAGCCGGTACTTGTTGACCCCGACGATCACCTCTTCGCCGCGGTCGATCATCGCCTGCCGGCGCGCGGCCGTCTCCTCGATCCGCAGCTTCGGCATCCCCGTGGCGACCGCCTTGGTCATGCCGCCCATCGCCTCGACCTCCTCGATCAGCGCCCAGGCCTTCTCGGCCAGTTCCGCCGTCAGGCTCTCGACGTAGTAGCTGCCGGCCAGCGGATCGACGACATGGGTGATCCCGGTCTCCTCCTGCAGGATCAGTTGCGTGTTGCGGGCGATCCGCGCCGAGAATTCGGTCGGCAGCGCGATCGCCTCGTCCAGCGCGTTGGTGTGCAGCGACTGGGTGCCGCCAAGCGCCGCCGCCATCGCCTCGTAGGCGGTGCGGATGACGTTGTTGTAGGGGTCCTGCTCCTGCAGGCTCACGCCCGAGGTCTGGCAATGGGTGCGCAGCATCAGGCTTTCGGGCTTCTTCGCCCCGAAGCCGGTCATGATCCGGCACCAGAGCATCCGCGCCGCCCGGAGCTTGGCCGCCTCCATGAAGAAGTTCATGCCGATCGCGAAGAAGAAGGAGAGCCGGCCGGCGAAGGCGTCGACATCCATGCCGCGCGCAAGGGCGGCGCGCACGTATTCGCGCCCGTCGGCCAAGGTGAAGGCGAGTTCCTGAACGAGGTTCGCCCCCGCCTCCTGCATGTGGTAGCCCGAAATCGAGATCGAGTTGAACCGCGGCATCTCGCGCGCCGTGTATTCGATGATGTCGGCGATGATCCGCATCGAGGGTTCCGGCGGGTAGATGTAGGTGTTGCGGACCATGAACTCCTTGAGGATGTCGTTCTGGATGGTCCCCGACAGCGCCGCACGCGAAACGCCCTGTTCCTCGCCGGTCACGATGAAGTTCGCGAGCACCGGGATCACCGCGCCGTTCATGGTCATCGACACGCTGACCTTGTCGAGCGGGATGCCGTCGAAGAGGATCTTCATGTCCTCGACGCTGTCGATGGCGACGCCGGCCTTTCCCACATCCCCCACCACGCGCGGATGGTCGCTGTCGTAGCCGCGATGGGTGGCGAGGTCGAAGGCGACCGACACGCCCTGCTGCCCCGCGGCCAGGGCCTTGCGGTAGAAGGCGTTGGACTCCTCGGCGGTGGAGAACCCCGCATACTGACGGATCGTCCAGGGCCGGCCCGCATACATCGTCGCCCGGACCCCGCGGGTGAAGGGTGCAAACCCCGGAAGCTCTCCCATCTGCGGCAGGCCGGCCACGTCCTCGGCCGTGTAGAGCGGCTTGACCGGGATTCCTTCCAGCGTGTGCCAAGTCAGGCTCTCGGGCGCCCGGCCCTTCAGCTCCTTCGCGGCGAGCGCCTGCCAGTCGGCGGGTGTCTTGCTCATGGCCTTCATCCTTCTTCGTGCCCCCGGCGGGAGGCGCAGTCCATTTTGAATCCCGGAACGCGTGCCTATATTCGGGGCATGACCGTCGCGATCCGTCTCTGGCTTGCCGTCGTTCTCCTGGCCGTCGCCGCCCCGGCGAAGGCGGTGGATGCCTTTGCACCGGTGGCCGCCGATGCAGTCGATCTCGACGCGCTGCGCTGGCACGCCCGTCCGGTGATCGTCTTCGCCGACACGCCCGAGGATCCGGCCTTCGTCGAGCAAATGGCGCTGCTCGCGGCCCGCTGGCCGGAGCTGGCGGCGCGCGGCGTCGTCGTCATCACCGACACCGACCCCGCGGCACAGGGCGCGATCCGCCAGCAGCTGCGCCCGCGCGGCTTCGCGCTCGTGGTCATCGACCGCGACGGGCGGGTGGCGCAGCGCAAGCCCTTCCCCTGGGACGTCCGGGAACTGGGCCGCGCGATCGACCGGATGCGCTGACCGCTCCGCGACACGGCCGCGCGCGGATCGGCGGGGCGTCTCACTCGAACTCCATGATGATGTCGTCCACCTTCAGGCTTGCGCCGGGGGCCGCGTTGACCTTCTTCACCACGCCCTTGCGCTCGGCCTTGAGGATGTTCTCCATCTTCATCGCCTCGACGGTGGCCAGCGCCTGACCTTCCTGCACCTCCTCGCCCTCGGCGACGCTGATCTTCACCACCAGCCCCGGCATCGGGCACAGAAGGAATTTCGACGTGTCCGGCGGCACCTTGTCGGGCATGAGCCGTGCCAGCTCAGCCGCACGCGGACTGCGGACATGGCATTTCAGATCGGCGCCGCGCAGGCGCAGCCGGAAGCCCATCGGGATCTTGCCCACCTTGAGCACGAGCGGCGCGCCATCGACGGTAAGCCGGGCCAGCGGCTGGCCCGGGGTCCAGTCGCTCTCGACGCGATGACTCGCGCCATCGGCAAAGGTCACGGTCGAGCCCGACCGGTCGGCGGCGATCCGTACGGCAAACTCCTCGCCCTGGATGCTCAGCACCCAGTCGTCGCCGACCCGGCGGGTGTGGTTGTCCATCGTGCCCGAAATGCGGGTGCGCCGGATCTCGGCCACGCGGTTCATCGCCGCCGCCGCCGCCACCACCTGCCGCAGCGTCGCGGGGTCAAGCGTGACGCCCTGGAACCCGTCGGGATATTCCTCGGCGATGAAGGCGGTGGTGATGTCGCCGCGGATGAAGCGCGGGTGGTCCATCACGGCGCCCACGAAGGGCAGGTTGTGTCCGATGCCCTCGACCTCGAAGGTGTCGAGCGCCAGCCGCATCTCCTCGATGGCCTGCGCCCGGTCGCGGCCCCAGGTGCAGAGCTTGGCGATCATCGGGTCGTAGTACATGCTGATCTCGCCGCCCTCATAGACGCCGGTGTCGTTGCGCACGATCCCGCCGCGCGGGGTCGGCCCCTCGGCCGGCGGCCGGTAGCGCGTGAGCCGCCCGATCGACGGCAGGAACCCGCGGTAGGGATCCTCGGCGTAAAGCCGGCTTTCCATCGCCCAGCCGTTGATCGTCAGATCCGTCTGCGCGAAGGGCAGCGGCTCGCCGGCCGCCACGCGGATCATCTGTTCGACAAGGTCCACGCCGGTGATGAGTTCCGTCACCGGATGCTCGACCTGCAACCGGGTATTCATTTCAAGGAAATAGAAATTGCGGTTGCCGTCGACGATGAACTCCACCGTCCCGGCGCTGGTGTAGCCCACGGCCTTCGCCAGCGCGCAGGCCTGTTCGCCCATGGCCTTGCGCGTCGCTTCGTCGAGAAAGGGCGAGGGCGCCTCTTCGATCACCTTCTGGTTCCGCCGCTGGATCGAGCATTCGCGTTCGTGCAGATAGACGCAGTGGCCGTGCTTGTCGGCCAGCACCTGGATCTCGATGTGGCGCGGCTGGGTCACGAACTTCTCGATGAAGATGCGATCGTCGCCGAAGCTGGCCGCCGCCTCGTTCCGCGAGGACTGAAAGCCCTCGGCCGCCTCCTGGTCGTTCCAGGCGATGCGCATCCCCTTGCCCCCGCCACCGGCGGAGGCCTTGATCATCACCGGATAGCCGATCTCGCGGCTGATCGTCACCGCCTCGTCGGCATCCGCGATCAGGCCCATGTAGCCCGGCACGGTAGAGACGCCCGCCTCCTGCGCGATCTTCTTCGAGGTGATCTTGTCGCCCATGGCCTCGATGGCCGGGCTCGGCGGCCCGATGAAGACCACGCCCTCTTTTTCCAGCGCGGCGGCGAAGTTGCGGTTCTCGGAAAGGAACCCGTAGCCCGGATGGACCGCCTCGGCCCCGGTCTGGCGGATCGCGTCCAGGATCCTGTCGATCACGATGTAGGATTGCGCCGCGGGCGGCGGACCGATGTGCACCGCCTCGTCGGCCATGCGCACATGCAGCGCGTTCCGGTCGGCGTCGGAATAGACCGCCACGGTCCGGATGCCCATCTTGCGCGCGGTCTTGATGACCCGGCAGGCAATTTCACCGCGGTTGGCAATCAGGATCTTCTTGAACATCTGTCCCCTTCTGCCCCGGCTGGCGCAGGGCACGAAAAAACAACGCCATCCGGGCAGGCAGCCCGGATGGCGTTGCGGCGTGGATGATAGGGCCGGCGAACCGGCTCAGCGCTTCTTGCAGCCCGGAACGTTGAGTTCGTCGCAGAAGTAGCCGGCCGCGCCGCCGATGACCGCACCGGTGACCGCATTGCCGCCGATCGCGTCCGCGACGAGGGCACCGCCGGCCGCACCCGCGACGGCGCGCTGGGTGTCGTTCTCGAGACAGCCGGACAGCGCGAACACGCTACCGGCGAGCAGTACCAGAATCTTGGTCGACATGGGTCTTGTCCTCCATTGGGGGTATGTCCGCGCGCCGGGGCTGCGGTTCCGAGACTGCCAAACCGGCTCGGGGCAGCACCGAGCGTGTCAGTACCGCGGCACGCAGCCGGGCACGTTGAGATCGTCGCAGTAGGTTCCCGCCAGCGCACCGATGGCCGCACCGGTGAGGGCGTTGGTGTCGGTCGCGTCCGCAATGACCGCACCGGCCGCAGCGCCGGCCAAGGCCCGCTCGCCGTCGGTCTGCATGCAGCCGGCGAGCGCCGCAAAAAGGATCCCGATGATGATGAATTTTCCGTTCCGCATTCTGCTCTGCCTCCGTCGCAGTTTCTTCTCAGCACCAATTCTAGCCCAGCGGACGCCGGGGAAAAGCGGAATCGCGGGCCCGGGCGCGATTCGGCGACCCTCTGCCGATGTCCCCGGCCCAGAACCGGCCTGATCCCACAGGGATCAGGCCACACTGGGAACGCTGAAAAGAGGTTTTGATGAATTCGGGCGTTGGTGGTGGTGGTTGGGTGTGACTCCCGGACGGGAATGTGAACGGATCGCGCCGGGATCGCAAAGCAAAAGTTGCTGATATGGAAACATTCACCTTGTCTCAGTGCAGAAGTCGCAACAATCTTCCCCGTCATCTCAATCATCCTGCGGCAGCAGGCCGGGAAAACTGGCGCGGACCCGGGCCAGATCGACGCGCAAGAGCGCCTCGTAGCTTTCCGGGTCGAAATCGTCGCCGACCGGCACGACCTCGCGCCCCAGAAGCCAGGACAGCCGCCCGGCATCGAGATTGCCACGCTGGAAAGGCTCGTCGCCGAAATGCGCGATCAGCGCCGAAAGGAACGCTTCGTCCGCCCGCCGGTCGGCAGGGCTGCGGTCGCGGAAGCGCTCGCGCGCGACAAGCCGGGTCACGCCCTTCGGATTGGCGCGGCGGATGACGAACTGGTAGTCGGTGCCGGTGAGCCGGCCGGGAAAGCCGCGGTGCTTCAGCATGCCGGCGCCCCCCGCAGGCTCGGGCCCGGCCCGCTGCGGAGGCCGCCAGGGCGGCCTCCGGGCGCCTGAACCGGGGTCAGGTCACTTGTACTTGCCGGTGTAGGCCGGTTCCTGGGTGAGCGGCTGGTCGGCCACCACAACCTCTTCGTGCCTGGGCGCGCACGCCGCCGCAAGGGCGGCGAGAACGGCTGCGAACAGCAGTTTCTGGGCCATGTTTTTCTCCTGCTTCCTCGAGATGTGCCGTCGTTTGTCACGGCTTCCTGTCCGGCCATGAGACCGGGGGCCGCATCATTGCGGTCGGGCATGATCATACAGGTACCGGGCGTGCGGAGCCATGCCGCCGTGATCCGGTGGGCCGTCTGTTGCCCAGGAGCACCAGGCCCGTCTCGGCGCTGCGGCATCAGAACATCTCCCAGACACAGGCACCGTTCTCCGGTGTGTAGGCTTCGAAATACTGGGTGGCCTCGGGATCGGGCTGCCCGAATTCCACCGGCCGGTCGGACAGGCTGATCACGATCTGCGCGGGCTGCGGACCGGTCGAGGCCAGGCGCGGCAGCGCGAAGGTGTCGCAAAGCCACTGCATGTCGGCCTGCGCGGTCTCGGCATCGACCGTGCCCCCCGACCGCGCGATCGCCGGCGCAAGGAACCGGAAGCGGACGGTCAGACCCTCCGGCCCCTGCGTGTCGTGCAGCGTGTCGATCCAGGTGACCGACTGCCCGGACGGCGTGACGATCGGCCCTTCGGCCGGGGCCGGGGTCGCCGCCGCCGCGGCAAGCAGGAACAGTCGGAGGCCGGTCGTGCCGATCATGGTCAGAGCGGGATGTTGTCGTGCTTCTTCCAGGGGTTCGACAGCTTCTTGCCGCGCAGGCTGGCGAAGGCGCGGCAGACCCGGCGCCGGGTCGATTGCGGCATGATCACCTCGTCGATGAAGCCGCGCTCGGCCGCGACGAAGGGGTTGGCGAAACGGCTCTCGTACTCGCGGGTACGCGCCGCGATCCGGTCGCGGTCGGCCAGTTCGGCCCGATACAGGATCTCGACCGCGCCCTTCGCCCCCATCACCGCAATCTCGGCGGTGGGCCAGGCATAGTTGAAGTCGCCCCGGAGGTGCTTGGACGCCATCACGTCGTAGGCCCCGCCATAGGCCTTGCGGGTGATGACGGTGACCTTCGGAACCGTCGCCTCGCCATAGGCGAACAGGAGTTTCGCCCCGTGCTTGATGACGCCGCCGTATTCCTGGCCCGTCCCCGGCAGGAAACCCGGCACGTCGACGAAGGTCAGGATCGGGATCTCGAAGGCGTCGCAGAACCGCACGAAGCGCGCGGCCTTGCGCGAGCTGTCGATGTCGAGACACCCCGCCAGCACCATCGGCTGGTTGGCCACCACGCCCACGGTCTGCCCCTCGAGCCGGATGAAGCCGATGACGATGTTGGCCGCGAAATCCCGCTGGATCTCGAAGAAATCGCCCTCGTCGGCGACCTTCGTGATCAGCTCCTTCATGTCGTAGGGCTGGTTCGGGTTGTCGGGGATCAGGCTGTCGAGCGAGGGCTCGACGCGGGCCGGGTCGTCGAAGAACGGCCGCACCGGGGCGCGCTCGCGGTTCGACAGGGGCAGGAAATCGAAAAGCCTCCGGGTCTCGGCCAGCGCCTCGACATCGTTCTCGAACGCGCCGTCGGCGACGCTCGACTTGCGGGTATGGGTCGAGGCGCCGCCCAGTTCCTCGGCCGAGACGATCTCGTTCGTCACCGTCTTGACCACGTCGGGGCCGGTCACGAACATGTAGGACGTGTCCTTCACCATGAAGATGAAGTCCGTCATCGCCGGGGAATAGACCGCGCCGCCCGCGCAGGGCCCCATGATGAGGCTGATCTGCGGCACCACGCCCGAGGCCATGATGTTGCGCTGGAACACCTCGGCATAGCCCGCAAGGCTGGCCACCCCTTCCTGGATGCGCGCCCCGCCGCTGTCGTTGATGCCGATCACCGGGGCGCCGTTCTGCACGGCCATGTCCATGATCTTGCAGATCTTCTGCGCGTGCGTCTCCGACAGCGATCCGCCGAACACGGTGAAGTCCTGCGAGAACACGTAGACCATCCGGCCGTTGATCGTGCCCCATCCCGTGACCACGCCGTCGCCGGCCGGCCGGTCCTGCTCCATCCCGAAGTCCGTGCAGCGGTGGCGCACGAACATGTCGAACTCCTCGAAGCTGCCCTCGTCGAGCAGAAGCTCGATGCGTTCGCGCGCCGTCAGCTTGCCGCGGCCGTGCTGGGCGTCGATGCGCCGCTGGCCGCCCCCCTGCCGGGCGCTGGTCCGGCGGGACTCGAGTTCCTGCAGAATGTCCTTCATGGCCCCTCCCGGCGCAACGCGGCGATGCGCGCACCTTAGCGTTCCGGCACCACGGGGCAAAGCGGAATGCAGTGAATTTGCAAATTGTTGGCAGGCGCGATTCTGCAATTCGCAAATTGGCGAAGTCGCTTGGCAGTCCCGGCCTGCGGCGCTAGTTCTGCGCGGCACGCCAGCCGCGAAGGCACCCTGACATGTACGGCATTCCCGTCCCGATCCTGACCATCGGACTTCTGATCGCCTCGAACGTCTTCATGACCTTCGCCTGGTACGGCCACCTGAAGCACACGACCGCACCCCTGTGGTCGGTGGTCCTGATCTCCTGGGGCATCGCCTTCTTCGAATACGTGCTGCAGGTGCCGGCAAACCGCATCGGCTACAGCCATTTCAACGCGGCCCAGCTCAAGACCATCCAGGAGGTCATCACGCTCAGCGTCTTCGCGATCTTCTCCTGGGTCTATCTCGGCGAGAAGCTGACCTGGCAGCACGGCGTGGGCTTTGCCTTCATCGCGCTGGGCGCCTGGTTCATCTTCCACAAGTGGGCATGACGTCGCTTTCGGAATGGACAGCGCCCGCATCGCCGCCTAGCCCTTGGCCATGATGGACGCGCCCGCCCGGCGGTTTCTCGACCGCCTCACACCCCCGCACATCGTCACGCTGATCCTGCTTGCGGGGCTGTCGGCCCTGTCGATGAACATCTTCCTGCCCTCGCTGCCCGGCATGGCCCGCGACTTCGCGGTCGATTACCGCGTGATGCAGCTGTCGGTCTCGGCCTATCTCGCGGTCAGCGCGGTGCTGCAACTGGCGATCGGGCCGATCTCGGACCGCTACGGGCGGCGGAGCGTCATCCTGTGGTCGCTGGCGCTCTTCATCCTCGCCACTCTGGGGGCGCTCTTCGCCCCGACGGCGGGCTGGTTTCTGGTCTTCCGCATGGCGCAGGCCGTCGTCGTGGCGGGCATGGTCTTGTCGCGGGCCGTGGTGCGCGACATGGTGGGCGGCGACCAGGCCGCGTCGATGATCGGCTACCTGACCATGGGCATGTCCATCGTGCCGATGATCGGCCCGGCGGTCGGCGGCGTGCTGGACGAGACCCTCGGCTGGCATTCGAACTTCGCGCTGCTCGCCCTTCTGGGCGCGCTGGTGGCGGCGCTGGTCTGGGCCGATCTCGGCGAGACCGCGACCAGGACCGGCGACCGCTTCGGCGACCAGCTGCGCCAGTATCCCGCGCTGCTGTCCTCGCCCCGGTTCTGGGGCTACTGTCTGGCGGCGACCTTCTCCTCTGGCGCGTTCTTCGCCTATCTCGGCGGCGCGCCCTACATCGGCGAGACGGTGATGCATCTCGACCCGGCCGAGGTCGGCTACTACTTTGCCGCCCCGGCCATCGGCTATGCGCTGGGAAACTTCCTGTCCGGGCGCTACGCGACGCGCTTCGGCATCGACCGCATGGTGCTGGCCGGCAGCCTGGTCTCGACCGCCGCCCTCACGGCCGGCGCACTGACCGCCCTGGCCCTGCCGCCGCATCCGCTGCTGTTCTTTCCCTTCGTGGGCGTGATGGCCCTGGGCAACGGCCTGTCGCTGCCCAGCGCCAACGCCGGCATCCTTTCGGTGCGTCCCCGCCTTGCCGGGTCGGCCTCGGGCCTCGGGGGCGCGCTGATGATCGGCGGCGGCGCCGGACTTGCGGCCCTGGCCGGGGCGCTGCTCACGCCGGACAGCGGCGACCTTGTGCTGCTCGCGCTGATGGCCCTGTCCTCGGCCTTGTCGATCATCGGTATCCTCATCGTCATCCGGCGCAATCGCGCGCTTGCGCGGGGCGCCTGATCGGCTAATTTGCAAATCCTGCGGAGGATTTCGCAAAGATCGCCATGACAGCACAGAAGCTCTATGCCGGCGTCACGCTGCGCGAGACCCGAAGCCGGCTCGGCCTGACCCAGAAGGCCTTTGCCGAGCGGCTCAAGGTGTCGCTGCCCTATCTCAACCAGATGGAGAACAACCATCGCCCGGTGTCCGCCGGCGTCGTGCTGGCGCTTGCGGGTGAGTTCGGGCTGGATGTGACCGAGCTGTCCACCGGCGACGCCGGGCGGCTGGTCAGCGACATGCGCGAGGCGCTGGCCGATCCGGTCTTCGGCGAGGCGGCCCCCCCGCTCGCGGATCTTCGCCTCGCCGCGTCGAACGCCCCGGCGCTGGCGCGCGCCTTCCTCGAACTGCACCGCGCCTACCGGCAGACCCACGAGCGCCTCGCCTCGCTCGACGAGGCGCTCGGGCGCGACCAGAGCCTGACCTCGCCTTGGGAGGAGGTGCGCGACTTCTTCCATTACTGCGACAACTACATCGACGCCGTGGACCGCGCGGCCGAACGCTTCGCCACCCGGGCGGGCGGTGCCGACCAGGTCGTGGCCCGCGCGGCCGACGCCCTGGCTGCCCGCGGCGTGACGGTGGAGCGTGCCGACACCGCCGAGCTCCGGCATCTTGCGGGCACGAGGCTCGTCATCTCGTCGCGGGCGGCCATGCCGACCCAGCGCTTCCAGATCCTGCATCAGCTTGCCCTGGCCGAGCACCGCGACCTGATCGAGGCGACGCTCGATCTGGCACGGTTCCAGAACGACACCGCACGCGCGATCGCGCGCATCGGGCTTGCCAACTACTTCGCGGGCGCCGCGCTGCTGCCCTACCGCGCCTTCCTGACCGCCGCGCGCGAGACCCGCCACGATCTGGAGCGCCTGGCCGACCGCTTCGGCGCCTCGATCGAACAGGTGGCGCACCGGCTCTCGACCCTGCAACGGCCGGGCGAAAAGGGCATTCCGTTCTTCTTCGTGCGCGTCGATCAGGCCGGAACCATCACCAAGCGCCACTCGGCCACGCGGCTCCAGTTCGCGCGCTTCGGCGGCGCCTGTCCGCTCTGGAACGTGCATGCCGCCTTCGAATCGCCGGGGCGCTTCCTTCGGCAACTGGCCGAGACGCCCGACAGCGTGCGCTATTTCTGTCTGGCCCGCGACGTCTCGAAACCGGGCGGGTCGTTCCATGCGCCGGTGCGCCGCTATGCGATCGGCCTCGGCTGCGAGATCAGCCACGCCCGCGGCCTCGTCTATGCCGATGATCTCGATCTCGGCAACGCCCGCGCCTTCCAGCCCATCGGCATCTCCTGCCGGATCTGCGAACGCCGGGACTGCCATCAGAGGTCGGTGCCGCCGATCGAGCGTCGCCTGAGCGTCGATCCCGACCGGCGGGGCACCCTGCCTTACGACATTGTCTGACCGTCAGGCCTGGCCCAGCATCCGGGCAATCTCGTCCTTGATCCGGGCGCGCCGCTTGCGCAGATCGATCTCGGCCAGCTGGTCCATCGGCTCGACCATCGATTCGGCCCGATGCACCCGGTCATTGGCCGCGTCGTATTCGTCCAGCAACCTGGCGAAATGGACGTTGCTCACCTTGAGCGCATGAAGCTTTTCCAGCTGGTGAGGGAACTCGTCCTGAAGGGTGTGAGGCGTGTTGGACATGACATCTCCTTTTGCATTTCCCAAGCCAAGGCTAGGGACCGGAACGCGCCGCCACCTTGACACGGGTCAAGTCGGCGTCCGTCCTGCGCGACCCGCGCGACGGCCAAGGCCGGGAGCCACGGGATGACCGAGGGGCGGATTCAGTTCGACACCGGGCCCGAGGGCCAGCCGGTGCTGTTCTCGGCGCCGGAGCGGGTGCTGCGCGCCGACCGCCCGGAAGAGGTCGGACCGACGCTCGACCGGATCGACGCCGCGCTGGCCAGCGGGCGCTGGGTCGCGGGCTTCGCCAGCTACGAACTCGGCTACGCGCTCGAGCCGCGGCTCGAGCCGCTGATGCCGCGCGATCGCGACATACCTCTGATCTGCCTTGGCGTCTTCGGTCCGCCGGCCCGAACGGCCCCGGCGAGCGGCGGACCTCTGGCCGCCGGCCCACTGGCACCGGGCTGGACGGAGGCGCGGCACGAAGCGGCGGTGCGGCGGATCCTCGACCTGATCGGGGCCGGCGACATCTATCAGGCCAACCTGACCTTCCCCGTGGACGTGGGACCGGCCGGCGACCCCTGGACGCTGGACGCGGCGCTGCGGGCCCGGCAACCTGTGAGCGAGGGCGCGGTCGTCGATCTGCCGGGGGTTGCACCCCTGGTGTCGCGCTCGCCCGAGCTCTTCTTCGCCACGACCGGTGACGGCCGCATCCTCACCCGCCCCATGAAGGGCACCGCGCGCCGCGATCCCGATCCGGCGCAGGACCGGGCCCTGGCGACAGAGCTGCGGCACAGCGAGAAGGACCGGGCCGAGAACCTGATGATCGTCGATCTTCTGCGCAACGACCTTTCGCGGGTCTGCCGGCCCGGCAGCGTCCATGTCCCGCGGCTTTTCGCGGTCGAGACCTACGCCACCGTGCACCAGATGGTGTCGGACGTGACGGGAAGGCTTCAACCGGGCACACGCCTGTCGCACCTCTTGCGCGCGCTCTTCCCCTGTGGCTCGGTGACCGGGACGCCGAAGATCCGCGCCATGCAGGTCATCCGAGATCTTGAGGACGGGCCGCGCGGCGCCTATTGCGGCGCGATCGGCTGGATGGCACCCGATGGCGCAAGCCGGTTCAATGTGGCGATCCGCACGCTGACGGTCGCGGGCGGGCGGCTGCGGCTCGGCGTCGGCGGCGGCATCGTGGCGGATTCGACCCCGCAGCGGGAGTATCAGGAGGCATTGTGGAAGACGCGCTTCGCGATCCCGGACTGACCCTGATCGAGACGCTCTTCTGGGACGGGACGGCGATCCGGCGGCTCGACCGCCACCTCGGCCGGGCACGGTCCAGCGCAGCCGCGCTCGGCTTCCGCTGGGACGGCGCGGGCATTGCGGCCGCGCTCGACCGCGACCATGGCCCCACCCCGCTGCGGCTGCGCCTCACGGTGGCGCGCGACGGCACGCACCGGCTGACCTCCGGACCCCTGCCGCCTGCCGCGCGATCCTGGACGCTCGCGCTGTCGCCCGAGCGTCTCGACCCGGACGATCCGCGCCTGCGGCACAAGACCAGCGACCGCGGGCTCTATGACCGGACCCGGGCCGCTCTTGCCCCCGGCATCGACGAGGTGATCTTCGCCAACCGGCGCGGCGAACTCTGCGAGGGCACGATCACCAGCCTCTTCTTCGACACCGGCGAGGGGCTGCGCACGCCACCGCTGGGCAGCGGCTGTCTGCCGGGCATCCTGCGCGCCGAACTTCTCGACGGCGGCGATTGCCGGGAGGCGATTTTCCCGCTGGCGGACCTGCCGCGCGCCCGGCTCTGGGTCGGAAATTCGTTGCGCGGCCTGATCGCGGCACGCCTGACGCCCGACGGCCCGACCGACAGCGGGCTTGCCAGCCGCGGCCGGGCCGCTTAGGCAAGGAGCCATGAGGCTTCTGTTTCTCGGGGATGTCATGGGGCGCAGCGGTCGCGCCGCCATCGCGGGGCGCCTGCCCGGGCTGCGCAGCGACCTTCGGCTCGACTTCGTTGTGGTGAACGGCGAGAACGCCACCGGCGGGGCCGGCCTTTCGGCCGACCACGCGCGCGAGATGCTGAACGCCGGGGCCGACTGCCTGACTCTGGGCGATCACGCCTTCGACCAGCGCGACATGCTGTCGTTCATCGAGCAGGAGCCGCGCATCCTGCGGCCGCTGAACTACGCACGCAGCGCTCCCGGCCACGGCGCGCGGGTCTTCGAGGCGTCCGGCGGCCGCAAGGTTCTGGTCGCGCAGGCACTCGGTCAGGTGTTCATGAAGCGCCCGTTCGACGATCCGTTCTCGGCGTTGGACCAGGTGCTGCGCACCCACCCGCTGGGCGCGGCGGTGCAGGCGACGGTCATCGACATCCATGCCGAGGCCACTTCGGAAAAGATGGGCGTGGGCCACTGGTGCGACGGCCGGGCCAGCCTGGTCGTCGGCACCCACACCCACGTCCCCACCGCCGACACCATGATTCTGTCCGGCGGCACCGGCTATCAGACCGACGCCGGCATGTGCGGCGACTACAACTCGGTCATCGGCATGGACAAGCTCGAGCCGATGCGGCGCTTCGTGACCGGCATGGGAAAGGAACGGTTCACCCCGGCCGAGGGCGAGGCGACGCTTTCGGGCGTGGTGGTCGAGACCGACGATCGCACCGGGCTGGCGCGCAGGATTTCAGCGTTGCGCCTCGGCGGACGCCTCGGCGAGGCCCTGCCATGATCCCCGACCGCCTGCGGCCCCTTGCACCGCTTGCCCGACCCGGGGACCCGGCTAGACTGACGGCGTGGCGCCCGGACGGCGGGCCGGTATGGACAGTGGCATGATCGACCTCGGACTGGGAGCGGACGGGCAGGCCTGGTTGGCGCTCTCCATCGTCGGGATGATGATGGTTCTCTTTGTGCGCGAGACCTTCCCCGCCGAGGTCGTGGCCATCGCCGGCGCGGCGGCCTTCGTGCTTCTGGGGCTTCTGCCCTTCGGGCAGGTGTCCGACGTTCTGGCCAATCCTGCGCCCTGGACCATCGCCTTCATGTTCCTCATCATGGGCGGGCTGGTGCGCACCGGTGCGCTCGAAAGCATCAGCCAGCTGGCGGAACGCAACGCCGCCCGCAGCCCGCGCCTGACGATCGCCGGTCTCTTCGCGTTCGTGGTGCTGGCCTCGGCCTTCATGAACAACACGCCCGTCGTCGCGGTGATGATCCCGATCGTCGTCCACGTGGCGCTGACCATGGGCAAGTCGCCGTCGAAGCTGCTGATGCCCTTGTCCTACTTCACCATCCTCGGCGGCATGATCACCCTGATCGGCACATCGACCAACCTGTTGGTCGATGGCGTGGCCCGCGGCCAGGGGCTTGCACCCTTCTCGATCTTCGAGATCGCCCCGTTGGGTCTGACGCTGGTGGCGACCGGGGCGGTGTTCATCACCCTGTTCGCCCCCCACCTCCTGCCGACGCGCGACACCATGGGCGCGCTGCTGACCGACCGGCGCAAGATGAAGTATTTCACCGAGGTGGCACTTCCCGAGGATTCGGCCCTGATCGGCCGGCCGGTGCTCGAGGTGGACATCTTCAAGCCCGAGGGGGTGCGGGTCATCGACGTGCTGCGCGGCGATGCATCGCTGCGCCGCGACCTGGCCGGCGTGGTGCTTCAGCCGGGCGACCGGGTCGTGCTGCGCACCGAGGTGGCCGAACTGCTCGGGATGCAGAAGAACCGCAACATCCGGCTGGTGGACAAGCTGAGCTCGGTCGAGACCGAAACGGTCGAGGTGCTGATCTCGCCCGGATGCCGAATGATCGGCCGCAGCCTGGGCGAGCTGCGCCTGCGCCGCCGTTACGGGGTCTACGTGCTGGCCGCGCACCGGCGAAACCAGAACATCGGCCGGCAGCTCGACGATCTGGTGGTGCGTGTGGGGGACACGCTGCTTCTGGAGGGCAGCCCCGAGGACATTCGGCGCCTTGCCGAGGATCAGGATCTTGTGGACATCGCACACCCCAAGGTGCGCCCCTTCCGCCGCGGACAGGCCCCGATCGCGGTCGCGGTGCTGGCCTTCGTGGCGATCCTGTCGGGCTTCGACGTCGCGCCCATCCAGGTGCTGGCCTTCATCGGCGCGGCGGTGATCCTCGTCTCGCGCTGCATCGACGCCGACGAGGCCTTCGAGTTCATCGAGGGCCGCCTCCTGGCCCTGATCTTCGCCATGCTGGCCGTCGGCAAGGGGCTGGAGTCGTCGGGCGCCGTCCAGATGATCGTCAAGGGCGTCGGCCCGATGCTCGAGACGCTGCCGCCCTGGGGCGCGCTGGCGCTGGTCTATCTCTTGGGGCTGGTGCTGACCGAGTTCCTGTCCAACAACGCGGTGGCGGTGATCTTCACCCCCATCGCCATCGAGATCGCCCGCCATCTCGGGCTGGACCCGCGACCGTTCGCGGTGGCGGTGATGTTCTCGGCCTCGGTCGCCTTCGCCACCCCCATCGGCTACCAGACCAACACGATGGTGTTCGGTCCGGGCGGCTACCGGTTCTCGGACTACCTCAGGCTGGGCGTGCCGCTCGACATCGTGACCGCCATCGTCGCCATCCTGGTGATCCCGCTGATCTGGCCGCTCTAGCCGGTTCCTGCCGGGGTTGCGGCGCCGCGGGCGGCTGGCATATAGAGGCGCCGCAGCATCGGACATCCGACGGAGACGGGACATGGCAGGCCATTCCAAATGGGCCAACATCCAGCATCGCAAGGGCAAGCAGGACGCGGCCCGGTCGAAGCTGTTTTCCAAGCTGTCGAAGGAGATCACCGTCGCCGCCAAGCTGGGCGACCCCGACCCTGACAAGAACCCGCGCCTGCGCCTCGCGGTGAAGGAGGCGCGCACCGCCTCGATGCCCAAGGACGTGATCGAGCGCGCGATCAAGAAGAGCCAGGGCGGCGACGCGGCCGACTACACCGAGATCCGCTACGAGGGCTACGGCCCGAACGGCATCGCGATCCTGGTCGAGGCGATGACCGACAACCTGAACCGCACCGCCTCGAACGTGCGCAGCTACTTCACCAAGACCGGGGGCAACCTGGGTCAGACCGGCTCGGTCGCGTTCATGTTCGATCGCGTGGGCGAGATCCTGTTCAAGGCCGGCACCGCCGATGCCGACGCGCTGATGATGGCCGCACTCGAGGCCGGCGCCGACGATTTCGAAGCCGACGACGAGGGCTACTGGATCACCTGCGCCGACACCGCGCTGGCCGAGGTGACCGCCGCTCTGGAAAGCCAGTTCGGCGAGAGCGAATCCGCCAAGCTGGTCTGGCGGCCGAAGGACCGCACGGTCGTCGATCAGGACACCGCCGAACGGCTGATGAAGCTGATCGACCTTCTCGAGGACGACGACGACGTGCAGAGCGTGATCGGCAACTTCGAGATCCCCGACGAGATCGCCGCGACGCTATGAGCGCAGCGCCTCGCGCGCAGCCGCGCGGACGGCGCGGCTGACCGGGGCGATGGTCCCTGCCCCGATGCGGCTGGCCTGCCAGTAAAGCGGCACATCGAGCGGCCGATCCGGCACCAGCGCCACCAGCCGGCCCGCCGCCAGGTGGGGCTCGACGAGCGCCAGCGGGTTCATCCCCCAGCCGATGCCGAGAAGCGCCGCATCGACGAAGGCCTGCGACGACGCGATGCGGTGCGTCGGGAACCCGACCCGCCGTCCGAGCACCGACCGCAGCCAGTCGGCCTGCAGCCGGTCCTTGCCGTCGAAGGTGATGGCGGGCGCGCGCGTCAGCGCCTCGGGCGACGAGTCCGCGCCGAGCCAGCGCTCGACGAAGGCGGGCGAGGCCACGGCGACATAGCGCATCGCGCCCAGCGGCCAGCAGTCGCAGCCCTGCACCGGCGCCGCATGGCCGGTGACCGCCGCCGCCACATCGCCGCGGCGCAGCCAGTCGGCGGAATGGTCCTGATCGTCGATGACGAGGTCGAAGAGCAGACCCGGCTGCCCGGTCAGCGCGCGCAGGAACCAGGTCGCCAGGCTGTCGGCGTTGACCGCGATCCGCAGCACCGTTTCACGCCCCCCGGCCAGGGCCGCGACCTCGCGCGACAGATCCTCCTCGAGCCGCTGCACCTCGTCGACGTGACGCGCCAGCCGCCGCCCGAGCGCGGTGGCCACGCAGGGAGTGCCGCGGACCACCACCACGCCGCCCACACGCTCCTCCAGCGCCTTGATGCGCTGGGACACCGCGGACGGCGTGACGTGCAGCTCGGCCGCCGCGGCCTCGAAGGACCCGGTGCGCAGAACCGCACCCAGACTGCGCAGCTGCCGATAGTCGATCATGAATTCTTCTTAACTCGGACAAGGATCCTTAACTTGATTAAGTCCGATGGGTGACCGCAGATCAAGCCGTCTTCCGACACGGGGTATCCATGACCATCGCCTTCTTCGCCGGCCTCCGGCTTTCGCTTGCCCTGATCTCGGTGATCGGCGCCCAGAACGCCTTCGTGCTGCGGCAGGGCCTGCGCCGCGAACACGTCCTGGCGGTGGTGGCCTTCTGCGCGATCTCGGACGCGCTGCTGATCGCCGCGGGTGTCGCGGGCCTCGGGGTCATCACCGACGCCCTGCCCGGGCTGCGCAGCGTCCTGCTCTGGGGCGGCGTGGCCTTCCTTGTCTGGTACGGCGCCCGCGCCTTCCGGTCCGCCTGGCGCGGCGGCGAGAGCCTGCGCCCGGCCGACGGCCAGCGCGCACCTCTGGGCACGACCCTTGCAACGCTGGCCGCGCTGACCTGGCTCAATCCCCACGTCTGGCTTGATACCGTGGTGCTGCTCGGCTCGGTGGCGGCGCAGTATCCCGGCGCCGAGGCGGCCTTCGCCGTGGGGGCCGCGCTTGGATCGCTCCTCTTCTTCGCCACGCTCGGCTATGGCGCCCGCCTGCTGGCGCCGGTCTTCGCGCGGCCGGCGGCCTGGCGTGTGCTCGATGCCGGCGTGGGTCTTCTGATGTGGTCGGTCGCCGCCGGGCTTGTGCTGCGCTGATCCGGCTTGCCGTCGCCCACCGGATCGGCTTGGCTGTGTGCGCAATGACCCGTCCGCCGAAGCCTTCTGAAAACCGCCCCGTCGCCGGGGTCCTGTGGATGCTGGTATCGGGGCTGAGCTTCGTGGGCGTGACCGGCATCGTGCGCCATCTCGGCACCGACCTGCCGGCGGCGCAAAGCGCCTTCATCCGGTTCGCCTTGGGGCTGGTCTTCCTGCTGCCGGCCGTCGCCGGCATCCTGCGCAACGGCCTGCCGAGGGGCAGCCTGCCGCTGTTCCTCGGCCGCGGTGCACTCCACACCGCCGCCGTGATCCTGTGGTTCTACGCGATGGCGCGGCTGCCGGTCGCGGAAGTCACCGCGATCGGCTATCTCAACCCGGTGGTGGTCACGCTTGGCGCGGCGCTGTTTCTAGGCGAGCGGCTCGCCCTGCGCCGCATCCTTGCCATCGCGGTCGCCCTTGTGGGCGCCGCGATCATCCTGCGGCCGGGTCTCAGGACGCTCGAGCTGGGCCATGTCGCGCAGCTCGGGGCCGCGACCTGCTTCGGCCTCTCCTACGTGATTGCCAAGCGTCTCTCGGGACTGGCCAGGCCGGCGACGGTGGTCGCCATGATGTCGCTGACGGTCACCGCGGGCCTTGCGCCCTTTGCCGCGGCGTCCTGGACGCCGCCCACGGCGGTGCAGGTCGGCTGGCTCGGGCTGGTGGCGGCCTTCGCCACCTTCGGCCACTACGCCATGACCCGGGCCTTCGCCGCCGCACCGGTCACGGTGACGCAGCCGGTGACCTTCCTCCAGTTGGTCTGGGCAACCCTTCTCGGCGCCCTGGTGTTCCACGAACGGATCGATCCGATGGTGCTGACCGGCGGGGCGATCATCATCGGCGCGATCAGCTTCATCACCTGGCGCGAGGCCCGGTTGCGCCGGCAGGTGACACCGCCGGCCCCGGCCGACTAGCCGCGCGGGTCAAGCAGCCGGCGCAGGACCGACTCGCGGCTGATGCGGCCCAGCCTGCGCCCATCCGCGGTCACGGCCAGCGCCGGGGCGGTCAGCAGCCGCTCCATGACCTCGCGCACCGGCGCCTCGGCGGCAATGTCCGGCAACCCGTCGGTTCCGCCCGGCTCGGCCTGCATGATGTCGCCGGCGGTCAGCACGCCCAGAGGGTTCATGTGGGCGACGAAGTCCGCGACATAGCCCGAGGCCGGCCGCGCGATGATCTCGCGCGCCTGACCGCACTGCACGATCCGCCCGCCTTCCATCAGCGCAATGCGGTTGCCGATCTTGAACGCCTCGTCCAGATCGTGGCTGACGAAGATGATCGTGCGCTTCAGCGTGGCCTGCAGGTCCAGAAGCTCATCCTGCAGCTTGGATCGGATCAGCGGATCGAGCGCCGAGAAGGGCTCGTCCATCAGCAGGATCGGCGCCTCGGTGGCGAAGGCCCGCGCCAGGCCCACCCGCTGCTGCATGCCGCCGGAAAGCTCGCCCACCCGCCGGTCGGCCCAATCGGTCAGATGCACCAGGGCAAGCTGCGCATCGACCCGGTCGCGCCGCTCGGCCTTGGACATGCCGCCAAGCTCGAGGCCCAGCCCGACGTTTTCGCGCACGCTGCGCCAGGGCAGCAGGCCGAACTGCTGGAAGACCATCGCCACCCGGCTCAGCCGGATCCGGCGCAGGGTCGCGGCATCGGCGTGCGTCACGTCCACAAGCGCGTTGCCGTCGCAGACCTGCACCGCCCCCCGGCAGACCGGATTGAGCCCGTTCACCGCCCGCAACAGCGTCGATTTCCCCGACCCCGACAGGCCCATGAGCACGAGGATCTCGCCCTCGGCGACGTCGAGCGAACAGTTGTGCACCCCCAGCACCTGGCCGGTGGCCTGCTGGATCTCGGCCCGGCTCTGGCCGGCGTCCATCAGCGGCAGGGCGCGGTCCGGGTTCGGGCCGAAGACGATCGAGACGTTGTCGAAGCGCACCGCGATGCCGGCCGTCTGCCTGGGGTCGGTGATCACGGTCATCTCCGACGCTCCCACCGCAGCATGCGGTCAAGGATGATCGCGACGACAACGATTATGAAGCCCGATTCGAAGCCGAGCGCGGTGTTGACCGAATTCAGCGCCCGCACCACCGGCACGCCCAGCCCGTTGGCGCCGACCAGGGCCGCGATCACCACCATCGACAGCGACAGCATGATGGTCTGGTTCAGCCCCGCCATGATCTGCGGGGCGGCGCTCGGCAGCTCGACCTTCCAGAGCACCTGCCGCGAGGTCGCCCCGAAGGCGCGCGCCGCCTCGAGAAGCGGCTCGGGCGTCGAGGACACGCCAAGATGCGTCAGCCGGATCGGTGCGGGCAGCACGAAGATGACGGTGGCGATGAGGCCGGGCACCATCCCGATGCCGAAGAAGACGATCGCCGGGATCAGATAGACGAAGGTTGGCAGCGTCTGCATCAGGTCGAGCACCGGCCGCATCCAGGCGTAGAGCCGCGGCCGATGCGCCGCGGCGATCCCGATCGGCACGCCGAGCGCCATGCAGACCACGCAGGAGGACAGGACCAGCGTCAGGCTTTCGGTGGTGGCCTTCCAGTAGCCCTGGTTGAGGATGAAGAGAAAGCCCAGCAAGACCAGAAGCGCCGTCTGCCAGGATCTCTGGATGAACCAGGTGAGGCCCACGAAGACCGCGATCACCACCAGCGCCGGCGGCGACTGCAACACCCAGAGGATGGCGTCGATCAGCCCCTGCATCGCCGCCGACAGGGCGTCGAAGAACCCGGTCGCATGGGCCTTCAGCCAGTCGAACACCGCCTTGGCCGTCCGCCCAACCGGAATCTTCGTCCCGGTAAGCCAGTCCATCAAGCCTTCCATGCACCCTGTCCCTGTGCCGGATTGCGGGGCGTCGGACGCACCCCTTCGCCTTGGCCCGCGCATCCCGCGGGTCCGGGCCTTCGCTCTGGGCCCGCGCATCCTGCGGGCCGGGGGCGGCGCCCCCGGCCTGCCCGCGTTCACTTCAGTGCGGCTTCGACCGCGGCCTTGGCATCGCCGCCGTCCTTGGTGGTCACGCCGTCCAGCCAGGGGCCCCAGACTTCGGGGTGCCCGGCAAGCCAGCTCTTGGCGGCGGTGTTCGGGTCCTCGCCGCCGTCCAGGATCTTGCCCATGATCTCGTTCTCCATCGGCAGGGTGAAGACGAGGTTCTCCAGGAACTTTCCGACATTGGTGCATTCGGCCGCGTAGCCCTTGCGGGTGTTGGTGTAGATCGTCGCACCGCCGAGGTTCGGCCCGAAGTATTCATCGCCGCCAGTCAGATAGGTCAGCGTGAAATTGGCGTTCATCGGGTGGGGTTCCCAGCCAAGGAACACGATAGGCTTGCCGGCGGCATCGGCGCGCGCCACCTCGGCCAGCATCCCCTGCTCGCTGCTCTCGACCAGTTCGAAACCCTTCAGCCCGAAGGCATCGCTGTCGATCATGCCCAGGATCAGGCGGTTGCCGTCGTTGCCGGGCTCGATGCCGTAGATCTTGCCGTCGAGATCGGCCTTGTGCGCCGCGATGTCGGCAAAGTCGGCAATGCCCAGCTCGGCGCCCTTGGCGTTGGTGGCCAGCGTGTATTTCGCGCCTTCCAGATTGGCCCGGATCGTCTCGACCGTGCCGGCCTCGCGATAGGGCGCGATGTCGGCCTCCATCGTCGGCATCCAGTTGCCGAGGAAGACGTCCACGTCCCCCTGGCCCAGCGCCGTGTACGTCACCGGCACCGACAGGACCTTGACGTCGGTCTCGTAGCCAAGGGCCTGAAGGATCACCGAGGCCGCGCCGGTCGTCGCGGCGATGTCCGTCCAGCCCACGTCGGCGAAGGTCACCTTGTCGCAGCCCGCGCCCACGGCCGGGGCGGCAAGCCCGGCGGCGGCAGCGACGGCCATCAGCGTCGTGCGGAGTGTCATTGTGTCTCTCCCTGTTTTCTTTGATTGACGAGTCAATAAAAGCGCGAGTCGGCCCTCAGGCAAGAAGAATCTGCCCGCAGCGCTTGCCGGGCACAGCCTACCCGGACTTGCGGCGCCCGGCCAAGCCGTGGCAGCGGCTGCCGGTCGAGGTTTTTCTTGATTGACCAGTCAACAAACGCAAGTGTAGGAAGCGTCTTCGCTCAGAGGTGCAGGATGCCGAAAGTCGGTATGGAACCCATCCGCCGCGAGGCGCTTGTCAAGGCGACGATCGCCGAGATCGGCCGCGCGGGTTCGCTCGACGTGACTGTGGCGCAGATCGCCCGGCGCGCCGGCATGTCCTCGGCGCTGGCGCATCACTACTTCGGCTCGAAGGAACAGATCTTTCTTGCGGCCATGCGCCATATCCTGACCCTCTACGGCGCCGAGGTGCGCGGCGCGCTGGCCGCGGCCGAGGGACCGCGCGGACGACTGGTCGCGATCATCCGGGCCTCCTTCGCCAGCGGCAGCTTCCGGCGCGAGGTCGTGGGCGCCTGGCTCAACTTCTACGTCCTCGCCCAGACCCTGCCCGAGGCCAAGCGGCTCCTCGGCGTCTACCAGGCGCGGCTGCGGTCGAACCTCGTGCACGACCTGCGGCCGCTGGTCGGCGCGCGCGCGGACGGCATTGCCCGCGGGCTCGGCGCGCTGATCGACGGCGTCTACATCCGCGAGGCGCTGACCAGGGGCACGCCGGATGGCGCGGCGGCGGCGGCGCTGGTGCTGGACCACCTTTCGCTCGAACTGGAGACCAAGGCATGAAAGCGCAGCCCAAGGGCAGTCACTTCATCGACGGCGCCTTCGTGGACGATCCTGCCGGCACCCCGCTCGAGGTGCTCTACCCCGCCACCGGCGAGGTGATCGCGCGCCTGCACGAGGCCACGCCCGCGCTGATCGACCGGGCGCTCGCCGCCGCCGCCCGCGCCCAGTCCGACTGGGCCCGGACCCGGCCGGTCGAACGCGCGCGGATCCTGCGCCGGGCGGCCGACCTGATCCGCGAACGCAACCGTGCGCTGTCGGAACTCGAGACGCTCGACACCGGCAAGCCGCTTCAGGAAACGCTCGTGGCCGATGCGGCCTCGGGGGCGGACGCGCTCGAATATTTCGCGGGACTGGCGCCGACCGTCACCGGCGAGACGATCCCGCTCGGGCGCGACTTCGTCTACACGATCCGCGAACCCATCGGCGTCTGCGTGGGCATCGGCGCCTGGAACTACCCGACCCAGATCGCCTGCTGGAAGGCGGCCCCGGCGCTCGCCTTCGGCAATGCGATGGTGTTCAAGCCCTCCGAGGTCACGCCTCTGGGCGCGCTGGAACTCGCCGCGATCCTGACCGAGGCGGGCCTGCCCCCCGGTCTCTTCAACGTGGTGCAGGGGCGGGGCGCGGTCGGTGGGGCACTGGTGTCGGACGCGCGGGTCGCGAAGGTCTCGCTCACCGGGTCGGTCCCGACCGGCCGCAAGGTCTATGCCCAGGCGGCCGAGGGCATCCGCCATGTCACCATGGAACTCGGGGGCAAGTCGCCGCTGATCGTCTTCGACGACGCCTCGCTCGAGGACGCGGTCGGCGGGGCGATGCTCGGCAACTTCTATTCGGCCGGGCAGGTCTGTTCGAACGGCACGCGCGTCTTCGTGCAGCGCGGCATCAAGGCGCGCTTTCTCGAACGGCTGAGGGAACGGACCGAGGCGATCCGCCTGGGCGATCCCATGGACGAGGCCACCCAGATGGGTCCGGTGATCTCGGCCGCGCAGCACGCGAAGGTCATGGCCTACATCGAGGCTGGCCGGCGCGAGGGTGCGCGCCTGATCACCGGGGGCATGGCCGGCCCGAACGCGGGGTTCTGGATCCGGCCCACCGTCTTCGCCGACGTGACCGACACGATGACGATCGCGCGCGAAGAGATCTTCGGCCCGGTCATGGCGGTTCTCGACTTCGACAGCGAGGACGAGGTGATCGCGCGCGCCAACGCCACCGACTTCGGCCTTGCGGCCGGGGTGTTCACGGCCGACATGGCCCGCGCGCATCGGGTGATCGGGCGGCTGGAGGCCGGGACGTGCTGGATCAACGCCTACAACCTCACCCCGGTCGAGGCCCCCTTCGGCGGCGTCAAGCGGTCGGGTGTCGGACGCGAGAACGGGCACGCGGCGGTCGAGCACTACACCCAGGTGAAGTCGGTCTACGTGAACATGGGGCCGGTGGAGGCCCCCTACTGATCCAGGCCAACGGAGGCGGGCGATGAGCGGCAGCATCGGACGGGCGCGCGGCGACGGGCTTGCGGCGGATTACGTCATCGTCGGCGCGGGCAGCGCCGGATGCGCGACGGCCTATCGGCTGGCCGAGGCCGGCAAGTCGGTGATCGTGATTGAATACGGCGGGTCGGATGCCGGGCCCTTCATCCAGATGCCGGCGGCGCTCAGCTATCCGATGAACATGGGGCTTTACGACTGGGGCCTGAAGACCGAGCCCGAGCCGCATCTGGACGGACGGGTGCTGGCCACGCCGCGGGGCAAGGTGATCGGGGGATCGTCCTCGATCAACGGCATGGTCTTCGTGCGCGGCCACGCGAAGGACTTCGACCACTGGTCCGAGGCCGGGGCGCAGGGCTGGTCCTACGCCGACGTGCTTCCCTATTTCCGGCGGATGGAGACCTGGCACGGCGGCGAGAGCGGCGACAGCGCCCATCGCGGCGACTCCGGGCCCCTGCACGTGACCCGCGGGCCGCGCGCCAATCCGTTGTTCCATGCCTTCGTCGAGGCCGGACGGCAGGCCGGCTACGAGGTGACGGCCGACTACAACGGCGAGAAGCAGGAAGGCTTCGGCGCGATGGAGGCGACGATCTGGAAGGGTCGGCGCTGGTCGGCCGCGAACGCCTACCTGAAACCCGCGCTGCGCACGGGGCGGGTGCAGCTCATCCGCGCCCTGGCGCGGCGCGTGGTCATCGACCGCGGCCAGGCGAAGGGCGTCGAGATCGACCGCGGCGGCCATATCGAGGTGGTGAAGGCGCGCGCCGAGGTTATCCTCGCCGCCTCGTCGCTGAACACGCCGAAGCTCCTGATGCTTTCGGGGGTGGGGCCGGCCGCGCATCTGGCGGAACACGGCATCCCGGTCCTCGCCGACCGGCCGGGCGTGGGCGCCAATCTCCAGGACCATCTGGAGATCTACATGCAATACGCCAGCAAGCTGCCGATCACCCTCTACAAATACTGGAACCTGCTCGGAAAGGCCGTGATCGGGGCGCAGTGGCTCTTCACCCGGACCGGGCTCGGCGCGTCGAACCAGTTCGAGAGCTGCGCCTTCATCCGGTCGGCTCCGGGGGTCGATTACCCCGACATCCAGTATCACTTCCTGCCGATCGCGGTGCGCTACGATGGCAAGGCCGTCGCGGAGGGCCACGGGTTCCAGGCCCATGTCGGCCCGATGCGGTCGAAGTCGCGCGGGACCGTGCGCCTGCGGTCCGGCAATCCGGGCGAGGCCCCCGAGATCCGGTTCAACTACATGTCGCATCCCGACGACTGGGTGGAGTTCCGGCGCTGCGTGCGCCTGACGCGCGAGATCTTCGCTCAGGAGGCCTTCCGGCCCTTCGTGAAGCACGAGATCCAGCCCGGGCCTGCCGTGCAGACCGACGCCGAGATCGACGCCTTCCTGCGCGCGCATGTCGAGAGCGCCTACCATCCCTGCGGCACCGCGCGGATGGGCCGGGCCGACGATCCGATGGCGGTCGTGGACCCCGAATGCCGGGTCATCGGCATCGACCGGCTGCGGGTGGCGGACAGTTCCATCTTTCCGCGCATCACCAACGGCAACCTGAACGCCCCGTCGATCATGGTCGGCGAGAAGGCGGCCGACCACATTCTGGGCCGCCCGCTGCTGCCGCCGTCGAATGCGCCGGTCTGGGAAAGCCCGCGCTGGCGGGTGGCCCAGCGCTGAACCCGGCGGGGGGGGGGGGGGGGGGGGGGGGGGGGGGGGGGGGGGGGGGGGGGGGGGGGGGGGGGGGGGGGGGGGGGGGGGGGGGCGCTGCCCCCGGACCCCCGGGATATTTGGACCAGTGAGATGGGATCAGCGGACGGGCCGCAGGATCCCGGTTTCGGTCACGATCAGATCGAGCGGCTGGTCGGTGGGTTCGAGCGGGAGCGCGTCGGTTTCCTGCGCGGCCCAGGCGAAGCCGATGGCGGTGACGGGGCCGCGGGCGCGCAGGGCTTCGAGCGTGCGGTCGTAGAAGCCGCCGCCATAGCCGAGCCGGTTGCCGGCGCGATCGAAGGCGACCAGCGGCACGATCAGCACCTCGGGGGTGATCCAGTCGCCGGTCTCGGGGATCAGCGCCCCGAACCGCCCCGGAATCATCGGGGCCGAGGGGTGCCAGGCGCGGAAGCGGAGCGGCTGGCCCTTCCCCTCGATCACCGGGACGGCGACGGGCCCCCGGTGCGCGGCCATCGCCGGCAGCGGGTCGATCTCGGAGCGCATCGGCATGTAGCCCGAAAGCGGCCGGCCGGCATGGGCCGCAAGCACCGCCCGCAGATGGCGGGCGGCGTCGCCGCGGTGCGCCGCATGGGCCTCGGCCCGGCGCGCCATCGCGGCGGCGCGGGCCGCCTCCTTCAGCGCGGCATGGGTCACGCAAGCCACCGCCTGGCAGGGACCGGCAGGGCGCGCGGAGGCGTTGCGGTCCTGGCCCTCGGGGCGGCCCCGTGCCAGGACGGCGGGGACGTGCCCGGCCTGACGCCGCCGGTCGGGCGATGCGGCGGACCTACGCGGATCGCATGGGCGGACCGGCCGGGCCGATCGCGCGTGATGCATGCATCCGTGTCGGTGTCGGTCGCGACCATTGCCCCCCCCGCGCCATTGCCGCGACCCTAACGGAAGGTGTTTCAAAGAAATAGCGCCAAATGGCCGGATTTGCCGCGCGGGGCTGCGGGGTTAGACTGAGGGCGCGGAACGGGAAGGGATGCGGGATGCAGGAATTGCTGATCGGCCAGACGCTTGCCTTTGCGGGCGATGCGCTGCGCGAGGGACCGGGCGCGGCCCGCCATTCGTCGCGGGGGGGCGTGCTGATCGAGGGCGGTCGCATCGCCGCGGTGGGCGAGGCCGACGACCTGCGCCGGTCCCATCCGCAGGCGCGGGTGACGGACTACGGACGGGGGCTGATCTCGGCCGGGTTCATCGATGCGCATGTGCACTATCCGCAGACGGCGATCATTGCCTCGTGGGGCAAGCGGCTGATCGACTGGCTGAACACCTACACCTTTCCCGAAGAGATGCGGTTCGGCGACGCCGGACACGCCGCGACGATCGCCGCGCGCTACTTCGACCTGGCGCGGGCCCATGGCACCACTTCCATGTGCAGCTACTGCACCATCCATCCCGAAAGCGTCGAGGCCTTCTTTTCCGAGGCGCGGTCCCGGGGGGTGCGCGCCTGGGCCGGCAAGACCTGCATGGACCGCAACGCACCCGAGGGCCTGCGCGACACGCCGCAGACGGCCTATGACCAGTCGAAGGCGCTGGCGGCGAAATGGCACGGCGTGGGCCGGCTGTCCTATGTGGTGACGCCCCGGTTCTCGCCGACCTCTTCACCCGAACAGCTCGACGCGATGGGGACGCTCTGGACGGAGCTGCCCGGCACGCTCATGCAGACGCACCTGAGCGAGCAGACCGACGAGATCGCCTGGGTCAAGGCGCTTTTCCCCGAGGCGCGCGACTATCTCGACACCTACGAGCGGTTCAACCTTCTGGGCCCCGGTGCGGTCTTCGGCCATGCGATCCATCTGGAACCGCGCGAACGGGCGCGGCTATACGAGGTGGACGCGAGCCTTGTGCATTGCCCGACTTCGAACACCTTCATCGGATCGGGGCTGTTCGACATGGGCGGCCTCGCGGCCGCCGGGCACCGGATCGGGCTTGCGACCGACACCGGGGGCGGGTCGTCGTTCTCGATGCTGCGCACGATGGCCGCGGCCTACGAGGTGGCGCAGCTTCGCCACAACCCGCTGCACCCCTCCGCGCTGTGGTGGCTCGCGACGCAGGGCGCGGCGCGCGCGCTGCGCGCCGATCACCTGATCGGCAACATCGCGGTGGGGATGGAAGCGGACCTCGTCGTGATCGACCTCGCGTCGACGCCGGCGATCGCCCAGCGGGCGGAGCGCGCCGCCGACATCTGGGAAGCGCTCTTCCCGACGATCATGATGGGCGACGACCGGGCGATCGGTGCGGTCTGGATCGGGGGCCGGCCGGCCTGACCGTCACGGGACCGTTTACCCCTGGCGGGCGCTGGTCTAGGCTCGCGCCGAGCCGGCCCGGAGTCCGTCATGCGCTATCCGAAACTCATCACGCTGCTCTGCTTCCTGCTCGCGGTCAGCTACGTGCTTCCCTGGGCCTCCGGCCCCTTCGGGAACGACCTCTCGCCCTACCGCATCATGTCGGACTTCGGGCTGCGCCGGCTGGCCGACGCCCCGCTTGAAGTCGGGATCTTCGTCGGCACCTTCGCCCTTGCCGCGCTGACCGGACTGCTGTCGCTGCTCTGGTCGGCGCCGAGGCTCCTCGTGATCCTGACCGGCGCCCTGCCCTTCGCGATCGTCGCCCGGATCGTCCTGCACGCCCGGGACGAGTTCCAGAAGATCGGCGTGCCGATGCCGGACTGGCGCGATCTTGGCCGTGCCTTCGGTCGGATCGACATCGCGGACAGCCCCGGTCTCGCGCTTTATTTCGGGGCCGCCGCGCTCTTGCTGCTTCTGGCGCTGCTGGTGCCCGGCCGCCGCTAGGGTTTACCCGGCGAGGCGGCGCGCCAGGCGGTTCTGGCGGGCGACGGCCCGCGGCAGATCCAGCGTTGTCAGCGCACCGTCGCGGACGATCGGCCGCCCCTCGACGAAGAGGTCGCGCACCCGGGTCGGTCCGGCCAGCAGAAGCGCGGCCGGATCCCAGCTGCCGGCGGCCTCGACGCCCGAGAGATCCCACACGGCGATGTCCGCCCGCATTCCCGGCGCGATCTGCCCGCAGTCGTCGCGCCCAAGCACCTCGGCCCCGCCCCGTGTGGCGATGCGCAGCGCCTCGCGCGCGCTCATCGCATCCGCACCGCGCGCAACCCGTTGCAGAAGCATCGCCTGCCGCGCCTCGGCCACAAGATTGCCGGTGTCGTTCGAGGCCGATCCGTCGACGCCAAGCCCGACCCGCACGCCCGCATCGCGCATGGCGCGGACCGGCGCGATGCCGGAGCCGAGGCGGCAGTTCGAACAGGGGCAATGCGCAACCCCGGTGCGCGACCGGGCGAAAAGCCCGATCTCGGAGCCGTCGAGCTTGACGCAATGGGCGTGCCAGACATCGGCACCGGTCCAGCCCAGATCCTCGGCATACTGTCCCGGCCGGCAGCCGAACTGCGCGAGCGAATAGGCGATGTCCTCGTCGTTCTCGGCCAGATGCGTGTGCAGCATCACCCGCTTGTCCCGGGCCAGAAGCGCCGTCTCGCGCATCAGGTCGCACGACACCGAGAAGGGCGAACAGGGCGCAAGGCCCACCCGGACCATGGCGCCGGGCCGCGGGTCGTGGAAGGCATCGACCACCCGGATCATGTCGTCGAGGATGGCCCGCTCGCGCTCGACCAGGCTGTCGGGCGGCAGGCCGCCGGAGGATTCGCCGATCGACATGGCCCCCCGGGTGGGATGGAACCGCAGCCCGACCTCGGCCGCCGCCGCAATGGTGTCGTCGAGCCGCGCGCCGTTCGGGTAGAGGTAGAGGTGGTCCGAGGTAAGCGTGCAGCCCGAGAGCGCCAGTTCCGCGAGCCCGATCTGCGCCGAGACGAAGATCTCCTCGGGGCCGAACCGCGCCCAGATCGGGTAGAGCGTCTTCAGCCAGCCGAACAGGAGCGCGTCCTGCGCCCCCGGCACCGCGCGGGTCAGCGTCTGGTAGAGGTGGTGATGCGTGTTGACGAGACCCGGCGTCACGAGACAGCCCCGCGCCTCGACGATCCGGCCCGTTGTGGCCAGCCCCGGCCCCACCGCGGCGATCGCGCCTCCGCGGATCAGGATGTCGGCCGACGCAAGCTCGATGCCGGCGTCGTCCATGGTCAGCACCCGGTCGGCGCCGCGGATCAGGATTTCGGAGGATGTGGACATGCGTTCCCCTTGCCACCCCCTTCGGCGGACGGGAACGGCGCGCGACAGAAGGGGTCAAGGACTCGCGGGCGCGGACACGTTAGCCGCACCCGGCGCGCGCGCCAAGTCTCAGCCGTTCAGAAGCGCCAGCGCCTCGGCATGGATGGCGCGATTGGCCGCGGCCAGGATGCGCCCGCCCTGATGCGCGGGCCGGCCCTGCCAGTCGGTGACAATGCCCCCCGCCGCCTCGATCACCGCGATCGGCGCCTGCACGTCGTAGGCCTGAAGCCCCGCCTCGACCACAAGGTCGATCTGCCCGGCGGCGATCAGCGCATAGGCGTAGCAGTCGGTGCCGTAGCGGGTCAGCCGCGCCCGCGCCGCAACCTTGCGGAAGGCCGCGCCCTCCTCGGGCGTGCCGACCTCGGGGAAGGTGGACATCAGGATCGCCTGCGCAAGCGGCCGTGCGGGGCGCGCGCGCAGGGCGCGGCTGCCCAGCGGACCCGTGACCTCGGCCAGACCGAGGCCTCCGATGAACCGCTCGCCGATGTAGGGCTGGTCGATGATCCCGAAGATCGGGCCGGTTTCGTCCGCGACCGAGATCAGCACGCCCCAGGTGGGCGTGCCGCACAGATAGCTGCGCGTCCCGTCGATCGGGTCGAGCACCCAGGTCAGCCCCGACGTGCCCTCACGCGCCCCGAACTCCTCGCCGAGGATCGCGTCCTGCGGCCGTTCGCGTTCGAGGATCGCGCGCATCCGGCGCTCGGACTCGCGGTCGGCCACCGTGACCGGGTCGAAGCGTTCCGTCTCCTTGGTGTCGGCCGCCAGATCGTCGGACCGGAAATGCGCGAGAGTGGCCTCTCGCGCAGCATCCGCCAGGGCATGAGCCGTGCGGACCAATGCCTGGCGGTCGTTGTCGGATACGGTCATCGGCCCCTCGCGCTGCTGCGTCAGGCGTAGCCTTCGCCCGAGGGGCCGGTCAAGGCCGGCGCGGCTCAGGCCGCGTCGGACAGGACCTTGGCCAGTTCGAACAGGCGGCGACGCTGCGCTTCGGGGATCGCGTAATAGGATCGCACCAGCAGAAGCGCCTCCTTGTCGGCCAGAATGTCGCCCGCAACCTCGTCCACCCGGGGCGCGCGGCTGTCCAGCCCTTCGAAGAAGAAGCTGATCGGAACGCTGAGCGCCTCGCCGATGTCCCAGAGCCGGGACGCCGAAATGCGGTTCATGCCGGTTTCGTATTTCTGGATCTGCTGGAACTTGATGCCGACCTTGTCGGCAAGCTGCTGTTGCGTCATGCCGATCATCCAGCGACGATGACGGACGCGCTTGCCAACATGCACGTCAACCGGGTGTTTCATAAGAACTCTCCTGAGAATACCAAGTAATCACACTTGCCCCACCCCATAAGAAAGCAATTTTCGTGCCAAGCATAGCCCCGACCGTAAGAATTTTTCCGCCGACGACGATCGTTGCGCGGCGATTGCCGCAACGACACTTACGCGAGGAACTTGCCACGCGGCGAAACAATCGCGCCCTGATAGCAGAGCCTTTCCGACACTCGCCACGCCAGACTATTGCATATTGCAATGCGTTTTGCGAATCGTATCGCAATTCACGGTTGCATTGCGCAAAACGAGAACACCAGAGCCGCGAACGGGGCCGCCCGGCCCCGCGCAGAACACCGGAGAAACGCGCATGAGGGCCTTTCAGCTGGACCGTTACGGCGACCGCGCGACGCTTGCCGAGGTCGCGATTCCCGAGCCTGGGCCCGGCGAAGTCCGGATCCGGATCGCCGCCTGTGGGCTGAATTTCGCCGATCTCCTGATGGAGAAGGGCGAATATCAGGACCTGCCGCCGCTGCCCGCGACGCTGGGGCTGGAACTGGCCGGCACGGTCGAGGCGCTCGGGCCCGGCACCGATGGCCCGCCGCCCGGCACGCGGGTGGCGGTCTTCTCGGGATCGGGCGGACTTGCCGACTACGGCTGCTTTCCGGCCGACCGTTGCCTGCCCCTGCCGGACGCGATGCCCTTCGACGTCGCCGCCGGCTTCCAGATCGCCTACGGCACCAGCCATCTGGCGCTCGCGGATCGCGCGCGCCTTGCAGCGGGCGAGACGCTGGTGGTGCTGGGCGCCGCCGGCGGGGTGGGCCTGACCGCCGTCGAGATCGGCCACCGGCTGGGCGCGCGGGTGATCGCGGTGGCGCGCGGCGAGGCGAGGCTCGAGACGGCGCGCGCCGCCGGCGCGGATGCCCTGATCGACAGCGACCGGACCCCCGATCTGCGCGGCGCCCTGCGCGCCCTGGGCGGAGCCGACGTCGTCTACGACCCGGTCGGCGGCGAACAGGGCGCGGCCGCGCTGCGCGCGCTGCGCCCCGAGGGCCGGCATCTGGTCATCGGCTTTGCCAGCGGCACGGTGCCCGCCGTGCCGGCCAACCATCTGCTGGTGAAGAACCTGTCGATGATCGGCTTCTACTGGGGCGGCTATCTGAAGTTCCGCCCCGAGGCGCTGACCTCGAGCCTCAGGACCCTCATCGGCTGGTACGAGGAGGGCGGACTGCATCCCCACATCAGCCACCGCCTGCCGCTGTCGCGCGCGGCCGAGGGGCTCGAACTCCTGCGGTCGCGGCGCGCGACGGGCAAGGTCGTCATCGACTGTCAGTCCGAGTAGGCGCAGCGGATCTGACAGGCGAGGGCCTCGGCCACCTCGCCCTTCTGGCGGCCGGAATCGTAGAAGCAGATGTGCAGCTTGCCGAGGTCGGGCAGGGCATTGCCGGACTCGATCACCTCGGTGGCTTCGGGGATCGTTCCCCGCATCCGCGCCGAGATCGCGAGGTCGGCCGCGACCGTTGCCTCGATCACCTGCTCGGACTGGCCCTCGAACCCCATTTCCCAGGGTATTCCCGCCCCGTCGAGCGCGCGCTGCGCATGGGTGCGGAAGATGCAGGAATCCTTGAAGCCGAGCCGGAGCGGCCGGCGCTGCCAGGCGGTTCCGCCCGGCGCCCCGACCCAGACCAGATCGCGGGTGGCGAGGATCTCTCCGCCGGGGCGCGGCGCATCCTCGGTGGTCAGGATCATGTCGTATTCGCCGCGCTCGAAATCCTCGTGCAGGAATTTGGTGAAGCAGGCGACGAGGTTGATCCGAACCCGCGGGTATTCGGCCGCCAGCCGCTTCAGGACCATCGGAATCTGCGGGTAGACGATGTCATGCGGGATCCCCAGCCGGAACTCGCCCTGGTAGGCGCCGGTGGTCAGCCGCGAGAGCGCCTCGTCGTTCAACGCCAGCATCCGCCGCGCGTAGGACAGGAGCTGTTCGCCTTCGGGCGTCAGCGTCAGCTTGCGGGCCGCGCGCGAGAAGAACGAGAGGTTCATCGCGTCTTCCAGCCGCTTGATCTGCATGGAGACGGCCGATTGCGTCAGGTTCAGCACGCCGGCGGCACGGGTGACGCCACCGAGTTCGGCCACGGTCACCAGCGACCGGAGCGCCGCCAGGTCCAAGTTGCGGGGCATATCACACTCCGTGATTCATGATCCAACAATCATTCATTTCCATAAATCATCACATCGGCGCATAAGGATCAAGCATCGTCATGGATGGACAGCCATCCATCATCAGAAAAGGGGAACACACTCATGGATCGCACCCTGCCCCGCGCGCTCTCCGCGCATCCGATCCGCCTTTGGCGCGGCCTGTCGCTCATGGCCGCCGCCGCACGTCAGCGCCGGGCGCTGGCCCGGCTGGAGAGCCGGCTTCTGGACGATATCGGCTGCAGTCCCGACGAAGCGCGGGCCGAAACCGCGCGGCCGGTCTGGGACGTGCCGGTGCAATGGCTGCGATAAATGGCGGAATCGCGCCGCAGCAATTCTTGAAAAAGCGACATGCTCTGCCAATATTCGACGCCAAGGCCGGGTGCTGAATGCCCGGCCACGGTTTTCGCAACTGGAGGCATCCATGGCTGACTACAACACGATCCCCCGGACGCGGGTGGGCACCCGGACGGTCGAGATCGACGAAGGCCTGCGCGCCCACATGAACAAGGTCTACGGGCTGATGTCCGTGGGAATGCTCATCACGGCTCTGGTTGCCTGGGCCGTCGGCACCAACGAGGCCATGGTCGGCGCGATCTTCGGCTCGCCGCTGAAATGGGTGGTGATGTTCGCGCCGCTGATCGTGGTCTTCGCCTTTGGCGCGATGATCAACCGCATGTCCGCCGCTGCGGCGCAGCTGGTGTTCTATGTCTATTCGGCGCTGATGGGGCTGTCGCTCAGCTTCATCTTCGTGGCCTTCACCGGCTATTCGATCGTGCAGACCTTCCTCGTCACGGCGATCGCCTTCGCGGGCCTGTCGCTCTGGGGCTACACCACCAAGCGCGACATCTCGGGCTGGGGATCGTTTCTCATCATGGGCGTGATCGGCATCCTCGTCGCCTCGCTCGTCAACATCTTCCTCGCGTCCTCGGCGGTGCAGTTCGCGATCTCGGTGCTGGGTGTTCTGATCTTCGCCGGCCTGACGGCCTTCGACACGCAGAACATCAAGAACACCTACCTCGCCATGGCCGCGCAGGGCGATCAGGAATGGCTGGGCAAGTCGGCGATCATGGGGGCGCTGAACCTCTACCTCGACTTCCTGAACATGTTCATGTTCCTGCTGCAGTTCATGGGCAACCGCGAATGACGCCCCACGCCAGCCGGGCGTGACGCACGACCAATGGGCCGGGGGACGATCCCCCGGCCCTTTTCGTCACAGGGCAAGGACCATCCGCACCGCGGGAAAGCCTATCCCCTCCCGCAGCCGCACCTCGACCTCGCCCAGCGCCGTGAACCCGGCCGCGGCGTAGAACGGCACCGCCGTGCGGGTAGACAGACAGTCGAGCCGCTCCACCCCCGCGGCCCGCGCCTGCGCCATGGCGCGCTCCATGAGCCCACGAGCGATACCCCGCCGCAGAAGCCGGTCATCCGTCACCAGGTGGCGCACATGGCCAAGCCTCCCGGCCGCCCACCCGTCGCCCGGCGCGCCATGGCTCCAGCCACCCGCGCCCACGATCGCCCCGTCCATGACCGCCACCCAGTAGGTTCCCGAGGCCAGGAGTTCGGGCCGCGCCCGCGCGATGAGCGGCAGCGCCGTCACCAGCACCGAGGCCGGGTAGTCCGCCTTGAGCAGCCGCGGATAGCTGCGCGCCAGCAGGGCATCCACCCCCGACAGGTCGGCCCGCCCGGCAATCCGGAAGGAGACGTCAGTCCCCACCATGACCACGCCCCGCAATGCAAAAGGCCGCACCCGGCGGCGCGGCCCTGTCAGCGGCTCCATGCGGCAGGATCCTACTTGATCTTGCCTTCCTTGTACTCGACATGCTTGCGCACGACCGGGTCGTATTTGTTGACGGTCATCTTTTCGGTCATGGTGCGGGCGTTCTTCTTGGTCACGTAGAAGTGCCCGGTGCCCGCCGTCGAGTTCAGACGGATCTTGATCGTCGTCGGCTTCGCCATTGTTCGTCTCCACTGCCAGGACGCACGCCGACGCGCGCCCGCGAAATCCTTGAAGCCCGCCTTTTAGCCATGCCCGATCCCGAGTCAAGGCCAAAACCCGTGCCGGCGCCCCGCGATCAGGCGCCCGGAGAGATCCCCATCGTCGCGTGCAGGTCGGCCAGGGTCTTGGCGTCGAGCCCGAGCCCCTGCGCCAGCGTCGCAAGGAAGGCCCGCTCGGCCGCGCTGTCAGCCCGCATGGTCATGGCCGCCGCCGAATAGACCTGCGCGCGCGCCTCGGCACCGGTGTCGGCCGCAAGCGCAAGCGGGTCGAGCGGGGCGTCGAACTGGGCCTGCACGTAGGCCATCTCCTCGGGCGATGCGTCCTTGAGATGCTCCATGATCGTCGCCCGCTCCTCGGGGTCGATGGTGCCATCGGCCTTGGCCGCCTGGATCATCGCCCGGATCATCAGCTTCGCATTGGCCTCGGCCGCGGCGGACCCCGCGGTGGTGCCGGTGAGCGCGTCGAACATTCCACCCGCCGCGCCCAGGCCGGTCGCCGCGGCCCCGGCCAGCGAAGTCATCAGCCCGCCGAGGGTCGCCATGGCGGACTCGCTTCCCTTGGCGACCGTGTCGCCCATCCGGTTCATCGCGTCACGCACGCCTTCGGCGCCGCCGGGAACGCCAAGCTTCTCGACCGTCTTGTCGAACTGGTCCGCCAGGCCTGCAAGCGTGGGATTGTCCTTCATCCGCTCCTGCAGACCGGCCATGCCGCCGCCCTTCTTGAAGGCCTCGAACCCTTTGGCCGCGGCAAAACCGACGGCCAGCGTGGCAAGCGTTCTCACGAAACTCATGGCGGGATCCCCTCTGCTGGTGGCCGGACGGATGCTATCGTCCGAGTGTAGCATTCCGATGATCGCCAAGACAGGCCGGAAAACCGTGCGGAGGGCCTGTAAGCCGGATTCTGTCCGGGGGCGAACCCCCTGGATGACCATTCCTCTGGCCCCGCCGTTGCCGGCGGGATCAAGCTGCCAACCCGGGCCTCTCGGGTCGAAGCATCCCTGCGGCGGTCTCCGGTTGCCCGGACGCGGCCCGCGCGAGGCCCCTATTCGGCATTGCTCCGGGTGGGGCTTGCCATGCCGGTCCTGTTGCCAGTCCCGCGGTGGGCTCTTGCCCCACCGTTTCACCCTTGCCGCGCATGCGCGGCGGTCTCGTTCTCTGTGGCGCTTTCCCTGGGGTTGCCCCCGCCGGGCGTTACCCGGCACCCTTGCTTCCTGGAGTCCGGACTTTCCTCGCTGGCCCTGCGGCCCCCGCGGTCATCCGGCCCTCCGCACACCGTCGCAGTTAGGCGAGTCACGCCGCTCCGTCAACCGGGAACCGACGCGCAAGATCGGCGGCGAGCGCCCGGTCGGTCGCGTCCTCGGGACCCGAGGCCCAGGGGCGGAAGCGCAGGCGGAACGCGGCAAGCCGCGTCTGCGGGTCGGCTTCGGGATAGCCGATCCGGGTCAGGCTCGACGCCAGCGGCGCCTCGGGATCGCCACCCGGCTCCGGCCAGACGGACTGGCCGGCAAGCGCGACGCGGCGCCAGTCGAAGCGCGGGCCGGGGTCCTGCTTGCGCCCCGGCGCCATGTCGGAATGCCCGATGACCCGCTCGGGCGGGATCGGCCAGCGGCCGCGCAAGTCGGCCAGAAGCGCGATCAGCGCCCGCATCTGCGGATCGGGGAACGGCGCCGTCCCGGTGTTGGCCAGTTCGATGCCGATCGACCGGGAATTGACATCGCCCACAGGCCCCCAGGCCCCGGCCCCGGCGTGCCAGGCCCGCATCGCCTCGGGGACCAGCGCGATGACCCGACCGGTCTCCGCGATCAGATAATGGGCCGAGACCTCCGCCGCAGGGTCACAGAGCCGCGCCTCTGCCTCGGCGCAGCTCGGCATGGCCGTGTAGTGCACGACCACCATGTCGGGCCTCGCGCCCCCGCGCCTGTCGCCGAAATTCGGAGAGAGAGGCACCGCCCCGCCGGATCAGTTGCGCACGGTCTGGAATGGCGTCGGATCCCAGCGGCAGGCAAAGCCGTCACCGTCGGGATCAAGGTTCTTGGGATCGCGCTGCGGTCCGCCCGACTTCAGGAAGGCCTCCTGCGCCGCCTCCGGCGAGGAATAGCGCGAACAGGCGCGCTCGTGCGAGCTCAGCGACAGGCCGGTGCGCGCATAGACCGACTGGCCCAGCCGGTTCTGGGCGTTGATCGCATACTGGACGATCACCGACGTGTCCTCGGCCGGGCGTTCGGGCAGCGCACCGGGCTGGACCTGGACGTATTGCGCGCGGTTCTGCTCGATCCGGGCCTTGTCGCTTGCAATCGACTCGCGCGCGGCGACGGCGGCGAAATCCTGCTCGTCCGAGATCGCGGAGGGCGTCGCGGCGCCGGCCGGACCCGGGGCGGGTGCGGGCCGGGGCGACGGGAGCGCCGCCTGCCCCGCGGGACCGGCCTGGGGCACGGGCACCGGGGCCCGCGGCAGGGTTGCCGCACCGCTGATGCCCGCGGCCGCCAGCTCCGCCGGGGACGGGGGCGCGTTGGGATCGGCCGGAGGCGGCAGGATCGGCGGCTGGGTCGCCGCGACGGCGCCCGCCGGCGCCCCGGCCTGCGCCGACCGCTGGCTCATGTAGTCGGAATAGTCGCCGAACCCGACACCGCCCTGAACCTGTTCGTAGGGCGGCGGCGCGCAGGATGCCAGCGCCGCAAGGGAGAGTGTTGCCAGCAACACACGCATGTCGAAGCCTCGTCTTCCGATCAGCGGGCCACTTACCACCATTTGTCGGGCTTGGAAACAAAGCCCGCGGCGCGCTCCAGCACGGACGCGTGATCGAGAAGCCCCGCCTCGTCCCAGGGCCGGCCGATCAGCTGCAGCCCGAGCGGCAGCCCCTGCCGGTCGAGCCCCGCCGGCACCGCGATGCCCGGCAGTCCCGCGAGGTTCACGGTGACGGTGAAGACGTCGTTCAGATACATCTGCACCGGATCGGCATCCGCCATCTCGCCGATGCCGAAGGCCGCCGAGGGCGTGGCCGGGGTCAGGATCGCGTCCACCCCTTGCGCGAAGACCTCGTCGAAGTCGCGCTTGATGAGGGCGCGCACCTTGCGGGCGCGGTTGTAATAGGCGTCGTAGAAGCCCGCCGACAGCACGTAGGTCCCGATCATCACCCGGCGCTGGACCTCCTCGCCGAAGCCTTCGGCGCGGGTCTTTTCATACATCTCGGTGATGCCGTCGCCCTGGGACAGCCGGGCGCGGTGGCCGTAGCGCACCCCGTCGTAGCGCGCGAGGTTCGACGAGGCCTCGGCGGGGGCGATCACGTAATAGGCTGGCAGGGCATACTTCGTGTGCGGCAGGCTGATGTCGACGATCTTCGCGCCGGCGTCCTTCAGCATCTCGGCGCCCCGGTGCCAGAGCGCCTCGATCTCGTCGGGCATGCCGTCCATTCGGTATTCGCGCGGAATGCCGATCACGCGCCCGCGGATGTCACCCGTGAGCAGCGCCTCGAAGTCGGGGACCGGGATGTCGGCCGAGGTCGAGTCCTTCGGGTCGTGGCCCGCCATCGCGCCCAGCATGATCGCCGCGTCGCGCACGGTGCGCGTCATCGGGCCGGCCTGGTCGAGCGAGGACGCGAAGGCCACGATCCCCCAGCGCGAACAGCGCCCGTAGGTCGGCTTGATCCCGACGGTGCCGGTGAAGGCGGCGGGCTGTCGGATCGACCCGCCGGTGTCGGTGCCGGTCGCGCCAAGGCAGAGGTCCGCCGCGACGGCGGCCGCCGATCCGCCGGAGGATCCGCCCGGCGTCAGCGGCGTCGCGTCGTTGCCGCGCCGCCAGGGGTTCACGGCCGGCCCGTAGCACGAGGTCTCGTTCGACGAGCCCATGGCGAACTCGTCCATGTTGAGCTTGCCCAGCATGACCGCGCCGGCGTCGGCGAGCTTCTGGCTGACGGTGGATTCGTATTCGGGACGGAAGTCGCGCAGGATCCGGCTGGCGGCCTGGCTGGGCACGCCCTTCGTGCAGAAGAGGTCCTTGATCCCGACCGGAATGCCGCACATCGCCGGCGCATCGCCCGCCCGCAGGCGCGCATCCGCCGCAGCGGCGCGTTCGCGCGCAATCTCGGGCGTCTTGTGCACGAAGGCGTTGAGCGCCCCGGCCGCCTCGATCGCCGCGAGGCAGGCTTCGGTCAGCTCGACCGCCGAAACCGCACCGCTGCGCAGCGCGTCGCGGGCCTCGGCAATCGTCAGTTCGTTCGGCGCGGTCATTCCACCACCTTCGGCACGGCAAAGAACCCCTCTCGGGCGTCGGGGGCGTTCGCGAGGATCTTCGCCTGCATGCCGCCGTCGGTCACCACGTCGGCCCGACGCTTCAGCCGCATCGGCGTGACCGAGGTCATCGGCTCGATCCCGGTCACGTCCACCTCGTTGAGCTGTTCCATGAACGTGAGAATCCCCGACAGTTCGCGCGCCAGCGCGGGCAGGCTCTCCTCGGCCACCCGGATGCGCGCCAGGTGGGCGACGCGGCGCGCGGTCTCGGCATCGATCGACATGGACGGCTCTCCCGGTGGGTCCCGTGTTCCTTCGGGGGCTGGTCTTAGCGCCCCGCCGCCTGCGGCACAAGCGCAGGGCTGGCAGAACCGGCCGCTTGCGCTAGCTTTGCTCGGCCACAGCAAGGAGACGGAGCATGCACATCACCTGGCTCGGACATTCCGCCTTCCGCATCGAGATCGAGAGCGCGGTCCTGTTGGTCGATCCCTGGTTGACCGGCAACCCGCTCTTCCCCGAGGCCCGGCGCGCCGAGGCCGTGAAGGGCACCACCCACATCCTCATCACCCACGGCCACGGCGACCACACCGGCGATGCGCTGTCGCTGTCGAAGGAGCTCAAGGCCCCGATCGTCGGCATCTACGACCTGATGTCCTGGTGGCAGGACCAGCACGGGGTCCAGACGGTGGGCTTCAACAAGGGCGGCACCGTGGATCTCGGGGGCGCGAAGGTGACGATGGTCAACGCCAGCCACTCCTCGTCCCTGCAGGGAACCGAGGGTCCGGTCTACGCCGGCCACGAATCGGGCTACATGATCGCGGGGGAGGGTCACACGATCTACCTGACGGGCGACACCGACATCATGGCCGACATGGACTGGATGGGCGACTACCACAAGCCCGACATCGGCATCCTCTGCGCGGGCGGGCACTTCACCATGGACATGGCGCGCGCGGCCTATGCGGCCAAGCGCTATTTCCGGTTCCGCCACGTGATCCCCAGCCATTACCGGACCTTCCCGCTTCTGGCGCAGGATGCGGGGGTGATGCGCGACGCCCTGCCCGGCGTCACCGTCCACGAGCCCGAGGTTCTGGTGCCGATCACGATCTGAAACCGGCCTGAGACTGGCCAGGGACCGGCCCGGCGGCGGCCACCGCCGGGCGCAGGGTGGCTAGTACCACCTCGGATCGGACGGACCACCGCCGAGCGGCGGCAGGCCGATGTCGCGGCGGATGTGGTCGGACAGCGGCGCGGCATCCGGCGGTGGCCGCCGGCCGCGGCCCAGCGTCGCCAGCCAGGCGCGCAGCACCCGTGCCGCACCGTGGCGGGCGACGAGGTCGTGAACGAGGTCAAGGGGCAGAATCGGCTCTGCCAGTTCGTTGCGGGTCATGGTCTCACGCCGGCCCCTCGCGGACAGCCGGCTCCTCTGGAATGGATGGGCACAAGGGCGGCGCGACGGGCGCGGCCCGGTCGGGTCGGATCTGGGGGGAGGATCAGGCGGCGGTCGGGCCGCCGGCGGGCGTCACGGACGGGCGACGCCGGTCCCGGACGCAGCCGCGCGACGGGACGATCCGCACAGGCCGAAGACGGCGGCAAAAGCGGCGTGATGCATCTGGCGCCCTCCTGTCTGGCGTTGCGGATGCGCGCTTCTAGCGCAGTCCCGCCCCTTCAGAAAGGCCGGGATCGCGGCGGCCGAAACAAAGCCGCGACCTGTTGCCGCAGCGTCACCCCCGCCCCGCCGCGCGCCGCGCCTCGAAGAAGTCGCGCAGGAGCCCCGCCGCGGCCTCGGCACCGATCCCGTCATAGATCTCGGGCACATGGTGGCACTGCGGATGCGCGAAGATGCGCGGCCCCTGCGCGACGCCGCCGGACTTCGGATCGGCCGCCCCGTAATAGAGGCGCCCGATCCGCGCAAACGAGATCGCCGCCGCGCACATCGGACAGGGCTCGAGCGTGACGTAGAGATCGTGGCCCGGAAGCCGGTCGGACCCGACCCGGGCGCAGGCCGCGCGAAGGGCCAGCATCTCGGCATGGGCCGTGGGATCGGCCAGCTCGCGCGTGCGGTTGCCCGCGGCCGCGATCACCGTGCCCGAGGGATCGACGACGACCGCGCCCACCGGCACCTCGCCGCGGGCCGCTGCGGCGCGGGCCTCGTCCAGCGCGCGCTCCATGTGGCTGCGAAAGCTCATGGTCCGGTGATGCCCCGCGCCGCACGCTGCCGCAAGCCCTTCCCTTCGGCCCCCGATGCGCCTAGAGGATCGCTTTCCCGTTGATGCGCGAAAGGCTAGGCTGGCGCCATGACCGACACCGACGACACCCCGAAGCCTGCCCCGGAGGGCGAGCGCATCGCCAAGGTGATGGCCCGCGCCGGCGTGGCCTCGCGCCGCGACGCCGAGCGCCTCATTCTCGAAGGCCGCGTACAGGTGAACGGCCAGACCGTGACCTCGCCCGCGCTGGACGTGCGCCCGGCCGACACGGTGACGCTCGACGGCAAGCCGATCGACGCGCCGCAGCCGACGCGGCTCTGGCTCTACTACAAGCCCCTCGGCCTCGTGACGTCCGAACATGACGAAAAGGGCCGTCAGACGGTGTTCGAAAGCCTGCCCGACGGGATGCCGCGGGTGATGAGCGTGGGCCGGCTCGACCTCAACTCCGAGGGGCTTCTGCTGCTGACCAACGACGGCGAGCTGAAGCGGCGGCTGGAACTGCCGGCCACCGGCTGGCTGCGCAAGTATCGCGTGCGGGTGAACGGCCGCCCGACCGAGGCGATGCTCGAGCCTCTGCGCCAGGGCGTTACCATCGACGGCGAGGAGTTCCTGCCGATGGAGGTGACGCTCGACCGCCAGCAGGGCGCCAACGCCTGGCTGACCGTCGGCCTTCGCGAAGGCCGGAACCGCGAGATCCGCCGCGCGATGACCGAGATCGGGCTCTTCGTGAACCGGCTGATCCGGGTCAGCTACGGCCCGTTCCGGCTGAACGTGATGCAGCCGGGCGATGTGGTCGAGGTGAAGGCCCGGATCCTGCGCGAACAGCTCGGCCCGCTCTTGCCCGGCTATGTCCCGCCCGAGGAAAAGCGCGCGCCCCGCAAACCGCGGACGGGCAAGTCGCAGGATGCGGCCCCTTGTGGCCCCCGCGCGGACGGTGACGCACCGCGCAAGCCGCGGGCGGAAGGCTTCAAGCCCCGCTCGGAGGGCTTCAAGTCCCACAAGCCCCGGACCGAAGGCGATGCGCCCCGCCGGCCCCGCGCGGACGGCGACGGGCCGCGCAAGCCGCGGTCGGAAGGGTTCAAGTCGCACGGCCCGAGGGCCGAGGGCGACGCGCCGCGCAAGCCGCGGGCAGAAGGGTTCAAGCCCCGTGCCGAGGGCTTCAAGTCCCACAAGCCCCGGACCGAAGGCGATGCGCCCGGCAAGTCGGGCGGCGGCGACAGGCCGCGCAAGCCGCGGTCGGAAGGGTTCAAGTCGCACGGCCCGAGGGCCGAAGGCGACGCGCCGCGCAAGCCGCGGGCAGAGGGTTTCAAGCCCCGTGCCGAGGGCTTCAAGGCCCACAAGCCCCGGACCGAAGGCGACGCGCCCGGAAAGACAGGCGGCGGCAAGCCGCGCGGGCCACGGCCCGAAGGCGCCGGTCCCCGTCCGCCCCGTGGCGGCGGAAAGCCCGGGCCGCGGGGCGTTCCGGGACGCAAGCCCAAGCCCTGATGCCGGCGCGCGCAAACGGGCGGTCGGGCGGGATTTTTCCCCCGTCTGCACCCTTGGCCTCGGGCGCGCGACATGCCAGTCTGCCACCAGAGCCACATGGCCCGTGGGGGGCACTATGTCCGAGTCCGGGATCGAGAAGATCGCGTTGTTCCTGCTTCTTGCGCTGACGCTCTACGTCGCCGGTTCCGGGAGCCTGTGATGGCCAGACGGTTCGGCGGCCGGTACAGTCCCGAACAGGATACACCCGGTGCCCGGCAGGCCGCTCTCACGGACGCGGCGGTGCGGCGCACCCGCATCCTGTTCTTCATGCCCTTCGCCTTCGTGCTGACGGCCTTCCGCCAGCCGCCGCTGGGCATGGCCGTCGATCTGGCCGCCTTCGGCGCGTTGATGCTGGCCGGCTGGCTCACCCGCGAGGGGTTGGTCGCCCGCATGGCCTACGAGGCCCGCCGCGTCGCCCGGCGGCCGGCGATCCCGCGGATCCTTCTGGGGGGCCTCGCCACCGCGACCGGGCTTTTCCTCGGCGGCTATGCGCCCGGGGGCAGCCTGCTGAACCCCGCGATCTTCGCGGTGCTCGGGCTGGTGCTGCACGCGCTCGCCTTCGGCCGCGACCCGATGCGCGACAAGGGCATCGACGGGATCGACCCCTTCCAGCAGGACCGTGTGGCGAAGGTGGTGGCCGAGGGCGAGAAATACCTGGACGCCATGAGCGAGGCCATCGGCCGCACCGGCGACCGGACCCTGATCGGCCGGGTCGCGCGGTTCCAGATGACCGCCCGCGACCTGTTCCGCACGGTCGAGGAGGACCCCGGCGACCTGACCGCCGCCCGGCGCTACATGTCGGTCTACCTGATGGGCGCCCGCGACGCGACGGTGAAGTTCGCGGATTTCTGGATGAAGACGCGCGACGCCAAGGCCCGCGCGGATTACGAGGCGCTTCTCGACGATCTCGAGACCAATTTCGCCGCCCGCAGCCGCACGCTTCTTTTGGAGAACCGGAGCGGGCTCGACGTGGAAATCGAGGTTCTTCGCGACCGGCTGCGGCGCGACGGACTGACCCTGACCAACGGTGGAGCGTGATGCGATGACCCAGAACGTGCGAGACGCGGCGGCCCGGACGGTGGCCGAGATCGAGGCCGTGACGGCGGTCGTGCTGGCCGAGCCTTCGGGCGAGGTCGTGCCGCTGGCGGCGGCGGCACCCCCGGTCGCCGAGGCGATCCGCACCCGGATGGCGGAACTCGACATGACCGACACCGGGTCGATCGTGAACTTCGGCTCGGCCGCGCAGGCCGAACTGCAGCAGATCAGCCAGGCCATGCTGGCCGATGTGCGCAACAAGGACGTGGGACCGGCGGGCGACAGCCTGCGCGACATCGTCACCACCATCCGCGGGTTCTCGGTCTCGGAACTGGACGTGCGCCGCAAGCTGTCCTGGTGGGAGCGCCTGCTGGGCCGCACCGCGCCCTTTGCCAATTTCCTTGCGCGCTTCGAGAAGGTGCAGAGCCAGATCGACAAGATCACCGACGATCTTCTGGGCCATGAGCACCGGCTCCTCAAGGACATCAAGTCGCTGGACATGCTCTATGACAAGACGCTCAACTTCTACGACGAGCTCGCGCTTTACATCGCCGCGGGCGAGGAGAAGCTGCGCGAACTGGACGCGACCGACATCCCGGCGAAGGAGGCGGCGGTGGCCGCGGCGCCCGAGGACAGGAAGGTGATGGCCGCGCAGGAGCTGCGCGACCTGCGCGCCGCCCGCGACGATCTGGAGCGCCGCGTCCATGACCTGAAGCTCACGCGCCAGGTGACCATGCAGTCGCTGCCCTCGATCCGGCTCGTTCAGGAGAACGACAAGAGCCTGGTGACCAAGATCAACTCGACCTTGGTGAACACGGTGCCGCTCTGGGAGACGCAGCTCGCCCAGGCGGTCACCATCCAGCGCTCCTCCGAAGCGGCCGCCGCCGTGCGCGAGGCGAACGACCTGACGAACGAGCTTCTGACCGCGAACGCGAAGAACCTGCGGCAGGCGAACGAGGCCGTGCGCAGCGAGATGGAGCGCGGCGTCTTCGACATCGAGGCGGTCAAGGCCGCCAACGCCGACCTGATCGCCACCATCGAGGACAGCCTGCGGATCGCCGACGAAGGCAAGCGCAAGCGGGCCGCGGCCGAGGCAGACCTGAAGAAGATGGAGGCCGAACTGCGCGACACGCTGGCGGCGGCGCGGGCGCGCCCGACCGGCACCGGCGCCACCATCGGCACCTCGGCCTGACGGCCATGCGGCGTCGCGGGCATGGCGGGCTGTGGCTGGCGGCTGCGCTGACGGGGACGCTCTGCGCCTGCGTCGAGCCGCTCGCGCCGCCGCTCGCCCCGCCGCCCGCACCGTCGGCGCCGCTCCCGCAGGCCTCGGCCGACAGCGAGGCCATGCGCGCGCACCTGGCCCGCGTGCAGGCCGCCTATCTCGACCAGGGGCGGCTGCGAACCGAGACCGCACCGAAGGACGCTCCCTTCACCGCGCGGCAGCTCACCGAGAACTTCCTGCGGATCGCCTTCTACGACGAATTCACCCCCGTCGGCGGAACGCTGGTCGCCCGGCGCACCGCGACCCATCTGCGCCGCTGGGAGACGCCGATCCGCATGTCGGTGGACTTCGGCCTTTCGGTCCCCGCGGGACAGCAGCTGACCGACCGCACCGAGATCGCGCATTTCGCAAGCCGGCTGTCGCGGCTCACGGGGGTGCCCATCGCGATGGCGCCGGGCCGGGCGGACGCCAACTTCCATGTCCTGATGCTCGACGAGGACGAACGCCGCGCCGCCGAGCCCCTGCTGCGCGAGCTCAGCCCGGGGATCGACGCGGCCACGCTCGCGTCGGTCACGCAGATGCCCCGATCGACCTATTGCACGGCGATCTCCCAGCAGCCGCCGGACCGCTACGGCTATGAGCGGGCCATCATCGTGATCCGCGCCGAGCATCCCGACCGGCTGCGCCTGTCCTGCATCCACGAGGAACTCGCGCAGGCGATGGGGCTGGCCAACGACAGCCCCGACGCGCGTCCGTCGATCTTCAACGACGACGAGGAATTCGCATTGCTGACGTCGCAGGACGAGATGATGCTGCGCATTCTCTATGACCGCAGGCTGCGGACCGGCATGACCGAGTCCGAGGCCCGCCCGATCGTCGAAACCATCGCCGCCGAGCTGATCGGCGGGGACAGCTGAGCGCAGGAGGTGAGCATGGGTATTCTCGACTTTCTCTCGGGCGAATTCATCGACGTCATCCACTGGACGGACGACACCCGCGACACCATGGTCTGGCGGTTCGAGCGCCAGGGCCACGCGATCAAATACGGCGCCAAGCTGACCGTGCGCGAAGGGCAGGCCGCGGTCTTCGTCCACGAGGGCCAGATCGCCGACGTGTTCACCCCCGGTCTCTACATGCTCGAGACCAACAACATGCCGATCCTGACCACGCTCCAGCACTGGGATCACGGCTTCCGCTCGCCCTTCAAGTCGGAAATCTACTTCGTCAACACCACCCGCTTCACCGACCAGAAATGGGGGACGAAGAACCCGATCATCGCCCGCGACCCCGAATTCGGTCCGGTGCGGCTGCGCGCCTATGGCACCTACGCCATGCGCGTCTCGGATCCGGCGAAGTTCATGGCCGAAATCGTCGGCACCGACGGCGAATTCACCGCCGACGAGATCAGCTTCCAGATCCGCAACATCATCGTGCAGGAATTCTCGCGCGTGATCGCCGCCTCGGGCATCCCGGTGCTCGACATGGCCGCGAACACCAACCAGCTCGGCAAGATCGTGGCCCAGGCCATCGCGCCGGCGATCGCGGCCTACGGCCTTTCGATCCCCGAGTTCTACATCGAGAACATCTCGCTGCCCGAAGAGGTCGAGAAGATGCTCGACAAGCGCACCTCGATGGGGATCGTCGGCGACCTGAACCGCTTCGGCCAGTATGCCGCGGCCGAGGCGCTGACCCAGCCCGGCTCGGGCGCGGGCGGCGCGATGGGCGCGGCGGTCGGCGCCGGCATCGGCATGGCGATGGGCGGGCGTATGGCCGGCGGGCCCTGGGGTGCCACGCCCGGTGCCGCAGCCCCGCCCCCGCCGCCGCCGGTGGAGAAGGTCTGGCACGTCGCGCAGAACGGCGCCGCCACCGGCCCCTTCGGGCGCGGCCACCTCGGGCGGATGGTGGCCGACGGCAGCCTCGCGCGGGACACGCTGGTCTGGTCGCCCGGCATGGACGGCTGGACCGCGGCCGGCGATGTGACGGAACTTGCGACGCTCTTCACCGTGCAGCCGCCCCCGCCGCCCCTGCCCAAGGGCTGAGGCGTCATCGTGAGCGATGCCGCCGCGCCGCCGGTCCCGAAGGCCGTCGAGGAGGAACACCGCTTTCCCTGCCCGCAATGCGGCGCGGACCTGCGCTTTTCGCCGGCCGACGCCCGTCTGGTCTGCGACCATTGCGGCTACTCCGAGCCGGTCACCCTGCCGCGCGGCGGCGCCCAGCCGATCCAGGAGCTGGACTTCCGCCGCGCGATCGAGGCGCGGCTGCCCGAGGCCGAGATCGAGACCCAGCGCTACTCGCGCTGCCCGAACTGCGGGGCCGAGATCGCGTTCGACCCCGAGGTGCACGCCACCGAATGCCCGTTCTGCGCGACCCCCGTGGTGGCCGACACCGGCACCAGCCGGCACATCAAGCCCCGCGGCCTCGCACCGTTCATCCTGTCGGAACGCGAGGCCCGGGCGGCGATGACCGACTGGCTCGGCTCTCTGTGGTTTGCGCCCTCCGGCCTCGTGGACTACGCCCGCAAGGGGCGCGCGATGACCGGGGTCTATGTGCCCTACTGGACCTTCGACGCCGACACCCGGTCGCGCTACGCGGGCCAGCGCGGCACGATCTACTACGAATCCGAACCGGTCATGGTCCGCGATGCCCAGGGCCGCACCCGGCGCGAGATGCGCCAGGTCGCGAAGATCCGCTGGCAGCCGGTCACGGGCCGGGTCGCGCGCTTTTTCGACGACGTGCTGGTGCTGGCGGCGACCTCGCTTCCCCGGTCCTACACCGACGGGCTGATGCCCTGGGACCTGTCGCGGCTCGTGCCCTACCAGCCGGAATTCCTCGCGGGCTTCCGCGCCGAGGGCTACACCGTCGATCTCGAGGCCGGCATGACCGAAGCCCGCGCCTTCATGGACCGCATGATCGAACGCGACGTGCGCTTCGACATCGGCGGCGACCGCCAGCAGGTGGACCGGATCGAGACCGAGATCGGCGCCGTCACCTTCAAGCACATCCTCCTGCCCGTCTGGACCGCCGCCTACCGTTACGGCGGGCGCAGCTACCGCTTCGTGGTCAACGGCCAGACCGGCAAGGTGCAGGGGGAACGCCCCTGGTCCTGGATCAAGATCGCGCTTGCAGTGATCGCCCTCGCCATCGTGGCCGCCGCCGCGGCCTACTACGCGCCCCTGCTTGACCAGCAGGGCTTCTGACCGGCGCTTCTTCTTCGCCCAAATACCCCCGGGGGGGTGCGGGGGGCCGGCGGCCCCCCGTCCTCGCCTCAGAAGAACCCGAGCTTGTTCGGGTTGTAGCTGACCAGCATGTTCTTGGTCTGCTGATAGTGGTCGAGCATCATCTTGTGGGTCTCGCGACCGATACCGGACTGCTTGTAGCCGCCGAAGGCCGCATGCGCCGGATAGGCGTGGTAGTTGTTCACCCAGACCCGGCCGGCCTCGATCCCGCGTCCGAACCGGTAGGCGCGGGTGCCGTCGCGGGTCCAGACCCCGGCGCCGAGCCCGTACATCGTGTCATTGGCAAGGGCGAGCGCCTCGGTCTCGTCCTTGAAGGTGGTGACGCTGACGACGGGTCCGAAGATTTCCTCCTGGAAGACCCGCATCTTGTTGTGGCCCTTCAGGATCGTCGGCTGGATATAGAAGCCCTGCGCCAGATCGCCGTTGAAGCGGGCCGCGTCGCCGCCGACCAGCACCTGAGCGCCTTCCTCGCGGCCGATGGTCAGGTAGGACAGGATCTTGTCGTGCTGCTGCTTGCTCGCCTGCGCGCCGACCATGGTCGCCATGTCGCGCGGATCGCCCTGCTTGATCGCCTTCACCCGCTCGATGCAGCGCTCGATGAACCGGTCGTAGATGCTTTCCTGGATCAGCGCGCGCGACGGGCAGGTGCAGACCTCGCCCTGGTTGAAGGCGAAGAGCACGAAGCCCTCGACCGCCTTGTCGAGGAAGGCGTCGTCCTCGGCCATCACGTCCTCGAAGAAGATGTTCGGGGACTTGCCGCCCAGTTCGAGCGTGACCGGGATCAGGTTCACGGTCGCGGCTTCCATGATCTTGCGCCCGGTGGCGGTCGATCCGGTGAAGGCGATCTTGGCGATGCGGTTCGACCGTGCCAGCGCGTCGCCGGCCTCGGCGCCGGTGCCGTTCACGACGTTCAGCACGCCCGCGGGCAGCAGGTCGCCGATCAGCTCCATCAGAACCATGATCGCCGCCGGCGTCTGTTCGGCCGGCTTCATCACGATGCAGTTGCCGGCGGCCAGCGCCGGCGCGAGCTTCCAGGCCGCCATCAGGATCGAGAAGTTCCACGGGATGATCTGGCCGACGACGCCGAGCGGTTCGTGGAAGTGATAGGCCACGGTGTCGTGGTCGATCTCCGACATGGTACCTTCCTGCGCGCGCAGGACACCGGCGAAATAGCGGAAATGATCGACCGACAGCGGGATGTCGGCGTTGACCGTCTCGCGGATCGGCTTGCCGTTGTCCCAGGTCTCGGCCGCGGCGAGCAGGTCGAGGTTCGCCTCCATCACATCGGCGATCCGCAGCAGGACATTCGACCGGTGCGCGGCCGAGGTCCTGCCCCAGGCCTCGCGCGCGGCGTGGGCGGCATCGAGCGCCTTCTCGATATCGGCCTTGTCGGACCGCGCCACTTCGCAGACCACCGCGCCGGTGATCGGGGTGATGTTGTCCATGTAGCGCCCGTTCACCGGGGGCACGAACCGGCCGCCGATGAAGTTGTCGTAGCGGGTCCTGAACGGCGAGGCCGTGCGGAAGTCGGCCTGGGTCTGCTTGTTCATGATGTCCTCCTCTGGGTGGGCCGCCTCCTCGCGGCTCCCGGAAGACTGCGCCCTCCCGCCCCGGCGATCAGCCCGGGGGCGGCGGCCCGCCCGCCCGACCTGTCGCAGGACTGCGACAGTCAGCCGCCGGAATCGGACCGGTCGCGCAGCTTGCGGTGCAGGGTGGCCCGGCTGAGGCCCAGCGCCCGCGCCGCAGCCGACATGTTGCCGCCCGCACGGGCCAGCGCCCGGGCCAGCACCGCCCTCTCGCCGTCCTCTGGAAGGTCGTGCGCATCGACGCCGAGCACATCCGCCAGCGGCCGCGGCGCGCGCTGGAGATCCCCGGAAAGCCCGAGGTGCTGGCGCGCCGCGCGCGTGGCCCCGATCACCAGATCATCGGCATCGACGGCCAGAAGCGCCCCGATGCCCCGCTCGGTGCCCGGCACCATCACCATGCGCGCCCTCGGGAACCGGGCATGGAAGAGATCGGCCTCGACCTTGCGGGCCGCTTCGCAGACGGCGTGGCTGACCAGACCCGCCACGCCGGAGCCGACAGGCTCGCGCGCGAAGGACACGTCGAGCACGCCCACCAGCTCGCCCTCGGCGGCATGGATCGGCGCCGAGGCGCAGGTCAGCCCGGTGTTGGCCGCGAGGAAATGCTGGTCGCGGTGGATCACCACCGGCCGGCCCTCGGCCAGGCAGGTGCCGATGCCGTTGGTGCCGGCCGAGGCCTCGGACCAGAGCGTGCCGGTCCAGAGACCGACCCGGGCGAAATCATCGTCCTGCGCGCGCCGGCCATAGCGAAGCAGCGGAATGCCCTGGGCGTTGGCCACGATCACGCAGGCGCCGAGGTCGCTTACGGCGCTGAACAGCCGCTCGACGGTCGGGCGCGCGGCGGCCAGCACCGGACCCAGCGCCTCGATGAGTTCGGCCAGCTCGCGCTCGCTCAGCCGCTCGTGCGCGGCCCCGCGGGCCGGATCGAGACCGTGCATCTGCATCGACCGCGCCCAGGACGCGACGATGGGCGAGCGGGCGGCCTTTCCGGCGGCCAGCGCCGCGGCGATCCGGTCCTCGTGTCGATCCGCGGCTCGCGGCACGCTGTCGTCCTCCCTCTCGCCGGCCGGCCCATCCGCACGGCCGGAGGCACGGGCAGGTTAGCCCATCCCGCGTTCCGGTCGAAAGGGAAACTTCGGCCGGCCGCGGCGCGGTTGATGCGATGGCGCGGCTCGGCTATTCCCGGAGAGGCGAGACGGAGGACCGACATGATCCTGAGTTGCGGAGAGGCCCTGATCGACATGCTCCCGCGCCGGAGCGTCGAGGGCGAGGCGGCCTTCGCGCCCTATGCGGGTGGCGCCGTGTTCAATACCGCCATCGCGCTCGGCCGGCTTGGCGCGCCCTCGGGGTTCCTCAGCGGCCTCTCGACCGACTTCTTCGGCGAGATGCTGATCGACGTCCTGACGGCCTCGAAGGTCGACACCCGGCTTGCGGTCCGGTCGGCCCGGCCCACGACGCTGGCCTTCGTGCGGCTGGTCGACGGCCAGGCCAGCTATGCCTTCTACGATGAGGGCACCGCGGGCCGGATGTTGGCGCCCGCCGACCTGCCGGTGCTGCCCGCCTCGGTCGGTGCCCTGTTCTTCGGCGGCATCAGCCTGATGGTCGAGCCGGGCGGTGCCACCTACGAGTCGCTGATGACCCGCGAGGCCGGATCGGGCCGCGTGCTGATGATCGACCCGAACATCCGCCCGTCCTTCATCGCCGACGAGGCCGCCTATCGCGCCCGCATCGCGCGGATGACCGGACTGGCGCAGATCGTGAAGCTGTCGGACGAGGACCTGCGCTGGCTGGAAGGCCCGGGCGAGATCGAGCCGCTGGCCCGCCGCATCCTCGCCCGCGGTCCGCAGGCGGTGTTCGTGACCGAAGGGGCCACCGGGGCGCACGCCTTCACCGCCGGCCAGACCCTGTTCGAGCCGGCCCGCAAGGTGGCCGTGGCCGATACCGTCGGCGCGGGCGACACGTTCAACGCGGGCATCCTCGCCGCCCTGCACCAGTCCGGCGCGCTGACTCGCGACCGCGTCGCCCGTCTGACCGAGGCCGAGCTGCGGGCAGCGCTGTCTCTGGGCGTGCGCGCGGCCGCCGTCACCGTGTCGCGCCCCGGCGCCAACCCACCCTGGGCGCACGAACTCTGATGCGCGCGCTGGTCCAGCGCGTCACCGAGGCTCGGGTCACCGTCGACGGCCGGCTCGTCGGACAATCCGGGCCCGGGCTTCTGGTCCTGATCTGCGCCATGCAGGGCGACAGCGATGCGCAGGCCGCGCAGATGGCCGCCAGGATCGCGCGGCTGCGCATCTTCCGGGACGAGGCCGGCAAGATGAACCGGTCGGTGCAGGACATCGGCGGATCGGCCCTGGTCGTCAGCCAGTTCACCCTCGCCGCCGACACGTCGCGCGGCAACCGGCCGGGATTCTCGGCCGCGGCAGCCCCCGACGAGGGCCGGCGTCTCTACGAGCTCTTCGCCGAGCGGCTGCGCGCCGAGGGTGTGCCGGTCGAGACCGGGGAATTCGGCGCGGACATGGATGTGGCTCTGGTCAACCAGGGGCCGGTGACGATCTGGCTGGAGGTCTAGGTCGGCTCAGCAGCCGGCCGCTACGTCCAGAACCCAGCGCGGGCCGCCGCCCTGACCCGGGACCGGCGCCGCGACACCAAGACCCATCTTGCGCATACCCCGCATCAGCAGGATGCGGCGATGTCCGGGCGAATCCACCCAAAGTTGCATCGTCTTGGTGCCCGATGCGAAGCCCATCGCGATGTTCTCGGCGCTGTAATGCGTGCGGCAACCGGCCCGCTTCATCCGCGCCTTCGCGCCCCCGCCGCCGTTGTGGGTGAAGACACCGGTGCGGACCATGGTGCAGGCGTGGCTGCGCGCGCTGTCCATCAGCGGGCCGGCCAGTTCCAGCGGGGCAAGCCCGTGGCTTGCGCGGAATCCGTTGATCTGGGACGCCAGAGCCCGGATTTCGGTCTCGGCCCCCGCAGGCAGCGCGCAGTCGGCGCGTGCCGCGCCAAGACCGAGCCCACCGACCATGATCGCGCAAGCGGCAGCTGCGCGCGACATTCGCCAGAACATTTCGACATCCCCGCCGATTCCCGAATTAACTATCGGGTATTTCTGGCAAAATTACGGCCCCTTCCGTGCAGGTCAACCCTGCGGAGTCATTGACTTGCGCTGATCGGCGCGTTTCAGCCCAAGCCGGTGCTCGCGCCAGATGATAAGGATCCCGGCGGCGACCACCAGCGCCGCGCCGATCAGCACGACCGCGGTCGGTGCCTCGCCGAAGACAAAGTAGCCGACTGCCAGCGACAGGATCATCGAGGCGTATTCGAAGGGCGCGATGACCGACGCATCGGCGTGGCGATACGACGAGGTGAGCAGCACCTGGCCAAGCCCGCCCAGAAGCCCCGCAAGGATCAGCATCGCCGCATCGCCCGCCGCCGGGATGACCCAGCCATAGGGCAGCGTCACCAGCGACAGGAGCGCCGCATTCAACGAGAAGTAGAACACGATCGTCGAGGTTTTCTCCTCGACCACCAGCCGGCGCACGAAGACCTGCGCCAGAGCGGCGAACACCGCGCCCACCAGAACGACGATCGCGCCCAGCGCCTCGGCATGGTCGAGCCTGCCCCCGGTCAGCGCCGTCATCCGGGGCGACAGGATGATGAGAACGCCGGCCATCCCGAGCGCCACGGTGAAGATGCGGAAGGCCCGGACCTCCTCGCCCAGAAACATGGCCGCGAAGATCACCGTCAGCAGAGGCGCCGCGTAGCCGATGGCCGTCACCTCGGGCAGCGGCAGGAGCCCCAGCCCCGCAAAGCCGAAGCCCATCGCCGCGGTTCCGACCAGCGCACGCCAGAAATGGCCGAGCGGGTTCGCGGTGCGAAGGCCGGCGCGCAGGTCCCGTGTCGCGATCAGCCAGACAAGGATGACCGGCACGGCGAAGAGCGAACGGAAGAACACCGCCTGCCCCGGCGGCACCGCGTCGGCGGTCGCCTTGATAAGCGCCGCCATGGCCGTGAACACCGCCACGGAGGCCAGTTTCAGGAAGATGCCGCGCAGGGGAGTCATGGGCCGGCCGTCCGGTTCGCCCTGCAACCCTCGGCCGGCCGGGCACCGGGCGCAAGACCGAAAGCGTCACATCGTGGCGTCGATGAACTCCGGCACGCCGTCGCGCGGCAGGCGAACCGCGGTCAGCCGCCCCGAGGCATAGGCTCCGGTATCGACATTGATCCGCCAGCCCAACCGCAACGGTCCGGGCACCGGCACATGGCCGTGAACCACAATCCGGTCCCCGAGGTCCCGCGGGGGCAAGAGATCGGCGATCGCGGCGTGGCGCTCCCAGACCAGCTGCGCCCGGTTCTGCCGCGCCAGTGGCACCTCGGCGGCGGCACCGGCATGGGTCAGCACGTAGCGGCCCATGGCCAGCCCGACGGGCAGGCCGGCGAGGAAGGCGCGGTGCTCCTCGGGCAGCGCCGCGGCAAAGGCCGAGGCCAGCGCGCGCGGTTCCTCGGTGGCGTCCGCGGTCACGCCGTAGGACGCCAGGGTCTCGCGCCCGCCGAACCGCAGCCAGGCCGCGGCCTCGGCCGGGCGAGCCAGGAACCGGAGCGCCATGTCCTCGTGATTGCCGAGGAGGCAGCGACGGGTGATCCCCGGTGGCGGGGGCGCGAGCAGCCAGTCGATCATGCCGCGGCTGTCCGGCCCCCGGTCGATCACGTCGCCGAGAAAGACGATGGTGGCGACGGGGTCGCGCGCGCGCACCTGCGCCTCGATGGCCTGCGCCAGCGCCAGCCATCCGTGAACGTCGCCAACCGCCCAGAGCGCGCCCTCGGGGTCCGGTTCCGCGCTGACAAGGCTGGCCGGACGCGCGAAGAGGCCCTTCATTCAGGCCGCACCCGCGCCGCGGTCTTGTCGGCGAAGGCCGCGAGCCGCCCGCGCGCGTCCGGCTGGGTGTTGACGATGCCGGCGAGCACCGATTCCGCATAGGCGGCGTCCAGCCCCGACATGTTCTGCATGTGCGAAATGCCCGAGCAGATCGCGAAGTTCGAGAGCGGCGGGTTCTGCGCCGCCGCCCGGGCGATCTCCAGCGCCTTGGACTCGCTGTCCTCGACCAGATACTGGCAGAGCCCGACCGCCACGGCCTCGTCCCCCTTGTAGACGCGGCCGGTCAGCATCATGTCGATCATCCGCGCCTTGCCTACAAGGTCCGCCACCCGGATCGTCGCGCCGCCGCCGGTGAACAGCCCCCGCTGCCCTTCCGGCAGGGCAAAGTAGGTGCCGCGGTCCGCCACCCGCACATGCGCGGCCGCGGCCAGTTCCAGCCCGCCGCCGACCACCGCGCCCTTCAGCGCCGCGATGATCGGCACGCCGCCGTATTCCATCTTGTTGAACGCCTCGTGCCAGCGCAGGCAGAGGTGCATGAACGCCTCGGGGCGCCGGTCCTCGCGGTGGTGTTCGACCAGATCGAGACCGGCGCAGAAATGCGGCCCCTCGGCGCGCAGGACGACGGCGCGCACGCCTTCCCGCGGGATCCGGGCGAAGAGCGCGATCAGCTCGTCGACCGTGGCCGCGTCCAGCGCGTTGCGCTTGGCCGGCCGGTTCAGCGCGACCGAGGCGATGCCCTCGGCGTCGATCGTCACCGCCAGATTCGCGAGAGAAAGGTCCTCGATCCACCGCATCGCATCGCCCCTTGCCGAACGGCCACAGCCTAGCCGCTGGCGACCGCGGCTTCCAGCCGCCTCAGCCGGCCGCAGCGGCGATCGCCACGTCGAGATCGGCCCAGAGCGTCTCGGTGCCTTCGAGGCCGACATGCAGGCGGAGCGACCGCGGGCTGATCCCGAACGCCCGGGCGGGATTGGGCTCCTGCGGCTGGGACACGAGGATGTCGCCCGGCACGGCCAGGCTTTCATGTCCACCCCAGCTGACGCCAAGCCGGAAGACGCGCAGATGGTCGCAGAGCCTCGCCAGCGAAACGCCGTCGCGGAACTCGACGGAGAAAAGCGACGAGGTTCCCGAGAGGCCGGGTGGCCGGGTGTCGCCGAGCCCCGGATGCCGCACGCGCAGGACCGCCGGGTGCGCCGCAAGCCGGCGCGCAAGCTCGAGCGCCGAGGCTTCGTGCACGCGCATCCGCGCCGGCAGGGTCCTGAGCCCGCGCAGGAGGAGCCAGGCGTCGAACGGCGACAGGCGCGCGCCCAGATAGGCGAGCATCTCGCCGCGCAGCGGTTCGATCAGGGCGGCGCGGCCCGCGACGACACCCGCGACCACGTCCGAATGTCCGCCGAGGTATTTCGACGCCGAATGCAGGACCAGATCGACGCCAAGCGCCAGCGGCTGCTGGAAGACCGGCGTCGCCCAGCTGTTGTCGATGACGGACAGGACCCCGGCCGCCCGTGCCAGCCCGGCCAGCGCCCGCACGTCCAGCGCCTCGATCGTCCAGCTCGTCGGACTTTCGATGTAGAAAAGCCGTGCCCCGTCGAGCGCGCGCCCGACCTCGGCGCGATCGGTCCCGTCCACGTAGGTGACGGCGACCCCGAACCGGATGAGCACCGTCTCGAACAGGCGGTAGGCGTCGGGATAGAGGCTGCGCACCGCGACCACGCGGTCACCGGCGCGCACATGGCCGAGGACCGCGGCCGCTATCGCCCCCATCCCGCTCGCGAAGGCGACGGCGGCCTCGGCGCCCTCCAGCTTGGCCACCTTGGCCTCGAAGGCCTGAACGGTCGGGTTGGCGGTTCGCGAATAGACGGGGCGCCGCGCTTCGCCGTGGAAGGCCGCGCGCATCGCCGCGTGGCAGTCGAAGGTGAACAGGGACGTCTGCACGATCGGCGGCACCACCGCATCCCAGGGTTGCGGGCCGTCCTGTGTGACGATGCGGGCGGCGCGGTCGAACGGATCGGTCATCGGTCACCTCCGGTGTCTGACGGCATGGATCGCGGCAATCCGGTCGGACGGCAAGCCCCGCAGAAAGCACGAAGGGTGCGTGTCTCCACGCACCCCTCCGGTGGGCCCCACCCTGGCAGGCGGGGTTCAGCCCATGAAGCCGTTACCGAGCATGCGGGCGCGGCTCGAGATGAAGGTGACCTTTTCGTGGCGGATCGAAGACCGCTGGCGAGCGCCCGCAGCGGCGCCATTCCCCAGACCGGCGAGAGCATTGGCGCGGCCTTGACGAGCTTTTTCAATGAGATCGGTCATGATGGAGGTCCTTGTGCTGACTGGTTGTTCCGGTTCTTGTTACCGCCACATTCGTTACTTGAAATTAACCTTGGGCCTTACTTGAGGCCGAAAGGCGGCACGATGTTGTACGGAAAGGGGCATTGTCGGGGTATTTTGTGGACAACCTCAAGTTGTGGATTCTGCGATTATTCTGCAACTATAGGTTGAATGTCGCGCCGATCCGGCGACTGTTTCGCGCAGGGAACCGACCGGTCGGGGCATGGGCCGACCGATCCGGCGCGATAGGCGGAATCGCGAATCGCAACGCGGGAAACTTGATTTTTGTTTTCAGTATGTTGCCCGACGATTCGGGCAATCAGGGCCGCTGCGCGGCGCGGCGGGAACGATCGGCCAGGTCCAGGGCCGCGCGCATGGCGGAAATGCCATCTTCGATGCGCTCGCCGAGTCGCAGGAGACTCCCGCCCAGCAGATAGGCCACATCCTCGCCATACATCTGCGCCATGTCGGCGGCGCGCTCCACGCTCATGCCGCCACCGGGGCTGGGCAGGATCGGACGGCCCGGCCCCTGCGGGTCGCGGCAGGCGGCGGCGATCTGGTTGCAGTCGTCCACCGAAAAGCCGAAGCGGCCGCCGACGTTCGGAAAGATCGCGATGTCGGATCCGGCCAGCCGCTGAAGCGTTCCGAAGATCACCCCGTGATCCATGCCGGTGTCGGGCGACAGGACAAAAGGCCCGAGGAAGGCGGGATGGGTCATCACCGGCAGTCGCCCTTCGCGCGCGATGCGCTCGACGATGCCGAATCCCAGCAGTCCCGGCATGACCAGGATGCCACCCGCGCCGGCGGCCTCGGCATGGCGCAGGTTCGCCTCGACCTCCTCGGCGCGCCCGGCGAGGTTCGGAAAGTAGAGAGACCGCCCCCCCGTCTCGGCATTGGCGCGGGCGACGGCGGCGGCGACCTTGTCGACCCGTTCGCGGAAGGGGGCCATCGGCTGATCGGCAAGCCCGTGGTCCTCCTTGACGATGTCCGCCCCGCCCCGCGCGCAGAGATAGGCGAGATGCGCCAGATCGTCGGCGGACAGCCCCATCGGCTTGAGCACCGGGGCGATCAGCCCGCCCCGCGCCCGTCCGGTCAGCCGGCGCAGCCCCTCGATGCCGAACCGCGCGCCCGGAAAGCGCCCGGAAAGCGTCGCCCCCGGATCGACACCGATCACGCGGATGCCGCGCTGGATCGAGGAATTGCCGAAAACCACGTTGAGGAACTGGGTGATCTCGCGCCCGGCGCTTTCGGGGCTGTAGCTGATGGTGGCCCGCCAGCGTCCGTCGCCCTCGCGGCCCAGATCCTCGATCCGGCCGACGATCTCGTCGGCGATGAACCCCAGGGGGACGACGTCGCGGGGAACCTCGACCGTCTGTTCCAGGGCGATGCCCTCGGCCCGGGCCCGCGCCTCGTCCCGGCTGTCGGCGAAGATGCGGTAGGTGACGGCGAAGCGCATCAGAGCGCCTCGGCCTTGACGGCGGAATGCACCGCCTCGATGCGCACGGCGTCGAGCGCGCCCTCGTCGATGCCGGTCGCCTCGCCGGTCAGCCGTTCGACCGCACGCACGAGGCTCAGCGCATCCATGCCGTAGTAGCGCATGAGATAGGGGCGTGAACCACCATGCGCATAGGTGTCCTGAAGCCCCAGCCGGATCAGCCGCCGTGCCAGCCCCGCCTCGGCCAGCGTCTCGGCCACCATCGACCCGATCCCGCCGGCGACAAGATGGTTTTCCAGCGTCACCACGCCGAAGCGCACCGCCTCGGCATGGGCCAGGACGCCGGCCGCGTCAAAGGGCTTCAGCGTGTTCAGGTGCAGGTGCCGCACCGAGACCCCGGCGCGGTCCAGCGCGCCGCGCGCCCGGATCGCCTCTTCGGTGGTGATGCCCGCCGTCACCACCAGCACGTCGGTGCCTTCGGCCAGCACCCGCATCCGCCCGATCTCCAGAGGCGTGTCGAAGAGGCGCGGCACCGATCCGCGCAGGATGCGGCAATAGACCGGCCCATCGACCGAATCGGCGGCCGCCACGATCGATTCCACCTCGGTCGCATCCCCGGCCTCGAGCACGGTCATGTTCGGGATCGTGCGCATCACCGCGATGTCCTCGATCGCCTGATGGGTCATGCCGCCGGGCGTCGTCACCCCCGGCAGGAACCCCATCAGCCGCACCTTTCGGCGCGGATAGGCGATCGAGGCCATGAGCTGGTCGTAGGGCCGGCGATAGAGGAAGACCCCGAAGGAATGCAGGAAGGGCCGGAACCCGGCAAGCCCGAGCCCGCCGGCGAAGGACAGCATGTTCTGCTCGGCCATGCCGAGCGACAGGAACTGGTCCGGGTGGCGGTCGCGAAACCCGTCGATCTCGCAGGACGAGGTCAGGTCGGCCGACAGGCAGAGCACGTCGGGATTGGCCAGCGCATGGGCCTCGAAGGCCGCCGCATAGGGACGGTTCACCATCTCGACCATGTCAGTGCCCTCCCTGTTCGGTCGCCAGATCGACGGGCGCGATGCCCAGCTCGGCGGCAATCGCCACGTTCATCTCGGCCCGCTCGGCCTCGGACTTGAACCGCACGTAGTGCAGCCGCGGGAAGCGGCGCATGAGGAACTCCATGCCCTTCGTCGGCGAGGAATGGGCGAGGATGATGAGCGGGCGCCCCTCGTGCGGGGTGGCCCTGGCCTGGCGCAGCGCGTCAAGGTCATGGGCGTCCACCTCGGCCACCACCGCGCCGAAGTCGCGCAGCTTGGTGGCGATGTCGCCCACGGTCATCACCGAATCCATCGCCCCGTCGCATTGCTGGCGGTTCACGTCCATGATCGCCCAGAGATTGTCGATGCCGTGATGCGCGGCGGCCTGCACCGCTTCCCAGGTCTGGCCCTCCTGCACTTCGCCGTCGGACATGAACACGCAGACCTGACCGGATTCGCCCCGGCGCTTGCGGCCCCAGGCGAGCCCCGCCCCGGTCGAAAGCCCGATGCCGAGGGTGCCGTTGTGCACCTCCATCCCCGGCGAGTGCTCGGCCCCGATCATCTCGACCGAGGATCCGTCGCGGTTGAACATCTCGAGCCCCTCGGGCGCCATGCGGCCGGTCTCGATCAGACAGGCGTAGGCGACCAGCGCATAGTGGGCGGGCGCGATGAACAGCCGGTCGTACTCCGGGGTGAAGGGGCCGTTGTAGCCCGCGCCGGTGACATAGCCGGGGTTCGACGCGGACGGCACGCCACCGAAGGGCGGCGGGATCATCGGCATGGTCGAGGGGCCGAGGTTCAGCGCCTCGTTGTAGAGGAAGGCAAGCTGTTCTGCGGCCGAGCAGGCCTGCGAGAGATAGCCGCCGTTGTTGCGCATCGAATGTTCGAACACCCGGCGCCGGATGCCGAGCGCGATCTCCTCGGTGGACTTCATGTTGCGCAAGGCCGGTCTCCGTCGTCGGTCAGGAAAGGCGCGGACCCCGCGCGAACGGGGTCCGCCAAGGCTATCGCAAGGTTCAGCGCGGCGGCAGCGGCATCCAGGCGGGCACCGCGACATCGGCATGGGCGAAGGCCGGCACCTTGGCGCCGAGTTCTTCCATGTTCTTGATGTCGGCGTCGTTCAGCATGGCCTGGGTGATGAGCGTCGGCGGCACGATCACGTTGTGGCCCGGATCCTCGCCGGCCAGAAGCATGGCGAGCGCGCGCACCGACACCTCTCCGACCACGGCCGGGTTGGTCGCGGCGGTGGCCTTCCAGGCCGAGCCGGGCTTGCGCATCTCGGCGATGTCGGCGGTCGAGACGTCGGCCGAATAGACCGACATCTTGTCGGCCATGCCGGCCTCGTCCACCGCGATCAACACGCCCTTGGCGAATTCGTCATAGGGGGCGAACATCACCGTGATGTCGGGATGCGCCGACAGCACCGAGCGCGCCTGGTTCGCCACCGAGTTGGCGATCGGGTTGTCGAGCGTGCCGAACTCGGCCACCTGGTTGATGCCCGGATACTTGGCCTTGAACTCCTTCCAGGTCTCGTCGCGGCGATCGAGCGGCGCGATGCCCGGCACGTAGACATAGCCCGCGGTCCAGGCTTCGCCGTTGTCCTTGATCGCCTGTTCCAGCGCGAGCCGGGCCAGGTCGCGGTCCGACTGTTCGATCTGCGGAACGGCCGGGTTGTCGACGTTGACGTCGAAGGCCACAACCTTGATGCCCGCGTCCACCGCGCGCTGCACCGCATCCTTCATCGATTCCGTCAGGCCGTGCTGGACGATGATGCCGTTGACGCCGAGCGCGATCGCCTGATCGACCATGTCGGCCTGAAGCGCGGCGTCCTGGCGGCTGTCGAACACCCGCAGATCCACGCCCAGCGCCTTGGCCTGGTTCTCCACGCCCGACAGGTAGGCCTGGAAGAAGTCGCCGGTCGACAGATAGCGCACCAGCGCGATCTTCACGTCGGCGGGCTTGTCGAAGGGCGCCGGCATGTCGGCGGCCAGCGCCAGCCCCGGCAGCAGCGCGACGCCGCCGATCAGCGCCGCAAAGGTCCGTCTCGAGATCATTCCATATCCTCCCGGTTGCAGTGGTCAGGCGCGCCCCCGGCCTCCTCTGCCGGACAGCGCGAAGGTGAAGACGAGCGCGACGACCAGAACCGCGCCCTTGATGAAGTCCTGGGTGTAGTAGGGGGCGTTGAGCATGGTCAGCCCCTGAAGCAGGATGCCCACGAAAAGCGCGCCGATGGCGGTGCCGAAGGCGTTGGGTTTCGACGCGCCGAGGACCGCAAAGCCGATCAGCGCCGCCGCCACCGCATCAAGCAGAAGGTTGTTGCCCGAGGCCACGTCGCCGCGCCCCAGACGCGCGGCGAGCAGGATGCCCCCCACCGAGGCGAGCACGCCCGAAATCACGTAGGCCGTCACCTTGTAGCGGTTCACCGGCACCCCCGCGAGCGAGGCGGCCTGCGCGTTCGACCCGATCGCATACATCAGGCGGCCATGGCGCGTCAGTTCGAGAAACACCCAGACCAGCACGGCGATCACGATCAGGAACACCACCGAAAGCGGCACCAGATCGCCGATCCGGTAGCGGCCGAGCATCAGGAAGCCTTCCGAGAAGGTGCCGGTGGCGCTGGACCCGTCGGGCAGCGCCATGCCGGTCGAGATCGACCGCCCCTCGGTCGGGATGCGCTGCAGCCCGAGCAGCAGGAACATCATGCCCAGCGTCGCCAGAAGGTCGGGCACCTTCATCCTGACGACGAGAAAGCCGTTGATGAGCCCGACCAGCGCCCCCATGGCAAGGCAGAGAAGCACCGCGGTGAGCGCGCTCGTCTCCCAGATCACCATGGCATAGGCCGACAGCATCAGCGCCGAGGTGGCCACCGCGCCGATCGACAGGTCGAAGCCTCCGACCACCAGCGTCGCGGTGACGCCCAGCGCGAGAATGCCGGTGATCGCCACCGATTGCAGGATGAAGACCGCGCTCTGCGGGCTGACGAATCCCGGCGCGGTCACGCTGAAATAGAGGACCAGCGCCGCCATCAGGATCAGGAAGCCGTAGCGGATGGCGAAGTCCACGCCCGAGACACCCTTGTTCATCCCGCCCTCGTGCCCTGCGCCGCCTCGACCACCTGGGCCATGATCGCGGCAACGTCGATCGTTTCGTTGCGGTGTTCGCCGACGATGGAATGCTCGCTCATCACCAGCACCCGGTCGGCCACTTCCAGCGCCTCGTCCAGTTCCGCGACCATGACCAGCGTCGCCCGGTCGCGGCCGGTGTCGCGGATCCGGCGGCCGATGTCGCGGCGCGCCTTGATGTCCACGCCCTGAAAGGGTTCGTCCAGAATGAGAAGCCGCGAGGCCTCGGCCATCCAGCGGCCGACCACGACCTTCTGCTGGTTGCCCCCGGAGAGCGTCAGGATCCCGTCGCGGGCCGACTGGCAGACGATGCCCATCGCCTCGATCATGCGCGCGGCGGTCGCACCTTCGGACCGCCGGCGGATGAGCCCGAAGAGGCCCGAGTGCCGGTCGGTGAAGGGCAGCGTCAGGTTGCGGGTGATGTCGAAATCCGACACGACCGCGTTGGTCAGCCGGTCCTTGGCCGACAGGAACACGCCCGCGCCGATCGCCTCGGCGGCCGATCGCGGCGCGTAGGGCCGGCCGTCCAGCCGCAGGCGGCCGGCCAGCGGCTGGCTGAGACCGAAGAGCGTCGAGGCCAGCTCGGTCTTGCCGCTGCCGACCAGCCCGGTGATCGCCACCACCTCGTTTTCGCGCGCGACAAGGTCGAAGGGGCGCGCACCCGGCTTGAGCACCAGCCCCTCGACCTCAAGCACCACCGGTCCGGCCTCCGGGATGACGATGCCGGCCTCGGTCATCTCGTGGCCGAGCATGGCGCGGACAGCGCCGGAATAATCGAGAGGCTTGCCCTCGAAGGTGCCGGCGATGGCTCCGTCACGCATCGACACGATCCGGTCAGCCAGACGGCGGATGTCCGACATCCGGTGCGAGATGTAGAGGATCGCGACACCCTGCGCCCGGAACCGGTCGATCAGCGCGAAAAGCCGCTCGGTCTCGGCTGCGGACAGCGACGACGTGGGCTCGTCGAGGATCAGGACCTTGGGATGCTGCGCCATGGCCCGCGCGATCGACACGAGCTGCCGGTCGGCCAGCGACAGGTCGGCGACCTTGCCGCGCATGTCGGCGGCCAGTCCGACCTCGGCCGCGATGGCGCGCGCCCGTTCGCGCAGGCGGCGCCCGTTCAGGAACACGCCCGCGCCCGAGGCAAGATGATCGAGCATCAGGTTCGAGGCGACATCCAGATCCGCCGCGACCCCGTCGTTGATGCTCTGGTGCACGGTGACGACCCCGGCGCGCAACGACTCGGCGGGCGACCGCGGCGCGTGCGGAGCGCCGGCCAGCCGGACCTCGCCGGAATCGGCCGCATGCACGCCGCAGAGGATCTTGACCAGCGTCGACTTGCCGGCGCCGTTCGCCCCCATCAGCACCGTCACCTGCCCGGCCGGAATGACCAGATCGACGCCCCGCAACACCTGGTTGCGGCCGAACGCCTTTCTCAGACCAGCAATCCGGATTGCCGCCTCGACCACGCCATCCTCCTCCATCCACCGCCAGCTAGAGGCCCCATCAGTCAAAAGTCAATACCATTTGACAAATGCTGCCAGACTCGAAATCCTGATGCGGGAGACGCAGAGTGTGTCCGGTCGCGCCCGGTGCGATCGGCCCCCATGTGGAGGAAGGAACGTGACGACGGCATCGGCCTACGAGGCACTCACCCCCGAGAGCCTGCCCGTGCGGCTCGGCACGGTTGCGGCGCTTGCCGACCGTCTGGGCCACAGCGCCGGCTGGCGCGTGCGCGAGGTCGGCGACGGCAACCTCAACCTCGTCTTCATCGTCGAAAGCCCGAAGGGCGCCGCCGTGGTGAAGCAGGCGCTGCCCTATGTCCGGCTGGTGGGCGACAGCTGGCCCCTGCCCCTGCGCCGCGCCTTCTTCGAATACAACGCGCTCATCCGGCAGGAGGCGCGCGATCCCGGCGCGGTGCCCGCCGTCTACCATTTCGACGAGACCCAGGCGATCATCGTCATGGAGTATCTCGGCCGGCACGTGATCCTGCGTCACGACCTCATGGCCGGCAAACGCCATGCCGGCCTCGGCCAGCGCCTCGGCACCTTCTGCGCGCGTACGCTGTTCCGCGGATCGGACCTGTCGATGAAGGCGGCCGAGCGCAAGGCGGATCTCGCGCTCTTTGCCGGAAACGTCGAGCTCTGCGACATCACCGAGAACCTTGTCTTCACCGATCCCTGGTTCGACGCGAAACTGAACCGCTTCACGCCGGCCCTCGCGCCGCTGGTTGCGCGGCTGCGCGCCGACGCGGCCCTGAAGGTCGCGGTCAGCGATCTGAAATACGCCTTCGCGTCGCGCGCCGAGACGATGCTGCACGGCGACCTGCACACCGGGTCGGTGATGGTCTCCGAGGATGAAGCCCGGGTGATCGATCCCGAGTTCGCCACCTACGGGCCGATGGGGCTCGACATCGCCATGCTGATCGCGAACTTCCTGATGGCCTTCCACGCCCAGCCGGGACATGCGCCGAGCCCGGGCGCGCGGGCGGACTATCAGGACTGGATCCTGTCGGTCGTCGCCGATCTCTGGTCGGCCTTCGAGACCGAGTTCACCCGGCTCTGGCGGACCGAGCGGACGGGAATGCTCTACCCCGACTGCCTGTTCGCCGACCAGGGCCAGCCCTATGCCGCCGAGGACGCGCGCCTTGGCGTGCTGTCGCGGATCTGGCGCGATACGTTGGGCTTTGCCGGCGCGGAAATGCACCGCCGGATCCTCGGGCTGGCCCATATCGCCGAATACGACCGCATCGCCGATGAGGGTGTCCGCGCGGCCTGCGAGGCGCGCGGGCTGATCCTCGGGCGCTCGCTCATCCTCGGGGCCGGAACCATCGCCGACATGCCGGCGCTTCTCGACCTGGCCCGGACCATCGACAAGGGAGACCACCTGTGAAGATCGACGGCAAAGCCTTCCGGTCGATCTGGCGCGAGCCGGACGGCACCGTGAAGATCATCGACCAGCGCTGGCTGCCGCATGAGCTGCGCATCGTCCCGCTGCGCGACCGGGCCGAATTCGCGGCCGCGATCCGCGAGATGTGGGTGCGCGGCGCACCCCTGATCGGCGCCACGGCAGCCTATGGCGTGGCGGTGCAGATGGCGGCCGATCCGTCGGACGGCTCGCTCAAGGAAACCTGGGAGGTGCTGCACGAGACGCGGCCCACCGCGATCAACCTGCGCTGGGCGCTGGACGAGATGACCCGGACGCTCGCGCCGCTCGCGCCGTCCGAACGCGCGGCCGCGGCCTTTGCCCGCGCCGACGCCATCGCCGACGAGGATGTCGAGATCAACCGCCGCATCGGCGAGGCGGGCCTTGCGATCATCCGCGAGATCGCGGCGAAGAAACCGGGGAGGCCCGTGAACATCCTGACGCATTGCAACGCCGGCTGGCCCGCGACCGTCGACTGGGGCACCGCGACCTCGCCGATCTACCACGCGGTCGAAGCCGGCATCCCGGTCCACGTCTATGTGGACGAGACCCGCCCCCGCAATCAGGGCGCGCAGCTGACGGCCTGGGAGCTGAACCACCACGGCGTCAGCCACGAGCTGATCGTCGACAACGCCGGCGGCCATCTGATGCAGCACGGGATGGTCGACATGGTGATCGTCGGCACCGACCGCACCACCGCGAACGGCGATGTCTGCAACAAGATCGGCACCTATCTCAAGGCCCTGGCCGCGAAGGCCAACGGCGTGCCCTTCTATGTCGCCCTGCCCTCGCCCACGATCGACTGGACGGTGAAGGACGGGGTGAAGGAAATCCCGATCGAGGAGCGCTCGGGGGTCGAGGTCACCCATGTGCAGGGCCGCGACGCCGAGGGACGGATCGTGCAGGTGCAGATCTCGCCCGACGGCACCCTTGCCCGCAACCCGGCCTTCGACGTGACGCCGGCCGCGCTCGTCACCGGCCTCATCACCGAGCGCGGCGTCTGCGCGGCGGATCCTGCGGCGATGCGGGCGATGTTCCCGGACCTGGCCGCGCGCTGAACCGGGCCTGTCTCAGACCCGGCCTGTCTCACTGGCCGAAATATCCCCGCCGGAGGCCTGCCCGGCCGGCCGCGGACGCCTCCGGCGGGGGTATTTGCGCGAAGAAGAAGCCTCAGCCGAGAAGCGCTTCGGCGACGCTCATTCCCGTCACCAGATGGGTGACGTAGCCGCCGCGGATCGCGGCCCGGGTGGCGACGATCTTGTCATGGCCCGGCGTGACCAGGATGCCCATCTCGAGACCCACGAGCCGGTCGAGCGTGATGCCGATCATGCGCTCCTCCATCGCCCCCTCGATCGGGCGGCCGCTGGCGTCGATGAAGCGTCCGCAGATCACCCCCACCGCCCCCCGCGCGACATGCCAGTCGAGATCCGCCCGCGTGGCGAGCCCCGAGGACACGATGTGGCTGTCGGCCTCGGCGGTGCCGACCGAGAACAGGAACTTGTTCACCGTTTCCAGCTGGTCGAGCTGGGCCCTCAGGATCGGCTCTTCCCTGAGCTCGGCAGCAAGCGAGGCCCGGCTGACCACCGCGGGCGCATGGAGGTTGAGGCAGCGCGCCGAAAGCCTTTGCGCAAGCCGGGTCGAACAGGCCTCGGCGGTGAAGCCGTAGGGCGTCGCCATCGAACCCACGAGCTGCAGCACCGTCATGTCCTCGACCCGATGCGGCTCGACCGCCTCGGCGATCTCGTAGACGGTTCGGCCCCAGGCGACGCCCAGACGGTCGCCGGGCGCGAGCAGCGCCGGAAGCCAGTCGGCCGCTCCGTGGACCACCCGCAGGAAGGCCTCCTCGAGCCCGGCGCCCTGGTCGGGCACCACATAGGCCGCGCGCAATCCGAAACGCTCGCAGAGCGCCCTGGCAAGGCGATGGGTGGTGAAGGCGGGATCGGCGAGCGTGATGCGGATCAGCCCCTGCTCGCGCGCTTCCTGGAGGTAGTTCACCACGGTCGCGCGCGAGATGCCCAGACGGTCCGCGATGTCCTTCTGATTGAGCCCCTCCTGGTAATACATCCAGGCGACCTCGATCACGACATTCTCGCCGCTGATCTGCCCGGCCATCCGGCGCTTGCCCGTCATGCCTTGTCCCTCAGCAATTCGCCGGCAAACTAACCTTTGCCAATGATGATTGACTTTTGTATATCACAGGACAAAGGTCAACCTCCACCGCATCCTGCGGCGTGGACAGGGCCCGGTGCAAGCGGAGACACGAGCGATGGTCGCGAACCTGTGGAACGACGACGAGGCCCAGGCCATCGCGGAGCGCGCCGGGCCGGATCCGGACGCCCGCGACCTCGCGCTGCGGGTCTACACCTCGCGCCTGATCGGGCGCGATCCCGATCTGGTGATGCACGGCGGCGGCAACACCTCGGTCAAGCTCACCGCCCGCGACCTCTTCGGGGACGTGATCGACGTCCTCCATGTGAAGGGATCGGGCTGGGATCTCGAGACGATCGAGGCCGCGGGTCTGCCGGCGGTCCGTCTCGCGCCGCTCCTGCGGCTGCGGGATCTGCCGGGGCTCTCGGACGAGGACATGGTGAACGTCCAGCGCACCAACCTTCTGGACAGCAGCGCGCCGAATCCGTCGGTCGAGACGCTGCTGCACGCCTGGCTGCCCGCGCGCTACATCGACCATACCCACGCCACCGCCTTCCTTGCGCTGGCCAACCTGCCCGAGGCGGCGGAGGCCTGCCACGAAATCTTCGGCGAGCGGCTGACGCTGGTGCGCTACATCATGCCAGGCTTCGGGCTGGCCAAGGCCGCCGCCGAGGCCTGCGAGCGCAACCCCGAGGCCGAGGGGCTTCTGCTGCTCAACCACGGCCACTTCACCTGGGGGCCGACCGCGAAGGCCTCCTACGACCGGCTGATCGCGCACACCAACGCGGCCGAGGCCTGGCTGGCCGACCGCCGGCCGGCGCCGCTCCGCCCGGCAGCCGCCCTTGCCCGGAACGATCTGGCGGACCTGCTGCCGATGCTGCGCGGCGCGCTGGCCGCGGCCTCGGGGCCGGACGCCGCGCTGCCGGCGCTCGACCTGCGGGCGCAGGACGAGATCCGGTCCTTCATGGCCCGCCCGGATCTGGCGGCCCTGGCGCGCCGCGGCGTCGCGACGCCGGACCACGTCATCCGCACCAAGGGCCATCCGCTGCTTCTCGACCGGGAGACCCTCGCGAAGGGGGCCGAGGCCATGCGCACCGCCACCCTCGCGTTCGCCGAGGACTACCGCGCCTATTTCGACCGGCAGGCGCCAAGGCATGGCGGCACGAAACGGATGCTCGATCCGATGCCCGGTCTCGTCTGGATCGAGGGCGCCGGGCTGGTCGGCGTGGGCGCGGACGCAACCGCCGCCCGCATCGCCGCCGACATCGGCGTGCAGACGACGCGGGTCATGCGCGACAGCGAGGCGAGCGGGGGTTTCTGTCCGATCGGCGAGGCCGACCTCTTCGACATGGAATACTGGTCGCTCGAACAGGCCAAACTCGGCAAGGGCAAGCCCGCGCCCCTGCGCGGGCGGGTGGTTCTTGTGACCGGAGGGGCTGGAGCGATCGGACGCGCGACGGCCCGGGCCTTCCGGTCGGCGGGCGCCACGATCTTCCTGGTCGATCGGGACGGCGACGCACTGGCGGCGGCGATTGCCGAACTCGGACAGGACTGCGGCGGACTTTCCTGCGACATCACGGCCCCGGGCGCGCCGGCCGAGGCGGTGGCGGCCTGTGTCGCCCGTTTCGGCGGGCTGGACATCCTCGTCTCGAACGCGGGCGCGGCCTTCACCGGCGAGGTGGCGACCTTGCCCGATGCCCTGCTGCGCCAGAGTTTCGAGCTGAACTTCTTCGCGCACCAGGCCTTCGCCCAGGCCGCCGTCGCGGTCTTCCGCGGACAGACCTCCGGGCGCGGCGGGCGCCCGCAGGACGATGCGGGGCAGATCCTCATCAACGTCTCGAAGCAGGCCGTCAATCCGGGCAAGGGCTTTGCCGCCTATGGGCTGCCGAAGGCCACGACCTTCTTCCTGCTGCGGCAACTGGCGCTGGAACTCGGGGCCGAGGGCATCCGGGTGAACGGGGTCAACGCCGACCGCATCCGCTCGGGGCTGCTCACCGACGAGATGATCGCCAAGCGCTCGGCCGCCCGCGGCCTCGACGCCGCGGCCTACATGGGCGGCAACCTGCTTGGCCGCGAGGTCGAGGCCCGGGACGTCGCCGAGGCCTTCGTGGCGCTGGCGCTCGCGCGGCGCACGACCGCGCATGTGATGACCGTGGACGGCGGCAACATCGAGGCCGCGCTGCGCTGATCGCCCGGGTTCAGCCGGTCCCGCCCGCGCGCCCGCTCCGGCGCGCGCGGCCGCGCAGGATCCGCCAGATCGACAGAAGGATCAGCGGCGTCGAATAGGCCAGCGCCTCGACCCTGTGCTCGGTCGTCAGGATCCAGTGGACGAAGGTCAGCACCGCGGCGGGATAGACCCAGCGCTGCAGACGCTTCCAGCGCGGCCCCATCTCGCGCACGGCCCTGTCGGTCGACGTCCAGGCCATCGCCGCCATCAGCACGAACGCGATCCAGCCGGGAAGCACCTCGACCCGCACGAAGCTCTTGAGAAAGCTCATGGGTGTGGCGTGCTTGAGCCAGAACACCAGATGCAGCGCCGCATAGCCGAAGGACGCGACCCCGATGTAGCGGCGCCTCGCCTTGAGCCAGATCAGCCAGTCGCGCGTGCCCAGCGCCATGATGAGCGGGGTGATCATCATCGACACGATCAGCAGCCAGCAGGACAAAAGCCCGGTCCAGCGCAGGTAGGGCTCGGGCTTGCCATGGGTCAGGTCGTGATAGACGAAGTAGAGGGCCGGCAGCGTGAGCAGCGCCCAGAACAGATAGACCGTGTCGATGGCGGGCTGCGGCGGGGTGGATCGGGTCTTGGCCATTCTCGGGTCTCCATGCCCATTTCGGGGCAAGACTGTGCCGCCCGGCGACCGGTCGTCAATGTCAGGGGCGGGGAAAATTCGTCGCGGGCGGCGCCGGGCACAGGCTGCGCGGGCCGCCCGCTGGCGGCCTCATTCGGCCGCCATGACCGTCTGCGCGCCGGTCGGGGCCGGCTTCTTCAGCTCGAACTCCTCGTGGTAGGACCGTTCGACGTTCACGGTCCAGACGTTGTGGTTCTCGCCCAGGATGTTGCGGGCGGCGAGCATCGCCGACAGCATCGAATGGTCCTGGTTGTTGTAGCGATGCAGGCCGTTGCGGCCCACCGTCTGGAAGTTGTCGAGCGAGCCGATCCACTCCTCGAGCACATCGAGCGCCTCGCGGTACTCCCCGTCATAGACCGGGTAGGCCTTGGGCTGGCGGATGATCGCGGCATCGATCACGTCGCTGGCCTTGGCCAGCCCGAGAGCCTCGAGCTCGCTGGCCGCCAGTGCGCGCAGATCCTCGTCGCTCATCGTCCAGAGACCGTCGCCCTCCTGGCAGAAATACTCCATCCCGATCGAGGCGGTGTCCTGATTGGGCAGCATCTCCTTGGACCAGGCCCGGAAGTTCTGGATGCGTCCCACCTTCACCTTGGGCGAGTGGATGTAGATCCAGTTGTCCTCGAACGGGTCGGCATGGTCGAGCACCAGCGTGACGATCAGGAAGTCGCGGTATTTCAGCTTGTCGGCGGCCTCGATCACCTCGCGCGGGGGCGGCGGGTCGAAGGCGTGGATCAGGTCGCGCAGCGCCATGGTGTTGATGAAATGATCGCCCTCGATCCGCTCGAAGTCCGACGGATGGCCGTCCGCGTGCCAGTGGCGGATGTCGATCGACGTGACCCGGTTGCCGTCCCGGTTCACCTTCACCACTTCCGAACGCAGCCGGACCTCGCCACCCTGCTTCTCGATCAGATCCGCGGTCTTTTCCCACATCATGCCGGGCCCGAGCCGGGGGTACTGGAATTCCTCGATCAGGCTCGTGGTGTCGTTCGATCCCGAGATGGCGTTCCAGACCGCCTTGAACAGCGACAGGTTCTTGATGCGCTGCGCCGCCCAGTCGGCCCGGATTTCCTTGGGGTTGATGCCCCAGACCTTGTGCGTGTAGCTGCGGAAGAAGTGCATGTAGAGCCGGCCGCCGAAGCGGTTGATGACCCATTCCTCGAAGCTTTCTTCCTTGCGGTAGGGCACCACCTGCCACTTGAAGTAGCTCAGCAGGATGCGCATCGACTCGTAGGGGCCGATGTTCCAGAGCGCGTTGAAGAGCTTCAGCGGATAGTCGAAGAACTTCTCGCGGTAGTAGATGCGGCTGAGGCGCGGGACGGTGATGAAATCGTCCTGCAGCACCTCGTGCCACATCGCCTCGACTTCGCTGACCTTGGTGAAGAACCGGTGGCCGCCGATGTCGAACCGGTAGCCGTTGTGCGACTCGGTCCGGGCGATGCCGCCCACCATGTCGGAGCCTTCGAACACGAGCGGCTTGTGCCGGCGCGACCGTTTCTGAAGTTCGTAGGCCGCCGTCAGCCCCGCCGGGCCCCCGCCGATAACGACGACGGGACTCTGTTCCTCACCTGACATTCCGACACCACCGTTGCTGAAATCGTTCATCTGAAAAGGGTACCAATCCGTCCGCCTTATAGCGCGAAGCCGCCGACCTGCCAAACAGGGAACGCCAGACCCGCCCATTGTGGGCGAATTGGAACCAATCAGGGCGAATGCGCCCGTTTGATTGGCCCTGGAAACAGGTGCGCGCGCAGCCCGGCCGGCGGATGCACAACCATAGATTGTGCGGTCAAATCCCACTCGCCGCGCCCGACCTGGCCGCCGAATCGTCAATGCCGAAGCACGGCTGACACATGCCAACCGGTCCGACGATCGTCGCCCCGTGCGAAACCGGGCAAGGGGACCGGGCGGCGCCTCAGGAGGGCGCTTCCGCAACGCGGCCCGAACGGGCATACCGGAGGACGGAAACGGCAGGAAGGGCAGGTAATGGACGGGTTGCCGGATTTTCTGGTCATCGGGGCCGCGCGCGCCGGCACCACGGCGCTGCACGGCTATCTGCGCCAGCATCCCGGCCTGCGCCTGCCGCAGGTGAAGGAGACGAACTTCTTCGCCTTTGCCGGCGAGACCCTGGCCTGCCGGGGACCGGGCGCCGAGTTCATCAACAACTCGATCACCGATCTGGACCGCTACCGGTCGCTCTTCGACGGTGCGCCGGCGGGCGCGAGGCTCGGGGAGGTCTGCCCTCTCTATCTCTACGCACCGGCGGCGCCCGCGCGGATCCGCGCGCTTGTGCCCGACGTGCGGCTGGTGGCGATCCTGCGCAATCCGGTCGAGCAGGCGTTCTCGCACTTTCTCTACGCCACCAAGATGGCCATCGAGCCCGAGACCGATTTCCTGCGCGCCCTCGATCTCGAGGAGGACCGGCTGGCCCAGGGCTGGCAGCCTCTCTTCGGCTACTCGCGCTTTCCGCGCTATGGCGAGCAGCTTGCCCGCTATCTCGCGCTGTTTCCGCGCGACCGGATCCTCGTGCGCCGCTACGAGGCGTTCCAGACCGACCCGGCGCGTCTCATGGCGGAGATCCTCGACTTCATCGGTGCCGATCCGGGCTTTCGCCCCGACATGCGCGAAAAGCCGAACGCCGGCGGCGTGCCCAGGAGCCGGCTCTTCCAGGATTTCCTGATGCGCAAGAACCCGGTCACCACCGCGATCGGGCTGGTCGTCCCGCAGGAGACCCGGCTGAGGATCCGCGACCGCCTCGCACGGCTGAACCTGCGGCGCGAGGACGCGATGCCGCCCAAGGCGCGCACGATCCTGCGGGCGCGGCTTGCCGACGACATCGCCGCGCTCGGCCGGCTTCTGGACGAGGATTTCAGCGACTGGCTCCGCTAGGAGGCGGGCCGGATCAGACCTTGACCAGCCGCCCCTCGGGCACGGCGATGCGCTGGCCGGCAAAGACGTTGCGGGTGTCGAGGATCAGCCGGGCCGACCGGGCCACAAGGCCGTAATCGACGCCCGTGTGATCGGTCGCCAGCACCACCGCGTCATAGGCGGCCACCGTTGCCTCCGACAGATCGACCGACCGGCGGCCGGCCAGCGCGGCGTGGTCGCGCGTCACCGGCATCACCGGGAAATAGGGGTCGTGATAGTCGCAGGTGGCGCCCATCTGCTCGAGCCGGGTCAGGATGTTCAGCGACGGGCTTTCGCGGGTGTCCTCGACGTTCTTCTTGTAGGCGATGCCGAGGATCAGGATCCGCGCCTTGCCGATCGCCACGCCCGAGCGCGAGGCCAGCTCGACCGCCACACGGCCTGCGATGGCATCGGGTGCCCCCTCGTTTGCCCGGATCGCCAGCTCGACGATGGGCGAGGACGACCCCACGTCGCGCGCCCGCCAGGCCAGATAGACCGGCGAGACCGGAATGCAGTCGCCGCCGATCCCCGGGCCGGGGTAGAAAGGCATGTAGCCGAAGGGCTTGGTCGAGGCGGCGCGCACCACCTCCCAGATGTCGACGCCCATCGCGTCCATCGCCACCTTCATCTCGTTGACGAGGGCGATGTTCACGGTGCGGAAGCTGTTCTCGGCCAGCTTCACCGCCTCGGCGGTGGCCGTCGAGCTGACCGGAACCGTGCGCGACACGATCTGCGCGTAGAAGAGGTCGATCAGCTCGCGCGAATGCGGATCGTCGGCGCCGACGACCTTGGGAATGGTGCGCGTGGAATAGCTCTCGTTGCCGGGATCCTCGCGCTCGGGCGAGAAGCCGAGGAAGAAGTCGATACCCGCACGCAGCCCTCCGCGTTCGAGGATCGGCCGGACGACGGTCGCGGTCGCACCGGGCCAGACCGTGCTTTCCAGCACGATCATCTGCCCGGGGCGCAGCCGCGCAGCCACGGATTCGGCGGCGCGCACGACATAGGTCAGGTCGGGCTCGCGCGCGGCGTCCAGGGGCGTCGGCACGCAGATCAGCACCACGTCCGCCTCGGACAGGTCGGCCGCGTCGGAGGTGGCGCGGAATCGGCCCGACGCCAGCGCCCGGGCGATCCGGTCCTCGGGGAAATACGAGATGACGCGCTTGCCCGCGTTGATGTCGGCGACACGCGCGGCGTTCAGGTCAAAGCCGGTGGCGTCAAATCCCGCCTCGGCGATGGTGAGGATCATCGGCAGGCCGACATAGCCGAGGCCGACCGTCGCCACATGCGCCTGACGCGAGGCGATCCGGTCCCGCAGGGTCGCAAACAGGGAAAAGGCACTTGTCATCAAACGACCTCTCAAATCACGTGCGGCCCATAGCATAGCATGCGGCGGACCCCTACCCGGAATACCGCGTCCGGCGGCCGAGATCGAAACCTGCGCCTCCCGCGGCATGCCGCGCGGACAAACCCCCGTCAGAGGCGGTATTGATCGCGGATGCCGTCCAATCCCTGTGCAAATCCTGTGCGGGCGACGAATCCCAGCCGATCCCGCGCCGCACGCGCGTCGAGTCGCGGACGCGCCGCATAAAGCGCCGCAAGCCCGCGATCCGGCCAGACCTCGCCCCCGCCCCGCAGGCGCCGCAGCCGCGCCACCAGCGCCTCGAACCGCCGGCTGCCCAGAAGGCGCCGGGCGCGGGCGCTCACCCGCGCCGCCAGTGCGGGCGGCGCGTCGGGGCGCTCGGGTCCGGGCGGTCCCAGCCGCGCCTCGACCTCGGCCCGGGGCACGAGGCGCACCGACCCCGCACCGAGGATCCGCGCAAGCCCGCGGTAGACGCTCGCCCAGTCCGGCAGGTCCGGTCCCGAGATCACGAAGCGCTCGCGCCCGGGATCCGGCAGGGCCACGGCCAGCACCACCGCCCGCGCCACATCCGAGACATGGACCGCCGGACAGAGGCCGGGCGGATCGGGCAGCACGACCGGCCCCTGCCGCAGCCGCGCGATCGGCGCATCGGTCCAGAGCGCGCTGCCCGGACCGTAGACGATGGTGGGCTCGAGGATGACCGCCGGCAGCCGGCCGGCCAGAAGCCGTCGCTCCATGGCGATCTTGGCCTGCCGATAGCCCCCGCCGCCCGGACCGCCCCAGGGCGCCGTCTCGGACAGATCGCCGTCCGGCCAGCCGTCGATGACGACCGCCGAACTCATGTGGACGATGCGGCCCACGCCCGCCGCCTCGGCCTGCGCGACGACCCGCTCGAAGAGCGCGAGATTCGCGGCCGCCGGGGCCCGCACGTCATAGGCCAGATGCACCAGCGCATCGGCGCCGTCGAGCAGGCCGGGCGGCAGGGCGTCGAGCCGCGCGCGCCGCACCTCGGCGCCAAGGCTGCGCAGGTGGTCCGCCTCGTGTCCGCTGCGCAGCACGGCGATCACCCGCGCGCCGGCGGCGCAGAGCGCCGCGACCGTGGCGCGCCCCACAAAGCCGCCGGCCCCGGTGACGACCACCCGCCGTCCGTCAAGCGACGGCTGTTGCCCGTCCCTGTCCATCCGCACCGTCCCAGACTGATTGTTGACCGGATACCCGGCCCGAGCCTCGCAGAGAAAGCGTTTTCCGCCAAGCCCGTAGCGGCCCCCCGACCCGCGTGCTAACGTGACCGCGCTTGTGCAGTCGATTTCCACGCGAGGGATTATGCGGATTCTCATTACCGGAGGGGCGGGTTTCATCGGCTCGCACCTGGCCGAGCGGCTTGTCACTGACGGGCACACCGTCACGGCTCTGGACGACCTCTCGACCGGCCGGATCGAGAATCTCGCGGCGCTCGACGGCCACAGCCGGTTCGGCTTCGTGATGGGTTCGATCCTCGACGCCGGCCTGCTGGAAGAACTCGCCTCCGACGCCGACTGCATCATCCATCTCGCCGCCGCCGTCGGCGTGAAGCTCATCATGGACGAGCCGAGCCGGTCGATCCTGACCAACGTCAACGGCACCGAGAACGTGCTGCGCGCCGCGCTGAAGCGCAACACGCCGACCTTCATCGCCTCGACCTCGGAGGTCTATGGCAAGTCGCGGAAATTCCCGTTCAGCGAGGACGACGACCTGACGATCGGTGCGACGAAGAACCTGCGCTGGTCCTACGCCTGCGCCAAGACGCTCGATGAGTTCCTGACGCTGTCCTACGTGCGCGAAGCGCAGCTTCCGGCCGTGGTTCTGCGCTTCTTCAACACCACCGGCCCGCGCCAGACCGGCCGTTATGGCATGGTGCTGCCGACCTTCGTGCAGGCGGCGCTCGAGGGCCAGCCTCTCAGGGTCCACGGCTCGGGCGCGCAGACACGCTGCTTCGGCCACGTCGCCGACGTGGTCGAGGCGATGGTGCGCCTGATGGCGACCCCGGCCGCGCGGGGCCAGGTCTTCAACGTCGGCAACGATCAGGAAGTGTCTATCCTGGGCCTGGCCGAGCAGGTCATCATGGCGACCGGCTCGTCGTCGCCGATCGAGCTTGTTCCCTACTCGCGGGTCTATCCGGAAGGCTTCGAGGACATGGAACGCCGCCTGCCGGATGTCTCGAAGCTGGAACGCGCCATCGGCTTCCGGCCGCGCCGGCCCCTGTCCGAGATCATCTCGGACGTGGTCGCCGAAAAGCGCGCCGCTCTGGGTCTGTGAGGGCAGCGCGATGACCCCCGGTGCCCGCCTCGAGAAGATCATCCGCGACGCCGCGACCGTGGTCCTGCCGCAGCGGCTGCGCGACTGGATCCGCACGCAGCAGCGCATCCACAAGCTGCAGTCGGTTCCCGTCGGCAGCGTCAACTTCGGCGGTCTGCGCCGGCTTTCCCCGATCAGCGCGATCTTCGGCAAGGACCGCGACCTGCTGACCATCGAGCGCTACTACATCGAGCAGTTCCTCGAACGGCATTCCGCCGACATCCGGGGGCGCTGCCTCGAGATGGGCGATCCGGCCTACATCCGCAAGTTCGGCGGCGCGAAGGTCACGCAGGCCGATGTCCTGCACTACGTCGAGGGCAACCCGCAGGCCACCATCGTGGCCGACCTGACCGACGCGCCGCACATCCCCGACGACAGCTTCGACTGCATCATCATCACGCAGACGCTCCAGATGATCTTCGAGGTGGACAAGGCCATCGCCACCCTCGCCCGGATCCTCAAGCCCGGCGGCGTCGTGCTCTGCACCTCTCACGGCATGAGCCGCGTCGCCCGGCGCGAGGGCGTGGACGACTGGGGCGAATACTGGCACTTCACCACCCAGTCGAAGCGCCGTCTCTTCCGGGCGCATTTCCCGGCCGAGAACGTCGAGGTCTCGACCGTGGGCAATGTCTTCACCTGCATCTGCAACCTGCACGGGCTCGGCGCCTCCGAGATCGACCCGGTCGAACTCGAGACCCACGATCCCAACTACGAGATGCTGGTGCTGGTGCGCGCGGTGAAGCCCTTCTGACATGGACCGTCCCACCCGATCCGACTGGTTCTGGCTGGCCGCGATCCTCGCGCTTGCGGCGGCGCTGCGCGTGCCCGGCCTGAACGGGCCGCTCTGGTACGACGAGATCCTGACCGTGGACACGCATCTGCGCCTGCCCTGGGGCGAGATGATGCGCGCCTACTCGATGAACCACCACTACCTGCATGATGTCTTCGCCAAGGCGTCGATGAAGGTCTTCGGCGATGCGGCCTGGGCCATCCGCCTGCCGGCGATGGTGCTGGGCCTCGGCGCGATCGCGGCTATGTGGTGGCTTGCCCTGTCCGTCGCCGGGCGCGCGGCGGCCCACGTCACGGCCCTGCTGCTGGCTTTGTCCTACCATCACATCTGGTTCTCGCAGAACGCGCGCGGCTACACGGGGCTGGCCTTCTTCTCGACCGTTGGGATGATCCTGTTCCTGCGCGGCATCGAACGGCCAAAGCCGGGCACCTGGCTCCTCTACGGGCTGATGCTGGCGGCCGCAGTCTTCACGCATCTGACCGGGGCCTTCTTCTTCGCGGCCCAGGGCGTGATCTGGCTCGCGGTGCTGGTGGCGCGCCGCGGGACAGCCGGCTGGCGGGCTCTGGCGCTCTGGCCGCTGGCCGGATTCGCTCTGGGCGCGGGGCTGACCGTCCTCGCCTACCTGCCGATCCTGCCCGGCATCCTCGAGGCCGCCCGCACCGTCTCGGACACCTCGGCCGTCGATGTCATGCAGGAATACCAGAACCCGCTCTGGACCGTGATCGAGGCCGTCCGCACCGGGATCGGCACGGCGGGGCCGGCCGTGGTGATCGCGGCGCTCGCCGCACTCGGTCTTGCCAGCGCCGGCGCGCTTGCCCTGCGCGGCCGCGCGCCCTGGTTCGCCCCGACGGTTGCGCTGCACATCGGGCTGACCATGGCGCTGCTGCTGGCGGTGGGCACGCGGATCTGGCCGCGGTTCTTCTTCGTGGACATCGGGTTCCTGATGCTGCTGATCGTGGCGGGCGTGCAGGCGACCAGCCAGTGGCTCGCGCGACGCATCGGCCGGCCCGATCGCGGGCCGTCGGTCTTCGCGGTCGCGGTCGTGGCGATGGTGCTCCTGTCCGGCGCGCTGGCCACCCGCAACTACCGGGCCCCGAAGCAGGATCTCGCCGGCGCCTTCGCCCTGGCGCAGGAAAGCCGCCGCCCGGGCGAGAGGATCTATGCGCTGGGTCCGGCCGCGCTGGCCTTCCGCGACCATTTCGGGGCCGACTGGGGCACCATCGACGACGACGCCGGCTATCGCGCCGCCATGGCCCAGCCGGGGCCGGTGACGCTGGTGGTGGCCTTCCCCGGCCGGATGCTGCGCCGGGTTCCCGCGCTCGACGCCGATCTGAAAAGCGGCCTCACCCTGCTGCGGCGCTTTCCCGGAACGCTGGGAGACGGTGCGGTCCTCGTCATCCGGAGGGACTGACATGGCCGACCTCGTCATCGGGTCGGGCCCCTCGGGCATCGCGGCGGCGATGGCGCTGCGCGCCCGCGGCCGCGCGGTGGTGATCGTCGACGGCGGCCGCGACTTCGACGCGGCCTCGGAACCCTTGCGTCAGCGGCTGGCCGCCACATCGCCGGCCGACTGGTCGGCCGCCGACATCGCGGGCTGGCGCGCGGGCCAGATGGCCGCGCCCCCGGCCGAGATCCGGCGCTACGGTTCGGCCCACGCGGTCGAGCCGGCGGACGCCACCTTCGCCGAGGGCGGCGCCGAGCTTGCGCTGCGCGCCTCGCGCGCGGTCGGCGGGCTGTCGAACGTCTGGGGCGCGGCGGTGCTGCCCTACCATCACGCCGACATGGCCGGATGGCCGATCACCCCGGCCGATCTGGCCCCGCATTACCGGGCCGTGGCCGGCTTCGTGCCGATGTCCGGGCGCACCGACCCGCTCGCCGCCCTGTTCCCGGAACCCGCCATGACCGGACGCCCGACGATCCCGCCCGGGCCGCAGGCCGAAGCGGTGCTGGCCCGGTTCCGGGGCGACGCCGGAGTGACGCTCGGGCTGGCCCGGCAGGCGGTCGAGGCGGACTGCCGGCTCTGCGGCCAGTGCCTTCAGGGTTGCCCCTGGCACCTGATCTACTCCACGCGCCGGACGCTCGCGGATCTGCGCGCCGATCCGGGCGTGACCTACCGGCCCGGATTCCGGGTACACCGGTTCGAGGAAACCGCAGCCGGCGCCCGCATCCTTGCCGAGGACGGCCGCGATATCGCCGGCGACAGGGTCTTCCTCGCCGCCGGCGTGCTCGAGACCGCGCGCATCGCGCTGCGGTCGCTGCCCGTGCCGCATCTCGATCTTGCCGACAGCCAGCACGGGTTCCTGCCGCTGATCCAGCTCGCCCGGCTGGCGCGCCGGCCGGACGCGCTGCCGCTGCACACGCTGCCGCAGATGTTCGCCGAGATCGAGGATCCCGCAATCTCGCCGAACCTGGTGCATGCCCAGTTCTACGGATGGAACGAATACTATGCGCGCGACCTGCTGGCCAACTACGGCCGGATCGCCGCCGCGCGACCGCTCCTGCGGTCGCTGGCGCTGCGGCTGGTGGTGGCGCAGATCTTCCTGCATTCGCGGCATTCGGCGCGGGCCCGGCTGACGCTGGCGGCCGACGGACGGCTGAAGGCCCGCGTCACGGTCTCCGCGGACAGCGGGCCGGTCCTGAGCGCCGCGGCGCGCCGGCTCGGCCGGGCAATGCGCGGCGCCGGGCTCCATCCGCTGACCTTCGCGCTTCGGCCCGGCGCCCCCGGATCAAGCTTTCACGCCGGCGCGACCCTGGCCATGGCCTCGTCGCCGCGCGCCGACCAGACCGACCGGCTGGGCCGCCCCGCGGGGCTCGAGCGCATCCATGTCGTTGATGCGTCGGTCCTGCCAGCGATCCCGGCGACCACCATCACCTTCAGCGTCATGGCCAACGCCCACCGCATCGCCAGCGTCGCGCCCTGATCCCTGCCCGGGAAAGGCTCAGCCGCGGGGGCCGGTCTCGAAGGCGCCGGCTTCGAGCCGCCGGGCAAGGCGCGCATCGCCCTTGCGGTGCGCCGCCCGCGCCAGTGTCGCGCCATAGGCCGCCATCACCCGGTCCTCGCGCCAGCGCGCCTCGAAGGCCGCGCGCGCGCGCTGGGCCATCTGCCGGCGCGCCGCCTCGTCGGCCTGCATCCGGCGCATTTCGGCCAGCAGCTCCTCGGCGGTCTCGAAAAGCACCCCCGCCCCCGCTTCCTCGACGATCTCGGGGAACGGGCCAAGCCGGCGGGCAAGAACCGGCGTGCCCAGCCGGAAGCTTTCGATCAGGATGATCCCGAAGGTCTCGTAGCAGACCGAGGGCACGATCAGCCCGAGCGCGCCGCGATAGTAGGCGTTGAGCTCGTCGGGCGTCTTGCGGCCGAGGAACTGGATGCGCGGATTTCCCGCCGCCTGCGCCTTCAGCTCGGCGGCGTAGTCGCCGTCGCCAAGGATCAGCAGATCGGCGTCCGGGTAGGCGTCGAAGGCCGGAAACACGTCCTGCAGGCCCTTGATCTTCTCCAGCCGGCCCACGAACAGGAAATAGGGGCGCGGATGCCCGGCGTAGGGCGCGACCGTCGTGTGGTCGAGGTCGGGCAGGAAGTAGGGCAGCACCTCCATGTCCTGCCGCAGGCCGAAGTCGCGGTGCTTCTGCCGGGAGAACGCGCTTTTCGCGACGATCACGTCCATGCCGTCCAGCGCACGATCCAGCGCCCCGGTGTAGCGCCAGAGCTGCGGCGGCCGCTTGTAGCTGAGGACGCAGCGCAGGCAGTCGCGCCCGTCGCACAGCTCGCGCCCATAGCGCCAGAGCACATGCGTCGGGCAGACCAGCCAGTGTTCGTGGGCCTCGTAGAGCTTCAGCCCCTCGCCCATGCGCAGCAGGCCGGGGCCACCCACCAGCGAGACATTGTTGTACCAGAGAATGTCCCAGGGCTGTTCGGCAAGGATCGCCCGGATCCGGGCCGCATGGACCACCGGACGGCCCGTCTGCTGCGTCAGCAGGTTCGACAGGAAGCCGCTGCCGGCCCTGAGCCCGATCGCGCGCACCCCGTCGGGCGGGCCGGCCACGCCGGGCTTGCCACCGAGGATCTCGTAGGAGTCCTCGTCATGAACCACCGTCACCTCATGCCCTCGGGCGGCCAGCGCGCGCGCCATGCGCTGGACGCCGATCGCATCGCCGCCGAACGAATAGGGCGGATAGAAGGTGGTGAACATCAGGATGCGAAGCGGGGTCATCGGGCGGGGGTCCTGAGAATCGGCGCCGACACTGTCACGGCGGCTCGTGTCCGTTCTGTGGCGGCTCGGCGCCGCGTCCGACAAAGGCAAGCGCTAGCGCGATCCGGTCGCGCATGACCAGGGCCGCCGCCAGACCATAGAGCATCGCGCCCAGCGCGACACCGGCCAGAAGGACCAGGGGCCGCGGCCAGTCAGGGGTCACGCGGGCGAAGGCCATCACCGCTGCGGCCATCACCACCGCGGCGGCCGCAGGCACAAGGTGCACCGCGGCGAGCGATCGGGCCGGCAGCCCCCCCAGCCGGGCCGTCATCATCAGGCGCAACGCCAGCGCGACCCAGACCGAGAGCGCAAAGCCCGCCGCCACGGCCTCGATCCCCTGCGGGGCGAGCGCCCAGCCGGTGACGAAGGTCAGGACCGCCGCCAGCCAGGCGATCGCCGCAAGACCGCCCGCCTGTCCCAGCGCCAGCCCGAAAGAGAGCTGCACCTTCTCGATGCAGATGGCGATCCCGACCAGGGACAGCACCCGCAGCGCCGGCGCGGCCGCGACCCAGTTCTGCCCGAACACGACCGCCAGGACCTGCGGGGCAAGCGCGGCAACGCCGAGGAAGGCGGGAAACGCGAGCGGTCCGGTCAGAAGCGCAATGTCGCGCAGCAGCTCCCCCGGCCGGCCCCGCCCGCGCGCCAGGTCGGCAAAGGCCGGCTGAGACGCCATGCGCAGCGGCGTCACGATCAGGAAGGACAGCGTCTCGACCAGCCGCCAGGCAATGCTGTAGAGCCCCGCCGCAACCGGGCCGAGCAGGCCGCCGATGACAAGGACCGGGGCCTGGACGGCGGCCAGCTCGGCCGCGCGCAAACCCACGACCTTCGACCCGAAGCCGCCGATCCCGCGCCAGTCGGCCCCCCGCAGCGCCAACCCCGGCGCCCAGCCGGTGCCGGCCCAGGCCAGCGCGACGTTGACCGCCACCTGTGCGATCCGCTGGCCGGCAAGGCTCCAGACACCGTAGCCGGCCAGCGCCATGCTGATACCGACCGCGCCGCCCGCCACCACCCCCGCAATGGCGCGAAGCGCCAGCAGGCGAAACTGCATGCGCCGGCGCAGAAGCGCCACCGGAACCGCCGTCGGAGCGATGAGAAGCACCGTCACCGCCAGGAGCCGGACAAGGTCCGCCACATCGGCTGTACCATAGGCGCGTGCAATGGCCTCCGATGCGAACCAGAGCCCGGCCGCAAGCGCGCCACCAAGCGCGATCAGCAGACAGAAGGCCGCGTTCAGGTCCGCCGGCCTGGGGTCGTGCGCCGCGATCAGCCATTCCGAGACGGATTCGCGCACGAGGAACTCGGCCAGAACCACGAAGACCGAGGCCATGGCCAGAAGGCCGAAGGACTCGGCGCCCAGAACCCGGGCAAGCACGACGAAGACGGCAAAGTTGACAGCCTGTTCGGTCCAGTTTCCGATGGCCATCCAGGCCACGCCCCTGCCGAACTGATGGTGAACCGCCATGCCCGCCGTTGCTCCCTGCCCGCCGCCGGCGCGGGGAAGCCACCCGTGTCGCCGCTACGACAGATGCCAGCTTTCCGTTCTCCTGTCGAGCCGGGCCCTAGCCGCGCCCCTGGCTTCGACGTAGGCTAACCGGCGGCGCAGGAAAGAAAATTGGCGCTGCCCGTCATTGTTCCGGAACCGTCGCCAATGCGCATTCTCGAGGTGAGCACCAACTTCCACCCCGGCGGAATCCAGCGGCATGTTCTCGATCTGACCACCTATCTGCGGGCCCGGGGACACACCGTCGTGTTGGCCGGGGACGAAGGGGCCTGGGGCGGAACGGGAACCGACCCCGAGTTCGTGCGGGTGCCCCTCGATGCCGTTGCGGGGACCGGAGGCTCGGGCCTGCGGCGCCTGTCGCGGTTGCCGGGCTGCGCCGCGCTCCTGCGCCGGGAGATCCGGCGCCGCGCGATCGACCTCGTGCATGCCCATGAAACCGCCCCGGCCCTGGCGGCCCGGCTGGCGACGCTGGGGCTGGGGGTGCCCGTGGTGATGACCTTTCACGGAAGCGAGCCGTCGCGGGTGGCCAGCGTGGCGCGCATCGGCCGTCTCTGCGCCGACCGTGTCGTCTCGCCAAGCCGGCTTTCCCTCGATGCCCTGATCGCCCACGGGCTGCCGGCGGACCGCGCCCGCCAACTGGGCCTGGGCGTCGCGGCCTTTCCGGCGCGCGACGCCGGCGAGATCGCGGATCTGCGTCGCGCGCTGCTGGGCGGGCGCGCCGGTCCGCTGATCGTCAGCCTGTCGCGGCTCGATCGGCAGAAGGGGCTCGACGTGATGGTCGAGGCGATGCGCCGCCTGATCGTCGCGCATCCCGGCGCCACCTGCGTGGTCGCGGGCGGGGGGCCGCTGGAAGGCAGCGTCAAGGGCTGGGCGACCGAGGCGGGGGTTGCCGAGGCGATGCGGTTTGTCGGGCCCGTCACCGGGGTTGACCGCTATCTGCGCGCGGCCGACATCTACCTGCTCACCTCGCGGTGGGAGGCGCTGCCGATCTCGATCGTCGAGGCGTTCCGGGCCGGCCTGCCGGTGGTCGCGACCGATTGCGGGGGCGTCAGCGAACTGGTGGACGACAGCGTGGGCGCGCTCGTGCCGGTGGGCGATGTGGCGGCCATCGCCGCCGCGCTGGACCGGCTTGCCGGCGATGCGGCGTTGCGGCAGGCCAAGGGGGCGGCGGCCCTGGCGCGCAGCGGCGAGGCCCGCTTTGACCCGGACGCCGTGCATGCCGGCTTCGAGAGGTTCTACGCCGAAACGCTGGAGGCGCGCCGGTGAGACGGCGCCGGGGTCAGACCCCCTGCCATGGCCGCCGGAGAGCGGACCGCAGCCCGCGCAGGAGCCGGCGCGCGGCAAGATAGGGCGCTCCCCGTCCGCCGAGATGCCTTCGCCAGCGGCCCTCATCGGCAAAGTAGAACATCTCGATCCGGGGCAGGTCGTGCAGGTCGTCCCGGGCCTGCGCCGGCCGAAGCTGCGTGCCGACCGAGGTCCGGTAGCGCCGGGCGATCTCGGCGCGCACCCGCGGCCCGGCAATGCCGTAGGGGGGCGCGAAATGCTCGGCGGGCTGCCCCAGCCGGTCCTCGATCTCGCGCTTCGAGCGGTCGAGTTCCTCGGCCAGAGCGCCGGGCGCCAGGCTGTCGAGATCGGGGTGACGAACCGTGTGGCTGCCGAAGGCCACACCTTCGTCCGCCAGTCGCCGGACGGTTGCCCAGTCCATCAGCGGCCGGGCCGGCTCGCGGATGCCTTTCCATCCTTCGGCCCGTCCGACAAAGCCGGTGGGCAGATAGACCATCGGCCGGATGCCGTGCCGGGCCATCACCGGCCAGGCCGCATCGGCAAAGTCCCGGAACCCATCGTCGAAGGTGACGATCACCGACCGCGCCGGCAGCGCCGGTCCGCCCGAGCGCGACGCGGCGAGATCGTCGAGCGAAATCACCGGCACGCCGCTTTCGGCCAGCGCCCGCATCTGCATGGCGAAGGTCGCGGGCGGGATCGAGGTCGGTCCGCCCGCGTCCGACACCGAATGATACATCAGGATGTCGATGACCGGGGCCATTCAGTCCTCGACGCGGTGCGACTCGAAGTCCTTGCGATGCGCCGCCCAGGCGTCGCGGTCGATCGTTCCGTCGGCCTTCAGGCTGTCGCAGGCGGCATAGGCCATCGCGAAGGCATGGTGGGTGTTGTCATGGGCGAAAAGCCCCTGCCGGCCGAAGCTCAGGAACCCGTCGAGCCCTGACAGCCAGCGGTCGATCACCTCGAAACGCGCCTGATAGTCGAGATCGTAGACCGGATAGGCGTGGGCGAGCCGGCGCGTCTCGCAGCGCAGGACCGGCACCCTGACCGGCAGCCCCACGCCGGCCAGCCAGTCGCAGAAATGCCGGCCGATCTCCTCGTCCGACATCGACCACCAGGCCTCGCCCGGATCGCAGGGCAGTTCCGCGCAGAGGATCGTCCGATCGGCCGGCTCGGTCGCCGAACTGTAGTTCTTCGGCTCGGACATCCGGCTGATCGGGATCGAGAGCTCGGGGAAGTAATGCGCGTCGTATTCGGTGAACTGCCGCGTCCCGAGGATCAGGTAGACAAGGATCATGCCCCGATAACGGATCGCCTGCGCGGCCGCCATGACCTCGGGCGGCGGCGGCGGGTCCATCAGGCGCAGCACCGTGGTCAGGGGGATCGTCGAGAAGAGCATGTCGGTCGGGTGCCGGTGTTCGGCATCGCCCTCGCGCAGCCAGATCGCCGTGACCCGGTTGCCGTCGCGCTCGATCCGGGTGATGTCGGCGCCGAGGTTCAGCGTCGCGCCATTGGCCACCGCCCTCTCGGCCATCGCTGCGGTGATCTGGCCGAAGCCCTTGCGCGGATAGTAGAACCGACCGGTGGTCGCGCCCCGCATCCCCGGCAGCATCTTCAGCATCTTGGCCAGGATCTTGCCCACCGACCCCGACGAGACCCGCCGTTCCGCGAGCGTCACCGCCAGCCTGTCGGGGTCGAGCCCCCAGAGCTTCTTCACATAGGGGAAGTAGAAGTTTTCCGAGATTGTCGGCCCGAGCCCGTCATAGAGCACGGTCTTGAAGGTGCGCGGCCCCCTGGCCTTGCCGCGCAGGGGCTTTAGGACACTGTCGGCCGTCAGCGAGGCGGCAAAGCGTTTCGGCAGCCGGGCGATCGCATCGGCGGGCTTCAGCGGGAAATGGATCCAGCGCCCGCCCAGCCGGATGCGCCCGTGCCGGGGTTGCAGCAGCAGATCCTCGCCGAGGAGGTCCTTCACATCGGCGATGACCGCGGGCTCGGCCACCGGGTGGAACCGGTGCGAGCCGTAGTCGCACCAGATCCCGTCGATCTGGAACGAGGCCGAATTGCCGCCCACCCTTTCGGCGCGCTCGAAGACCTCGGCACCGGCGCGTCCGGACTTGCGCAGGGCATGGGCCGCGGCAATGCCGGCCGGCCCCGCGCCCAGGATGGTGATGCGGGGGGTCGTTGTCATTCGGCCTCCTTCGGGGACCGCGCCATGAGACGCCCACCCGAGGCGAAGAGCACCAGCGCGCCGAGCGCGCCGGCCAGGTAGAGGATGCCCTGCCAGGCGAGGCCCGAGGCGACGATCAGCGCGGGATCGGCCCCGAAGGGCGAAAGCAGCGCCGCAAGCGTGCCTTCCCGCACGCCGAGCCCGCCGAGCGAGACCGGGGCGGTCGCGATGATCTTGGCGATCGGCCAGCCGAAGAACCAGGCGGCCGCGGGGATCGCCACCCCCATCGGCTGGGCAAGGCGGATCGACAGCCCGATCAGCACCGACTGGATCGCCATCGACAGGAGAAGCGCCGTGACCAGCAGGACCGGCCGCCGGGCAAGTGCGCCGAAGCTGTCGGCCAGACGCAGGACCAGTCCGCGCGCCGGCAGGCCCGGATGCCGGGTCGCGAGCGCCCGGCCCAGCGGGGGAAAGACGAAAAGCGCGACCGCCGCGCCGCCGGTCACCGCGGCCGCAAGTCCCCAGGCCAGCGCCGCATGGCTGTGGTCGGCAAGGAACACGAGCCCGAGGAGCGACAGAGCCGCCAGCCCGACAAGATCGATGAGCCGGTCGCCCACCGCGGCCGCCGCGACCTTCGGCCCGTCGCGCAGCGCGACATGGGCAAGCCCCGCCCGCACCGCATCCCCCCCGGCCGCGCCGGGCAGGCAGAGGTTGGCGGCAAGCCCGCCGAAATGCGCGCGCAGGGCCGGCAGGAAGGGAATGGCACGGTCCATCAAGAGCCACCACTTGGCGGCGGCGGCGACATGGCAGGCCAGGAAGGCCGCCAGCACGCCGAAGAAGACGCCGGGCGTCAGGCTGGCAAAGCCCTGCCGCACCCCGTCCCAGGGCAGGAAGCGGAAGATGACCGCCAGCACCGCAGCGGATACCGCGGCGCGCAGCGCCCATTTGCGGATCAGGCGACCCGTCACCTCAGGGCCTCAGGTGCAGGCGCGAGATCATGTCCGCGATCAGCCCGAGCGACCAGATGATCAGCGCCGACAGGAAGGCGAAGATCGTGGTTTCCGACAGGTTGTCCATCCAGACGTCATAGATGAACTTGATCGCCCCCAGCCCCATCAGCACCAGCCCCAGCGGAATGAACACCCGCAGCGGATTGAACAGGACCGTCATACGCAACACGAGGATGATGAAGTTGAGGAAGTCCACCGGCCGGATCTTCGACCGCCCGACCCGCTTGCCGTACTGGATCGGCGTGTAGACCATGCGCTTGCCGTTGCAGGCCATGCACAGCGTGATCGTCGTCGTGAACGAAAACTTCTGCGGCAGGAGCGGGATGAACGGCACCAGCTCTGACTTGCGGAACACCCGGAGCCCAGAATTGAGATCGTTGAGCCGCCGTTCGGCCAGGAACGAGGCGAAGTGGTTGAGGATGAACTTCGCCGGCCGCCGGATCAGCGGCACGTTCTTCATCGCCGCGCCGCGGTCGCCCACCACCATGTCCTGCGTGCGGCACATCGCCAGCATCGGCGGCAGGTAGCGCGCGGGATAGGTGCCGTCGGCGTCGATGATCGCCACATAGTCGTATTGCGCCCGCCGGATCCCGCGCTTGAGCGAAGCGCCGTAGCCGGTGTTCACCTGGTTGAAATCGACGATGACCCCGGTCTTCTCGGCCTCGGCCCGGGTGTTGTCGCTGGACCCGTCGTCCACGACGATGATCTCGTAGGGGATCCCGGTCGGGTCGAGATGGGCGCGGATGTCGTCGATGGTGGCGCGGACCGCCCCTTCCTCGTTGTAGGCGGGAATGACGACCGAGAGCGACATCCCGTCGAGATCGCTCGCAGCGGCGACGCTGCCGCGCGAGGCGCCTGCGGTACCGTCCATCTGAAGAATTCCTTCGGATCTATCCATTTCGACACTCCCGCTCCGGGCCGGTCATGGCACGTGCAGGCGGTTGCGCACGCCGAGAACATGATACTCGAACAGGCACCAGACAAAGGCGCCGGCCGAATAGACGTAGTAAAGCTGGTGATAGAGCAGCGCTTTTGCGGCAAAGAAAAGGCCGCCGTTGGCCGCCATGAACCGCGCCAGCCGCCAGTTCGCCGCCACCGCGGCGATCGCCAGGGCCAGCGTGACGGGCCACCAGCCCGGCGCGAAGGGCAGCGCCAGCACCGACAGGATCAGAAGCCCCGCCAGACCGGCCCGCGCCTTTTCGGCGTGGCTGGTGTTCAGATCGTTGGTCACGCCTTCGCGCGCGATCATCAGCCGCGACCAGGGCAGCGCCCGGCGGAAGATGTCGGTGTGGATCGCGTTCTTCGGCGTCCAGACCTTCAGATGCTTGCCCAGAAGCGTCGGGTCGAGGACGATCCGCCCGCCCGCGGCATGGATCCGGTAGCCCAGCTCGATGTCCTCGATCGACGGCACCTTGTAGGTCGCCACGTCGAAGCCGCCCACCTTGCGGAACACATCGGCGCGGACCGCCCCGCACCCGGCCCAGAAGGTGGTGGCGTCGCGCCGCGCCCGCTGATGGTAGAAGCGGTGCATGAGGTTCTTGTAGCGCGAGAACCAGGGCGTGCCGTCGGGCGAGGAATCGTAGGAGCCGAAGACCGCGGCCACGTCCGGCTCGGCGAAGGCGCGCGCGACCTTGAGCGCCCCGTCCGGCCAGGCGATCACGTCGGAATCGACGAACCACAGGACCTCTCCCGTCGCCTCCTGCGCCGCCAGGTTGCGCGCCGCTCCCGGTCCGCCGTTCTGCGGCATGACCAGAACCCGCGCCCCCATCCGGCGCGCGAGATCGGCCGTGCCGTCCGGCGAGACGTCATCGACGACGATCACCTCGGCCAGTTCGCCGCGCGCCTGCATGTCCAGCAGCGGCTGCAGCACCCGCGGCAGCAGCGCCTCGGCCCGGAAGGCGGGCATGATCGCCGAGATCGTCACAGCCATCCCTGCCCCGCCCCCCGTTTGCGCCGCGCCGCCAGCAGCAGAAGGGTCGCCGCCATCGGCAGAAGCCAGATCACCCGCGCGCCGTATCGGTCAGCGGGCTGGGAAATGCCGCCGCAGACGAGCGCGTTGGCCAGTATGCCGAGCACGATCACCACGGCAAAGCTGCGCCAGGCACCCGGCACCCGACCGGGCCAGACGACCAGAGCCGCAATCACCAGAAGCGACAGGGCGTAAAGCACCCCCTGCGCGACGGTCAGCGGCCCGAGCCACGCGCCCTCGGCGTCGAGGCCCCGCACGCTCAGCGGCCCGGACCAGAGCCCGGTGACGTGGGCATTGCTCTCCTGCATGTTGGCGGTCGGCACGGTCATGTGGACGCTGAACATGGCCGTCTGCACCAGCGTGTTGCGCGCCAGCGCATAGACGGTGGCGAAGGGCATGTCGCGCAGAACGTCGAGGAAGAACCCGACCTGACCCGCGGCGACCCGGCGCTGGTCGGTCTCGGTCATCAGGCGGAAGGATCCGAGCCGAGGGCTGGTCTCGAAGACGATGTGCGTGGCCGTGAGGCGCCATGGATCGTCGGACAGCTTGAGCGCATCGAAGAGCGGACAGGTCGCGATCGCCGGATCCGGGCAGTGCTTCTCCAGATACCACAGACCCGGCCCGTCCTGGATCAGCCGGGCCGTGATGTAGGGCTTGATGACGACGTCGGAATGGCTGACCGCCTTGGCGGCCACCCGGAAGGCCTTCTGCTCGGCGAGGCCCGCGCCGAGCACCAGCAGGATCAGCAGGGCCGGCACCCAGATGTGGCGGCGCGCCTGCGCGACTGCGGCCAGGATCACCACCGGCACCAGAAGCGCCGCAATCGCCAGATGCGACAGATGCGTGACCACCGCGAAGGCACCAAGCGCCACGCCAAGCGCCATCTCCCAGGCCCGCATGCTGCGGCCAAAGCCCGCGAAGGCCGCGGCGAGGATCAGGAGCACCGGCGCAAAGATGTCGGGCATGAGATAGGCGATATAGAACGGCAGCGACCCGAGCGAGGCCACGATCAGCGGCAGCGCCACCCCGCGCGCCACCGGCCCGTCCAGCAGACCCGTCCGCACCGCGACGCGGACCGGCAGCCACAGCGCAAGCAGGACCGCCACGAGGTTCAGCGCGACAATGGCGTCGAGTGCGCCGAGGTGCGCCAGAAGGCCGGCGACGATCGCGTAGACGGCCGAGCGCGACCCGTCGACCGTACCCACCCCGCCCCCGGCGCCCCCCCCGACACCACCGGCCGGCGCGGCCGCATCTGGGGCCGCAAACGCGGGATCCGGCGACGGGGCCGGCGCGATCCCGAGCTGGCGCAGCGCGGTGCTGCCCTGATCGACGTAACCCGCCGTATCGTAATAGAACAGCGGACCGCCGTTCAGGATCAGGACCGACAGGCAGGCCAGAGCCGCCGCCAGTGTCCACAGAAGCCCGCGCATCATCTCCCGACCGCCCCGGCCTCGCCCGAGGCGCGCAGGTCGCGGAAATAGGCGATCGTCGCGGCCAGACCGTCCCGCAACGCCACCCTCGGCTCCCAGCCGAGCGCGCGCCGCGCAAAGCCGATGTCGGGCCGGCGCTGGATCGGATCGTCCTTGGGCAAGGGCTTGAACACCAGTTCGGAGGACGAGCCGGTCAGGTCGATCACGGCCTCGGCCAGTTCGCGGATGGTCATCTCGACCGGGTTGCCGATGTTCATCGGCCCGGTGATCTCGTCGTCGGTGCCCATCAGACGCACCAGCCCGTCGATCAGATCCGACACGAAGCAGAACGACCGCGTCTGCGTGCCCTCGCCGTAGATCGTGATCGGCTCGTCGGCGAGAGCCTGCATGATGAAGTTCGACACCACCCGGCCGTCCTGCGGATGCATCTTGGGGCCGTAGGTGTTGAAGATCCGGGCGACCTTGATCCGCAGCCTGTGCTGGCGGTGATAGTCGAAGAACAGCGTCTCGGCGCAGCGCTTGCCCTCGTCGTAGCAGGACCGGAAGCCGATGGGATTGACGTTGCCCCAGTAGTCCTCGGTCTGCGGATGGACGACCGGATCGCCGTAGACCTCGGAGGTCGAGGCCTGGAGGATCTTGGCGCGCAGCCGCTTGGCCAGCCCGAGCATGTTGATCGCGCCATGCACCGAGGTCTTGGTCGTCTGCACCGGGTCGTGCTGATAGTGGATGGGCGAGGCGGGACAGGCGAGGTTGTAGATCTCGTCCACCTCGACATAGAGCGGAAAGGTCACGTCGTGGCGCATGATCTCGAACCGCGGGTTGTCGAGCAGATGCGCAACGTTCGACCGGCGCCCGGTGAAATAGTTGTCCACGCAGAGGACGTCGTGGCCCTCGGCCAGCAGCCTTTCGCACAGGTGCGAGCCAAGAAAGCCCGCGCCGCCCGTCACCAGGACACGCTTCGATGTCACGCTCATGTACGGTTCCCTCCGGTGGGGACCCGAAGGCGCGCGGGTCGGAAGAGCGTCGGTTGCGTCAAATGCATTGCGTTCACAATCAGCCGATGGAGGTCAGGATGACTCGCCCTTACTTGATGGCGAGGAAGCCCTCGAAGGCGAGGTATTTCTGCACCGTCACCACGTCCTTGAAGCCGGCGCGGGCCATCAGGTCGAGGTTGCCCTGGGTCGAGAACGGCTCGAGCACGCCCTTCAGGCTGCGCGCCTTCTCGACGATCTCCTCGGCAGAGAACCCGTTGCGCAGTTTGAAGTCGTTGTAGAGCTGCGTGATGATGTCCTGGAAGCGCGCATCCGGGCCGCGGACCTTCTCGAACATGATGAAGGCGCCGCCCCAGTTGAGCGCGGCGTAGATCTTGTCGAACAGCTCCTGACGATAGCGCGGCGGCACGAACTGCATGGTGTAGTAGCTGACGATCAGGTCGGCCTTCTCCATGTCGAGATGGCGCGCATCGGCGTGCAGGATCGAGATGTTGGCGACGTCCCGGCAGTGTTTCTCGGCCGCCTGGACCATGGCGGGCTCGACATCCATGCCCACCCAGCGCGCACCCGCCTTGCGGGCGTTGTGCTCGGCCAGCTTGCGGATCAGCTCACCCGTCGAGGTGCCGATCTCATAGATCACGCTGTCGTCCTTCACGAAGAAATCCGAAAGCTGGCAGATCAGGTCGTGGCCGGATTCATAGAGCGGCACCGAAAGCCTGATGTGGTCGACGAATGTGTCCGGGACGTTGTTGCCGAAGGTCCATCCCGCGTTCTCGGCCGCGATCTTCTGTCCGACGCCCATCTGCGCTCTCCTCGTGTCTCAAATCCGGTCCGCCGTCAGGGCGGTGGCAAAGGCTTCTTGCTGCAACGCCGCGAGTATAGGCCATCCCGCGCCGCCGATGCCACGATTCTCCGCCGCAGCGCCCTTTGCTGGGCCTGGAAGGTCCGCGGACCCCGGTTTCGGTTTCCGCGTGGCCACCAGACGATGCCCGGGAAACGGATTGGCGAACCTCTGGCAACGGCGCCCCTGCGGACCTGCGCAGACCCGGATTCCCCTTGCCCTGCGGACAGCGGCGCCGTTCACCGACTGGCCCGGAGCCAATGGCCGTCGCATGCGGCGATTGTTGCCCGTCCGGGTCGCGGTTCCACCCCGAGCAAGATAAGGCTCGCAGCCGTGCGGCAATCGGCTAATCTTCGCCGCAACAGCACAATGTCCGCTCACCCATTCCAGGTCCGTCTTTCGCGCATGAAGAAGATTTCCGTCGTCTCCCCCTGCTACAACGAAGAGGACAATGTCGCGATCTGCCATGCGACGGTGCGCGACATCTTTGCCCGCGACCTGCCCGGCTACACGCTGGAGCATGTCTTCGTGGACAACGCCTCGACCGACCGGACCGTCGAGATCCTGCGCGGGATCGCCGCCGGCGATCCGGGGGTGAAGGTGGTGGTCAACGCGCGCAATTTCGGCGTGTTCCGGTCGTCGTTCAACGGGCTGCGCTACGCCACCGGCGACGCGATCCTGGTGCTTCTGCCCGTCGATCTGCAGGATCCGCCGGAGCTGATCCCCGAGTTCGTGCGGCTCTGGGAGCAGGGCTACGAGGTCGTGGCGGGCGCCCGGAGCACCCGCGAAGAGACCTTCGCGCTGCGCAGCGCCCGCAAGGTCTTCTACCGGATCGTCAACGCCCTGTCCGACTTCGAGATCTCGCCCGATGTGGGCGAGTTCCAGCTGATCGACCGCAAGGTCCTTGATGCGGTGCTGCGCAACAACGACCACTACCCCTACATCCGGGGCATCATCGCCTCGGTCGGGTTCCGGCGGATCATCGTTCCCTACGTCTGGAAGGCCCGCAAGCGCGGCGTGTCCAAGCACAACCTGCCGATGCTCATCGACCAGGCCCTGAACCCGATCTTCGCGTTCACCCGCGCGCCGATGCGCTTTGCGACGCTCGCCGGCACGGCGATCGCGGCGATGAGCATCCTCTTCGCCGTGTTCTCCATCCTCGCCTACTTCCTCGGTCTCGGGTCGGCACCGCGCGGGACCACGACGATCATCGTCGCGCTCTTCCTGCTGTCGGGCATCCAGCTGCTGTTCATCGGCATGCTCGGTGAATACATCACCGCGATCCACAACCAGGTCCGCGGCGGGCCGATGGTGATCGAGCGCGAGCGGATCAACATCCCCGACGAAGACCTCGGCCGCGCGGTGCGGACATGATGGGGCCGACCCTGGCCAGCCGTCTCGCCGCCGCCGCCCTGGCGCTGGCCGCAGCGGTCGCGGTGGCGGCTGCGGTGCTTGCGCCCGAGATCGTCCGTAACGTCGTCGTGCTGCACGAGGAGCGCTGGTTCCTGGGCGCCCTGGGCATGGCGCTGGCCATCGCCGCCTTCGGGCTCTGGCGCGGGGCGCCGCTCTTCGCGCTGCTGGTGTTCTGGTTCTTCCTCGGCGGCGCCGCGCAGCTCTATGTCACCGAACCGCTGTGGTTCCCGGCCCTGCGGCTGAGGCCGGCGGGGGCGCTCGACTGGCTGATGGTGGCCATTCTCGGGATCGAGACGGCGCTGGCCCTTGCGGTTCTGGCGCTGAGCCGGCCCGACCGGCTTCTGGCCGACGCGGGCCGGCGCCTCGGCCGGGGCCGCATCGCGCTGCTGCTGGTGCTGAGCGCGGTCTTCAGCGTGTCGATCATGGGCTACATCCCGCGGCAGGCCTGGGGGGCCTACGGCGCCCATGTGCTGGCCGGGGGCCTGCTGATCCTGGCCCATCTGACGCTGCTTCTGGCCCTGTCGCAAGTGCCCGGCCCCTTCCGCGGCAGCCACCGGTTGTCCCCAGTCGGTCCCGCCGCGCTGACCGTCGTCCTGTCGGCGGCGCTTGCGTGGTTTGCCTTCGAAAGGCTGCCCCACGTCGAGGACGAGCTTGCCTACCTGTTCCAGGCCCGGACCTTCGCGCATGGCGCGCTGACCGCGCCGGCCCCGCCCGAGGCCGCGCAGCCGGGGCTCGAATACTACCTGCTCGACATCCGCGACGGCCGCTGGTTCGCCGTCACCGCCCCGGGCTGGCCCGCGGTGCTTGCGCTCGGCTGGCTGGCCGGGGTGCCCTGGCTCGTCAATCCGCTCCTGGCGGGGCTGGCCGTGCTGTTCGGCGCGGGAATCACCCGGCGGTTCGCGGGGCGCGATCAGGCCGACCTTCTGGCGCTGCTTATGGGGTGCTCGCCCTGGCTGATCGCCGGAGGCGCGTCCATGATGACGCATTCGCTGACCATCGCGCTGGTGCTCTTTGCCTGGTGGGCGGTGCTGCGCTGCGACGATCCGGGGCGCCGCGTCGGTTTGCATCTCTTCGCCGCCGGCCTGGCGCTCGGCTGGGTGTTCTGCACCCGCTCGCTGGAGGGGCTGGTGTTCGGCGTTCTGACCGGTCTCTGGGTTCTCTTCGGGCCGGGCGGATCGCTGAAGCGGGCACTGACCTATTCGCTGGGCTGCGTGGCCACAGGAAGCCTTGCCCTGGCCTACAACTGGTACTTCACCGGCTCGCCCCTCGTCGCGCCGCTCGATGTCTATCTGGCCCAGCTCTGGCAGGGCACCGCCAACACCTACGGCTTCGGCCCGAACATCGGCCCGCCCGGCGGATGGGGCGCGCTTGACCTGACCCCGGGCCACACCCCGTTCGAAGGCCTGGTCAACACCCTGAACAATCTGGCCGGCCTGCAGTTCGAGCTTCTCGGCTGGAGCGTCGGATCGCTTCTCCTCGTCTACGCCTTCCTGCTCTGGCAGCGGCCGAAGCCCTTCGACCGGGCCATGCTGGCGGTGGTGGCAACGGTCGTGGCGGTGATGTTCTTCTACTGGTTCGCGGGCAGCTTCTACATCGGGCCACGCTACTGGTACCTTGCGGCCTTCCCGCTGCTCTTCCTGTCGGTCCGCGGGTTCCAGGCGGTGACGGCCCGGCTGGGAACCGACGAGGCCGCCACGCTGCGGCTGACCGCGCTTCTGTGGATACTCTGCCTGTTCGGCGTGATGATCTTCCTGCCCTGGCGCGGGGTGACGAAATACTTCCAGTTCGGCACCTACCACTCCTCGGTCCGCGCGGCCGCCGACGCGGGCGAATTCGGCAACGCGCTGGTGCTCGTCGCCCCCGGCGGCGATCCCGGCAGTGCGCTCTTTCTCAACGATCCCTGGCTGCGGGCCGATCGCCCGGTCTATCTCGCCGACAGCGACCGCCTCGACGTCGCGGCGCTGGCCCGGGCCTTCCCCGACCGCCCCATCATCCGCTTCGACCCGGTCTGGCGGGTGTTGCGTCCCGGACAGGACTAGCCGCGCCGGTCACGCCCGGCCCAACGCCCGGTCAGCGCCCATCCGATCAGCACGAAGGACAGGACCGCGATGCCGCCCGCAAGGAAGAACTGCGCGATCAGCGGCGGGGCCCCGGCCGCCAGCGCGGCGCGCAGGGCTAGCGCATTGACGCCGTACAGCGCCAGATAGACCGCCACATAATGCGGCAGCCGCGCCAGTCCGCGGGTCCGGAACACCAGCCGCGCGTGCGTGAAGAAATTCCACAGCACGCCGATCGCAAAGGCGACCGGCAGGGCCAGCTCGGGCGCGACCCCGCCCAGCACCAGAAGCGCGAAGACCGCATAGCCGAAGCCGGTGTTGACGGCGCCGACCGCAAGGAACCGCAGAAACCGCGCGCCGTCCGGGGTCATGGCCGGAGCCCCTCGGCGCGCAGCAGCGCGGCCACGCCCGCGGCCAGGTCGTGGCGCGGCCGAAAGCCGGTCGCAGCCGTCAGCCGCGTGGTGTCCGCGACCAGCCGGTCGGGATCGCCGACCGGGCGCGCCCGTGCGCCCCACCGCACCAGATCGGGCCGCCCCATCTGGCCCGCCACCTCGGCGATCAGATCCCTCACCGCCGTTCCGCTGCCCGAGGCCACGTTCACGGCGCCGTCAATGCCGCTTATCAGGACCGCGGCCAGCGCCTCGCCTAGATCGACGGTGTAGAGATAGTCGCGCACCTGCCCGCCGTCGGCAACCTCGACCGGCCGGCCGGCGCGAAGGCCCTGCACGAGGTCGCCCAGAAGCCGCCCCGGCGTCTCGCGCGGTCCATAGCAGAAGAACGGTCGCGCCCAGGCCAGCGAGAGGTCGAGCGTACCGGCCGCGGCGACCAGAAGCTGGCCCGTGCGCGCCTTGGCGGCCCCGTAGAGCGTCGCCGGGCCAAGCGGGCTGTCCTCGGAGAGGATCGGCTGCGACCAGTCGTATTCGGCGCAGGACCCGACCAGAACCGCCCGCCGGCCGCCGGCCTCGGCGAAGTCCCGCGCCAGGCCCAGGGTCGCCGCCGCCCAGTCGAGGTTCGCGGCGGACCGCCAGCGGTCGGCGGCGTCCGTCCAGGCGAGGTGAAGCAGATGGCTGGGGGCCTCGCGGGCGACCGCGTCCCGCCGCGCCTTCGGATCAAGGAGGTCGCAGGCCAGTCCGCGCGCCCCGCCCACCGGGCGCCCGGACCGCGACAGCGCCACCACCTCCAAGCCGGCCGCGATCAGCGGCGCGACGCATTCCCGCCCGATAAGCCCCGTCGCCCCGGTCAGAAGGACGCGCCCGTCCATGGCCTAGTCGTGAACCCGAAGGTCGGGAATCGCCGTCACGAACCGCGTGCCCCGGGCGCGCAGCGCCGAGAGTTGGCCCATGATCTCCGTCTTGAGGTTCCAGGGCAGGATTAGCACGTAGTCCGGCGCGCGCTCGACCAGGACCTCGACGCCGTGCACCGGAATGTGGCTTCCGGGCAGAAGCGTTCCCTGCTTGGCCGGATTGCGGTCCACGCAGAATTCCACCCGGTCCGGCCCGATGCCGCAATAGTTCAGAAGCGTGTTGCCCTTCGCAGCCGCACCATAGGCCGCAACCGACCTTCCACGGGATTTCGCCTCATCCAGAAAGGTCAGAAGATCGTCCCGGACGGCCTCCACGCGCGCTGCGAATCCGCGATAGCCCTCGGGACTGTCGAGCTTCGCGGCCGCTTCGGCGGCCCGTACGCGTGCAACGCCGGGGCGCTCGGCGCGCCCGGATTGCGCGAGACAAGCGTGAACGCGCAACGATCCGCCGTGGGTCGGAAGCTCCTCGACGTCGAAGACGCGCAGTCCGGCCTGCGCGAAGATGCGCTCGACCGCGAGAAGCGACAGATAGGAATAGTGCTCGTGGTAGATGGTGTCGAACTGCACCTCGCGGATCAGGTTCAGGAGATGCGGAAACTCGACCGTGTAGACCGCATCCCCGCTCAGCAGCGCCGCCACGCCGCGCACGAAATCGTTGATGTCGGGCACGTGGGCCAGCACGTTGGCCGAGCAGATCAGGTCCGGGCGCCGGCCCTCGGCGGCAAGCCGCCTGGCCAGCGCCTCGGAAAAGAACTCGACCAGCGTCGGCACGCCCTTCCGCTCGGCCTCGGCGGCGGTGTTGCCCGAGGGCTCGATCCCCAGCACCGGCACGCCCGCCTGCCGGAAGTACTGCAGCAGATAGCCGTCATTCGAGGCGATCTCGATCACAAGGCTCTGCGGGCCGAGATCCAGCGCCCCGACCATCGTGCCGGCGAAGGCGCGGCAATGGGCAAGCCAACTATCGGAAAAGGAAGAGAAATAGGCGTAATGGCTGTCGAAGATCTGGTCGGCGGGCACGGCATCCTCGACCTGCACCAGCCAGCAGGCTTCGCAGACGCGGGCGTGCAGCGGATACATCGGATCGCGCAGGCCGGCGCGTTCCGGCGGCACATAGGAATTCGCAAGCGGCGAAAGGCCCAGATCGACCAAGGTCAGCGTCAGGGGCGCGCCGCAGCTGCGGCAGGTCGGGGTCTCGGTCACGTCGCGTCCTCGCACAGGGCCTCATAGGTGGCGATCTGGTCCCGACAGAGCGCGCCCGCATCCAAGCCCTCGTTCCAGGCGGCATACCAGTCTGCGGTCATGCGCACCGTATCGGCGAAGTCAAGCCGCGGCTCCCAGCCAAGCCCCAGCCGCGCCCGCGTGCAGTCAAGCCGCAGGAGCTTTGCCTCGTGCAGCGAGGCGGCCGCGGGATCGACCAGGATCCGCCCCCGGCCGAGCGCGCCCACGATAGCGCCGGCGACCTCGGCCACCGACCGCTCGTCCCGCCGGTCCGGGCCGAAGTTCCAGCCGCCGGTCGCGGTGTCATCGCCCGCGGCCAGCCGCTCGGCCAGCATCAGATAGCCGCGCAGGGGCTCGAGCACATGCTGCCAGGGCCGCACCGACGCCGGCGCACGCAGCGTCACCGCGCCCTCGGGGCCAAGGCAGCCCCGGACGACATCGGGCACCAGCCGGTCCTCCGACCAGTCGCCGCCGCCGATGACATTGCCCGCGCGCGCGGTGGCCACCCGCGCCGGGTGTCCATCGGCCCGCCCCGGCCGGAAGAAGCTGGCCGCCATCGAGGCGGCGACGATCTCGGCCGCGCCCTTCGACGCGGAATAGGGGTCGCGCCCGCCCAGCGCGTCGGTTTCCCGGTAGCCCCAGATCTGCTCGACATTGGCGTAGCACTTGTCCGAGGTGACGATCACCGCCGCCCGCAGGTCGGGCAGGTCGCGCGCCGCATCCAGAAGGTTTGCCACGCCCATCACATTGGCGGCGAAGGTCTCGACCGGCTCGCGGTAGGACCGGCGCACCAGCGCCTGCGCGGCCAGGTGCAGCACCACATCCGGCTGCGCGTCCTTCAGCGCGCGCGCCAGCGCCGCGCGGTCGGTGATGTCGCCGATGATCGAGCGCACGCCCCGGGGCCCGACGAGCCGCCACAGGTTCGGCTCGCCCTCGGGGGCCAGCGAGAACCCGGTCACCTCGGCCCCCATCTGCGAAAGCCAGACCGCAAGCCAGGCGCCCTTGAACCCGGTGTGCCCGGTCAGGAACACCCGCCGCCCCTGCCAGAACGCCCGGTTCACGCCCAGACCTTCCAGGGCGCCGCGCCGGTGGCCCAGTATTCCTCCAGTTCCTGCCGTTCGCGCACCGTGTCCATCGGCTGCCAGAAGCCCCTGTGTTCCCAGGCCCGCAACTGGTCCTCGGCGGCCAGGCGGCGAAGGGGCGCCTGCTCCCAGACGGTCGCATCGCCATCGAGATACTCGGCCACCCGCGGCGAGAGCACGAAGAAGCCGCCGTTGATGAGCCCGCCGTCGCCGACCGGTTTCTCGCTGAAGTCGGCCACCCTGTCGCCTTCGAGGCGCAACTGGCCGAAACGGCGCGGCGGCGGCACTGCCGTCACCGTCGCCAGCCGCCCGTGCGCGCGATGAAAGGCGATCGAGCCGCGGATGTCCACATCGCCCACGCCGTCGCCGTAGGTCATGCAGAAGGCCTCGTCATCCTTCAGCCAGGGCATCACCCGCCCGAGCCTGCCGCCGGTCATCGTCTGCTGTCCGGTGTCGATCAGCGTCACCCGCCAGGGCTCGGAGGTGTTGCGGATGATCTGCATGTCCCCGGTCGAGAGATCGAAGCTCACGTCCGACATGTGCATGAAATAGTTGGCGAAATACTCCTTGATGACATAGCCGCGGTAGCCGAGGCAGACCACGAAGTCGTTGATCCCGTTCGCGCCGTAGATCTTCATGATGTGCCACAGGATCGGCCGCCCGCCGATCTCGACCATCGGCTTGGGGATCCGCACCGTTTCCTCGGCCAGACGGGTGCCGAGGCCCCCGGCAAGAATGACGCACTTCATCGCAATACCTTCCGGGTGCCGCCGGATCGATTCCGCTGACGGGCACCTCTGCCTTTGCCGCAGATTAGAAACCGGCGCCCCGCAAGTCATCAAGATTGGCCGAGGGCGGCCGCATTGTCGCCCCTGCCGGTAAAGACCTGCGGCGGAGCCGGCACTGTTGATGCCGGAACCCGTGGCGCCTTGACCGGCCCCGGTGGCCGCCTATCGTTGGGCCGCACACCCCCATGGGATGACCGACATGCTCCGCGACCGCCGCGACGACCCGCACCATCCCGGACCCCGCGCCCAGGGTCTCCGCCGTCTGGCGCGGGCGGCCCTCCTGGCGGCCGCCGGGGCGCTGGGCACGCCGGTCGCGGTCACGCCGGCCGCGGCCGAGCCGGTCCGGGTCAGCGTCGATCCCTCGGTCCGCTTCCAGACCATCCACGGATGGGAGGCGACGGCGAACCTGCTCTGGGAGGACGATCTGGACGGCTACCGCGACGAGGTGTTCGACCGGCTGCTGGACGAGGTCGGCATCACGCGCATCCGGCTCGAGGTCTTCTCGGGCGCCGAGAACACCGACCGGTCGTTCCGCCGGCACTTGGCCGGAGAGATCACCGAGCCGGAGTGGCGGCGCCGGCGTTTCGCCACGGTCAACGACGACGCGGACCCGTTCCACATCAACCCCGCGGGCTTCGACTTCGCCGACCTCGACTGGCGGGTGGACAACGTGGTGCTGCCGCTGATGCAGAGGGCCGAGGCGCGCGGAATGCGCCTCGACATCAACCTCTGCTACGTGGCCTTCACCGACCAGATGGGCGCAGGCGGCACCTATCTGCACACCGACCCCGAGGAATACGCCGAGTTCATCCTTGCCACCTGGCTGCACCTGCGCGACCGCTACGGCTTCGTTCCCGACAGTCTCGAACCGCTGCTCGAACCCGATCTCGTCAAGGAATGGTCGCCGCAGAAGCTGGGCCTCGCGATGGCCGCCGCCACGCGCCGCCTGCGCGAGGCCGGATTCTCGCCCCGTCTCGCCGCGCCCTCGGTGACCAGTGCCGCCAACGCCGTGCCCTGGTTCGACGGCATCGCCGCCGTCCCCGGTGCCACCGACGCGATCTTTGAGCTGTCCTACCACCGCTACAAGGGCGCGACACTCGACAACCTGCGCGCCATCGCCGCCCGCGCCAGGGCGGCCGGCGTGCCCAGCGCCATGCTGGAATTCTGGAACGGTCGGGGCACCTACAACCTGCTTCACACCGACCTTGCGGTGGCGGATGCCGCGGCCTGGCAAGGCCGCGCCGTGATGGGGTTCTATCACCGCGACCGCGCGCGCCCCCAGGGCAAGCAGCTGGTGATGAACGAGGACACTCGCTACAACAGCCTCTATTTCCGCAACATCCCCCCGGGCGCCGAGCGCGTTGGCGCCGGCTCCTCGGATCCGGCCTCGGTCAACCCGCTCGCCTTCCTGAACCCGGACGGCAGCATGACCGTCATGCTGCGCAGCGACACCGCGGGGCCGGTCGAGGTGAGCGGCCTCGTTCCCGGCGCCTACGCCTTTTCCGAGGCGACCGAGGTGGGCACGACGGTGCCCGCCGATCCGGTCGCGGTCGATGCCACGGGCACCGCCCGGATCCAGCTTGGCGGCCGGGGGGTGGCCGTCCTGACCTCCTGGCGCCGCGCGCCGGTCCACTGATGCTCAGGCGGCCGCCTCGGCAAGCGCCCGGGCGAATTCCGGCGTCGCCATCAGCGCCCGGCACCGCGCGAAGCGGCCGTCGGCATAGGCGCGGAAGTCGTCCGCGGGGTTGCCGTTCGCCAGCTGGATCAGGCCCCAGAGCGTCCACAGGAGGTCGCACATCGCCTTGTAGAGCACCATCCGCGCCCGGTCGCGCGCGGGAGGCGCGCCGTCGAAATAGGCGCCGAGCATCTCCGCCTCCTGATCGGCGTCGAACCGGCCCTCGACCGACAGGTCGCCCAGATCCCACATCGGATCGTTCATCCCCGAATACTCCCAGTCGACGATCCACATGCGCCGGCCGTCGTCGAGGAAGTTCTCGCAGAGCGGATCGCAGTGACAGGGGGCAAGCGGGACGGGATGCGCGGCGATCGCGGCCCGGACGGACTGCGCCTCGCGGACCACGTCGTGATAGCCTTCGGGCAGCGCGACATCCCGGCCCGCAAGCAGACCGAGATAGTCGTCGATCATCGCGAAGAGTTCGAACCGGAACGGAAACCGCGCACCCGACCGATGCAGCCGCGCGAAGGCCGCGCCGGCTCGGGCCGGACTGCCCGGGCGACCCCGGAACGCATCGGGGGTCATCGTCGCAGTGCCCTCGATGAACCGCGTCACCATGAGACCCGTCGCCGGATCGGCATGCAAGACCTCGGGGCTCACGCCGGCATCGGCGGCGGCACGGGCGGCGACGGCCTCGTTCGCGCGGTCGATGTAGGCCTCGGTCCCCCGCCCGGGCAGGCGCAGGACATGGGCGCCGACGCGGTAGACGCGGTTCGTGAGCCCGCCGAGGCGTTCGGGTGTACCCGAGAGCCACGGCAAGGCCCGCAGCGCCGTGGCAAGATCGCCGTCCTCCGCATCCTGCATGCCCGCCTCCGCCGTTGCCCGTCCCGCCGCGAGGCTTTCACAAATTCCGGCCTCTGGCTATCCTCCGATGATAGCGGCGGAGATCGGAATGGCGGCGGAACACGGCGGGCATCTGGGTGCGGTCTATGGTGCGACGGGAACCGAGGAGGTCGCCGCGCTCTACGACCGCTGGGCGGACAGCTACGAGGCCGAGATGGCCCGGGCCGGCTATCGCCACCCGACCATCGCCGCCGCACTCGTCGCGCGGCATGTCCCGAGGGGCGCGGCCCCGATCCTCGACGCCGGCGCCGGAACCGGGCTCCTGGGCGAGTGGCTGGGCATCCTCGGCTATCCGCATGTCGAGGCGCTCGACATCTCCGACGGGATGCTGGCGGTGGCGCGGTCCAAGGGCGTCTACCGGGCGCTGCACCGGCTGGCGCTGGGCGGTGCCCTGCCGTTTCCCGACGGCACCTTCGCCGCGGCGGTTTCCGCCGGGGTGTTCACCACCGGCCATGTGGGGCCCGAGGGGCTCGATGAGCTTGTGCGCATCGTCCGGCCCGGGGGCGCGATCGTGCTGACGGTCAAGACGACGCTCTGGGAGGCGGGCATGGCGGCGCGCATCGACGGGCTTGGCGACCGGGTCGAGCTGACCGAGCGGACCGAGCCCTATGTCTCGATGCCGGGCGAGGCGGGCACGGTGCCGAGTCTCGCCGGGGTGTGGCGGGGGGGGTGTGGGGGGGGGGCCGTCTGCCCCCCGCACCCCCCGAGGGTATTTCCGCAAAGCAGAAGATCAGGCACGGATGCGGGCGCCCGACGGATCATGGAGCGGCGCCAGCGCGATCTCGGCCGGAAAGGTCTCGTTCGCCACCACGAGCTCGTAGCGGCCCCCGGCGAGGAAGTCGTCGTCGACCCCCGAGGCGTTGCGCACGTAGCCGAAGCCGATGCTGCGCCCCACCGTGTAGCCGTAGCCGCCCGAGGTGAGGTATCCGACCGGCTGGCCGTTGCGCAGGATCGTCTCGCGCCCGACGAGGACCGCGGCGGGATCGGCGAGGGTGAAGCCGGCAAGGCGCTTGGTCAGAGGCCGGTTCATCCCGGCCAGAAGCGCGGTCCGGCCGATGAAGTCGCGGCCCGTCTTCATCTTGACGGCCCAGCCGAGGCCCGCCTCGAAGGGCGTGTCGTTCGGCGTGATGTCGGACGACCAGGCGCGGTAGCCCTTCTCGAGGCGCAGGCTTTCGATCGCCCGGTAGCCGAGCGGCCGGATCCCTTCGGCCGCGCCCGCGGTCATCAGCGCGTCGAAGACCGCGCCGGTCGCGGCGAGCGGCACGTGCAGCTCCCAGCCGAGTTCGCCCACGTAGGTCACCCGCAGGGCCCGCACCGTGGTGCCCGCGATGGCGATTTCGCGCACATGACCGAAGGGGAAGGCCGCGTTCGACACATCCGCCCCGGTCACCCGCGAAAGCACGTCGCGCGCCTTCGGACCCATGAGCGAGAGCGTGCCCCAGTCTTCGGTGATGTCCATGATGCGGACGTCACCCCGGGGCAGGTGGTCGCGGAGCCAGGCGAGGTCGTGGGTGCGGAATCCGGTGCCGGTGACGATGTAGAAGCGGTCCTCGGAAAGGCGCGCCACGGTGAGGTCGGCCTCGATGCCACCCCTCGTGTTGAGAAGCTGGGTGTAGGTGAGCCGGCCCGCGGGTTTCCGGAGGTCGCCCGCGCAGACATGGTCGAGCGCCGCGGCGGCGTCGCGGCCGGTGACCTCGTATTTGGCGAAGGAGGACTGGTCGAAGATCCCCACCGCTTCGCGGCAATGCCGGTGCTCGGCGCCCACCGCGTCGAACCAGTTCTGCCGGCCCATCGAGTAGATGTCGCGCGCCTCGACGCCTTCGGGGGCGAACCAGTTCGGGCGTTCCCAGCCGAGTTTCGAGCCGAAGACCGCCCGGTGCGCCTTCAGCCGGTCATAGAGCGGCGAGACGATGCGCGGGCGGCCCGAGGTGTATTCCTCGTGCGGGTAGGCGATGGTGTAGTGCTTGCCGTAGGCCTCGCAGGTGCGGTCGCGCACCCAGTCGCGGTCGCGGTGCATGTCCGAGAACCGGCGGATGTCCACCGCCCAGAGGTCGAGCGGGGCCTCGCCCGTCATCGCCCAGTCCGCGAGCACCCAGCCCGCCCCGCCGCCCGAGGCGATGCCGAAGGCGTTGAAGCCCGCGCCCACGTACATGTTGGCGCATTCCGGGGCGGAGCCGAGGATGAAGTTGCCGTCCGGGGTGAAGCTTTCGGGGCCGTTGATCATCTGCTTGACGCCGACCTTTTCCAGTGCGGGGACGCGGGCGATCGCCTGCACCAGATGCTGTTCGAAATGGTCGTAGTCGTCGTCGAAGAGCCGGAACTCCCAGTCGTTCGGCACGTCGCCCGTGGTCCAGGGCTGCGGGTTCGGCTCGTAGCCGCCCATCACCAGCCCGCCGACCTCTTCCTTGAAGTAGATCCGCCGGTCGGGATCGCGCAGGGTCGGCGCGTCGGGCGAAAGGCCCGGAACTTTCTCGGTCACGATATACTGGTGCTTGACCGGTTGCAGCGGCACGTTGATGCCGGCCATCGCCCCGACCTGCCGCGCCCATTGCCCGGCGCAGTTCACCACCGTTTCGCAGGCGATGCTGCCCCGGTCGGTCTCGACATGGGTGATGCGCGGCCCCTCCATGCGGAAGCCGGTGACGCGCACGCCCTCGTGGATCTTCGCCCCGTGCATCCGGGCGCCCCGGGCCAGCGACTGGGTGATGTCCGAGGGGCTGGCCTGACCGTCGGTGGGCAGCCAGCTTGCGCCCACCAGGTCCGAGGTCTCGAGCAGCGGGAACATGCGCTTCACCTCGTCGGGCGAGACGAGGTGCATCTCCATCCCGAAGCTCTTCGCCGTGGTGGCGAGGCGCCGGTATTCGGTCCAGCGGTCTTCGTTGGTCGCAAGCCGCAGGCAGCCCGACATCTTCCAGCCGGTCTCGAGGCCCGTCTCGGCGGCAAGGCCCTTGTAGAGTTCGACCGAGTATTTCAGCACCCGCGTGATCGAGGCCGAGGAGCGGAGCTGCCCCACCAGCCCGGCCGCGTGCCAGGTGGACCCCGAGGTGAGCTTGCCCATCTCGAGCAGGACCACATCGGCCTTGTGGTCGCGCGCGAGGTGATAGGCCGTCGAGCAGCCGATGATGCCGCCGCCGATGACGACGACCTGGGCATGGGTGGGCAGGGTCATGATCCGATCTTTCCGTGGTCCGATTGATAGCGGTCGAGCGCCCGCCCGAGCCGGTCGAGATAGTCGCGCGCATGGGCGTCGTAATCGGCCCCGGGCGCGTTCAGGTAGAGTTCGGACACCATCGCCCACATCGCCTCGCGCATGAGCGAGGCGCATTGCATCGCGTCGAAGGCGCGGCGGGTGGCGGCGTCCGGCGCATGGCCGAAATAGGCGGCGAGGAGTTCGCCCGCCTCGGCCGCGTCCATGCCGGCGTTGGACGCCGCCCCGGCCAGGTCGAACATCGCCGTGCCGAAGCCCGCGTATTCGAAGTCGATGAGCCAGAGCCGGTCGCCACCGTCGAGGACGTTACCGGGCAGAAGGTCATGATGGCCGTAGACGATCGGCAGGGGCACCTGCGCGGCCTCGAGCGCGCCGGCCTGTCCGACCAGCCGGCCGAGAACCGGAGCAAAGCGCGAGCCACCGCCCGCAAGCGTGCGGGCATAGTCGCGGATGACGTGGAAGACCCAGAACATGTGGCCGGGGCCGCTGACATGGCCGGGCATCCGCGTGTGGAAGTCGCGCAGGAGCCGGCCGATCCGCGCCGGGTGGGCGCGCATGTCGGCCTCGGTCCAGGTGCGGGCGTCGAGGAACCGGCTGACCATGACGCCGGGGGCGGCGTATTCCACCTCGGGGGCGAAGCCCGCCGCATGGGCCGCGCGCGCCGCCATGACCTCGCGGTCGCGGCTGACGTGGTGGAAGGGAAAGTCCTGCCCGAAGCGCACCACATGCGCCCCCGCGCCGTCCGTCACCTTCCAGCTTTCGTTCGACAGCCCGCCGGCCAGGGGCGCGGCGGCGATGTCGCCCCGCCAGCACGGCAAGGCACGGATCCGGTCAATGCCCACCATCGGCCTCCGTCATCCCGAGACGTTCGCGCGCGCGGCGCGCCGCCGCCGCGATCAGGCGGTCGGCGATGATGGCGATGAAGGCGACCGCCAGGCCCGCGACCAGCCCGCGCCCCGGATCGGCCTTGGTCAGCGCGATGTAGACCTCCTGCCCAAGGTCGCGGGTGCCGACGAGGGCGGTGATGACCAGCATCGACAGGGCAAAGAGGATGGTCTGGTTGACGCCCAGAAGGATCTCGGGCGCCGCCAGCCGCAGCCGGATGCGGGTGAGGATCTGCAGGCGCGTGCAGCCGAGCGCGCGCCCGGCCTCGATCAGCCGGGGATCGACGCCCTGAAGCCCGAGCACGGTGTAGCGGATCGCCGGGGCCACCGCGAAGGCGACCACCGCGATCATCGCGGTGAAGTCGCCGACCCGGAACAGCATCACCGCCGGCATCAGGTAGACGAAGGACGGCAGGGTCTGGAGCGTGTCGATCAGGGCCCGCACCCAGGTCCAGAGCCGGTCGCGCTCGGCCGTCCAGATCGCGACCGGCACGCCAATCAGCATCGCGATCACGACCGAGATCCCGCAGAGATAGACCGAGACCATCGCCTTTTCCCATTGGCCGGTCGCGGCGATCAGGAAGGCAAGCCCCGAGACAAGCGCCGAGAGCCGCCAGCCGCCCAGCCGCCAGCCGGCATAGCCGAGAAGCGCGGTGACACCGAGCCAAGGCAGACCGCCGAGGAACCGCTTGAGCGGCACCAGCACATTCAGGAGCACCGCGTTCTTCAGCCCCTCGAGCGTGTCGAAGAAGTGGACGTTGATCCATTCGACGACCCGGGCCCAGAAGGTGCCGGTCGAAAGCTGCCAGGCCTCGGGGTAGGTCTGGATCGCCGGCACCACAAGCCCGGCAATCCCGGTCAGGACGATGACCGCCAGCGCCGCCACCAGATAGGCGTGGCGGGCGATGAGGCCGCCCTGCGTCCGGCCCTTCCCGACCCGGCGCGCCACCGCCTGGCTCAGCCGGTCGAGCACGATGGCAAGGGCAACGATGGCCAGCCCCGATTCCAGTCCCGCGCCGAAGTCGAGCCGCCGCAGCGCGGCAAGCACGTCGAAGCCGAGGCCGCCCGCTCCGATCATCGAGGCGATGATGACCATGTTGAGCGACAGCATGATCACCTGGTTGACGCCCACCAGGATGGATTCGCGCGCCGAGGGAAGCATGACCCGCCACGTCATCTGGCGGCGGGTGCAGCCGACCATGCGGCCCAGATCGCCGATCTCGGCGGGCACGCGGCGCAGGGCCAGCGTGGTGATCCGCGTCATCGGCGGCATGGCATAGATGAGCGTGGCCACAACCGCGGCCGTCGGGCCGAAGCCGAAGAGATAGAGGATCGGCACCAGATAGGCGAAGACCGGAATGGTCTGCATGAGGTCGAGCACCGGCCGCAGCGCCCGGTCCACCCAGGGCCAGCGCCAGGCCGCGATGCCGAACAGGACGCCACCCGCCACGCCGAGCGGCACCGCGACCAGGATCGAGGCCAGCGTGACCATCGCGCTGGCCCACTGGCCGAAGACCGCGATGAAAAGCATGCAGCCCGCGACCAGGGCCGCAAGCCCGACCCCCTCGGCCCAGAGACCGACCAGCGCAAGCACCGCGATGACCGCGATCCAGGACAGGGGCGGCAGGTACTGCACCGCATTCGACCCCTCGCCCGACATCGCGCCCGTCGCCACCAGCGACAGCGCCACCCGGTAGGGCAGCTCGACCACCTCGGCGAGGAACCGGGTCATCTGCTGGAAGGTGAAGAGACCGAAGCTCGCGTCGTTCAGGAGCCACTTGGTGAAGGCCGAAATCCAGCGCGCCGCGGGGATGGTCTGCGCCTTGGGAAAGTCGAAGGCCCAGGGCAGGACCGCGGGCCCCGCCGCCATCAGCGCCACCATCAGGCCCAGCGCGACCGACCAGCCCAGCGCGCCGCGCCAGTGGCGGCGGACGGGCGGAGGCGAGGCGACGGTATCGGACATGGCCCCGCCCTACCCCGCCAGCATCTGGTCGATGACCACCGCACGCCGCAGGATGCCGGCGGGGCGGCCTTCGGCATCGAGCACCGTCACCGCATCGGCACCGGCCGCGAAGAGGGGCGCCGCGTCCGAGACCGAGGCGCGGGCGGAAACGGCGGCCTCGGGCCGGTCGCCCGCCAGAGGCTCCATCACCGAACCGGCACGCACGACCTTGGCGCGCGGCACCGCGCGCGTGAATTCGCGCACATAGTCGGTGGCCGGGCGCAGCACGATCTCCTCGGGCGTGCCGACCTGCACGACCTCGCCATCCTTCATGATCGCGATGCGGTCGGACAGGCGGATCGCCTCGTCGAAATCATGGGTGATGAAGACGATGGTCTTTCTCAGCACCGATTGCAGACGGATGAACTCGTCCTGCATCTCGCGCCGGATCAGCGGATCGAGCGCCGAGAAGGGTTCGTCGAGGAACCACAGCTCGGGGTCCACCGCCAGCGATCGGGCAATGCCCACGCGCTGCTGCTGGCCGCCCGAAAGCTGCCGGGGAAACGCCTCCTCGCGCCCCGAAAGCCCGACAAGCGCGATCATCCTGCGCGCCCGCTCGTCGCGCTCGGACCGCGACACACCCTGCACGGCCAGCGGAAAGGCCACGTTTTCCAGAACGTTCAGATGGGGCAGAAGCGCGAAGTGCTGAAAGACCATCCCCATCTTGTGCCGCCGGATCTCGATCATCTCGGCCTCGGTTGCGGCCAGCAGGTCCCGCCCGTTGAAGAGGATCTGGCCGGCGGTCGGCTCGATCAGACGTGACATCAGGCGGACCAGCGTCGACTTGCCCGATCCGGACAGCCCCATGATGACGAAGATCTCGCCGGCCCGGACCTCGAGATCGACGTGACGCACCGCGCCGACAAGCCCGGCTTCGGCCAGCTGGCGCGCGTCCGGCTGGCCACCAAGCGCGGCGAGCTGTTCGCCCGCGCGGGCGCCGAACAGCTTCCAGACATTGCGGCAGGCAAGTTTCGCTTCGGTCATCGACGGCATCGGCACAGGGAAGGAAGGATCCGCCGCCCGCACGGCACGGGCGGCGGCCGGCAGGTCCGAGATGCGACCTCTACTTGCCGATCCAGGGCTTCCAGCGGGCCTCGTTCGCGCCCATCCATTCCGCGACCACGGCATCGACCGTCTTTCCGTTCAGGTCGACCTCGGTGATCATCTTGCCCATCTCGTCGTTGTCGATGGTGAAGTCCTTGATCGCCTTGTAGGCGCCGGGCCACTTGTCCTTCACGCCCGCCCAGCCGACCTTCCAGATCTCGCCGAAGGGCTTTCCGCAGTCATAGGCCATGTCCGGGTTCGAACCCCAGGCCGGATCGGTGTAGCATTCCTTGGTGTATTCGGGGAACTCGACCCACTCGCCCTCGTATTTCGCCGGCGCCCAGTGCGGCGCGTAGATCCACAGCATGATCGGCGCCTTGCGCTGGTAGGCGCTTTCCAGCTCGGCAAAGAGCGCGGCATCGGTTCCGGCGTGGATCACCTCGAACGGCAGGTCGAGCGCCTCGACCCGCTCGTCGTCGAACCCGCCCCAGGTGACGGGTCCGCCGAGGTAGCGGCCCTTGGGCGCAGTCTCGGGAATCGAGAACGCCTCGGCGCAGGCCGGATCCTTCAGCGCCTCCCAGTTGGGCAGGCCCGGGCACTTCTCCTTCATGTAGATCGGATACCACCACTCTTCCTTGGCCTTCATGCCGGTCGGCCCGAAGACCTCGACCTTGCCGGTGGCGGTCGCGGCGTCCATCGCCTCGCGGCCGGTCGTCTCCCACATCTCCATTGCCACATCGAGATCGCCGGTCTCGAGCCCGGCGAACTGCGCAAGATAGTCGGCCTGCACGTATTCGACGTTGTAGCCGGCCTGCTTGAGGATCTCGCCCATCAGGTGGGTGGTGATGAGCTGGCCCGTCCAGTCATGCAGCGTGAGCTTGATCGGGTCCTGCGATTCCTGGGCCAGGGCGGGGCACGCAAGGGCGATGGCCAGCGCCGAGGCGGCAAGACGCGCCGTCCGGCGATGGGGCAGGGGTCGGGTCGAGGTCATGGCAGTCTCCCTGTTGGACTTGGTCTTGGGGCTGCGCCGACGACGGCTGCCCATGCCGGGATTACGCGCCGCGAGCCTGCGGCTGTCAACGAAACTTTGTGGCTTTTTGTGATTCTCATGACCGCTCTTGTGGAATTCGTTGTCTTGCCCGGCGTCATGGCCTAGAGATCGGGCATCGAACCTCGGGAAACCGCCATGCTCTCCAAGCGCCACGCCGAAATCCTCCGGATCCTCGAAGCCGAGGAATCGGTGTCGGTCTCGGCGCTGGCCGACCGGCTCGGCGTGTCGTCCGAGACCGTCCGCCGCGACCTGCGGCCGCTGACCGAGAACGGCAGCGTGCTTCGCATCCACGGCGCCGTGGGGCTTGCCGGGCGGCAGGGCGAAGCGCCGTTCCAGCGCCGCATGCGCGAGAACGCCGGGGCCAAGATGGCCATTGCGCGCCACATCGCGGCGCAGGTCCGCGACGGCGAGACGCTGATGCTGGACACCGGGACCACCACAAGCTTCGTGGCGCGTGCCCTGACCGGCCACCGGCGGCTGACCGTCATCACCAATTCCACCGACGCCGCCCGCATCCTGTCGGCGGCGGGCGCGGGCCGGGTCTTCCTGACCGGGGGCGAGATCCGCCCGGATTCGGGCGCCCTGCTCGGCCCGCTGGCCATCGAGGCCGCGCGCCGGTTCTCGGCCGGGCTGGCGATCATCTCGGCCGGGGCAGTCGGCGCGGGCGCGGTCACGGACTATGACCCCGACGAGGCCGAGTTCGCGCGCGCGCTCTTCGCGGGGGCGAGGCGCCGGATCGTGGCCTGCGATTCGACCAAGTTCGACCGCCTCGCCCCGATGCGCGTCTGTGATCTGGCCGAACCGGACCGGCTGGTTACCGAAGCGCCGCCCTCCCCCGCGATCGCGGCGTCGCTGGGCGACCGGCTGGAGATTGCGCCCGCCTGAGACACGGGCCACTCTGGCCCGGAGTGCTTCGGGGAGGGGCTGCGCAATGCGCAACGGCGACGTTTCGTTCTGGTATGCCGACATGGGCGGCCTGCCCCGTCGCCGCCCCGCACTCGACGGCGACCAGCGCGCGGATGTCTGCATCGTCGGCGCGGGCTTCACCGGGCTCTGGACCGCCTACTACCTGAAGCAGGCGCAACCGTCCCTGGCGATCGTCCTTCTCGAGGCCGAGTTCGCGGGCTTTGGCGCCTCGGGGCGCAACGGCGGCTGGCTGACCGGCAGTCTCGGCTGGCCAACCGCACCGCTCGAGGCGGCGGGCGGTCCGGACGGCGTGCGCGCCCTGAAGTCCGCGCTTCTGGCCAGTGTGGACGAGGTGGCGGCGGTGGCCGGCATCGAGGGCATCGAGGCCGATCTGCGCCGCGTGGACGAGCTCATCGTGGCCACGAACCCGGCCCAGATGCAGCGTCTTCGGTGCGAGTTGCGCGACCGCCGGGCGTGGAAGGTCGCCAACGAGCGTCTCCGTCTCATCGGGCCCGAGGAAGCGCGGAACCGGGTGGCGATCCCGGCGCTCCACGGGGCGCTGGTCATCGAGGGACAGGGGCGGCTGCAGCCCGCAAAGCTCGTCACCGGCCTCGCCGCCGCCGTGGAGAGGCAGGGTTCCCGGATCTACGAAGGATCGGTCGTGACCGCGATCCGCCCGGGATCGGCCATGACCGCAACCGGCACCGTGTACGCGCCGGTGATCCTGCGGGCGACCGAAGGCTTCACGGCCGCCCTGCCTGGCCACCGGCGCGATCTCCTGCCGCTCAACTCGGCGCAGATCGTCACCGCGCCGCTTCCGCCCGCGCTCTGGGACCGCATCGGCTGGCGCGGTCACGAGATCCTCGGCGATGCGGCCAACGGCTACTTCTATGCCCAGCGCACCCGGGACGGCCGGATCGCGATGGGAGGCCGCGGCCTGCCCTACCGTTACGGCTCGCGCATCGACCGGGACGGCACCACCGACCCGGCGACGCTCGCCTATCTCACCGGGCTCCTGCACCGCCACTTCCCCGACACCCGGGGCCTGGCCATCGACCACGCCTGGTGCGGTGTCCTGGGTGTGCCGCGGGACTGGACGCCCACGGTCTTCCACGATCCGGCGACCGGGCTTGGCTGGGCCGGCGGCTACGTCGGCACCGGTGTCGCCACCTCGAACCTCGCCGGGCGCGCTCTCGCCGATCTCGTGCTGGGCCGGGACACGGACCTGTCGCGCCTGCCGATCGTGAACCGCCGATCCCGGAAATGGGAGCCCGAGCCTTTGCGCTGGCTTGGCGTGCGCTCGGCCTACGCGCTCTTCTTCGCGGCCGACCGGCGCGAGGCCCGGCAGGCCGGATCGCGCACCGCCCTCGCCGCGCGGATCGCCGGATGGCTCACAGGCTGAGCCGACCCAACTCCGGTCAGATCGTCACGCCGCCGTCCACCATCACCGCCTGTCCGGTGACAAAGCGGCTTTCGTCCGACAGGAGGTACACCACCATCGGCGCGATGTCGGCCACATCGGCAAGCCGCCCCATCGGCTGGCGCGCGATGAAGTCGCGCTCGGCCGCGACCGGGTCGGGCGCGGCGGCGATGCGGCCGCGCAGGCTCGGCGTGTCCACCGTGCCGGGGCAGAGCGCGTTGCAGCGCAGCCCCTGCCGGACGAAATCGGCCGCAACCGCCTTGGTAAGGCCGACGACCGCCGCCTTGGTCGCGCCGTAGATGGCGCGGTTCGGAAATCCCTTCACCGACGAGGCCATCGACGCCATGTTCAGCACCGACACGCTGCCGGCCACCCTGGCCCGGTCGAGCATGGCCGGCAGGAAGGCGCGCAGCATCCGCATCATCGCGGTCACGTTCAGATCGAACCCCGCCTGCCAGTCCCGGTCGGTGATGTCGAGGACCGTGCCGTGATGGACCATGCCCGCGCAGTTGAAGAGCCCGTCCAGCGCGCCGGTTTCGGCCGCGAGGGCCCGCACGGCCCCATCGTCGCGCACGTCGAGCGCCCGCGTCCCGATCCCGGACCCGAGCGTCGCAAGACCCGCCCCGTCGATGTCGGTGGCAATCACCTCGGCCCCCTCGGCGGCGCAGGCCAGCGCCGAGGCCCGCCCGATGCCCGCGGCGGCGGCGGTGATCAGGATGCGCTTTCCCTCCAGCCGTCCCATCAGTCCCGCTCCACCAGCCGCAGGTCCGCCGCGCGGCTTTCGCGTTGAACGGTGCGCGCGTTCGGCAGGTCCACCGCGTCGAGCTTGCGCCGGATTTCCTCGGGCGGCAACCGATAGCCCTCCCAGCGCCGGGTTAGCCGCCGGCGCAGCTCCTCCTCGGGCACCTCGATCATGACGGTCAGATCGAAGAGCGGAGCCAAGGCGGACCAGGGCGCCCGGTCGAGAAGCAGATAGTTGCCCTCGCAGACGATGATCCGTGCCGAGCGCGGGATCACCCGGGCGCCGGCGCGGGCGATCTCGATGTCGCGGTCGAAGACCGGGGCCACGATCTCGTCCTCGTCATCGGCGCGCAGACGGGCCAGCATCGCGGCCAGCCCGCCGACGTCGAAGGTGTCGGGCGCCCCCTTGCGGGCGTGGCGGCCCAGCGCGCGCAGAAGCGTGTCGTCGAAATGATACCCGTCCATCGGCAGCAGAGCGGCGATCCGGGGTTGCGCCGCGTTCAGCCGGTCGACCAGCGCCTCGGCGGCGGTGGACTTGCCCGACCCCGGCGCGCCGGCCAGGGCGACGATCCGGCGGCGGCCGTCCGGCAGGGCGAGAAGCCGCCCGGCCAGCGCATCAAGGGTCACGGGAGCGGTCAGATCAGCCCCCATTGCCGGGCCTTGTTTCGCAGGAAGGGCAGCCCCTCGCCCATCACCTCGGCCTCGTCGCGGGCGACGGGGCGCCAGACCGACAGGCCGAAGGCCACCTCGGGCGGCATGTTGATGAAGCTTTCCATCGCGAGTCCGCCCTTGAACCCGATCGCGGCCAGCGCCGCGAACACCCCGTCCCAGTCGCAGTTCCCGGCGCCCGGCGTACCGCGGTCGCTTTCCGACAGGTGGATGTAGCGCAGATGGTCGCGGGCGGCGAGGATGCCGGCGGCGATGCCCTTCTCCTCGATGTTCATGTGGTAGGTGTCGAGATGGACGAAGAGGTTCTGCGCGCCCACCCGTTCGACCATCGCCACCGCCTGCGCGCCGGTGTTCAGGATGTGGTTCTCGTAGCGGTTGACCGGCTCGATCCCGAGGGCGATGCCGCGCGCTGCGGCGTGGCGGGCGGCCGCGTCCAGCACGCGCGCCACGTTGTCGTATTCCGACGCGGTCGGCGGAACCCCGGTCCGCTGGCCGATTCCGCCGTAGGTGACGCCGGTCAGCGCCTCGCCACCAAGGTCGGCGGTCTTGTCGATGGCCAGCCGCAGGAACGCGATCGCGCCCTCGGGGTTCACCGAGGCCCAGACCGGCTCGGGCAGGCCGAGCGAACAGACCGCCCTGAGACCGGCCCTGTCCAGAAGGTCGCGGGTGTGCGCCGCATCGGCGATTGCGGGATCCAGAAGCGCGATCTCGATGAAATCCACGCCATGGCCCTTTGCCGCCGCGACGGCACGCTCGGCCCCGGCCCGGTCCCAGCGCATGGTCCACATGCTGGTGTGAACGCCAAAGCCTTCCATCTCCGCCTCCCGCATCGGTCACGCCAAGGCTAGGGATCGAGGAAGGCCGGGGCTAGCGCCAAAGCGACATTCGCGCGGGCTTCCTCAGCCGATCCGTGCCCCCGTCGAGGCATCGAAAAGGTGCAGCGCCGCGCCCTCGGCCGAGAGCCGCAGGGTCTCGCCGACCTCGCTGCCGACGGGCATGGCGCAGACCAGTTCCTGCCCGCCGACACGGCCATGCACAAGCCGCTGCGCGCCGAGTTCCTCGATGTAGTCGACCCGCATCGTGAAGGCTTCGCTGCCTCCCGTCGACCGGTGCAGGTCTTCCGGCCGGATGCCCAGCGTCACCTCGCCCGAGCCCGCGTGAGGCACCGGCAGGCGCGCGCCGTCCAGATGGGCCATGCCGCCGTCCACATGGACCTTCACCAGGTTCATGGCCGGGGCCCCGATGAAACCGGCAACGAAGGCCGAGGCGGGACGGCGATAGACATCGAGCGGCGCCCCGATCTGCTCGATGCGCCCGCCGTTCAGCACCACCAGTCGGTCGGCAAGCGTCATCGCCTCGGACTGGTCATGGGTGACATAGACCGAGGTCGTGCCGAGCCGGTGCTGAAGCTGGCGGATTTCGCCGCGCATCGACAGGCGCAGTTTCGCGTCGAGGTTCGACAGCGGCTCGTCGAAGAGAAAGGCCGCGGGTTCCCGCACGATCGCGCGGCCCATCGCCACCCTCTGGCGCTGGCCGCCGGAGAGAGCGCGCGGCTTGCGGTCGAGATAGGGGCCGATCTCGAGGATCTTCGCCGCCTCGTCCACACGCCGCGCGATCTCGTCCCGGGGCGTGCCGCGGTTCTTCAGCCCGTAGGCCAGATTCTCGCGCACCGACATGTGCGGGTAGAGCGCGTAGTTCTGGAACACCATGGCGATGTCGCGGTCGGCGGGCTCGACGTCGTTCACGACCCGGTCGCCGATCCGGACGGTGCCCTCGGTGATGGTCTCGAGCCCCGCGATCATGCGCAGAAGCGTGGACTTGCCGCAGCCCGAAGGGCCGACCAGCACCACGAATTCGCCATCCGCGATGTCGATGGATATGCCGCGCACCGCCACCGTGCCGCCGGGGTAGGTCTTTCCGACCGCGTCAAGCGTGATCGACGCCATGCTATTTCTCCGTCTCGATCAGGCCCTTCACGAACAGGCGCTGCATGAAGATCACCACCGCCACCGGCGGCAGCATCGCCAGGATCGCGGTCGCCATCACATAGTTCCACTGCGGTTCGGCATCGGCCGTATCGGCCATGCGCTTGATGCCGGCGACGATGGTGTAATAGCCCTCGTCGGTCGTCACCAGCAGAGGCCAGAGATACTGGTTCCAGCCGTAGATGAAGAGGATGACGAAGAGCGCCGCCATGTTGGTGCGCGACAGCGGCACCAGGATGTCGCGGAAGAACTTCATCGGCCCCGCCCCGTCGATGCGTGCGGCCTCCGTCAACTCGTCCGGGATGGTCAGGAACACCTGGCGGAAGAGGAAGGTCGCCGTGGCCGAGGCGATGAGCGGCACCGTGAGGCCCGCGTAGCTGTTCAGCATCCCGAGATCGGCCACCACCTTGAAGGTCGGCACGATGCGCACCTCGACCGGCAGCATCAGCGTGATGAAGATCGCCCAGAACGCCGCCTGCCGGAACGGGAAGCGGAAATAGACGATCGCAAAGGCCGACAGGATCGAGATCGCGATCTTGCCCAGCGCGATCGCCAGCGCCATCACCAGCGAGTTGAGCAGCATCACCTTCAACGGCGGCGCCCCGGACGAGGTGATGCCGGTGGTCATCATCGTCGAATAGGTCTCGACCATGTGGCCGCCCGGCAGAAGCGGCATCTGCCCGGAAAGGAAGGTCGAGGGTTCGTGGGTCGAGGCGACGAAGGCGATCCAGACCGGGAAGGCCACGACCAGCACGCCGAAGATCAGCACGATGTGGGCCAGAAGGTTCAGGAAGGGGCGGTTCTCGACCATCTCAATACTCCACCTTCCGCTCGACGTAGCGGAACTGGATCACCGTCAGCACGATGACGATGCCCATCAGGATCACCGACTGCGCGCCGGACGATCCGAGATTGAGCCCGATGAAGCCGTCGTTGAACACCTTGTAGACCAGCACGTTGGTCGTCTGGTTCGGGCCGCCCTGCGTGGTCGCGTGGATCACCGCGAAGGTGTCGAACATCGCATAGACGAGGTTCACCACCATCAGGAAGAAGGTGGTGGGCGACAGGAGCGGCAGGGTGATCGTCCAGAACCGCTTGACCGGCCCGGCCCCGTCGATGGCCGCCGCCTCGCGCATGCTGGCGGGGATCGACTGCAGCCCGGCCACGAAGAAGAGGAAGTTGTAGCTGAACTGCTTCCAGCTTGCGGCGATCACGATCAGCACCATCGCGTCGCCGCCCGAAAGCCCGTGGTTCCAGCGATAGCCGAAGGCCCGCAGGACATAGGGCAGGACGCCGAGCGTGGGGTTGAAGAGGAACCACCACAGGATGCCCGCCACCGCGGGCGCCACCGCATAGGGCCAGACCAGAAGCGTCGTGTAGACCCGGGTCGAACGGATCATGCGATCCACCGCCAGCGCCAGCACAAGCGCGAACCCCATCGACAGGATCACCGTCGCCAGCGCAAAGACCACCGTGACCTTCAGCGAATTCAGATAGCCGGGGTCGTGAAACAGCGCCGTGTAATTCGCAAGCCCGACGAATTCGGTCTTCAGCCCGAAGGCGTCCTCGCGCTGGAAGCTCTGCCAGACCGCCTGTCCGGCCGGCCACAGGAAGAAGACCAGGGTGATCGCCAGCTGCGGCGCCAGCAGGAGCCAGGGCAGAAGCTGGTGTCGGAAGATCGTGCGCTTCATCGGAGCCGCCCGGAAGATGACGAGGGGACCCGCGCGAGGCGGATCCCCGGATCGGACCGGACGGTCCTACTTGTTGGCCGCCTCGAATTCGCGCAGGAGCTGGTTGCCGCGCGACACCACGGCGTCGAGCGCGCCCTGCGCGTCCTTCTGGCCGCCGAGCAGCGCCTGGAACTCTTCGTCGATGATGGTGCGGATCTGCACGTAGTTGCCGAAGCGCAGACCCTTCGAGTTCGCCGTCGGCGGGTTCAGCGTGATCTGCTGGATCGACACCTCGGTGCCGGGGTTCTTTTCGTAGAAGCCCTGGCTCTTGCCCAGATCATAGGCCGCCTGGGTGATCGGCAGGTAGCCCGAGAACTGGCTCCAGTCGGCCTGCACTTCGGCGGACGACAGGTAGTTGAAGAAGTCGGCAACCGCCTTGTACTCCTCGGCCGGCCGGCCCTGGAGCACCCAGAGCGTGGCGCCGCCGATGATCGAGTTCTGGGGCGCACCGGCGACGTCGGAATAATAGGGCAGCATGCCGTAGCCGACCTCGAAGTCCTTGGCGTTGGCGATGACGCCGGCGCGCGAGGCCGACGAGTTCATGTAGATCGCGCATTCCTGGCTGTAGAACTTCGGCGGCGCGTCGTTGCCGCCGACCGGTCCGCCATACTGGAAGATGCCCTCGTCCTGCCACTTCTTCAGGTTGGCCCAGTGCTTGGCCTGAACCGGCCCGTTGACGGTCAGCTCCGAACCGAGCCCGCCGAAGCCGTTCTCGAGCGTGCCGATCGGCTGGTTGTGCCAGGCCGAGAAATTCTCGAGCTGCACCCAGGAGATCCAGCCGGTGGTGAAACCGCACTTGGCCGCGCCCGACTCCATGATCTTCTTCGAGAAGGATTCCACATCCTCCCAGGTGCGCGGCGGGGTGTTCGGGTCAAGCCCCGCCTTCTCGAACACGTTCTTGTTGTAATAGAGGATCGGCGTCGACGAGTTGAACGGCATCGACAGCATGTTGCCGTCGGTGTCGGTGTAATAGCCCACGACCGCCGGCAGGAAGGCCTTGGGGTCGAAGGCGGCGCCCTGATCGGCCATCAGCTGGTAGACCGGATAGATCGCGCCCTTGGCCGCCATCATCGTGCCGGTGCCGACCTCGAAGACCTGCACGATGGCCGGCTGCTCCTTGGCGCGGAAGGCCGCGATCGCCGCCGTCATCGTCTCGGCATAGGTGCCCTTGTAGGAGGGGACGACGGTGAACTGGTCCTGGCTTTCGTTGTATTTCTTCACGATCTCTTCGAGCTTGGTGCCAAGCTCGCCACCCATCGCGTGCCACCACTGGATCTCGGTGCGGGCGTAGGCGGCGGTGATCGACGTGGCCAGTGCCAGCGCCGAAACGGTCATCGTCCGGAACATGTCAGCCTCCCTGTGAATGCGACTGCCGCGGACGCTAGTGGTCGTTTGTGACAGTCGGATCACCCGAACGTTACACGCATGTGACAGCCTGTCCAGACCGGTTTGCGACCCGGATCGGGGAAAGGCGACCTTGCCGCGCGGTCATCGCTTGGGCAGTCTGGCGGCCGGCGGGAGGGACCATGATCCGCATCGAGAACACCCTGGCGCGACGCATCTTCCTTGACCGGCACGCGCTTCTGGACCCCCCGACGGGACCGGCGCGGGGGGCCGATCTGGCCGCCCTGATCCACCGTCTGGGCTTCGTGCAGATCGACAGCATCAACACCGTCGAGCGCGCCCATCACATGATCCTCTGGGCGCGGCGCCAGTCCTACCGGCCCGCGAACCTGCGGCCGCTTCTCGAGCGCGACCGGGCCCTGTTCGAACACTGGACGCACGACGCCTCGGCCATTCCCGCGGACTTTCTTCCCTACTGGCGCGCGCGCTTCCGGCGGGAACATCCGCGCCTTCTGGCCGCCTACCGGTCCTGGCAGGGCGAGGCCTTTGAAACGCATCTGCCGGCGGTGCTTGCGCATGTGGAACGGCACGGGCCGGTCAAGGGCGGCGATCTGGGCGAGCGTGACCGGGGCCGGGCGGGTGGCTGGTGGGCCTGGCACCCCGAGAAGACCGCGCTTGAGTTTCTCTGGCGGACCGGAGCGCTGGCCGTGACGCGGCGCGAGGGCTTCATCAAGTTCTACGATGTCGCGGATCGGGTCTATCCGCCCGGCGAGGGTGTTTCGGACGCCGATCTGGTGGATTTTGCCTGCGCCGCGGCCCTCGACCGGCTGGGCTTTGCCACGACCGGCGAACTCGCGGCCTTCTGGCGCCTCGCAACGCCCGACGAAGCGAAGGACTGGGGCCGGCGCGCGCTTGCGTCCGGCGCGGTCACGGAGGTCGCGGTCGAGAGCGCGGACGGCACGGTGCGGCGCTGCCTTGCGCGCCCGGACCTGGCCGACACGGCCCGAGCGCTGCCCGAACCGTCCGGTCGCATCCGCATCCTGTCGCCCTTCGATCCGCTCCTGCGCGACCGCAACCGGGCGGAGCGGCTCTTCGGCTTCGCCTATCGCATCGAGGTCTTCGTACCCGAACACCGGCGGCGCTACGGCTATTACGTGTTCCCGGTGCTGGAGGGCGACCGGCTGATCGGACGCATCGACGCGCGGGCCAGGCGGGCCGAGGGGCGGCTCGAGGTCACGGCCTTCTTTCCCGAGCCCGGGGTCCGACTCGGCAAGGGACGCGAGGATCGCCTTGCGGCCGAACTGGACCGGCTCGCGCGGCTCTGCGGTTGTGACGCAGTCGACCACGACCCGGGCTGGCGGCGCGAGGCCGCGGCGCCGCCTCCGGGAATGTAACAGTTTCATAACAGCCCGATTGCAACGCGGATGATTCCGGGATTAGCTATCGGGGCTTCCGGCGTCCCGTCGCAAATCTGTCATGGGGCCGGCCTAAAGCGTCTGAAGTCCACAAGGGACTCAGGCTTCAGAACGGGGAGAATATCCGAAATGAAGAAACATAGACTCGTCGCGGCCAGCGTCGCAGCCCTCCTCGCCTCGACGGCGATGGTGCGGGCCGACGCGATGGCCGATCTCTACGAGGCGGCAAAGGCGGAAGGCATGCTGACCACCATCGCGCTTCCGCACGACTGGTGCGGCTACGGCGCGGTCATCGACGGCTTCAAGGCCAAGTTTCCCGGCATCGAGGTCAACGAGCTGAACCCCGACGCGGGTTCGGCGGACGAGCTGGAAGCCGTGCGCGCCAACAAGGACAACAAGGGCCCGCAGGCGCCCGACGTTCTCGACGTGGGCCTGTCGTTCGGCCCGCAGGCCAAGGACGAAGGGCTGATCCAGCCCTACAAGGTCGCGACCTGGGACGAGATCCCCGACTCCATCAAGGACGCCGACGGCTACTGGTACGGCGACTACTACGGCGTGATGTCGTTCATGGTGAACAAGGACATCATCAAGGAATCGCCGACCGACTGGGCCGACCTGATGAAGCCCGAGTTCAAGGGCGCCGTCGCCCTTGCCGGCGATCCGCGCGCGTCGAACCAGGCGATCCTCGGCGTTCTTGCCGCGGGCATGTCGACGGGCGCGGCCCCCGGCAAGGCCGCGGGCGAAGCCGGTCTGAACTTCTTTGCCGAGCTGAACAAGGCCGGCAACTTCGTCCCCGTGATCGGAAAGGCCGGCACGCTGGCCCAGGGCGCGACGCCCGTCGTCGTCATGTGGGACTACAACGCCCTCGCCGCGCGCGACACGCTCGGCGGCAACCCCCCGGTTGACGTGGTCGTGCCGAAGTCCGGCGTTCTGGCCGGCGTCTATGTCCAGGCGATCTCGGCCTATGCGCCGCACCCGAACGCGGCGAAGCTGTGGATGGAGTACCTCTACAGCGACGAGGGCCAGAACCTGTGGCTCAAGGGCTACTGCCACCCGGCGCGCTTCAACGCGATGGCCGCAGCCGGCAAGCTCGACGCCGAGGCGATGAGCAAGCTGCCCCCGGCCGAGGCCTACACCGCGGCGGTCTTCCCGACCCTCGAGGAGCAGGCCGCGAACAAGGAAGCCGTCGTCGGCGGCTGGGACAGCGTCGTCGGCGCCAACGTCCAGTGACGCAATCGTCGTGAAACACGTCGCCCGCCCCACTTGACCGGGGCGGGCAATGCCCTGCAAGACGGACCGACAACAAGAACAGGGCCCCGAGCCGGGCCTTCCCGACAGGACGGACAGATGACAAGCCCGACTTCGCCAGCGCCCTTGCGGGCACCGCGACGGCGCCTGCCGCTGAACTGGCTGGGGATCGTTCCCTTCGCGCTGTTCGCGGGGCTGTTCCTGATCCTGCCGACCATGTACATCGTCATCGGCGCCTTCCGCACGGCCGACGGCCATTTCACCTTCCAGAACATCCTCGACCTGCGCACGGGCACGATCCCGTCGAGCTACTGGGTCTCGATCAAGATCAGCGTCGCCTCGGCCGCGCTCGGCTGCCTGATCGGCTTCGCGGTCGCGGCGGCGGTGGTGCTGGGCGGCCTTCCGAAGGCCATCCGCGGGCCGCTCCTGACCTTCTCGGGCGTGGCGTCGAACTTTGCCGGCGTTCCGCTCGCCTTCGCCTTTCTGGCCACGCTCGGCCCGGTGGGTCTCATCACCGTCTTCCTGCGCACCCAGCTCGGCATCGACCTGCGCGCGATGGGGTTCAACATCCTGTCCTTCTGGGGCCTGACCATCACCTATCTCTTCTTCCAGATCCCGCTGATGATCCTCATCATCACGCCCGCGCTCGACGGTCTGAAGCGCGAGTGGCGCGAAGCGGCGGCGATCCTCGGGGCGACGGGGTTCCAGTACTGGCGGATGGTCGCGCTGCCGATCCTGTTCCCGTCGCTTCTGGGCACCTTCGCGCTGCTCTTTGCCAACGCCTTCGGGGCGGTCGCGACGGCCATCGCTCTCACCGGATCGTCGCTGAACATCGTGCCGATCCAGCTTTTCGCCCAGATCCGCGGCGACGTTCTGGGCAACCCGAATCTGGGCTACGCGCTGGCCTTCGGCATGATCGTCGTCACCGGGATCGCCAATGCCATCTACATCGTGCTGCGCGCCCGGTCCGAGAGGTGGCTGAAATGAAGCGTCTCTGGGCCTGGGCGGCGCTCTTCCTCGGTCTGGCCTACTTCATCCTGCCGCTCGTGGGCATGACCGAGTTCTCGCTGAAGATGCGCCGCGGCGAATACTCCTTCGACGCCTACAGGAAGGTCTTCGGCGATCCGAAGTTCCTCGAGACCTTCAGCTACTCCGCCGTCATGGCCCTGGCCACCATCGTCTTCGGCGTCCTTCTGGTGGTGCCCACCGCCTACTGGGTCCGGCTGAAGATGCCGCGGCTGCGTCCCTACATCGAGTTCGTGACTCTGCTGCCGCTGGTCATCCCGGCGATCGTGATCGTCTTCGGCTACATCCGGCTCTACAACACCTCGAGCATCCTGCCGCTGACCGGATCGCGGATGGGCACCAACATTCTCCTGATGTTCGGCTATGCGACGCTGGCGCTGCCCTACATGTACCGCGCCGTCGACACCGGCCTGAGAACCATCGACGTGGCCACCCTGACCGAAGCCGCGCAATCGCTGGGCGCGGGCTGGGTCACGATCCTCGGGCGCGTGATCCTGCCGAACGTGCTGGTCGCGGTGCTGTCGGGCGCGTTCCTGACCTTCGCGATCGTCATCGGCGAATTCACCATGGCGGCGCTTCTCAACCTGCCCGCCTTCGGCCCCTACATGCAGCTTCTCGGCGCCAACCGCGCCTATGAGCCGGCGGCGCTGGCCGTGATCGCCTTCGCGATCACCTGGGCCTGCATGGGGCTGATCCAGTTGGTCACCCGTTTCTCCAAACACACCAGGGCGGCGCAGTAATGGCCTTTCTCGACATCGCGCATCTGGAAAAGACCTTCGGTCAGCTCCGGGTGGTCAAGGACTTCAACCTCGGGATCGAGAAGGGCGAATTCGTGTCGCTCCTCGGGCCATCGGGCTGTGGCAAGACCACGGTCCTGCGCATGGTGGCGGGTTTCGAGACGCCGACCTCCGGCGCCATCCGCATCGACGGCAAGGACGTGACCGCCCTGCGGCCGAACCAGCGCAACATCGGCATGGTGTTCCAGGCCTACGCGCTGTTCCCGAACATGACCGTGGCGCAGAACGTGGGCTTCGGCCTGAGGATCAAGGGCGTGGGCCGCGCCGAAGCCGACGAGCGCGTCCGGGAGATGCTCGCCCTGATCGGGCTTCCGCAGCTTGGCGACCGCTATCCGTTCCAGCTTTCGGGCGGCCAGCAGCAGCGGGTTGCGCTGGCCCGCGCGCTGGCGCCGAAGCCGCAGGTGCTTCTCCTCGACGAGCCGCTCTCGGCGCTCGACGCCAAGATCCGCGTCAGCCTGAGGACCGAGATCCGCGAGATCCAGCGCAAGCTCGGCATCACCACGATCTTCGTCACCCACGACCAGGAAGAGGCGCTGTCGATCTCGGACCGGATCGTCGTGATGCACGAAGGAGTTGCCGATCAGGTCGGCACGCCCTTTGACATCTACAACCGGCCGCGCACCCGCTTCGTGGCGAATTTCGTGGGCACGCTCAACACGCTCGAGGCCGAGGTCATCGATCCGACGTCCGGCCGCGTCCGGGCGGCGGGGGCCGAGTTCGCGCTGGGCCGGCCCCTGGACGCCGGCCGGGTGACACTCGCGGCGCGGCCCGAGATGATCGCCCTGGGCGCGCAACCCGGCCGCGAGATCCGTCTCGACGCCACCATTTCCGAAGTCCATTTCCTAGGTTCGGTGATCCGCGTGCGGGCCGACGCCGGCGGATCGCGGCTTGCCTTCGACATGTTCAACACCGCCGACGCCCCCCCGCCGTCGGTCGGCGACACCGTGCAGCTGTCGGTGGCCGGCAAGGACCTGCTGGTGATCGGCGACTGACGCTAGACCTGCTTGCCGCGGCGGAAGAACCGGGACCGGGCATAGAGATCCTCGAGCCGCTTCATCCGCGTCTGGGTCTGGTCCCAGGTCAGCGTCTGGATGGCGGCCATCAGGGTTTCCACCAGAGCCTGGATCACCACGGTCGAGTCCCAGGCGGACGGCGCCTCGATCTGCGCCGAGATCCGGTGACGCGCCCATTGCGCGGCCGGCGACACCCAGGGATCGGTGATGAGGATCACCTCGGCCCCCTGATCGGCCGCGAGTTCGACGAGCTGCAGCACGGCGTTTTCGTAGCGGCGGATGTCGAAGGCCAGAAGCACATCGCCGCGCTGCATGTCCAGAAGCGCCGTCGGCCAGCCGTTGGTCATCTCGGAGATGAGCGTGACGCCGGGTCGGATCACCTTCATGTGGGTGACGAAATAGTCGGCCATCGCATGGGTGATCCTCCCCCCCGTGGCAAAGACCCGGCGGTCCGGGTCGGCCAGCAGGGCCGCGGCCGCATCGAAGTCCGCGTGGTCGATCTGGGCCAGCGTCGCCTGAAGGTTGGCGAACACCGCATCCGCGAAGCGGTTCAGGATATGCGCCTCGGGGGCGTCCGCCGCCCAGCGGTCATGCTTGGCCAGGGGCGAAACCAGCCGTTCCTCGACCTCGGCCCGGATGCTGGCCTGAAAGTCGGGATAGCCCCGGAAGCCGAGCTTCTGGACGAGCCGCACGACCGTCGGCGTCGAGACCTCGGCCCCCTTTGCAAGAGCCGTGATCGAGCCCAGCGCCGGCACCGGATAGTTGCGGGTGATGTGACTGGCAAGCTTGCGTTCGGCCTGGGTAAGCTGGTCGAAGGACTGGCGGATCTGCTGCTCGATCGTGCGAGGCGCGTGCGCCATGATCAGTCTCCGCTTCAAGCCGTCCTGCGCCCCGGGGCGCAGACATGGAAAGGATTGTAACAGACCTTCCGGATCAGGAAACATCTTGACAGCTTCCCCCGCGGCAGTCGAGCCTGACGGAGGTGAATCATTGGGGGGTTTCGCCGGCCATGCCATACGGGGGCGATCTTTCCGTGCCTGCGGTCTCGGTCGAGAACCGGGAGGGTGGCGGCGTCTTCCTCTTCGTCTGCGAACATGCCGCCAACGTCTTTCCCGACGAGTTCGGAACGCTCGGTCTCGACGAGGGCGCCCGGCGCGCCCATATCGCCTGGGATCCCGGGGCTCTGGGGCTGGCGCGCGCACTCGCCCGGCGGACCGACAGCGCGCTGGTCCATGCCGGGGTCTCGCGGCTGATCTACGACTGCAACCGCCCCCCGCAGGCCGAGGGCGCCATGCCCGCGCGCAGCGAGATCTTCGACATTCCCGGCAACGCCCGGGTCAGCCATCAGGACCGGCTGCGCCGGACCGAAGCCGTCTACCTGCCCTTTCACGACCGCCTGCACGCCGAGATCGCCCGCCGTCTGGCGCTCGGTCGACCGACGGTGATGGTGACGGTCCACAGCTTCACCCCGGTCTGGTTCGGCACGCCGCGCGCGGTCGAATTCGGCGTGATCCACGATGCCGATCCCGGTCTTGCGCGGGCGGTGACGGCGGCGGCCCGCGCCACCGGCTGGACGGCCGCCGCCCTGAACGAACCCTATTCGGCCGCCGATGGCGTGACGCACACGCTGCGTCTGCACGCCACGCCCTACGGCCTGCCGAACGTGATGCTGGAGATCCGCAACGACCTGATCGCCACGCCCGAGGCCGAGGCGACGATGGCCGCGCGGCTGGCCCCGATCCTCGAGACGGCGCTGGCGACGGTGGCGGCCGAGGGCAGGGGGGCCGCGTGATGCCGGGCTGGGCACGATCCTATGTGCGCTGGGTGAACGCGCTCAACCGTCGGGTCGGACGGTTCGCGATGTATCTTCTGTTCGTCATGATGGCGATCATGGTCTTCTCGTCGGTCACCAAGATCCTGAAGGTGCCGGCGATCTGGACGCTGGAAATGGCTCAGTTCACGCTGGTCGCCTATTACATGCTGGGCGCGCCCTGGTCCCTTCAGACCGACACCAACGTGCGGATGGACCTGCTCTATGCCCGGTTCTCGCCGAGAGGTCAGGCCACCTGGGACGTGTTCACCGTCTTTGCGCTGATCTTCTACCTGGGCGTGATGTTCTACGGGGCGCTGGATTCCACCATCTTCGCCTTCGAGACCGGCGAGCGGAACCCGACCGCCTGGCGCCCCGAGCTCTGGCCGATCAAGACGATCATCACGCTGTCGTTCTTCCTGATGCTTCTTCAGGCGGTGGCGCTTCTGATCCGTGACATCGCCGTGATCCGCGGGAAAGAGATCTGATGGACTACAACACCATCGCCCTGCTGATGTTCTCGACCATGCTCCTGATGATGATCACGGGGCAGCGGGTCTTCGGGGCCATCGGGTTCGTCGCGGTCGCCTCGGCCCTGCTGCTCTGGGGGCCCGGCGGGACCGACATGGGCTTTTCGGCGGTGATGAAGCTGATGAAGTGGACACCGCTGCTGACGCTGCCGATGTTCGTCTTCATGGGCTACGTGATGAGCGAGAGCCGGCTTGCGGAAGATCTCTACAAGATGTTCCACGTCTGGTTCGGGCCCCTGCCCGGCGGGCTCGCCATCGGCACGGTGCTGCTGATGGTGCTCATCTCGGTGATGAACGGTCTGTCCGTGGCCGGCATGGCCATCGGCGCCACCATCGCCCTGCCCGAACTGATGCGTCGCGGCTACGACAAGCTCATGATCTCGGGGGTGATCCAGGCGGGATCCTCGCTTGGCATCCTGATCCCGCCCTCGGTGGTGCTGGTGCTCTTTGCGCTGATCGCGCGCCAGCCGGTGTCGAACCTCTGGCTGGCCGGGGCGGTGCCGGGGCTTCTGATGGCGGCCATGTTCATTGCCTACATCCTGATCCGCACCTGGCTGAACCCGAGCCTCGCGCCGCCCATGGATCCGCAGGAGCGCGCGTCGATCACCTGGGTCGAACGCATCCGGCTCCTGCGTGCGGGCCTGCTGCCGGTGCTGATCTTCGTCGCGATGATGGTGCCCTTTCTCCGGGGCTGGGCGAGCCTCACCGAGGCCTCGGTGATCGGGGCGCTGACCACGGTCGTCGTCGCCGCGCTTCAGGGCCGCTTCACCCGCCAGGTGTTCGAAGTGGCGACCCGCAACACGCTCTTCATCACCGTGATGTTCATGCTGATCATCACCGCGGCCCTGTCCTTCGGCGCCGTCTTCGACGGGCTGGGCGCCGGGCGCGCGATCCAGGACTTCTTCCTCGGGACGCTGAAACTGGAACCCTGGCAGGTGCTGGTGCTGATGCAGGGGTCGTTCCTGGTGATGGGCATGTTCCTCGATGACACCGCGATGCTGGTCATCGTCGCACCGGTCTTCGTGAGCCTTGCCAAGGCGCTCGGTTTCGATCTGATCTGGTATGGCGTGCTCTACACGATCACCTGCCAGATCGCCTATCTGACCCCGCCCTTCGGCTACAACCTGTTCCTCATGAAGGCGATGGCGCCGCCGGAATTCACGCTTCCGGTGATCTACCGGTCGGTGTTCCCCTTCGTGCTGGTGATGCTGCTGACGCTGGTGCTGGTGATGGTGTTCCCGCAGATCGCGCTCTGGCTGCCGCACGCGGTTCTTGGATCATAACGAAACCCCCGGACCCAACCGGGACAACTGCAACAAGGAGAGAGAAATGACGACCTCAAGACGCAAGTTTCTCACCGCCGGGGCGGCGGCCGGGGCGACCGCCCTTGCCGCTCCGGCGGTCCGGGCCCAGGCCGCACCGATCAAGTGGCGCCTCCAGACCTACGCCGGACCGGCGCTGGCCGAGCAGGTGGTGAAGAAGTCGATCGAGGCGTTCAACACCATCGCCAACGGCCAGATGGAGATCGAGCTCTACACCGCGGACCAGCTGGTGCCGACGTCGGAGCTGTTCCGCGCCATGCAGAACGGCACCATCGACGCGGTGCAGTCCGATGACGACAGCATGGCCTCGCCGACCGAGGTGACGGTGTTCGGGGGCTATTTCCCCTTCGCGCTGCGCTACTCGCTGGACGTGCCCGCTCTCTTCAACGACTGGGGTCTCGACCAGATCTGGAAGGACGAATACGCCAAGGTCGGGATCAAGCACATCTCGGCCGGATCGTGGGACCCGTGCAACTTCAACACCAAGGAGCCGGTGAACTCGCTCGCCGACCTGAACGGCAAGCGCATCTTCACCTTCCCGACCGCGGGCCGCTATCTGGCCCAGTTCGGCGTGGTGCCGGTGACGCTGCCCTGGGAAGACGTCGAGGTTGCGCTTCAGACCGGCGAGCTTGACGGCCTCGCCTGGTCGGGCATCACCGAGGACTACACCTCGGGCTGGTCGAAGGTGTCGCCCTACTTCCTCACCAACTCGATCTCGGGCGCCTGGATCGGCCACTTCTTCGCCAACATGGACCGCTGGAACGAGGTGCCGCCGCATCTCCAGCAGCTCATGATGACCTGCTTCGACCAGTCGCACTATCATCGCCAGTGGTGGTACTGGGCCGGCGAGGCGCGTCTGCGCGTCGAAGGCGCCGACATGAAGCTGACCACGCTGCCGGACGCCGACTACAAGGTCATGGAGGACGCCGCCCACAAGTTCTGGGACGAGATCGCGGCGGAATCGCCGCTCAAGGCCAAGGTCGTGGACATCATCCGCCGCTACAACGAGACGATGGACAAGGCCGGCCCGCCCTACCGCTACAACAAGTAGGTCCGGACGGAAGAGCGATAGAGGGTGCGGCCGCGGGGCCGCACCCGTCACGACGTGGAGGAGCAAGCCGCGATGGCCGGCAACATGACATTCGAAGCCCTGAAGAAGGCGGTCGCCTCGGGCGAGATCGACACGGTGCTGGTGGCCGGCATCGACATGCAGGGACGCCTGATGGGCAAGCGGTTCCACGCGGCCTTCTTCGTCGAGAGCGGCTGGAAGGAAACCCACTGCTGCAACTACCTGCTGGCGGTGGACATGGAGATGACGACCGTGCCGGGCTACAAGTCCGCCGGATGGGAACAGGGCTACGGCGATTATGTGCTGAAGCCCGACATGGCGACGCTGCGGCCCCTGCCCTGGCTGCCGGGCACCGCGCTGGTGCTGGGCGACCTGCTCGACCATCACACCCACGACGAGGTCTCGATCAGCCCCCGCGCGATCCTCAAGCGCCAGGTGGCGCGGGCGCGCGCGATGGGGCTCGAGCCGATGATGGCCACCGAGCTCGAGTTCTACATTTTCGAGAACAGCTACGAAGATCTGCGCGACGGCGGCCTTCGCGACCTGCGCCCGATCAGCGCCTACAACGAGGATTACCACCTCTTCCAGACCACCAAGGAAGAGGGGCTGATGCGCGCGGTCCGCAACGGGCTTTACGGGGCCGGCATCCCGGTCGAGAACACCAAGGGCGAGGCCGACAGCGGCCAGCACGAGGTGAACTACCGGTATTCCGACGCGCTCGACACCGCCGACAACCACGTCATCGTCAAGCAGGCGGTGAAGGAAATCGCCCATGCGGCCGGCAAGTCGGTGACCTTCATGGCGAAATACGACCATCGCAAGGCCGGCTCGTCCTCGCACATCCATCAGTCGCTCTGGACCACCGACGGCAAGCCCGCCTTCGCCGACAAGGACGACGCCCACGGCATGTCGGCGATGATGAAGCACTACCTCGCCGGTCAGCTCGCCCATGCGCGCGAGATCACCGCCTTCCTCGCGCCCTATGTGAACAGCTACAAGCGGTTCTGCATCGGGCTCTTCGCACCGACCAAGGCGGTCTGGAGCGCGGACAACCGCACCGCGGGCTTCCGCATCTGCGGCGAGCACAGCAAGGCGATCCGCGTCGAATGCCGGATCCCGGGTTCGGACGTGAACCCCTATCTCGCCTGCGCGGCCCTGCTGGCGGCCGGCCTTGACGGCATCGAGAAGAAGATGGAACTGGAGCCCGAGATGAAGGGTGACATGTATCACGCGGGCGGCGTGCGCGAGATCCCGAGAAACCTGCGGGAAGCCGCGGACCTTCTGGAAGGATCGGCGATGCTGCGGCAGGCGTTCGGCGACGATGTGGTGGAGCACTACACCCACGCCGCACGCTGGGAGATTCAGGAGACCGACCGCGTGGTGACCGATTTCGAGATCCAGCGCCTTCTGGAGCGGGCCTGAGACCGGGCCCGAGGCGCACCAAGGAGAAGACCGATGACAAAGACGATTCAGGTGATCTCGCCCGTGGACGGGCGGGTCTATGCCGAGCGCCCGGCGCTCGGGCTCGAGGAGGCGCAGGCCGCCGCCGCCCGTGCGCGCGCCGCACAGCCGGCCTGGGCCGCGCGCCCGCTGGAAGAACGCATCGCGCTGGTGCAGGCGGGTGTCGCGAAGCTCAACGCGATGAAGGACCGGGTGGTCGAGGAACTGGCCTGGCAGATGGGCCGGCCCACCCGTTACGGCGGCGAGTTCGGGGGCGTGAACGACCGCACCGCCTACATGAGCGAGATCGCGGCCTCGTCGCTCGCCCCGATGATGGTCGAGGATTCCGACCGCTTCCGCCGCTACATCGCGCGCGAACCCGTGGGCGTCGTCTTCATCGTCGCGCCCTGGAACTACCCCTACCTGACCACGATCAACACGCTGGTGCCGGCGCTGATCGCGGGCAACAGCGTCATCCTGAAACACGCCACCCAGACGCTTCTGGTCGGCGAGCGGCTGGCCGAGGCCTTCCACGCCGGCGGCGTGCCCGAGGACGTGTTCCAGAACGTCGTCCTGACCCATGACGTGACCGAGGCGCTGATCCAGTCGCGCGCGTTCAACTTCATCAACTTCACCGGGTCGGTGGGCGGCGGCGCGGCGATGGAGCGGGCCGCGGCCGGCACCTTCACCGGGCTCGGGCTCGAGCTCGGCGGCAAGGATCCGGGCTACGTGATGGACGACGCCGACCTTGACGCCGCCGTGGACAGCCTGATGGACGGCGCGATGTACAACGCTGGCCAGTGCTGCTGCGGCATCGAGCGGATCTACGTCCACCACAGCCTCTACCACGCCTTCGTCGAGAAGGCCGTGGCCTGGGTGAACGGGCTCAAGCTCGGCAATCCCTTCGATCCGGCGACGACCATCGGCCCGATGGCCAACAAGCGCTTCGCCGAGGTGGTCCGCAGCCAGATCCGCGACGCGATCACCGACGGGGCCAAGCCGCTGATCGACCCGGCGCGCTTCCCCGAGGACGACGGCGGCGCCTATCTCGCCCCGCAGATCCTCGTGAACGTCAACCACGAGATGCGCGTGATGCGCGAGGAAAGCTTCGGCCCGGTCGTCGGCATCATGTCGGTGAAGGACGACGAGGAAGCGATCGCCGCGATGAACGACAGCCCCTATGGCCTGACCTGCTCGCTCTGGACGCGCGACCCGGACCGCGCCGCCGCCATCGGCGCGCGGCTCGAAACCGGCACGATCTTCATGAACCGCTGCGACTATCTCGACCCGGCGCTCTGCTGGACCGGCTGCAAGGACACCGGGCGCGGCGGCTCGCTCTCGGTGCTCGGCTACTATTCGGTCACGCGGCCGAAGTCCTACCATCTCAAGAAGGTGACGAAATGAAACTGAAGGGCAACTGGTCCTATCCGACGCTGGTCAAGTTCGGCGCAGGGCGGATCGCGGAACTCGCCGACCACGTGAAGGCGGCGGGCCTGAAGAAGCCGCTCCTCGTCACGGACAAGGCGCTGGCCTCGCTGCCGATCACCGCGCAGGCGCTCGACATCCTCGACAGGGCCGGGCTCGGGCGCGCGGTCTTTTCCGAGGTCGACCCGAACCCGAACGAGGGCAACATGGCCGCCGGCATCGCGGTCTTCAAGGCGGGCGGCCATGACGGAGTGATCTGCTTCGGCGGCGGCTCCGCGCTCGACCTCGGCAAGATGATCGCGCTGATGGCGAACCAGCGCCCGGACCTCTCGGTCTGGGATCTCGAGGACGTCGACGACTGGTGGACCCGCGCGGATGCGTCGAAGATCGCGCCGATCGTCGCGGTGCCGACCACCGCCGGTACCGGCTCCGAGGTCGGGCGCGCGGGCGTGCTGACCAATTCCGCGACCCACAAGAAGAAGATCATCTTCCATCCGAGGCTCATGCCCGCGGTCACGCTCTGCGATCCCGAGCTCACGGTCGGCATGCCCCGGTTCATCACCGCCGGCACCGGGATGGACGCGCTCGCCCACTGCCTCGAGGCCTACTCCTCGCCCTTCTACCACCCGATGAGCCAGGGCATCGCGCTTGAAGGCATGCGGCTGGTGTTCGAGAACCTGCCCAGGGCCTACGAGAACCCGAACGATCTCGAGGCCCGCGCCCACATGATGAGCGCGGCGGCCATGGGGGCGGTCGCCTTCCAGAAAGGCCTCGGCGCCATCCATTCGCTGAGCCACCCGGTGGGCGCCGTCTACAACACCCACCACGGCACCACCAACGCGGTGGTCATGCCGATGGTGCTCGAGTTCAACCGTCCGGCCATCGAGGACCGCATCCGGGCGGCCGCCGCCTATCTGGGCTTCGACGGCGGCTTCGCGGGTTTCCACGACGCGATCATGGAGCTGCGCACCCGGCTGTCGATCCCCGAGAACCTGTCGGCGATGGGCGTGCAGTACGGCGACCTCGACCGGTTGACCGAGATGGCGCTCGAGGATCCGTCCTGCGGCGGCAACCCCATACCGATGACGCGCGAGAACACCCGCGCGCTGTTCGACGCCTGCATGTGATCCGCCGCCCGGCCACACGGGGAGGGGGCGGGATGCCTCCGGCGGGGATATTTGCGCCAGTGAGAAGCACCATGGCCCTCTCACTGGTCAAAATATCCCCCGCGGAGCGTTCCGCCGCGCGCCGCGCATGACCGGGCGGTTTCGACAGGCCGACGCCGGGATCGCGGTCATCGGGGCCGGCGTGATCGGCCTGACCATCGCGCTCCGGCTGGCCGATGCCGGGCACGACGTGATCGTGATCGACCCCGAACCGCCCGGGTCCGGGGCCTCGTGGGGCAACGCCGGGACCATTGCCGATTACGCCGTGGATCCGGTTGGGTCTCCGGCCGTGCTCCGCGATCTGCCGCGGCTGCTCTTCGACCGGAACTCGCCCCTCGCGATCCACCGCGCGACCCTGCCGGCCCTTGTGCCCTGGCTTCTGCGGTTCCTGCGCCAGTCCACGCCCGAGGCGGCGCGGCGCAACGCCGCGGCGCTGGCGGGGCTGCTGGCCGACGCCGGGCCGCTCTGGCGCGACCTGACCTCTGCGGCGGACGGATCGGATCTCGTGCGCGCGGAGGGCTGTCTCTACTGGTACCAGACCCGGGCCGAACATCGCGCCGCCGAGGCCGCGATGGCGGCGCGGCGGCGTCTTGGGGTCGCGGTCGAGATGCTCGACGCCCCGGCTCTCGCCGCCATGGAGCCCGCGCTTCCGGTTACCGAGGGCGGCGCGGCCTTCTTTCCCGGTGCGCTCTTCCTCAGCGATCCGGGCGCGATGATGGTGCGCCTTGCGCGGGCCGCGGCAACCGCGGGCGCCCGGTTCGAGCGCGACTCGGTGGCCAGCCTCGCGCGCGATGGCGGCGGGGTGGCGCTGATGGCGGCGAGCGGCCGGCGCTGGCACGCGCATCGTGCGGTCATCGCCGTGGGCGCCCGCTCGCGTCGCCTCGCGGCGATGGCAGGCGACCGCGTGCCACTCGACACCGAGAGGGGCTATCATCTGGAGTGGGACATGGAGCGGCCGATGCTCAACCGCCCGGTCTGCCCCGTGTCGCGGGGGTTCTACCTGTGCCCGATGTCCGGCCGGTTGCGGGCGGCCGGCACGGTCGAGCTTGGCGGGCTCGACGCGCCGGTGTCACCCCATCGGCTGGCGCGGCTCGCCGAGGGGGTACGGGCGATCTTTCCGGCCCTCGGCCCGGCCGCGCGCCACTGGATGGGCCTGCGCCCCTCGATCCCGGACAGCCTGCCGGTGATCGGCCCGTCGCGCGCGGGTCCGGAAATCCTGCACGCCTTCGGCCACGGCCACATCGGGCTGACCCTGGCGCCGAAGACCGCGGCACTGATCCTCGACTGCATCGCGGGCCGCGGCCAGCCGGTGCCGGCCGTGGCGGCCGCACGCTTTGGCTGACGCGCCCGCGGAAGGGCCGGGTTGGGGCGGTCGGGCCGCCGTTACTTCGTCAGGCCGCCCGTCGCGCCGCCGGCCACCGCCGCAATGCCCAGCACGATGAGCAGCGGCAGGATCACGTTCATGCCGGTCGTGGCCGCGGGTACTGCGGCCACCGTGACCGTCTCGGCCTCGACCACCGGTTCCGCATAGCCGCCGGCCACCGCAGCCGACGCCGTCGCCGCCAGGGCGACCGCCGCGGCAAGGCCCGTCAGTCCGTTCGTTCGCATCGTCCACACCCCCAAGGCTTCCATGCCGGCACCACGGCCGGGCCATGCCCCTGTCATGCACCAGAGACAGGCCGGATGGAAGCGCCCCCGCCTCCATCGCGGCCCAGCTATGTCATGGCGGCCACTGGTGCCGGCGACCGGCTCAGCCGGCGAAGTTCTGCGACAGGTAGAATTGCCCGCAGTAGGGCGCGTCGGAGCGGAACCCGGCACCCGACCCCACCATGCGCACCTTCGGGTCGAGGATGTTGGCCCGGTGCGACGGCGACGCCATCCAGAGGTCCACCATCTTGCGGGCGAGCGAGCCGTAGGTGTGGGCGCCGATGGGCTGCCCGGCCGGTGTGGCGAAGTCGCAGGCGCCGGTGATGCGGAAGTGCTGGCCGTCGATCCCGAAGCGGTGAACCATGCCGACGTTCTCGGACCCGGTCGTCAGCTTGATGCCCGTGCCGAGGAGCCGCGCCTTCAGCGTGGACTGGCCGGCGACGGTCGAGGTGTGGCTGACCGCCCCGGCGCGCGCCATCCAGCGCGAGTGGGTCTGGGCGACCTCGGCCAGCTTGCCCGCCCCCGAAAGCGGCGCCAGACCGGCCTTGCAGCGGTGATAGTTCAGCTCGGCGCGAATCGCGCTGTCGATCAACCCCTGATTGATCGCGCGATCGGGCTGGATCAGTGTATCCGCCCCGGCGACAGTCTGCCGAGAACAGGCATCGGCAGCCCCGACCAGCGCGATGGTGGCAACAATTGCGGCAGCAAACCGGACGAAAACAGGCATGGCAGTCCCTTCAGGCTGTTCCAGGAACAGACACAACGGCTTCCCCCGACCCCAAATGGCCCAAAAACCTTGGCGAAAATTCGGCATCCGCCGACCGTCCCGCCTTGGCGGTTGACAGCGGCAATTGGTTCGGCCCATGTCGGCGCGCCGGACCCCCGAGCCCGGCGGGTGCGCGCAACGAGGGCAGGCCATGAAAATCGCGATGATCGGGACCGGATATGTCGGACTCGTCTCTGGCGTGTGTTTTTCCGACTTCGGCCACCAGGTGGTCTGCGTGGACAAGGACCCGCGCAAGGTCGAGATGCTGAAGCGCGGAGAGGTGCCGATCTACGAACCCGGGCTCGATGCGCTCATGGCCAAGAACGTCGCGGCGGGGCGGCTGTCCTTCACCGGCAACCTGCCCGAGGCGGTGGATGGCGCCGACGCCGTGTTCATCGCGGTCGGAACGCCGACCCGGCGCGGCGACGGCCACGCGGACCTGACCTACGTGATGGCGGCGGCCGAGGAGATCGGGCGGGCCCTGACCGGCTATGCGGTCATCGTCACGAAATCGACGGTGCCGGTCGGCACCAACCGTGCCGTGGCCGAGGCGGTGCGGCGGGCCGCGCCCGAGGCCGCGTTCGACGTGGCCTCGAACCCCGAGTTCCTGCGCGAGGGCGCGGCGATCGACGACTTCATGCGCCCGGACCGTGTGGTGGTGGGCGTCACCTCGGACCGCGCGAAAGAGGTCATGGGCGAGATCTACCGCCCGCTCTTCCTGCGCGACTTCCCGATCCTCTACACCGATCTCGAGACCGCCGAGATGATCAAGTATGCGGCCAACGCCTTCCTGGCGACCAAGATCACCTTCATCAACGAGGTGGCGCGCCTGTGCGAGAAGGTCGGCGCCGACGTCAAGCAGGTGTCGAAGGGCATCGGGCTCGACGGGCGGATCGGCAACAAGTTCCTGCACGCCGGGCCGGGCTACGGCGGGTCGTGCTTCCCCAAGGACACCTCGGCCCTGGCCCGGATGGGACAGGAACACGCCGCGCCGATGCAGATCGTCGAGACGGTCATCAAGGTCAACGACGAGGTCAAGCGCCGCATGGTCGAGAAGATCCTCGACCTGTGCGGCGGTTCGGTGAACGGCAAGACCATCGCCGTCCTGGGCGTGACCTTCAAGCCGAACACCGACGACATGCGCGATGCGCCGTCGCTGACCATCGTGCCGGCGCTGGTGGGCGGTGGCGCCAAGGTGCGTGTGGTCGATCCGCAGGGCCGGCGCGAGGGCGAGCACCTGCTGCCGGGCGTGGCCTGGCTCGACAGCGCCTATGACGCGGCCAAGGGCGCGGATGCCGTGGTGCTTCTGACCGAGTGGAACGAGTTCCGGGCGCTCGACCTCGACCGGCTGGCCAAGGCCATGGCGACCCCCCGCATGGCCGACCTGCGCAACATCTATTCGCGCGCCGATGCCATGAAGGCGGGCTTCGCCGACTACGTCGCCGTCGGGCGCTGAGGGCCGCCATGTGGACCTGCATCGCGGCGGACTGGCGGTTCGGAATCGGCGACCCGACGCCGGCCGGCTGGTTCGCCACGCTGGCCTACGGCCTGGCGGCGCTTGCCGCGGCGGCGGTCGCGCTGCGCGGCCGGGCCATCGGCCGCGAGCGTCTGGCCTGGTCCCTGGCCGCGGTCGCCCTGGCCCTGCTCGCGGCCAACAAGCAGCTCGACCTGCAGACGCTCCTGCGGGGCCTCGGGCGGTGCGCCACCGCGGGCACCCGGCTGGAGGGCGTCCGCTACGGCATCAAGGAGGCCGTGGTCATCGCCCTGCCCCTGCTTGGTCTCGCCGGCCTGACGGCGGCCTGGCTGACCCTGCGCGGCACGCTGGCGCGCACCTGGCCCATCGTCGCGGGCTTCGGCCTAGTCGCCGCCTTCGTGGTGGTCCGGGCCGCCTGGCTGGCGGATGTCTACATCCCGATCGGCGCCCAGCTCGGCTATGCGGGGCTGGACTGGCTGCTGGAATTTCCGGGCCCGCTGCTCATCCTGCTTGCCGCGCTGGTCGCGCTCAGGAACCCGCCGGGAACAGGTCGCGGAACGTCTGCCTGAGCGCGGCCTTCTGAACCTTGCCCATCGCGTTGCGCGGCAGCTCGGGCAGGATGACGATCCGCCGCGGCTGCTTGAAGCGCGCGAGCGTGGGCCCCAGCGCCGCCAGCAGCGCGGCCGGATCCGGCGCGACACCCGGTGCCGGCACGACCGCCGCCACCACGGCCTCGCCAAGATCGGCGTGCGGAACCCCGAACACCGCGCTTTCGAGCACCTCCGGCAGGCTGTCGAGGGCCTCCTCGACCTCTTTCGGATAGATGTTGAACCCGCCCGAGATGACCAGGTCCTTGGCACGGCCCACGATGGTCAGATAGCCCTCGGCATCCATCACCCCCAGATCGCCGGTGATGAAGAACCCGTCGGGCCGAAGCTCGTCGCGGGTCTTTTCGGGCATGCCCCAGTAGCCGAGGAACACGTTCGGACCGCGCACCTCGACCATGCCGGGCTCGCCGCGGGGACGTTCCTGCCCGGCCGGATCGCAGACCCGCACCTCGACCCCCGGCAGGGCCGGACCGACCGTGCCGGCGCGCCGGTCGCCGTCATAGGGGTTCGAGGTGTTCATGTTGGTCTCGGTCATCCCGTAGCGCTCGAGGATGCGCTGGCCGGTGCGGGCCTCCCAGGCGCGGTGGGTCTCGGCCAGAAGCGGCGCCGAGCCCGACACGAAGAGCCGCATGTGACCGACCAGCGCGCGGTCGAGTCCGGGCTCGGCCAGCAGCCGGGTGTAGAACGTGGGCACCCCCATCATCGTCGTGGCCTCGGGAAGCCAGCGCAGCACCTCGGGCGCGTCGAAGCGCGGAAGGAAGATCATCGGGCAGCCGGCCAGAAGCGCGACGTTGACCGCCACGAAAAGGCCGTGCGTGTGGAAGACGGGCAGGGCATGGAGCAGCACGTCACGGTCGGTGAAGCGCCAGGCCTCGACCAGCACCCGCGCATTGGACAGAAGGTTGTCCTGGCTGAGCATCGCGCCCTTCGACCGCCCGGTCGTGCCCGAGGTGTAGAGAAGAGCGGCGAGATCGGTCCCCGTCCGCGCGGCCACGGGCGCCGCGCCGCCGTCGTCGAGCCGCGCGAGGCTGCCGGTTCCGTCGGTCGCAAGGGTCAGCACGCGGGGCGCGCATCCGGCGAGAGACTCGGCCCTGGCCGGATCGCAGACAAGGAGGGTCGCGCCAGAGTCGCGGACGAAATAGTCCACCTCGGCCGGCGTGTAGGCGGTGTTCAGCGGCAGGAACACGACGCCGCAGCGGATGGCGGCGGCGATCAGCGCCAGCATCGCGGGGCTTTTCTCCATCTGGATGGCCATCCGGTCGCCCGCAGCAAGCCCCGCCACCCGAAGCGCCCGCGCAAGCCGCTCTGCCTGCCCGAGAAACGCGGCATGGCGGATCGTCCGGCCGTCCGGCAGGATCAGGAACGGCCGGTCGCTGGCCTCGTGCGGGGCGAAGAGCGCGTCATAGAGCGGGTTTGCCATCGGGACTCCTCCGAACGCCCCGACACTTAGCGCCGGAGCCGCCGGGGCGCTAGGCACCGCGTCGCGCGACCAGGAGGCTGGCAAGGAAGAGCATCGAGGCGGCCACCACGATCGACGGCCCCGCCGGCGTGTCGAGCCTAAGCGACATCCACAGACCCGACCCCACAGCGACGACACTGACCAGGATGGCAAGCCCGGCCATGGCTTCCGGCGTGCGCGACAGGCCGCGCGCCGCGCCCGCGGGAATGATGAGCATCGCGGCGATCAGCAGCGCGCCCACGATCTTGATCGACACGGCGACCACCAGCGCCAGCGCCAGCACCAGAACCAGCCGCTCGCGCCCCGGGTCGATCCCCGAGGCCTGCGCCAGATCCTCGCTGAGCGTCGTCGTCAGAAGCCCCTGCCAGCGCCAGAGGATCAGGGCCAGAACCACGATCGCGCCGCCCCAGACCCACAGCAGATCCGCGCGGCTGACGGCCAGGATGTCGCCGAAGAGATAGGCCGACAGGTCAACGCGCACGCCGGGCAGGAAGGAGACGGCCACAAGGCCGAAGGCGAGCGCGGAATGCGCCAGCACGCCAAGCGCCGTGTCCATCGCATGACCGCGGCCCGCCAGCGCAGAGACGGTGACCGCCATGGCGAGGGCGACGATCAGCGTTCCCGCATAGATCGGCAGCGATGTCGCGAAGGCCAGCGCCACGCCGAGGATGGCGGCATGTGCGGTGGCGTCGCCGAAATAGGCCATGCGCCGCCAGACCACGAAGGCGCCGAGCGGACCCGTGGCGAGGCTGAGGCCGACGCCCGCGATGAGGGCCCGCACCAGGAAATCGTCAAGCATCGGGCGCCCCGCCCGGCCGCTGCCCGTGGTCATGCCCGTGCCCATGATGCCCATGATGCCCATGATGCCCATGATGATCGTGGGAAGCGGGGGATGGAGCCTCTCCAAGCGCGTGGTCATGGTCGTGGACATGCCGGTAGAGCGCCAGCGCCCCCTTGGTGCCAAGGCCGAAGAGCGCCCGGTATTCGGGCGCCTCGGACACCACCTCGGGCGTGCCTTCGCAACAGACATGGCCGTTCAGGCAGATCACGCGGTCCGAGGCGCTCATCACCACATGCAGGTCGTGGCTTACCATCAGAACCGCGACCCCGGTCTCGGCGCGCACGTCCTCGACCAGCCGGTAGAACGCCGAGACCCCCGGCTGGTCCAGCCCCTGCGTCGGCTCGTCCAGGATGAGGATGTCGGGCTCGGACAGAAGCGCGCGCGCCAGCAGCACGCGCTGGAACTGGCCGCCGGAAAGCCGCGTCATCTGACGGTCGAGCAGATCGGGCAGCCCCACGCGATCCAGCACCGCCCGCGCGCGTGTCCGGGGCACCGGCCTCGGCAGCGCCAGGAACCGGCCCACTGTCATCGGCATCGCCCTGTCGATGTGCAGCTTCTGCGGCACATAGCCGATGCGCAGCCCCGCGCGGCGGATGACCACGCCCTCGGCGGGCGTCTCGAGCCCGATCAGCGCGCGTACCAAGGTGGACTTGCCGGATCCGTTGGGACCGACCACGGTGACGATCTCGCCGGGCCGGATGGCCAGATCGACATGCGACAGCACCTCGACATCCGCGTGGCGCACGCTGAGCCCGCGGGTTTCGATCAGCGGCCCGGTCATGTCCGGTCCACGCAGGCCGGGCAGAGGCCGACCGCCTCGATGGTGCTGCGTTCGATGGCGAAGCCCGCGACCTCGGCCGCGGACCGGAGCGCCTCATGGACCGCCTCGGTCGGCGCCTCGGCCAGCGCATTGCAGACCCGGCAGATCAGGAACACCGGGTGATGCGCCTCGCCCGGATGCATGCAGGCCGCAAAGGCGTTGAGGCGCCGGACCCGATGGGCCAGCCCGTTCTCCACCAGGAACTCCAGCGCGCGGTAGGCCACGGGGGGCTGGTTGCCGAAACCGTCCTTGGCCAGCCGGTCCAGCACGTCATAGGCGCCCAGGGCGCGATGGTCCTCGAGAAGGATCTCGAGCACCCGCCGGCGCACGGGCGTCAGCCGCGCGCCGCGCTCGCGGCTCAGGGCCTCGGCCCGCGCCATGACATCCGCCGCGCAATGCGCGTGGTCATGGCGACCGAAGGCCACCGGGCCGCCTTCGGATTGGCCTTGCCGCTGGTTGTTCATGTTATACTATCACAATCCTCTTGACTTGTTATCATATTACGCTGATAGCACGCCGGTTCAACCCCGAAGCCACCCGGAGCCCCGTCCATGCGCGCCACCCTTGCCGCCTTCCTTCTTCTCGCAAGCCCCGCCGCGGCGGAGGTACCGAAGGTCGTCACCGACATTCCCGTCGTTCAGTCGCTGGTCGCGCAGGTGATGGGCGATCTCGGCCAGCCCGACGTGCTGGTACCCGCCGGCGGAAACGCCCACAATTACCAGATGCGCCCGTCGGACGCCGGCCACCTGCAGGATGCCGACCTCGTGTTCTGGATCGGTCCGGCGATGACCCCCTGGCTCGAGCGCGGGCTGGCGAGCGCCGACCATGCGACGGTCGTCGCGCTGCTCGACGCGCCCGGCACCCATCGGCGCGACTTCGGCGCGGCCGGGCCGGACGGGCACGACCACGAGGGACAGGACCACGAGGCCGAGAGCCACGACCACGAGGCCGAGGGCGCGCACACGCACGAGGGCGTCGATCCCCACGCCTGGCTCGATCCCGCCAACGCGCGGCTGTGGCTGGGGGTGATCGCCGGGGAACTCTCGGCGCTCGATCCCGCGAACGCCGCGGCCTATGCCGCAAACGCCAGCGCCGCCAGCGCCGCGATCGCCGCGACCGACACCGAGGTGGCGGCAACCCTCGCCGCCGCGCCGCGAAAGCCGGTGGTGATGTTCCACGATGCCTACGGCTACTTCGCCGAACATTACGGCGTCGAGATCGTCTCGACCATCGCGCTCGGCGATGCGGCGGCGCCGGGGGCCGCGCGGCTTGAAAGCATCCGCCACCAGCTCGAACACGAGGGCGTCGCCTGCATTTTCCCCGAGGCGCAGCACGACCCGAAGCTCGCGCAGACCCTGATCGAAGGCACGCCGGTCCGGCTGGGGGCCCCGCTCGACCCTTCGGGCAGCGCCACCGAACCCGGCCCGGATCTCTATCAGCGGGTGCTGCGCAACCTCGGCACCGGCATCGCGGACTGCCTGTCCGGACGCTGAGGCTTGCGCGGCCGGACCCGCCGGGCCAGAAGGCGTGGAGGGGAGGAGCCATGACCGACAGCGTCCGCAATTTCGGGGCCCTGGCTGACGGCCGCCTGGTCCATGCCGTGGACCTGGCGGCCGGGGATCTGCGCGCCGTCATCCTGACCTATGGCGCCACGCTGCAGGACCTGCGCCTGCGCGGCGTGCCCTGGCCGCTGACGGTCGGCTCGGACCGGCTTGACGCCTACCTCGGGCCGCTGTGCTACGCCGGCGCGATCGCGGGGCCGGTGGCGAACCGTCTGGCCGGAGCGCAGGCCATGATCGACGGCCAGCCGTTCCGCTTCGAGGCCAATGAGGGCACCACCTGCCTGCACGGCGGCGCAACGGGCACCAGTCAGGCGCTGTGGACGATCGAGGCGGTGTCGCCCGCCACGGTGACCCTCGGCCTCGACCTGCCGGACGGGCTCGGCGGATTTCCGGGCAACCGCCGTATTCGGGCCACCTACCGCATCGAGCCTCCGGCCACCCTTGCGCTGGACCTGACCGCGACGACCGACGCGCCGACGCTGATGAACCTTGCGCAGCACAGCTACTGGACCCTCGACGGCACCGGGACCATCGCCGGGCACCGGCTGCGCGTCGCCGCCGCGCGCTACCTGCCGGTGGACGACTGCGGCATCCCCACCGGCGCGGCGGTGCCCGTCGACGGCACGCGGTTCGACTTCCGCGAGGGTCGGTCGCTCGAGGCGCGGCCGCTCTACGACCACACGCTCTGCCTGTCGGACGGGCGGGACACGCTGCGGGACGTGGCCTGGCTGACCGGGCGGTCGGGGCTGTGCATGACGCTGGCAACGACCGAACCCGGCCTTCAGGTCTATGACGGCCGCAGCCTTGGCGGCGGGCCGGGTGCCGGGCTTGATGGCCGGCCGGTCGAACCCTACGCCGGCCTCGCGCTGGAGGCGCAGGGCTGGCCCGACACACCCCACCACCCGCGGTTCCCGTCCATCGTCCTGCGGCCCCCGGAAACCTACCGGCAGAGGCTGCGGCTGCGGTTCGCCGCGGCGGGTGCTTGACGGTCGCCCCGCAACGGCGATTACTGGCCCGACGCCCGGAACAGGGAGAATGCGCGGGTGAGCCTGTCCGATCTCTTCGCCGATGCGGCCCCGGCCCTCGGCCTGTCGCGCCCGGCAGGGCTATGCCTCGCGGCGATCTGGCGGGCCGATCCGCCGCCCTGCGCCGACGATCTCTGCGCCGCGCTCGGCCTCGCGCGGTCCAACGTGTCGGTGGCGCTCCGTGACCTGCGGGAATGGGGTCTTGTCGAGACGGTGCGCCAGCCGGGCGACCGGAAGGAGTATTTCACGGCGCCGGCCGACGCGGGCGAACTGGTCGCGCGGCTTCTCGCGGGGCATCGCCGCCGGATCGTCGCGCCGCTTCTCGACCGCCTCTCGGCCCTGGGCGCATCCGATCCGCGCGCCGCAGACCTGTCATCCGCCGCCCTTCGACCCGCAGCCGACACCGCAGCCGGCAAGAAAAAGAAGAAGAAGCGCCGCGACCACGGCTGAGGCGCGTCAGCCCTCGGGCGGGATCACCCCCTTGCGCAGGAAGAAGCACCCGTAGAACCGACGCTCGCCGGTCTGGATGACGGCATAGGCCGAGCGCGCCATGTCGTAGAAGGCGAAGCGCTCGACGCCGACCATCGGTCTGGGGCGGCCCTCGGCGGCGTCGATCGCCGCCTGCACCTCGGCCTGCACCGGCGGAACCTCGGCCGGGCTGCCCACCATTTCCATGCGACCGGCGAAGTCATCCACGAAGGTATCCAGCGGCAGAACCGACAGGATCGCCTCGACCGCCTCGGCGGCGGTCAGGTTCTCCATCCGCAGGAGATGGCCGACCACCGTCCGGCGCGCCACCGACACGGCCGGAAAGTTCGTGTCCGCGATCACCAGCACGTCGCCGTGGCCCATGGCCCGCAGCGCATGGAGCACATCCGCGTTCAGGCGCGGATCGATCCCCTTCAGCATGTCTCGTCTCCTCCGGTCATCCGAATTGCGCGCGCACCGCCTCGGTCAGGACCGCGGCAATGCGCGCATGGGTTGCCGCGTCGTAGTGAATGCCGTCAAGGCCGGAAACCGCAACCCGTCCGCCCAGATCGACAGAGCCGGCCCCGTAGCGGCCGGCGGCCGCCCGGATCTCGGCGCCAAGCGCGCGCGACTTGGCCTCTCCCCCGGCGAACATCGCCGCCAGACAGCCGGTCTCGACGATCGGAGGCGGCGCGACCAGCATCACCGCGGGGCTGCCGCCGCCGGGGCCGCAACCCGACATCCGGATCGCGCGCGCCAGCCGTTCCAGAGCCAGCCCGATATCCGCCGGGCCGACCGAGAAGCGCAACTTCAGGTCGTTCGTACCCAGCATCACCAGCACCAGGTCGATCGGACGATGCGATTCGAGGATCGCCGGCAGGATTCGCAGCCCGTTGCGATGCGGTCCCTCCACGGGATCGTCGTGGACCGTGGTCCGGCCGGGATGACCCTCCTCGATCACCTCCCAGTCGGGCGCGAGCGCCCGGGCGAACGGCCCTGTCCATCGGGTGGCGGCGTCGAAACGGGCCATGTCGCCGAGTCGCGCCATCGGCACCGTGCCATGGGTGTTGCTGTCGCCGTAAACCAGCAGCCTGCGCGGCTCCATCCGTTCCTCCCACCTCGCTCCGGGGCAGGATGCCGCAACCGGACCGGCGCGACCAGTGCCCGCCCGCACCGCCCGCGCGCCAGTCTCACGGGGCGCCGGGTTTGACTTTTGCGCGGGCGTTCGCCCAGTGTGCCGCAGGCAGAGGGAGGGAACGGGAATGCGACTGCGGGTGCTCGACTTCGGACAGGTCAGCGCGTTGCGCAGCCAGGCCGTCTATCACGGACTGGCCGAAACGGTGCGCGCGGACAGCGACCCGATGCTGTCGCTCGCCTCGCCCGAGACACCCTATGTCTGCGTGGGCCTGCACCAGGAAATCGCCCGCGAGGTCGACAAAGCCTTCTGCGCCGAACACGGCCTGCCGGTCCTGCGCCGCCACGTCGGCGGAGGCGCGGTCTATCTCGACCACAACCAGCTCTTCACCCATTTCGTCTTCCCCAGGGCCCGCACCCCGCGCCATGCGGCCGAGCTCTACCCGCTGTTCATCGAGCCGGTGGTGCGCACCTACCGCGACTTCGGGATCAACGCGAACTACCGGCCGGTGAACGACATCCATGTCGACGGGCGCAAGATCGGCGGCACCGGCGCCGCCTCGATCGGCGAGGCGACGGTCATGGTCGGATCGTTCATGCTCGACTTCGACACGGCGACGATGGCGCGATGCCTGCGGGTTCCTTCCGAGAAGTTCCGCGACAAGCTGCGCCAGACGCTCGACGACTACATGACCACCATGGTCAAGCAGCTCGGGACCGTGCCCCCGCGCGAGGATCTGCTGGCCCGCTTCTTCCATCACTGCCACGAGGTGCTCGGGCTGAAACCCGAAGCCGATCGGCCGACGGACGCCGAGCTGCGGGCGATCGAGGCGGCCGAGGCCGCCCTTCTCGACCCCGAATTCATCGAGATGCAGGGCCGCAAGCTGGTGGCGCTCGGGGTGAAGATCGCGGCCGACACGCATCTGACCGAAAGCGCCCTGAAGGCTCCGGGCGGGCTTGTGCGCGTGCATCTGCTGAACCGCGAGGGCACGGTCGCCGACCTGATGATCTCGGGCGATCTCACCTGCCTGCCGCCCGAGGGGCTCGACCGGTTGGCCGCCGACCTGCGGGGCACCCCTCTTGACGAGACGGCGCTCACCGCCGCGGTCGACCGGTCGCTGGCGGCACGCGGCATCGAGACCCCGGGCGTCTCGGCGGCGGACTTCGCCCGCGCGATCCTGGCCGCCGTGGAGGCCCCGGCATGAAGACGGTTGCGGTCATTCAGCACACCGAGGCGGAATATCTGGGTCTGATCGAGGACCACCTCGAGGGCCGCAACATCCGCTTCCGCTATTTCCGGCCCTTCACCCACGGCGGTACCCTGCCCTTCGGCCCCGAGGGCTTCGACGGGCTCTGGCTGCTGGGCGGCGGACCCTACGGTCTGGTCAGCGGCCACATCCTGCCGTCCTCGGCGCCGGAACTCCGGCTGACCCGGCTGTTCCTCGACCAGGGGCTGCCGGTGGTGGGCCTCGGACTGGGCGCACTGATCCTTTCGGTGGCGGCGGGGGGCGGCGCCGAGGAGGCACCGCTGCGCTTCGCGGTCGACGAGGTGCGCGCGACCGCGCCCGGGCATCTCGGCGGCCACCTGCCCGACCGCTTTCCGCTGGCCCACTACCTGCGCGACCGGCCGGTCCTGCCGGACGAGGCCGAGGTGCTGGCGACCGGCCCGGCGGGCGAGCCCGAGATCTTCGCGCTGCGCGGCAACTGTCTGGGCATGATCGGGCATCCGGGCTTCAAGCGCGGGATGATCGAGGATCTGGTGATGGAATTCCAGGACACGCCCGAAGACCCGGCCGCGGGGCTCGCCGCGCTGGGCGCGGCCCAGGCCGAGATCGCCGGGGCGCTGACCTCGCTCATGGTCGGCATCATCGCCCATTCCCGGCTGATGTAGCCCCGCCCGCCGCCGGCGCCGCCGCACCCGCCTGCCGGGATCCGCCGGTCGTGATCGCCCGACACTACTATTTTATTGCATATGTGAATATGTGCGCCTAGCATCCCCTCACAACCTGCAGGGTGCGACAACGAATCGCAGTGCCGCCGCCCCGCAGCGCATAGCCAGCCGCGTCTCGGGGAGGGGATCTTGGCCAGCAAACTGATCATCGTGATGGTCAACACCGACCCGCGCAACGGCGAGGAACTCGGCGCACCCTTCTTCCAGGCCACCGTCGCCGCCGCGATGGACTATGAGGTGGACGTGATCTGCACGGCCACCGCGGGCCAGCTGATGAAGAAGGGCGTGGCCGAGAAGCTCGTGGTCAAGGAAGGCTCGCCCAAGACCGTCTACGACTTCATCAAGGATGCGCACGAGGCCGGGGCAAAGTTCTACTGCTGCTCGCCCAACCTCGACCTCTTCGACATGACCGAGGACGACCTGATCCCGGAATGCGCGGGCATCGTCGGTGGCGCAAAGGTGATCTCCGACATCATGGAAGACGACGACGCCAAGGTTCTGACCTACTAGAATGGCCCCATCGGGCCCGGCTTCAGGGAGGTGAAGATGGGTGCGCACAGCCAGATCGAGGCGCCGATCGCCGATCCGGTATCCGACAAGCCGGTGGTATCCTACGAAAAGCTCGAAGAGATCTTCGACGACATCCGGGGCCACCAGCTTTACCACCACGAGATCCACGGGTGCCTGAACTGCGGCATCTGCACGGCGACCTGCCCGTCCGCGCATTACTACGACTATTCCCCGCGCGAGATCGTGCAGCTTCTCTGGACCGAGAATCTGGAAGGCATCTACGACGCGATGCAGGAAAAGATCTGGGCCTGCGCCCAGTGCTACACCTGCGCGGCCCGCTGCCCCTTCGAGAACTCGCCCGGCGGCCTTGTGATGATCATGCGCGAGGTGGCGATCAAGCACGGGATGGAAAGCGCCAAGGAAGTGCTGCGCCCGTTCTCGCGCGTGCTCCTCAAGGTCGTCTCGACCGGCAACCAGCTCGCGCCCAACATGATCACCAAGGAAGCCTTCCCCGACTGGGGGCCGAACGTGGCCAAGGTCGATGCGCCGCTGATGATCCTGCGCAAGGCGATCCCGATGCCGACCATGCACACGCTGGACACCGCCTGGGAGGTGAACCTCAGGACGTCGGTCGAGCTCTACACGATCTGGGAGGCGACGGGCGTCCTGGATCAGCTTGAAATCGTTGATGAAAACCTCTTCGACGTGGTCTCGGACGTGATGGATGAGAAGCGCGAGGAGTGGCAGGACTGGCTCGACGAGCAAGAGGACGAAGACGAGGACTGACCCACGCCCGGCCGCGCGACCGGGGCGTTTCACGGAGGAAACGGCGATGACGACGGACAAGGAACCCCGGGCCGGGGCTTTCGGAGGATTCGGCGCCGAGTGGAAGCCGAGCAACCTGTCCCAGGACGAGGCGCGCCGCGCCACCGACTGGGTCGAGCAGCGCATCGACAAGCGCGCCATGCTGACCTCGAAGGACCGCAAGCACGACGTGCGCGACCTGATGTGGGAGCTCGAGCGCGAGGGCGAGATCGTCGTCCACCGTGTGGGTGACCACAACGAACCGGTGATGGCCAAGACGCTGTACGGCTGGGACAAGAAAATCCCCACCAACAACCTCTGGCATCACAAGTCCTGCGGCCAGTGCGGCAACATCCCGGGCTATCCGTCGTCGATCCTGTGGATCATGAACCAGATGGGCCAGACCTATCTGGACGAGACCGACCAGACCTCCTGCACCGCCTGGAACTACCACGGCTCGGGCATCGGCAACGTGGTGTCGCTGGCTGCGGTGTTCCTGCGCAACTTCCACCAGGCCTATGTCTCGGCCAAGGCGCAGGGTCTGCCGGAAGGCACCTATTACCCGCTGGTCCACTGCGGCACCTCCTTCGGCAACTACAAGGAGATGCGCATCTTCCTCATGGAGAGCCCCGAGCTGCGCAAGGAGGTGAAGGCGATCCTCGGCAAGCTCGGCCGCCTCGTGGACGGCAAGCTGCTGATCCCGGAAGAGATCGTCCACTATTCGGAATGGCTGCACGTCATGCGCCACCGCATCCGCGAGCGCCAGCAGGTCGACGTGTCGAACATCCGCTCGACCGTTCACCCGGCCTGCCATGTCTACAAGATGGTGCCGGAGGACGTGATCTACGACGACACGGTGATGAACGGTGACCGTGTGGCGGTCACGACCGGGCTTCTGCAGACCCTCGGCACCCAGGTCATCGACTATTCGACCTGGTACGACTGCTGCGGCTTCGGCTTCCGCCACATCATCGGCGAGCGCGAGTTCACCCGGTCCTTCGCCATCGACCGCAAGATCAAGGTGGCGGTCGAGGAAGCGCGCTCCGACGTGATGATCGGCCATGACACCGGCTGCATCACCACGCTCGACAAGAACCAGTGGATCGGCAAGGCGGTGGATAAGGTCTATGCGCTTCCGGTGATGGCCGACTGCCAGTTCGCGGCGCTGACCATGGGCGCGCATCCCTACAAGCTCGCGCAGCTGCACTGGCACGCCTCGCCCTTCGAGACGCTTCTCGAAAAGATGGGCATCGACTGGGAAAAGGCGAAAGCCGAATTCGAAGGCTATCTCGAAGAGGTCAAGCAGGGCCGGATCGAGACCCTCTACGACCCGAAGCGCGCCATCACTTCGGGCCCCGGCTACGTGAAACCGAAAGCACTTGCAGGAGCTGAGAAGTGAGCCAGCCCGTTCTCATCGTCGGCGGCGGCCCCGCTGGACTGTCCGCCGCGCACGCCCTGGCCTCGGTCGGCCAGAAATGCGTGCTTGTGGAAAAGGAGGACCGCCTCGGCGGCGCACCGATCCTGTCGGGCTATGCGAAACTGGTCCCGAGCCATGAATGGGCCAAGGATGCGATTGGCGGCATGGTCGCGCGCGTCCATCCGAACCCGAACGTGGACGTCCGGCTGAATTCGACGGTGCAGACCTTCACCGGCGGCCCCGGGGCCTTCGTCGCCACCCTGAAGGATGGCAGCAGGATCGAGGCGGCCTCGGCGATCCTGACCACCGGCTTCACCCATTTCGACAGCGTCAACAAGCCGGAATGGGGCTTCGGCACCTACCCGGACGTGGTCACCACCACCCAGGTCGAGCAGATGATCTCGTCGTGCAAGGGCATCAAGTGCCCCTCGGACGGCCGGGTGCCGGACCGCGTCGCGATCCTTCTCTGCGTCGGATCGCGCGACCGCCAGATCGGGCGCGAATGGTGCTCCAAGATCTGCTGCACGGTCTCGGCCAACATCGCGATGGAAATCCGCGAGATGTCGCCGCAGACCAACGTCTACATCTACTACATGGATATCCGGACCTTCGGCCTCTACGAGGGCGAGTACTACTGGGGCAGCCAGGAGGACTACAAGGTCAAGTATGTGAAGGCCCGGATCGCCGAGGTCACGGGCCGTGACAGCCGGCTTCTGGTCAAGGGCGAGGACACGCTGGTCAAGCGTCCGATCTCGATCCCCTTCGACATGGTGGTCCACGCGGTCGGCATGGATCCGAATGTGGACAACATGACCCTGTCCTCGGTGTTCGGCGTGGATCTCAACCGCTGGGGCTACATCGGCCGCAAGTCCACCTACGTGCACACCGCCGAGACCTCGCGCCCCGGCGTCTTCGTCGCCGGTTCGGCCACCGGGCCGGAAACCATCGACGACTCGATCGCCCAGGGCCATGCCGCGGCGATGGCGGCATTGGGGATGGCCATGGCCCGCGTCAAGGAGGCGGCCGAGTAATGTTCGGGCTCGGGCGCAAACCGGCGGTCGCGGAGGTCCCACAGGGGCCCGTCCTCGACCTGTCCGGTCCGCGCCTGCGGCGCGCCTACGACCATCTGCTGGAAAGCGCCGAGCCGACCGGCGGCATCGCCCGCTACGTGACCGCGCTGTCGCTCAAGGCCTCGCTCTTCGGCGAACTGCTCGGTCGCGGGCAGGTGTCGGACCTGACCGAGACCGAGTTTCTCGACCTCTGCGCCTTCATCACCCCCGCGCGTCGCCGGGTGGGCGCGCTTCTGGCCGAAACCGGCTTCGACGCGCTGCGGCTGCGCCTGTCGCGCCTGCTTGACGGCATGGGCGACACCGCCACGGCCGACGCGCGGCTCGCCGCCTTCGTCGCGGGCTTTCCGCGCGACAAGGCGCATCGCTGGGTGCGCGATCTCGGCGCCGAAGTCCTGCACTTCACCGCGCCCGATCTCTATCCGCTGATGGCGCGCTGGGTCTGGGACGGCCGCGTGCGGACCGGGGTCCTGCGCGAGATCTGGTTCGCCGACGACGTGGCCGAGGCCAGGATCGCCGCACCCGACGGATACCTGACCTTCGCCACCCTTGCCGCCGAGCTCGACGGCTTCCTGCGCGGGCAGGGCCACTACCGCGACCTGCCCTTCTTCACCGACCTGCTCATGGCCCATGTCTATGCGGCCTACATCAACGACCGCGGCGGCGAGTTCATGCGCGCCGAGTTTGCCACCGCCGCCGACCCGATGCTGCACACGCGGCGGATGCTCGGGCTTGATGCGGTGGACACCGAAACCGGCCGGACCCGGCTCAAGCTCATCGACGGCTCGGCCCACACGCTGGGCGCCCTGCCCGCCCTCGACCGGCCCGACACAGATCCTCAGGAGGCGCACTGAATGCCCATTCACGAAAAGTCGCTGATCCGGCCCGAGAACCTGCGCGAGAACGAGCACCTGGTCATCGACGGCATGGATGTGTCGGGTCACTGGTCGACCTTCATCGAGACCCGCGCCGTCACCGACTACAACGAGAACCTTCAGGACGAGATCGCGGCCCTGCCCGGCGGCGAGTACATTCACCGCTGCTGGCAATGCGGATCCTGCACCAACTCCTGCACTGTCAACGCGATCAATCCGGACTTCAATCCGCGCTACTGGATCTACCTCATCCGTCTCGGGATGGAGGAGGAGCTCCTGCGCGACAAGGACATCATCTGGCAGTGCGTGTCGTGCAACAAGTGCACCTACGCCTGCCCGCGCGACGTGGTGCCCGAGGGCGTCATGAAGGCCACCGCGCACTGGCTGGAACTGAAGGGCCACACCGAGAAGAAGCCGTCGATGATCTTCGACGAGGGCTTTTCGCAGCAAGTCTTCGACACCGGCAAGATCGAGGACAGCCTGGTGATGCGCGACTTCTTCCAGAAGACCGGCCAGCCGCTGAACCAGCCCTGGCTGATCGCGATGGTGACCGGGCTCATCAAGCGCTTCCCGGTCTTCTACCTGATGAAGATGGGCCTCGCGGTGGTGTTCCGTCCGAAGACCCGCGGCTGGGGCAAGACCCGGGCCGCAATCGAGGAATACGTTCAGGAGGTCGAGACCGCGAACCGCAAGGCGCTGGGTCTCAACGGGAAGGGGATGCACTGACATGGCCAAGGATCTGAAGCGCGTCGCCTACTATCCCGGCTGTGCCCTGGAAGGTACGGGCCACGCCTACAACAAGTCCACCAAGGCGGTGGGCCGGGAACTGGGGCTCGACCTCGTGGAGGTCGAGAACTGGAACTGCTGCGGCGCGATGGAAGTGAAGAACATCGACCCGAAGATCCAGACCTATCTCTCGGCCCGCACCCTCTCGACGACCGAGCAGATGGGCTTCGACACGGTGATGGCGCCCTGCAACGGCTGCTACCACAACCTCAAGAAGGCCGAATACGACCTGGCCCACGACCCCGCCTCGGTCGAAGTGAACGACCGGCTGTCGAAGAAGTCGGGCCACAAGACCTACGAGGCCGGCAAGGTCGAGACCATCCACGCGCTCGACTGGATCAAGCGCGCCGTGGGCGAGGAAGAGATCACCCGACGGGTGAAGAACTCGCTCAAGGGGATCAAGGTCGCCAACTACTACGGCTGCATGTACACCCGCCCGCGCCACATCTTCCCCGAAAAGGACAAGGGCCCGGGGTCGGAATCCACCGCCAAGCCGCATTACATGGACGACATCCTGGCCGCCGCCGGGGCCGAGAACGTGGACTTCCCGCTCAAGACCGCCTGCTGCGGCGGGGCGCACACGCTGTCGGACAGCGACACCTCGACCAAGCTCGTGCTGAACATCCTGACCGCCGCCGAGGCCTCGGGCGCGGACGTGATCGCCACCGAATGCCCGACCTGCCACACGGGGCTGGAAATGCACCAGATCCGCGCCGAGAAGGTGCTGGGGCGCAAGACCAACGTGAAGATCCTCTACTTCACCCAGCTTCTCGGCATGGCGCTGGGGCTTTCCGCCGGCAAAGTCGGCGTGAACGAGAACTTCTCGGATTCGCGCGCACTGCTCAAGGAACACCGGCTCGGATGACCCGCACACCCCTCTCCATCGCCGAAGTCGAAGCCGCCTGCGATGCGCTGGACCTGCTGTCCGATGAGGATCTGGCGGCCGATCCGGCCGCACGGGCCGCCGAGCTGCTGGCGATGGGCGAGGACGTGATCGCCGCCTGGGTCGCGGCCCGCGGCGAAATGCCCACCGACGACAGAAGCGAAGGATTCCGGCTTCTTGCGCTGCACAGGCAGGGATCGCGCGGCACGCCGAGCTTCAACGCCTGCCGGGAGACTTGCCGAGAGCTGGTTTATCATCACAATCTCGTGCTGGGCGATCCGGACGGTCAGGCCACAGTGCGAAACCTGCGGATGGCGACGATGATTGCCCGGCACCTGGCCCTGTTCGTCGGCGGGAAGCTGGTCGCCGACGGCCTCGGCGAATTCTGCTGCTCGTCCCGGCCGGTCCGGCAGGCCGAGACCGCGGCGACTGAAACGATGGAGAGCTGACATGCCCGTGGTACGCGGTTGCAACCTGCCCGACGACCTTCTCTACGATGTCGACAACAACATCTGGTATCGCGACAACGGCGATGGCACCTACACCGCCGGCATGACGATGGTTGCCACCGCGATGGCGGGCCAGCTGGTCGCGTTCACCGCCAAGAAGGCCGGCAAGACCATCGAGGGCGGCAAGTCGATCGCCACGGTCGAGTCGGGCAAATGGGTTGGCCCCGCGAAGGTCGGGTTCACCGCCGAGATCGTCGAGGTGAACGACACGCTGACCGCCGACCCGAAGCTCGCCAACAGCGACACCTACGGCAAGGGCTGGATGGTCAAGGTGCGGCCGGCCGACCCGGCCGCAGCCAGGGCGATGCTGGTTCCGGGCACCGCCGTGGCCGGCCCCTACGAGGCCAAGATGGCCGCCGATTCCTTCGCCGGCTGCGCCGGCTGACATCGCATCGCCCTGCGCCCGGATCGGCGCGCAGGGCCAATCGGGGCGCAAGGGAGAGGCCCCCAGGGGAGAGAGAGATGCTCGACGACACCAACGCCAAGTCGATGACGATCATCGTCACCAAGGGCACACTGGACTGGGCCTATCCGCCCTTCATCCTGGCGACGACCGCCGCGGCGATGGGCATCGAGACCACGATGTTCTTCACCTTCTACGGGCTGCAACTCCTGAAGAAGGATCTCGACCTCAAGGTCTCGACGCTGGGCAATCCGGCCATGGAAGTGCCCTTCGGCGGCATGCACTTCCAGATGCCGAACCTCATCGGCGCGGTGCCGGGCGTTGACCGGATCGTCACCAACGTCATGAAGGGCATGATCAAGAAGAAGGGCGTCGCCTCGATCCAGGAACTGCGCGATCTGGCGCTCGAGGCCGACGTCAAGATGATCGCCTGCCAGATGACGATGGACCTCTTCGAATACAAGCGCGAGGACATGATCGACGGGCCGATCCTTGGCGGGGCAGCCTCGTGGGTCGACGCCGCCGCGAAAAGCGACATCAACCTCTACATCTGACCAGGGAGAGAGACGAATGGCCGATCAGGTTCTGGACGCCAAGGGGCTGAACTGCCCGCTGCCGATCCTGCGCGCGAAGAAGGCGCTGAAGGAGCTGCCGACCGGCGGCACGCTGGAGATCCTTGCGACCGACCCGGGCGCCGTAGCCGACTTCGAGGCCTTCTGCCGCACCACCGGCAACGAGATGGTGTCGAGCGGCCAGGACGGCAACGTCTACAAGTTCGTGATCCGGCACACCAGCTGACGCCCCTGGGCGGCCGGCGCCGGGGCGTCACGCCTCGGAAGGCCCCAGCATCGCGGAAAAGGCACGGGCCGCGGGCGACAGCGTTCGCTCGCGGTGCCTCAGAAGGGTGAAGGCACGCCGCGGCAGCGGCACACCGAGCGCAATCAGCGTACCCGCCCGCAGCGCCCCCGACACGACCTGACGCGACAGGGCGGCGGCTCCGGCGCCGTCTTCGGCGGCGATGCGGACCGCCTCGTTCGAGGGCAGCTCCAGCACGATGGTCAACGTGTCCGGCGCGACGCCCAGGCCGTGGAGCGCGCGCTCGAACATCGCGCGCGTGCCCGACCCCGGCTCGCGGAAGACGAAGGGCAACCGCCGCAGCGTTTCCGCCCCCACTTCCGCACCCTCGGCGATCCCGGCCTGCCGTGCCAAGGCGGGCGCGACCGCCAGAACCATCTCGTCCTCGGCGACCGGCCGCCCGACCACGCCCGGCAGGTCGATCGCATCCTCGATCAGGCCAAGGTCCGCCAGCCCTTCCTCGACGCGCCGCGCCACCGCCGCGCTGTTGGCAATGGACAGCTCCAGCGCCACGCCCGGGTGCCGGTCGCGGAACCGGTGGAGACGCGGCGGCAGCCAGTAGGTGGCCACCGTCTGGCTGGCAGCGAGGACCAGCCGCCCGCGATCCAGACCGGCCAGGCCGGCCATCGCCGCCTCGGCCTGCGCCACGCGGGCGAGCACGGCCCGGGCCTCGCCCATCAGCAGTCGTCCCGCCTCGGTCAGCGCGATGCCCCGCCCGATCCGGTCGAACAGGGCAAGCCCGAGCCGCGCCTCAAGCGCAGCGATCGCCGCGCTGACGGTGGACTGCGTCAGGTTTAGAACCTCGGACGCCCGCGTCACATGCTCGCGTTCGGCCACGGCCAGGAAGATGCGCAACTGCTCGAGTGTCATCCTGCAAGCTTACAGGAGCCATTTCACCAGAGTCAGGCTGAAAACCGCGATGAAGAGAAAGGAGACGGCGCCGAGCGCCAGCGGCCGCAACCCCTTGGCCTTGAGCTTGCGCAGGTCGGTCTCGAGCCCCATCGCCGCCAGCGCCATCGACAGCATGAAGGTGGTGGTGGTGACGATGACCGATTTCAGCGCGGGCGGCGGCGGAAGGAAGCTTGCGACCAGCATCATGGCAATGAACCCGAGGACGAACCAGGGCATCGGCACCCTGGCACCGGCCTTCCCCCCCCTGGCCCGGGCCAGCGCGGCCAGGCTCAGCACCAGCGGCGCCAGCATCAGCACGCGCGACAGCTTGGCGACCGTGGCCGCCTCGCCGGCCTCCGGGCCCAACTGGTAGCCCGCGGCCACGACCTGCGCGATCTCGTGGATGGACGCCCCCGACCACAGGCCGTAGTGCCCGGGGTCGAGCGCGAAGGGCGCCGCCAGCATCGGGTAGAGGAACATCGCGACCGAGCCGAAGACCGTGACGCAGGCCACCGCGTAGGCCACATCCTCGTCATGGGCCCGCGTCACCGTGTTGCAGGCGATCACCGCCGATGCCCCGCAGATCGACGTTCCCGCGCCGATGAGCTCGGCCAGTCCGCGCTCGACGCCAAACGCACGTCCGGCCCATTTGGTGAAGACGAACGTCGCCACCAGCGTTGCCGCAATCACCCCGATTCCGGCGGCCCCGACCGCCGCAACCTGTCCGAGCGTCAGTTGCAGCCCGAGAAGAACGATCGCGGCCCGCAGGATGCGCCGCATGGTGAAGGCGACCCCCGCCTTGGCGCGATGCGGTGTGCCGACGAGGTTGTGAAGGAGGATCCCGATCAGGATGGACAGGATCATCGGGCTCAGGACGCCGATGCCGGGCACCTGTCGCAGCGCAAACCCCGCCGCGGCGATCGTCGCCGCCAGCGCGATGCCGGGGGCGAGATGGCCGAGGGTGGGCGCGAAGGGGCGTGGCGAGGTCGTGGCGTGCGTGGACATGGATCGGCTCCGTTCACGCGCAGGATGTCGCGGCGTTTCAATCAATACAAACGAATGCTTATTGATGATATGATCGTTCACGACGAACGAAAGGCTAGGACGTGCGGGATCGCCGCCGTTGCCGTCCGATTCGCAACCAGAGCGTGTGCACCCCGGGGACTTGTTCGCCCGCCCTCAACAGTGCCGAGAACCCGCGACGGATTGAGCCGGGTCACTCCGGAAATTCGTTCCGGATTTTGACAAGCGGCCGCGTTTCCCCGAGATTGTGTCGCAAGTGATTTGAGAAGGTTTTCGGGTGGGGGCACCCGGCGTTGTTTACCAGTAGAAAGGTTGCACGAATGTCCTTTGCCCAGCGCTCGATTCCCGGAATTGCTCCGCGGCGCTCCTCCTCGACAAATCCCTCGATCTGGACACCTTCCGAGCCCCGCGCACCGCGCTCGGCACCGCTGACCCGCCGCTACGAGATCAGCTACCTGACCTCGGCCGGCGATGTGGCCACCACCACCCGCCTTGCGCCGGCCATCCCGGCCTTCGAGGAAGCCTTCTCGGCGCTCGCGCGTGGCACCGTGATCGCAACCACCGACGGGCCGGTCGCGGTCGAGGACCTGGAGCCCGGGATGGGCATCGTCACCGCCGAGGGCCGGGTCGAGACGCTGACCTGGATCGGATCCATGACCATGTATCCGGCCGGGTCGATCCCCGGGACCGAGGATCTGCGGCTGGTCCGCATCACCGCCGAGGCCTTCGGCGTCGGTCGCCCGATGCCCGACCTCGTCCTCGGCCCGCGCGCGCGCATCCTTCTGCGCGACCGCCGCTGCTCGGAAACCGCCGGGACCGATCAGGTCTACGCGCCCGCCCGCGGCTTTGCGGATGGTGTCAGCGTGATCGAGGTCAGTCCGGTCGCCCCGATCACCGTCTATCACTTGGTGCTGCGCCATCCCGGTTCGATCCGGGCCGGCGGCATCGAGATCGAGAGCTTCCATCCCGGCGCGGCCTTTTCCGAAACGATGGGCGGACATCTGAGCGCGCTCTTCCTTGCCCTCTTCCCGCACATGCGCAGCTTTGCCGACTTCGGCACGGTCGCGCATCCGCGGATCGACGCCGAGGAACTGGCCGAGATGCTGGACGTCTGAGGCGGCGTACGCCGGGGCGCGGATCAGGCGTTCTGCGCCAGCCGCGCCTCGAGCACGTCGAAGGGCACACCCGGCTCGTCCTTGGCGCAGCGGATCACAAGGCTCGTCTTGACGCTGGCCACGTTCGGGGCCGAGGTCAGGTGCTCGGTCAGGAAGCTCTGGAACGACGACAGGTCCGGCGCGACGCACTTCAGGATGAAGTCGATCTCGCCGTTCAGCATGTGGCACTCGCGCACCAGCGGCCAGCCTCGGCAGCGCTGTTCGAAGGCCGAAAGGTCCGCCTCGGCCTGACTGTGCAGCCCGACCATGGCAAAGACCTGCACCTCGAACCCGAGCCCGCGCGGATTGACATCGGCGTGGTAGCCGCGGATGTAGCCCGCCTCCTCGAGGGTGCGGACCCGGCGCAGGCAGGGCGGCGCGGAAATGCCCACACGGCGCGCGAGCTCGACATTGGTCATCCGCCCGTCCGCCTGAAGTTCGGCCAGAATCCGGCGGTCGATCTCGTCGAGCTTGTGATTGGCCATCGGTCACTCCTGCGCGGCGTGGCTACGATACTTAGCCGCAGACACCATGCCACGCAATAATATTTCAGGATCACGCAACAAACCGCGGCCCTCCGTCACGCCCCGCCGCGGCGGTCGCAACGCCTCTTTCCGCCCGCGCCAGCGGGCCATATATGAGGGCCAACCGAGGTCCACGACCGCCAAGCCGAAAGGTCCGCCATGTCCGCCACGCGCCACAGCAAGGTTCTCATCATCGGTTCCGGCCCGGCCGGCTACACCGCCGCGGTCTATTCGTCGCGCGCGATGCTGAACCCGATCCTCGTGCAGGGCATCCAGCCGGGCGGCCAGCTCACCATCACCACCGAGGTCGAGAACTGGCCCGGCGACGCGATGGTGATGGGTCCGGAACTGATGGCGCGGATGGAGGAGCACGCCCGCGCGATGGGGACCGAGATCATCGGCGACACCATCACGCGGCTCGACCTGTCCCGACGACCGTTCACGGCAACGGGCGACAGCGGCACCATCTACACCGCCGATGCGGTCATCCTGGCCACGGGCGCGCAGGCGCGCTGGCTCGGTCTGCCGTCGGAAGAAAAGTTCAAGGGCTTCGGCGTGTCGGCCTGCGCCACCTGCGACGGCTTCTTCTACCGCGGCAAGGAGGTCGTGGTGATCGGCGGCGGCAACACCGCGGTCGAGGAGGCGCTGTTCCTCACGAACTTCGCGACCAAGGTCACGCTCATCCACCGCCGGGATTCGCTGCGCGCCGAGAAGATCCTTCAGGACCGGCTCTTCAAAAATCCGAAGGTCGCGGTTCTGTGGAACCACGAGGTGGACGAGATCCTGGGCACCGAGATGCCGCTCGGCGTGACGGCTGTCCGCGTCCGCGACGTCAAGACCGGGGCGACCTCGGAGATCCCCTGCGCGGGCTTCTTCGTGGCGATCGGCCATGCGCCCGCCTCCGAACTGGTCAAGGACCAGCTCGAGCTGCACCACGGCGGCTATGTCAAGGTGAAGCCGGGCTCGACCGAGACCTCGATCCCCGGGGTCTTCGCCGCGGGCGACCTGACCGATCACGTCTACCGCCAGGCCGTAACCTCGGCGGGCATGGGCTGCATGGCGGCGCTGGATGCCGAGGAATGGCTGGCCGCGCAGGACGCCTAGTCCCGCGCGCTGGCCTCTGGAAGGACCGCCGTTTCCGGATTTGCCGCAGTGCGGCACTATCGGTCCGATTTGCGCGCGGCCTGTGCGTTTCACTTGAACTCGAGCGCGGTTCGGGTCTATGCCCCCGCGCAACGGCGGTGCCCCCGCGCCGCGCTTGGATCAAGGTCAGGCCATGTCGCTCAGCAACCACGCTCCGATCCCGGAGCTCTACGTCTCGTCGGATTCGGCGCAGAAACTCAAGCACGTGGCCGGCAACCTGCCGTCCTGGGATCTGACGCAGCGCCAGATCTGCGATCTGGAACTGCTGATGAACGGCGGCTTCCATCCGCTCAAGGGCTTCCTGTCGCAGGCCGATTACGATGGCGTGGTCGAGCACATGCGCCTGGCCGACGGCACCCTCTGGCCGATGCCGATCACCCTCGACGTGTCCGAGGACTTCGCGGCCCGGGTCGAGCCCGGACAGGACATCGCACTGCGCGACCAGGAAGGCGTGATCCTGGCCATCCTGTCCGTGACCGACAAGTGGGTGCCGAACAAGGCGCGCGAGGCCGAGAGGGTGTTCGGCGCGGACGATCTGGCCCATCCGGCGGTGAACTACCTGCACCACACCGCGGGCAAGGTCTATCTCGGCGGCCCGATCACCGGCATCCAGCCGCCGGTGCACTATGACTTCAAGGCCCGCCGCGACACGCCGAACGAACTGCGCGCCTATTTCCGCAAGGTCGGCTGGCGCAAGGTCGTGGCCTTCCAGACCCGCAACCCCCTGCATCGCGCCCACCAGGAACTGACCTTCCGCGCCGCGCGCGAATCCCAGGCCAACCTCCTGATCCATCCGGTCGTCGGCATGACCAAGCCCGGCGACGTCGATCACTTCACCCGCGTGCGCTGCTACGAGGCGGTTCTCGACAAGTATCCGGCCGCCACCACCACGCTGAGCCTGCTGAACCTTGCGATGCGCATGGCCGGCCCGCGCGAGGCGGTCTGGCACGGCATCATCCGCCGCAACCACGGCTGCACCCACATGATCGTCGGGCGTGACCACGCCGGCCCCGGCAAGAACAGCCAGGGCAAGGACTTCTACGGCCCCTACGACGCGCAGGAGCTGTTCAAGACCTACCAGGACGAGATCGGCATCGAGATGGTGGACTTCAAGCACATGGTCTATGTGCAGGAGAAGGCCCAGTACTACCCGGCGAACGAAGTGCCCGAGGGCTGCACCGTGCTGGACATCTCGGGCACCGAGCTCCGCCGCCGCCTGCGCGAGGGGCTCGAAATCCCCGAGTGGTTCTCGTTCCCCGAGGTGGTGGCGGAACTGCGCCGGACCTCGCCGCCCCGCTCGAAGCAGGGCTTCACCGTGTTCTTCACCGGCCTCAGCGGATCGGGCAAGTCCACGATCGCCAACGCGCTGATGGTCAAGCTGATGGAGATGGGCGGTCGCCCGGTCACGCTTCTCGATGGCGACGTGGTGCGCAAGCACCTGTCGTCGGAACTCGGCTTCTCGAAGGAGCATCGCGACATCAACATCCGCCGCATCGGCTATGTCGCGTCCGAGATCACCAAGAACGGCGGCATCGCGATCTGCGCGCCGATCGCGCCCTACACCGCCACCCGCCGCGCCGTCCGCGAAATGATCGAGGCCTTCGGCGCCTTCGTCGAGGTGCACGTGGCGACCTCGATCGAGGAGTGCGAGCGCCGCGACCGCAAGGGGCTCTACAAGCTGGCCCGCGAAGGCAAGATCAAGGAGTTCACCGGCATTTCCGACCCCTACGAGGTGCCGGAGAACCCCGAACTTCGGGTCGATACCGAGAACGTGGACGTGGACCACTGCGCCCACCAGGTGCTGCTCAAGCTCGAAAGCATGGGCCTCATCAAGGCCTGAGCGCGCCCGTCGTCCCGGAGAGAACCGCCCCGAACCGCAATCCGGGCGCGGGGCGATCCGCGTTCAGGCCCTCACGCCGGCCGCAGCATCCGACGCATGACGCCGTCCTTGAGGACGAGGCCGTGGTAGAGACCGGCGGCCGCATGCAGCCCCGCGACGATCATCAGCACGTTCGCCAGAAGCGCGTGGACGTCGCCCAGCGCCTCGATGCCGGCAAACCAGGCCAGCCCGCCCGCGAGCGGCACCAGCACGATCAGAAGATAGAGGGCGCCGTGCATGACCACGGCCAGCAGCCCGAGCGGCCCCGGATCCCGCGCCGGCGCCCCGTTCGTGACGCGCAGCACCAGACGGACCACGATAAGGACCATCAGCGCAACGCCGGCCCAGACATGGTAGGGCGCGATCGCGACCGTGATCTCCTGCCCGTCAAGGCGCTGGTGCAGCGCCTTTCCCATGGCATCACTGACGATGTAGTTGAAGAGCACACCGACTGCGATCAGCCAGTGAAGCGCAATCTGGGCTCCGCCGTAGCCCGTGGTCGTCTTCATTTCGGTCTCCGTCACTCGTCTTGTTCCGATACGCGGCATCGCGCCGGTTCCGTCGGCGCCCCGACAGGAATCACGGCCCGGGCCGGCCTTCAATCCTGCCAAGGTTGCAGAAAGGGAGCTTCGGAATGCGGATGCAAGGCCCTTGCGCGGCCCCGCGTCCGCGCACCGCGCCAGCGATGGGCAGGTTACACGCGCCGCAGGGCCGGCAGCCGAGCCGCCAGGGGGTCGCGCCCCTGGCGCCTGTGTCAGTGCACGTTGACCGGCGCGAGGTCATGCACCCGCGCCAGCGCGAAGGCCATGCTGCGGTCACGCACCAGCGCCAACCGCTCGCCGTCCTCGCCGTGCACGGCGTAAAGCGTCGCGATTCCGGGCACCTGCGCCCGCACCTCGTCCGGGAGTTCCTTCACCGGTACCGGCCGGACATAGACGATCCGCCGGGCCTCGCTGCCTTCGTCAAAATCGAACTTCGTATCCATTGGCCTGCCTCGCTCAACTGCGATTGATGCGGATCGTCTGCACCACGGGATCGGGCACCGCCCGTGTCAGATCCACGTGCAGAAGTCCGTTTTCCAGGGTCGCCCCCGCCACCTCGACACCCTCGGCCAGCACGAAGCTGCGCTGGAACGCGCGCGCCGCTATGCCGCGGTGCAGGAAGACACGCTCCGCTGCGGCGTCGTCGGACTGGCGTCCGCGAACCACGAGCTGCCGGTCCTCGACCGTGATCGAGAGATCGCTCTCGCGGAACCCCGCAACGGCCAGAGTGATGCGAAAGCCGCTTTCGCCGGTCTGTTCGATGTTGAAGGGGGGGTAGCCGTCCGTCCCCGACTTCGCGGTCCGCTCGACCAGCCGCTCGAGCTGATCGAATCCGAGAAGGAACGGGTGGGCACCAAAGGTCAGTTTCGTCATCGCGGGCATGTCCTCGAAAGCGACAGCGTTGCGGGCCCCGCCTCTGGCGGCCCTTGCCCGATTATATGGGTGAGCACGATCCGGCGGGCAAGACCGGGCCGGCCCGATTTTCTTCCCTGCAACCGCCCGGAAATGCTATGTTTCGGCGCACACTGACCCACGACTCGGGACAAGAAGGCCGCCATGAACGCCCATTTCGAGATGGACTACCTGGAAGTGTTGCGCGTGAAGCTCGAGGTGCTTCGCCGCGAGCACCGCGACCTGGACGAGGCGATTCACGCACTCGAGGCCACCGGCCGCGGGGACCAACTCACGCTGCGGCGCCTCAAGAAGCAGAAGCTGGGGCTCAAGGACCAGATCACGCGACTTCAGGACCAGCTGACGCCCGACATCATTGCCTGATCTTCCGGGCTGTTGTACTGGCCCGTGAACAGGTGGAGACGGGTCATGACGGCACAGGTCGGGATCATCATGGGCAGCCAGTCCGACTGGCCCACGATGCGCGAGGCGGCAACGGTCCTCGACGAGCTGGGCATCGCCTACGAGACCCGGATCGTCTCGGCGCACCGGACCCCGGACCGGCTGTGGTCATACGGGCGCGAGGCGGCGGGCCGCGGCCTGCGGGTCATCATCGCCGGCGCGGGCGGGGCCGCGCACCTGCCCGGCATGATGGCGTCGAAGACCCGGCTGCCGGTGATCGGCGTGCCGGTGCAGACGCGGGCACTCTCCGGCGTGGACAGCCTGTATTCGATCGTCCAGATGCCCCGGGGCTATCCGGTCGCGACCATGGCCATCGGACCGGCGGGCGCCGCGAACGCCGGGCTGATGGCCGCGGCGATCCTGGCCCTGGGCGATCCGGACCTTGCCGACCGTCTCGACGCCTGGCGCGCGGCGCTGTCGGCCTCGGTCGCCGAGGAGCCGACGGATGACTGAAGCTCTGCCCGCCGGATCCGTGATCGGCATCCTGGGCGGCGGTCAGCTCGGCCGGATGCTGTCCGTCGCGGCCAGCCGGCTCGGCTACCGGACCCACATCTTCGAACCCTCGCCCAACCCGCCCGCCGCGGACGTCGCCCACAGGGTCACCACCGCCCCCTACGAGGACGCGGCCGCGCTGACCGCCTTTGCGGCCTCGGTCGATGCGGTCACCTACGAATTCGAGAACGTCCCCACCGCCGCGCTGGACCTGATCGAGGCCGCCCGGCCGATCCGGCCGAACCGCAACGCGCTGGCGGTCAGCCAGGACCGGATCCGCGAGAAATCCTTCCTGAACGGCATCGGACTGGCCACGGCGCCCTGGGCCGCCGTGGACGACAGCGCCAGCCTCACCCGGGCGATCCAGCGGGTCGGCACGCCGTCGATCCTCAAGACCACGCGGCTTGGCTATGACGGCAAGGGCCAGGCGCGGATCAGCGGACCGGCCGACGCCCCGGCCGCACTGGCCGCCATGAACGGGCAGCCCTCGGTTCTCGAGGGTTTCATCGCCTTCGAACGCGAGATCTCGGTCATCGCCGCGCGAGGCCTCGGCGGCGAGGTCGCCTGCTACGACCCCGGCGAGAACGTCCACCGCGACGGGATCCTGCGCACGACCACGGTGCCGGCACGCATTCCCGCGTCACTCGCATCCGACGCGGTCCTGATCGCCGCACGCATCCTCACGGCGCTCGACTATGTCGGGGTCATGGGCGTCGAGCTGTTCGTGACCCGCGGCGGGCTCTTGGTGAACGAGATCGCGCCGCGCGTCCACAACTCGGGACACTGGACGCAACAGGGCTGCGCCATCGACCAGTTCGAGCAGCACATCCGCGCCATCGCCGGCTGGCCCCTGGGCGACGGCGGGCGCTACGCCGATGTGACGATGGAGAACCTGATCGGCGACGATGTCCTGCGGGTGCCGCAGATCGCGTCCGAGCGGGGCGCCGCGCTTCATCTCTACGGCAAGGCCGAAGCCCGGCCCGGTCGGAAGATGGGCCATGTGAACCGGGTCACGCGCGGCTGAGGCCCCTTCCGCGCGCCGGCGGCCTCTGGCAGACTCGACCGATGAAGCCCCGCAATCCCCGACTTGCCGTCCGCGCCCTGATCCTCGACGACGAGGACCGGCTCCTTCTGGTCAACGCCTGGCCGGGCGGCATCCCGGACCTTTGGTGCGCGCCGGGTGGCGGGGTCCATGCAGGTCAGTCGCTGCCCGAGAACCTTGCGCGCGAGGTGCGGGAGGAAACCGGGCTGGACATCGCCGTGGGCGAGCCCTGCCTGGTGAACGAGTTTCACGACCCGGCCTCCGGCTGGCATCAGGTCGAGGTCTTCTTCCGGGCGCGCGCCGCGGGCCCCCTGCCCGCGTCCTGGACCGACCCCGAAGGTGTCGTCACGCAGCGTCGCTTCGTGACCCGGGACGAACTGGCGCGGCTGCGGCACAAGCCGTCCAGCCTTGCGGTCGCGGCCTGGGGCGACCGGGCGCTCTACGACCCGCTCGAGGAGATCGTGCGATGAGTCGCGCCTTCGTCCGCGAGGACCGCCCCGACACCGAGCCCCTGCCCGATCTTCCGGTCAGTCCGCACCCCAACATGGTCACCGCCCGGGGGCTTGCGGATCTGCGCCGCCGCATGGCCGAAGCCGAGGCCGAACTTGCGCGGCTGCGCGCACGGCCCGACCGGCTGGATCGCATGCCCGAACGCGCGATCGAGCGCGACATCCGCTATCTGGCCCGCCGGCTGGCCTCGGCCATTCTCGTGCCGCCACCACCGGAGGACCGGGTCGGCTTCGGCCATCGCGTCACCGTCGAGGACGAGGCGGGCAACCTGCGCCGGTTCGAGATCGTCGGCGAGGACGAGGCCGACGCCGCGCAGGGCCGCATCGCGCCCCACGCGCCCCTTGCGCGCGCGCTTCTGGGGCTGGCCGTGGGCGAGAGCCTGGAATGGCGGCGGCCCGGCGGCAACGAGACTCTGACCGTGACCGCGATCGAGCGGCTCGACCCGCCATGAGCGGCATCACGATCCGTCCCCTGGTTCGCGCCCGGGACGCGGCCGCGGTGGCGTCCCTCTTTGCACGCGCCGCCGACTACGTATGGCTCGAGACCGGCCGGTCCCCCGGTCCGGAGACCGTGGCCGATTTCTTCGAGGATGCCCCACCCATCCCGTCGCCGAGGCCGCCCGTGCATCTGGGCGCCTGGGGTCCGGACGGCGACCTGCACGGCATCGCATCGATGGCCTGGGGGTTCCCGGATCCGTCGGACGCCTACATCGGCCTGCTGCTCCTTGACCCGGCGCAGCGCGGTCAGGGCCTCGGGCGCCGGATGGTCGCGCAACTTGCCGCCGAGGCCGCGGCGGCAGGCGCGCGGCGGATCCTGGCCGCGGTGCTTGCCGACAACCCGCGCGCCCATGCGTTCTGGCAGCGCGAGGGGTTCCGGGATCTGTGGACCGCCCCTCCCGCCCGGTTGGGCGACCGGACCCATGTGCGCATCCGCATGGCCCGTCCGGTTCAGCCTGCGAAGGCGGAGGGGTAGACCAGCGTCGCCTGACGCTCGGCCTCGGCGATGTCGGGGCCGAAGGCAAGCACGGCGGTGTGCTCGAGCGGATAGGGAGACTGCATCGCGCGCGCGTCCTCGGTCGAGAACCCGAACCGCCCGTAGTAGGCCGGCGCCCCCAGAACGACCGCCGCCCGTGCGCCGGCCGACGCCGCCGCAGCCAGCGCGGCCCGTACGGCCAGCGCACCCGCCCCGCGGCCCTGCTGGCTGGGCAGCGTGGCGACCGGGGCAAGCGCCACCCATCCCTGCGGCGCCATCATCCACGAGCACAGGGCGAAGGCCACGACCTGGCCGTCGCGATCGACCACGGCCTCGCTCGCCACGTCAGCGTCGGCCCGCAGCCTCTCGACCAGATGCGCCTCGGCCGGCGAGGCAAAGGCCGCGATCAGAAGGGTGCGGATCCCGGCTTGGTCGTCCGGTCGGACGGGGCGGGCGGTGAACATCGTTCGATCCTGCACCGCAGGACAGGCAAAAGGAAGCGCGATCCCATCGCCGCGGCCGCGACCCCGCGCGCGCCCGCCCGGTCCGCGTCAACCGTTCGTTAACCCTCGGACGCGATCCTGCGCCCATGCGCCTCTGCCTCGCCCTGCTTGCTCTCGCCGCCTGCGCCAGTTCGCCGGCGCCGTCGTTCTTCGGCGCGGCGCGGGACCGGGTCACGCTCGACGGCATCGACTTCACGGTCTTTCACACGGGCACCCGGGCCGAGGTGGTGCGGCTGGGCTACCTGCCCCGCGCCCGTCGCGCCGGGGTTCCCGCCCTGATGGCCCGTGCGGCCGAACAGGTCACCGGCTGCCAGGTGATCGACGGGTCGATGGTCACCGCCCTGCCCGGCGATACCGGCGAAGCGCGCTTCGATCTCGACTGCCACAACCTCGGCGGTTGATCCGGATCAAGGCCGCGTGATCCGCTGACGCCTAGAAAAGCCCGAGGAAACCGCATGTTCTGCGACGGAGGCGGGAATGACCCGGCTGTTCTTCATCATCTACACCCTTGCGGGCTCGACGCTCGCCGGTTCGGCCGTGGTGGCCGCGCTGACGATGAATCTGTTCGACCTGAAGTCGATCGTCGTGGCGGCGGTCCTTGGCGCCCTGGTCGCCCTGCCGGTGTCCTGGCTCGTGGCCCGCAATCTCGCGGATTCTTGACGCCGCGCCGGAAAACCGACTGACTGGGCCGGTCGTCCGGGAAGGGGTCCCGGACCGCAACAGGTTTCCGTCATGACTCCGGCCATCCGCTCGCCCAGCCCGACCGACCGGCACCGTCCGGAGGCAGACCCGGCGCCGACCGCCACGGCGCGGCCCGGCCTTCGGCGGCCTTTGTCCGGCGGGTCCGCCCCATGACCGACACCACCGGCCCCCACCGGCCCGCCGAGGATCCGAGGGACCGCCTCGGGCGGCCGTTGCTGCGGTTTCTCCGTCCGTTCTACCGGCGCTATCCGTGCGAGGGTCCGGTCAGCGTCTTCCATCTGGACATGCGCGGCGCCTATTCGCCGCAGGAGCCGGTCTTCTACAACCGGATCCCCAAGGCCGCGAACTCGACGGTGATGACGGTGCTCGCGCAGCACTCGGCCTTCAGCCGCGCCGGGGCCACACGCGCAAAAAGCCGGATGCTGCGCCCGTCACGCATGACCGCGGCGCAGGTGGCCGGCCTCGCCGCCGGCGAGGCCTTCCGCTTCACCTTCGTGCGCGACCCCTACGCCCGGGTGCTCTCGGCCTATCGTGACAAGATCCTCGGGGCCAAGCGCCAGCTGGACCGGCACTTCCGGGTGGCGCCCGGAGGTCCGGTTCCCACCTTCACCGAGTTCTGCCGGTTTCTCGCCGACCGCGGACTCTGGCTTGACGCCCACTGGGCGCCGCAGGCGGATCTTCTGCTGCTGCCGCCCGACGACTTCGACCTGATCGGCCGGGTCGAGACCCTGGACCGGGACCTGACCACGGTGGTCGCGCGCGTCTTCGGCGCCACCCATGACCAGGGACGCCACCCGGTCACCGACGCGACGGACCGGGTGGCGTCCGACTACACGGACGAGGCGCGCGCGATCGTCGCCCGGCTCTACCGGCGCGACTTCGACATCTTCGGCTATCCGACCTGAGGCGCGGCCGCCGCCTTGAGTGTGGCCGGCAGAGGGTGCATCAAGGCGGCAGGACACGCGCGAGGCTTGCATGACCCGACTGGACGCCCCCGGACCGGCCGAGGCCGCCACGCCCTGGCTTGCCGACCCCGGCCACCGCTCCTGGCTGGCTTCGGACGCGCGGCGCCAGCTCGGCTTCTTCCGCCGGAGCCTGCGCGGCGATGGCGGTTTCGACGTGCTGGCGCAGGACGGCACCCCCCTGCCCCACGGCGCACAGGAACTGCACACGACGACCCGGCTCGTCCATTCCTACGCTCTGGGACAGGCCTGGGGCGAACCCGACTGCGAGCGGATCATCGATGCCGGGATGGACTTCCTCTGGCGGCACCACCGCGACGCGCGTCATGGCGGCTACGCCTGGTCGGTGGCCGGAGCCGCGCCGCTGGGCGCGGGCGCCGGTGGGGACGGCACCAAGCTTGCCTACGGACACGTCTTCGTGCTTCTGGCCGCGACCAGCGCCCGCGCGATCGGCCACCCCGACGCGGATCGTCTGATCGCCGACATTGCCGAGATCATCGACCGGCGGTTCTGGGACGAGTCACGGGGCCTGCTCTGCGAGGAATTCGCCGCCGACTGGACCCCGTTCTCCTCCTACCGCGGGATGAACGCCAACATGCACGGCGTCGAGGCGTTCCTCGGCGCCTACGAGGCCACCGGCGAGACCCTCTGGCGCGATCGGGCCGGGCGCATCCTCGACTTCTTCGTGGGCCGGATGGCGCCGGACCACGGCTGGCGCATCCCCGAACACTACCGCGCCGACTGGAGTGTCGATCCCGACTATCGGGGCAATCCGATGTTTCGCCCGCAGGGCACGACGCCGGGGCATTCGCTCGAGCTCGGGCGTCTGGTGATCCAGCATTGGGACCTCTGCGGCCGTCCGGACGATGGCGCGCCGGACCGGGCGCGCCGGCTGGTCACGCAGGCGCTTGCCGACGCCTGGCTGCCGGACGGCGGGCTTGCCTACACGCTCGATGCCTCGGGGACGGTCGCTGTGCGCGACCGCTACTGGTGGCCGGTGACCGAGGCCATCGGCGCCATGGCCGCCCTTCTGAAGACCGCGCCGGCCGCGGGGGACGAGGACTGGTACCGCAGGCTCTGGCGGTTTGCCGACGCGCGGCTGATCGATCACGGCGCGGGCGGCTGGTACCCCGAGCTTGACGACGCGGGCCGACCGGCCGAGCGCCAGTTCCGCGGAAAGCCCGACATCTACCATGCGCTTCAGGCGGCGCTCTTTCCCCTCGTGCCGGAGGTCTCGCGCCTCGTCACGGCGCTGGCGCGGTCACGGGGGGACTGACCGGCCGCCCGGATCAGCCGCCCGCGCGGGCAAGCCCCTCGAAGAGCCGCGCGACCGCCTCGGCGCCGGGGTCGTTGTGCCCGGCCAGCTTGTCCTGCGACAGATAGGCCGCCCGTCCGGCCTTGGCGCGGGTGATGCCGGCGGTCGCGTCGGCCCCCCGGCGCGCCGCCTTCGCCGCCGGCTCGATCCCCTGCGGCAGGGCGGCCAGAGCGGGCGCCAGCGCGTCGATCATGGTGCGGTCCCCCGGCCGGGCGCCGCCCACCTGCATGACCCGCTCGAGCCCCGCCGACAGGGCCCCGATCCAGGGCTTGCCCGAGGCCGAGGCATCGCCGGCCGCGGCGAAGAAGATCGCGAGCAGCACACCCGACGAGCCGCCCATGGTCTGGCTGAGTTCCCCGCCGATCGCCCGGTAAAGCTGGGTGGCGTCCGCAAGCGGCAGCCGGTCGAGCGCCGAGGCCAGCGCGCGCGCCGCGGTGGCGAGGGTCGTCCCCGTGTCGCCGTCGCCCGCGCGCGCATCCAGCGCATTGAGGTCGGCCTCGGCCGCGATCATCAGCGCGCAGCAGCGCTCGAGCAGCGCGCGGTGACCGTCGTGGCGCGACGGCATCGGCTGGATCGGGGCAAGCCCGTCGGGCAGGGGCAGCACCGCCACCTCGCCCATCTCGGCCAGGCCCGGCCAGGCGTGCGGACCGACCGGCGCGGCCAGCGCCTCGACCTCGTAGGGCGAGACCGGCAGCAAGGACAGCGAGAACCCGTGCATGTCGAGCGAGGTCATGAGCGGCGCCGGGCCGACGATCCAGCGGATGCGGGGCCCGAGCCGCGACCGGGCGAGTTCCTCGGTCAGCACCGACATCTCGAGCGGTGTGGCGCTGCCGAGGTTGTTCAGCAGAGCGACATGATCGCCCTCGCCCATGTGCGGCGCCAGCCGGTCGGCCACCATGTCCATCGCCGCCCGGGCGCCGGCAAAATCGACCTGCTCGATCCCCGCCTCGCCGTGGATTCCAAGCCCGAGTTCGGCCTTGCCCAGGGCGATGCGCTGCTCCTTGGGCGAGCCGGGCACCGTGCAGGTGTCGAGCGACATGCCGATCGAGATTGCCCCCTCGATGACCCGCCGAGCCGCCGCCGCCACCGTGTCGAGATCCGCCCCCTTCTCGGCCAGAGCCCCCGCGATCTTGTGCACGAAGAGCGTCCCCGCCACCCCGCGCGGCTGCGGCAGGTCGGGCAGCGCCACGTCGTCATCGACGATCACCATCGCCACCTTCAGACCGAAGGCGCGGGCGCGCTCGGCGGCGAGCCCGAAGTTCAGCCGGTCGCCGGTGTAGTTCTTCACGATCAGCAGGCACCCGGCCGGCCCGGTGACGGCAAGGATCCCCGCAAGCACCGCATCGACCGACGGGCTGGCGAAAACGTCGCCGCAGACCGCCGCCGTCAGCATGCCGCGACCGACGAAGCCCGCGTGCGACGGCTCGTGCCCCGAGCCGCCCCCCGAGACCAGCGCCACGCGCGACCGGTCCCAGTCGGTGCGCACGACGACCTTGATGTGCGGATAGCCGTCAAGCCGGGCAAGCCGCCCGCCCCCGGTCCGCAAGAGCCCGTCGAGGGCCTCGGTGACAAGGGTCTCCCTGGAATTCATGAACTGCTGCATGATCGCTTCCTCAACTGCGCAGGCGCTGGCCCGAGGCATCGAAATAGAGCGCCCCGCGCGGGCGCACCGACACGGTATCGCCGGGCGCAAACCGGCTGTGCGCCTCGGCGAGGGTGACAAGGGCATGGGGGCCCAGTGACAGATGCAGCCGGATCTGGTCGCCCAGATGCTCGATCCGGCCGACGCGGGCGGGCTGGCCTTCGCCAAGCGCGATGTGCTCGGGCCGCAGGCCGATGGTGGCCGCTCCGGGAGGGGCCGCAGGAAAGACCTCGGCGGGCAGAAGGTTGATCCGCGGCTGGCCGAGCCGCGAGGCGACATAGACGCTGACCGGGCTCTCGTAGATCTCGCGCGGCGTGCCGAACTGCACGAGCCGCCCCTGATCGAGCACGCCGACATGGGTGGCCATGGTCATGGCCTCGGTCTGGTCATGGGTCACGTAGAGGAAGGTCGCGCCCAGGTCCTGCTGGATGCGCTTGAGCTCGATGCGCAGCTCGGCACGGAGCTTGGCGTCCAGCGACGACAGCGGCTCGTCCATCAGGTAGATCCGCGGGCTGCGGACCAGGGCGCGGCCGATCGAGACGCGCTGCATCTCGCCGCCCGAGAGCTTCGTGGCCCGGTTGTCGAGCTTGTGGCCGATGCGCAGGACCGAGGCCACCTCGGCCACCCGCGCCGCGATCCGGTCCTCGGGCACCCGCAAAAGCGGCGAGCGCAGCGGGAAGGCGAGGTTCTCGCGCACCGTCATGTGCGGGTAGAGCGAATACTGCTGGAAGACCATCGCCACGTCGCGCTGCGCCGGTGTCTGCCCGGTGACGCTTTCGCCGTCGATGCGAATGTCGCCGGCGTCCGGCCGGTCGAGCCCGGCGATGAGCCGCAGCACGGTGGTCTTGCCGGCCCCGGTCGGGCCAAGCAGGACCACGAAGCTGCCGTCGGGAATGGTCATCGTCACGCCGGTCAGGGCCTGCGTGGCGCCAAAGGCCTTGGAAAGCCCGTCGAGGGTGACCTCAGCCATGATGCAGCGCCTCGTTCGCCTCGGTTCGGAATGCCTTGCCCGTTCCGGCGTCGAAGACCGACAGCCGCGGCGCGTCAAAGCGGAGCCCCACCGTTTCGCCGACCCGGGCATGGGCATCGGACGGCATCCGCGCCCGCAAGGTGCCGTTCGGGGTCTCCATCGTCACGATCTGGGTGGTGCCGAGATATTCGGTCGCAAGCACCCGGCCCCGGAAGGCCGCGGCATCGCTGAAATGGACGTGTTCGGGCCGGACGCCCAGGATCAGGCGGCGCCCCTCGGCGCCCTCGCGCAGGGCGGGCACGCCGATATCGGCGCCCGAGAGGTGCACCGTCCGGTCGCCGGGACGGAAGCTGCCCTCGAATTCCAGAAGGTTCATCGAGGGCTGACCGATGAAATCGGCCACGAAGGTGGTCGCGGGGTGGTCGTAGATCTCTTGCGGTGTGCCGAACTGTTCGATGACGCCGTGGTTCATCACCACGATCTTGTCGCCCATCTGCATCGCCTCGAGCTGGTCATGGGTCACGTAGACCGTGGTCGCCCCCATCCGGTCATGCAGCGCCCGGAGTTCCTCGGCCATGTGTTCGCGGAATTCGGCGTCGAGCGCGCCCAGCGGCTCGTCCATCATGAAGGCCTTCGGCTGGCGGACGATCGCACGGCCGAGCGCCACCCGCTGGCGATCCCCGCCCGAGAGCCCGCCCACCGGCCGGTCGAGCAGATGGCCGATCCCGAGGATGCGCGCGACCTCCTCCACCTTTGCGGCCACCTCGGCGCGACCCATGCCCTGGCTGACCAGGGGATAGCTGATGTTGCGGCGCACGTTCATGTGCGGATAGAGCGCGAACATCTGGAAGACGAAGGCGATGTCGCGCTGACTGGCCGGCTTGTGGCTGACATCCTCGCCGTCGATCAGGATCTCGCCGCCGGTCGGCAGCTCGAGCCCCGCGATCATCCGCAGCGTCGTGGTCTTGCCGCAGCCCGAGGGGCCGAGCAGCATGAAGAACTCGCCGTCGCCGATGGTGAAGGACGACTCTCGGACCGCGACGAAATCGCCGAACTCCTTGCGCAGGTTGCGGATGACGATCTCGGCCAAGGCTCACTCCGGGAAATGGCTGACGATGATGAACATCACCGTGCCGGTCAGGGTCACGAGGAAGCTGGCCGAATAGGCCCAGAGCGCGAAGGGCTGCATCAGCATGAACACGCCCAGCGCGATGAGGATGGTCGCGACCATTTCCCACGGACCGCGGCGCAGACGGAGGATGCCAAGCAGGAACCGCATCATTTGCGCACCGCCCCGAAGGTGATCCCGCGCAGGAGGTGCTTGCGCAGCAGGATCGTGAAGATCATGACCGGCAGCAGGAAGAGCGTGGCCCCCGCCGCGACCGCCGGCCAGTCCTGACCGCCGACGCCGATGATCGTCGGGATGAAGGGCGGCGCGGTCTGTGCCCGGCCCGAGGTCAGGAGCACCGCGAAGGCGTATTCGTTCCAGGCGAAGATCAGGCAGAAGATCGCGGTCGAGGCGATGCCGGTCGCGGCCTGCGGCAGCACCACCTTGCGGAAGGCCTGAAGCCGCGTGTAGCCGTCGATCAGCGCCGCTTCCTCGTATTCGCGCGGGATTTCGTCGATGAAGCCCTTCAGGAGCCAGACGGCAAGGCTGATGTTCACCGCCGTGTAGAGCAGGATCATTCCCAGATGCGTATCGTTCAGCCCGAGCGTGCGATACATCAGGAAGATCGGGATGGCGACGGCGATGGGCGGCATCATCCGGGTCGAGAGGATGAAGAACAGCAGGTCGTCCTTCAGCGGCACCTTGAAGCGCGAAAACGCATAGGCCGCGAGCGTGCCGAGAAAGATCGACAGGAAGGTCGAGCCGAACCCGATGATGACCGAGTTCATGAACCGCTCGCCAAAGCGCGACGGCCCGGCGATGACCATGTCGTACTGGCGCACGATGCGGTCGGCCAGCGTCTCGGGCGGCGGCAGGGCGGCGAGCTGTTCGGGCGAGACCCGGGTGCGGGTGGTGAAGAGGTTCACATAGCCCTCGACCGTCGGCTGAAACACCACCTTCGGCGGATAGCTGATGGCATCCGAGGGGCTCTTGAAGCCGGTCGCGAAGATCCACAGGAGCGGCAGGATCGAGACGATGGTGTAGGCCACGACCGCAAGGCCCGCGATCCATTTCGCGCGCGGCGAGGGCTCGGTGATGGAATAGGTCGATGCGGGGGCGCTCATCGTTCCTTCACCTTGTTCAGGGCCTTCACGTAGATCGAGGCGAGGCCGAAGACGGTCACGAAGAGGATGATCGCATAGGCCGAGGAATAGCCGGTGCGCCACTTCTCGAAGGCCTCGCGCTTGAGGTCGATCGAGGCGAGCAGCGTGGTGTTGCCCGGCCCGCCGCCGGTGAGCTGCACCACCAGGTCGAACATCTTGAAGTTCTCGATGCCGCGGAACAGGACCGCCAGCATCAGGAACGGCAGCACCATCGGCACGGTGATCGTCCAGAACTGCCGCCATTTCGAGGCGCGGTCGATCTCGGCCGCCTCGTAGATGTAGTCGGGGATCGAGCGCAGACCGGCAAGGCAGATCAGCATGACGAAGGGCGTCCACATCCAGGTGTCCACGATGATGATCGCCCAGGGCGAGAGCTTGACCGAACCGAGCATCGAGAAGCTGTTGGCCGGCACGCCCGAGACCCATTCGACCACATAGTTCACCAGACCGATCTGCGGCTGGTAGAGGAAGGTCCAGAAGTTGCCGACGACAGCGGGCGACAGCATCATCGGCAGCACGATCACCGTGGTCAGCAGATCGTTGCCGCGGAACTTGCGGTTGATGAGCCAGGCCAGCGTGAAGCCGATGAGCACCTGAAGCACGATGGTCCACACGAGGAAATGCGCGGTGACCTGCATGCTCTGCCAGGTATTCTCGTCGGTCAGGATGCGCGTGTAGTTGCGCAAGCCCACCCATTTCACCTCGGCGTTGGGCTTGTTGGCGGCGAAGTTGGTGAACGAGAGCCGGATCGTCCAGATCAGCGGGAAGATGTTGATCGACAGAAGCAGGAAGATCGTGGGGGCCACGAAGATCCAGGCGATGGCGCGGTCCGAAAGTCCCCGGACGCGACGCGCGACCGAATGCGGCGTCGCCCGTGCGACCCGGTCTATCGGCGTTTCGGACATGGCTGGTCTCCGCGTCGCTGCGCTGCCTCGGGGGGCGGCTCCGGGGGCCGGCGGCATCGGGGCTGCGGCCGGCACGTCAAGGCGATGGGCCGTCGGGCCCGGATGGGGCGCGCCCGGTCAGGCCGGGCGCGCCGGGGTCTGGCTCAGAGCTTGCCCTCGTCCTGGAAAACCTCGGTCCAGTCCTGGATCAGACCGTCCAGAGCTTCCTTCGCGGTGCCCTGGTCGGCGACGATATAGTTGTGCAGACGCTCCTGCATGGCCAGCAGAAGCTGGGCATAGGCCGGCTCCTGCCAGAAGTCCTGCACGCCGTCCATCGCCACAAGGAAGTCCGCCGCGAAGGGCGCGGTGTTGACGAAGTTCGGATCCTCGAGCACGGCCTTGTGGCAGGAATAGCCGCCCATCGACCACCACTTCTTCTGCACCTCGGGCTGGGCGAACCACTTGATGTATTCAAGCGCCGCGTCCTTCTTGTCCGAGTAGGACACGACCGAGATGCCCTGCCCGCCCAGCGTCGAGGCCGCAACGTTCTGCGGCGGGTTCACGAAGAAGTCGATGTGCTCGCCCCCGGTGTTCGGATCGGCGTAGAGGCCGGGGAAGAAGGCGAACCAGTTCATGGCCATCGCCACCTGGCCCGACTTGAAGGCGTCGAGCGACTGCTCCATGTAGGCGTTGTCATAGCCCGGCGGCGTGCAGCACTTGTAGAGTTCCTTGTAGAACTCCAGCCCGGCCACCGCCTCGGGCGAGTTGACCGCGCCTTCCATGTCGTATTTGCCGGGGGTGTTTTCGTATTTGAACCCGAAGGTGTAGAGCGCCCCGGTCGCGCCCATGGTGATGCCTTCCGACCCGCGCTCGGTGAAGATCGAGGCGCCGTAGACGGTCTTGCCGTCGATCTCGCGGCCCTGGAAGAACTTGGCGATCTCCATAAGCTCGGTCTGGGTCTTGGGCTCGGCGAGGTCGCGCCCGTACTGTTCCTTGAACGCCGCCTGGATTTCCGGGCGCGAGAACCAGTCCTTGCGGTAGAACCAGCCGTTCGCGTCGCCCATCGCCGGCAGCGCGTAGTAGTTCGGCGTGCCCTTCGGCCAGGTCGAATAGGCATAGACGGTCGCCGGGGCGAAGTCGTCCATGCTGATGCCTTCCTTGTCGAAGAACTCGTTCAGCTTGACATAGTGGCCGTTCTCGGCGCCGCCGCCGATCCACTGGCTGTCGCCGATCAGCAGGTCGCAGAGCTTGCCGCCCGAGTTCAGCTCGTTGAGCATCCGGTCGGCGAAATTGGGCCACGGGACGAACTCGAAGTTCATCTTGTGACCGGACTGGGCCTCGAAGTCCTTGCTCAGCTCGACAAGGGCGTTCGCCGGGTCCCAGGCCGCCCAGCACAGGGTCAGGTCTTCGGCCTGGGCCGATCCCGCCGCGCAGAGCATGATCGCCGCGGACGCGGCGAGCGTCTTTCCATTCCTCATGTTCTCCTCCCTTGGTGAATCGGGCCGGCTTCGATGAGACGGCTTCTCGTTGCACTGACGTTAGCCGAGCTTGCCGAGACCTGTCCAACAGTTTTTGAGTTACGTACCTCATTTCTGCGCCGGCCCGTCTGCGCGACGGGCGTCTCGCCCAAGCGTTCCTAGAGCGCGGGCCTGACCCAGGCCCCGTTGCGCCGCGACGACCGGATGCAGGCGTCCACGAAGGCCACGCCCGCCACGCCGTCCGCGACCGTCGGATACAGCACCGCCGGATCGAGCGGCGCGCCCGACCGGCGGGCCCGAAGGGCGCGCGCCGCCTCGGAGTAGATGTTGGCGAAGGCCTCGAGATAGCCCTCCGGGTGCCCTGACGGGATGCGGGTCATGCGGGCGGCCTCGGGCCCGGCCCCGGCTCCGGCCCGGGTGATGAGCCTCTTCGGCGCGCCGAGCGGGGTGAACCACAGCCGGTTCGGATCCTCCTGCGCCCATTCGAGCCCGCCCTTCGTGCCAAAGACGCGCAGGCGCAGCGCGTTCTCGCTGCCCGGCGCCACCTGGCTGCACCAGAGCATTCCCCGCGCACCGCCTTCGAACCGCAAGAGCACATGGCCGTTGTCGTCCACCCTCCGCCCGGACACGAAGGATTGCAGGTCGGCCGCAAGGCTTTCGAGCCGCAGGCCGCTGACGAAGCAGGCGAGGTTGTAGGCATGGGTGCCGATGTCGCCGGTCGAGCCGCCCGCCCCGGACCGGGCCGGATCGGTACGCCAGTCGGCCTGCTTCTGCCCGGTGGCCTCCAGCGGCTCGGTCAGCCAGTCCTGCGCGTATTCCACCTGAACGACGCGGATGTCGCCCAGCTCGCCCGCCGCGACCATCGCACGGGCCTGCCGGACCATCGGATAGCCCGTGTAGTTGTGGGTCAGCACGAAAAGCGCCCCGGACCGCGCCGCAGCCGCGGCCAGCGCCTTCGCCTCGGGCAGAGTCGCGGTCAGAGGCTTGTCGCAGATCACGTGGATGCCGCGCTTCAGGAATTCCCTCGCGACCGGCGCGTGCATGTGGTTGGGCGTGACGATCGCCACGGCCTCGATGCCTTGCGCCAGCCGTGCCTCGCGCCGGGCCATTGCGGCGAAATCGTCATAGACCCGGTCGGCGGGCAGACCGAGATCGGCGCCCGAGGCGCGCGACTTTTCCGCCGTCGAGCTGAAACAGCCCGCGACCAGTTCGAACTGGTCGTCCAGCCGCGACGCCATGCGATGGACGGCGCCGATGAAGGCGTCGCGGCCGCCGCCCACCATGCCCAGACGGATCCTGCGATCCGTGCCACCCGATGCTCCCTCGATTGCCATGCCGGCCTCCCTGTCCTGCATCAACGCGCGAGCCCGGCCCGCGCCCCTCCGGTGCGCCCGTCCGATCCGCGCGCCGCTCAGATGCCGAGCATCCGGCGGTTCGCCGCCTCGTCGGCTCCGGCTCCGGCGAAATCGTCGAAGGCCCGCTCGGTCACGCGGATGATGTGCGCCTTGACGAACTCGGCCCCTTCGCGCGCGCCGTCCTCGGGATGCTTGAGCGCGCACTCCCACTCGACCACCGCCCAGCCGGCGAAGTCGTACTGCGTGAGCTTCGAGAACACGGCGCCGAAATCCACCTGCCCGTCGCCGAGGCTGCGGAACCGCCCGGCGCGGTTCACCCAGGACTGATAGCCGCCGTAGACGCCCTGCCGCCCCGTCGGGTTGAACTCGGCGTCCTTGACGTGAAACATGCGGATGCGGTCGTGATAGATGTCGATGTTCTCGAGATAGTCGAGCGCCTGGAGCACGTAATGCGACGGATCGTAGAGCATGTTGCAGCGGGCGTGGTTGCCGACACGTTCGAGGAACAACTCGAACGTCACCCCGTCATGCAGGTCCTCGCCCGGGTGGATCTCGTAGCAGAGGTCGATGCCGCACTCCTCCGCATGGTCGAGGATCGGGCGCCAGCGGCGCGCCAGTTCGTCGAAGGCGGTCTCGACAAGCCCGGCCGGGCGCTGGGGCCAGGGATAGACGAAGGGCCAGGCCAGTGCGCCGGAGAAGGTGACATGGGCCGACAGTCCCAGATTGCGCGAGGCGGTGAGCGCCTTCCTCACCTGATCGACCGCCCATTCCTGCCGTGCAGCCGGATTGCCCCGCACCGCGGGCGCCGCAAACCCGTCGAAGGCGGTGTCATAGGCGGGATGAACCGCCACGAGCTGGCCCTGGAGATGGGTCGAAAGCTCGGTCACCTCGAGGCCGGCATCGGCCGCGATGCCGCGGAACTCGTCGCAATAGGCCGTCGAGGACGCCGCCTTCTCCAGATCGAAGAGCCGGCCATCCCAGCTCGGCACCTGGACCCCCTTGTAGCCGCAGTCCGCCGCCCAGCGCGTGATGCTGCGCCAGTCGTTGAACGGCGCCGTGTCACCGGCGAACTGCGCCAGAAACAGCGCCGGTCCCTTGATGGTTCGCATTCCTCTCCCCCCCCATGGTGTTGCGCCGGGAAACGGCCCCCGCGCCCGTCATGTCGTGGCTGCGGCCCGGTCCTGCGGCAGGTTCTCGCGGATCAGGATCTCGATGCGGATCTGTTCCTGGCCGGGGTCGATGGGCAGCCGCTCGCTGCGTGCCCGCAGCACCCGCAGCGCGCTGCGCACCATGTGTCCGACGTCCTGCGTGATGACCGCGTCGATCACGCCGCTCTCCAGCCCGCGCCGCATCGTGGGCGTGAGATCATGCGCCACGACCGTCAGCGCCGCGCCAAGGCCCAGATCGTCCAGCGCCTCGACCAGTCCGCGGTTGCCCGCACCGATCGAATAGATCGCGTCGATCGGGCCGTGCTCGGCCAGCGCCAGCGGCAGAAGCCGGCGCACCGCCTGGGAATCGTCGCGCGCCTCGACCGTCGGAAGCACGGTCATGCCGGGAAACTGCTCGCGCATGATCGCATCGAACCCGAGCCGCCGCTCCATGTGGTCGCGCAGCATCATAGACCCCGCCAGCACCAGCACCCGCCCCTCGGGCCGCGCGGCGAAGCGGCCCAGAAGCATGGCCGCCGTGCGTCCCGCCCGCACGTTGTCGATGCCGACGAAATGGTGGCGCGCCGAGTGCGGCTGGTCGGACACCAGCGCCACGACCGCCACGCCGGCCTCGGTCGCACGCCGGATCGCATCGCGCACCTGCGGCGTTTCCGGCGCCATCAGCGCGATCCCGTCGCAGCCGGACCCGGCCAGGCTGTCGAGAGCCCGGACATAGGCCGTGGAATCAAAGGCCGGCACGCGCACGACCCGCACCGTCGTGCGGTCGAACAGCGCATGGGCCGAAGTCGAGGCAATCGCTTCGGCAAGCGTGGTCATGAAGGCCGTCGGGCTGTCGGGCAGCACATAGGCCGCGCAGTAGTTGCGCCGCCGGGCAAGGTTCGCGGCCGCCACGTCGCGCACATAGCCCAGCCGGTCGATGGCCTCGTTGACCCGCAGGATGGTCTTTTCGCGCACGCCGGGCCGGGCATTCAGGACACGGTCCACCGTGGCAAGGCTGACGCCTGCCGCCCGGGCGATGTCGTTGACGGTCGGTCGCGACACGGGAATCCCTCCTGCGGCTCACGATGGCCATCTGTCTGAGGTACGTCAATCAGCATCGGGAAGAGGCCGTTCGTCAGCCCGCGCGCCCGCCCGGCATCCCATCGGGCGAAGCCCGGGACGAGGACGGCCGCGCAGATTTTCGTCTTGCGGCAGTCCACCGCCTTGGCTAAGAAGCGCGCCAGTTGGGGCGTCGCCAAGTGGTAAGGCAGCGGTTTTTGGTACCGCCATACCTAGGTTCGAATCCTAGCGCCCCAGCCATCCACCCGCAGGATCGGTGACACCCGCCAGAGGCCGCGGACCGGGCCGGTCCCCGCCCAGAATCGCCGCGTATGATCCGCCGGTGCGGCTGGTGCGTAGACCCTCCGTCTGCATGAGGGAATCCGCCATGACCCAGACCCTGCTGCTCTATGCCGTGACGGTCGTGGTCTTCCTCGGCCTCGACATGATCGGGATCAACCTGATGATCCGCCCGGTGTTCGAGAAACACGTCGGCGACCTGCTGGCCTCGCCGCTGCGGCTCGGACCGGCCGCGATCTTCTACCTTTTCTACGTCGCGGGCGTCCTGTGGTTCGTGTCCCTGCCGGCGCTCAAGGAAAGCGCACCGCTTCAGGCGCTGGTCGCGGGCATGGTGCTGGGCTTCCTGTGTTACGGCACCTACGAGATGACGAATTACGCGACCCTGCGCGACTGGTCGCTGCAACAGGTCGCGATCGACCTGGCCTGGGGCACGGTGCTGACCGGGTTCTCCGCCTGGGCCGGGGTCGCGGCGCTCTCCGGCCGCCTCGCCTGACGCTCAGCCGATTCGGCGCGTGAGTCGCAGCGAGAGGCCATAGGGCAGCAGGCGAAAAAGCTTGATGGCCAGCGTGAAGCGCTTCGGGAAATGGATCTCGAACCGGCGCCCCTCCAGCCCGCGCAGCACATGGGCGGCGGCCTCCTCGGCGCTGATGATCGCGGGCATCCGGAAGCTGTTCTTGTCGGTCAGGCGCGAGCGCACGAAACCCGGGCAGACCAGCCGCACGTCAATCCGCGGAGCCAGCTCGGCCGCAAGGCTTTCCGCCAGGTTGTTCACCGCCGCCTTGGTGGCCGAATAGGGCTGCCCGCCCGGAAGCCCGATCCAGCCGGCCACCGATCCGAAAAGCACAAGCTGGCCCCGGTCGCGCAGGAGGGGGGGTGTGAGCCTCGCCACGTCAAGGGTTCCAAGAAGGTTCACGCGGACCATCTCGGCGGCGCGGTCGGCGTCGAGGTCGGACACGCGTGCCGGGTCGTAGAGGGCCGCGGTGCAGATCACCGCATCGAACGGCCCGGTCGGCCGCAAGGTCTCGACCGCGGCCGCGAGCGTCTCGGGCCGGGCGAGATCCAGAGCCCGAACCTCGGAGCCGCCACACTCGGCCGCCAGCGCCGCAAGGCCGCCGGCGTCGCGGGCGGACAGCACCAGCCGCGCCCCTTCCGCCGCAAAGGCGCGCGCAAGGGCGGCCCCGATGCCGGCGCTCGCGCCGATGATCCAGACGCGACGGCCGGCAAAGCCCATCGGCTCAGATCCGGAACATCGGCTGAAGAAGACGCGGGATCATGGCGTGGAACCGCAGCGGCGCATCGGTTGCAGCCAGGCAGATGCAGGGTTCGCCGGGATCGGCCACGGGCTGGTGGTCGATCGCGTCATGCGCGCTTTCGACATCGCCCCGGCCGAACCGTCCCTCGCTGTCGGAGAAGCTGCCCTGCAGCACCAGCGTCAGCTCCATGCCCCGGTGCCCGTGCTCCGGCACGGCGCGCCCCGGGGGAATGTAGAGCAGACGCAGCGACCCCTCGGCATCGGCCGAAAGGATCTGTTGGCGGATGCCGCCACCCAGCATCCGCCATTTCGGCGGCTGCCCGCCCAGCGCCTCCATGACCGGCGCGGGGAAGATCCCCGAGGCGCGCGGACCCGACGCGGGCGGCGCCCGGTCGAGCGACGCCATCAGCCGGTCCCGCGCCGTGTCGGCCAGCGCGACGCCCGCCATCCGGTCCAGAAGGGCGCCGCCGACCATGTCCTCGGCCTCGGCCTGCGCCCGGCACTCGTCGCACAGCGACACATGCGCCGCGACGACGACGGCGAAGGGATGGGGCAGCGTTCCCTGCGCCCAGGCGTGCAGGATGTCGTCGGAAATGTGATGACTGATCGTCACGGCTTCAGATCCCTAAGTTCGTGCCGAAGGCGTTCAAGACCCAGCCGGATCCGCGACTTCACGGTTCCGAGCGGAATGCCGGTCAGTTCGCTGATCCGGCTCTGGGGAAGGTCTTCGACATAGGCCTGTTGCAGGACGCGCCCCTGCTCGGGCGACAGCCTGCCGATCGCTTCGCGCAGACGCTGCGCTTCCTGCGCAAGCGCCAGAAGCTGGGCCGCGTCCGGCTCGGCTCCCTCCTGCTCCTCGATCACGTCGGGGGCCGGCGGCGGGCGGCGGCGGGCAAGGTCGATCTGCCGGTTGCGCGCGATGCGGTAGATCCAGGCGGAGGCCTCGGCGCGGTGCGGGTCGAACTGCGACGCCTTGTGCCAGACGGCCAGCATCACGTCCTGCACCACATCCTCCGCGGAACCGTCGCGCAGCCCGCCCCGCATCAGCATGCCCTTCAGCCGCGGCCCGAAGTAATCGAAGAGCCGCCCGAAGGCCGCGCGGTCGCGACGGTCGCGAACGGCGATCAGGGCTTCGGTCATCGCCGAAGCGGTGGTGTCCGGTCGCGATGGGCTGCTCATGCGGATCGTCTCCGAGGTCGGGCCGATCTGAACAAGACCCGCGTCCGCACGCAAGTCCCGGTCTGTCCCGCCGTCGATACGGCCCGCGCTGGCATCTTCGAGCGTCATGGGCTGAGTTACGGGCGCCGACGGCGGTCGGATCACCGCGGCCGCGCATTTTTCCGAAACACGCGCGCGTTGCTGTGATCCACTGATGACAGGCGCCCGTAACCAATCCGATCTTGCGACACGACCCGGAGCATTCCATGGCCTTCGACCTGACCCACGGCGCGCCCCAGCGCATCGCGATCATCGGTGGCGGGATCACGGGTCTGTCCGCCGCATGGTCGCTTCGCCACCACCACCATGTGACGCTCTACGAGGCCGAGCCGCGTCTGGGCGGCCACGCGCGGACCGTCCTTGCAGGACGCAGGGGCGACCAGCCGGTCGATACCGGCTTCATCGTGTTCAACTACGCGAACTACCCGCACCTGACCGGAATGTTCCGCGACCTCGACGTGCCGGTCGAGAAAAGCGACATGAGCTTCGGCGTGTCCCTTTTCGGGGGCCGGCTCGAATACGCCCTGCGCACGGTGGTTTCGCTCTTCGGGCAGCGGAGCAACCTCCTGTCGCCGGGCTTCTATGGCATGATCCGCGACATCCTGCGGTTCAACGCCGGGACCGAGGCGGCCGCGGCCGGTCGCCCCGACCTGACCATCGCCGATCTCGTCACCGAGCTCGGACTCGGCCGGCGCTTCCGCGACCACTACCTGTTTCCGATCTGCGGGGCGATCTGGTCCACGCCGACCAGCGGCATCGGCGCATTCCCGGCCGAGGCGCTGATCCGGTTCATGCGCAACCATGCGCTCCTGTCACCGGACGGACAGCACCAGTGGTGGACCGTGACCGGCGGAAGCCGCAGCTATGTCAGCCGGCTCGAGGCCGCGCTGCGGCAGGCGGGGGCGGATCTGCGGCCCGGAACGCCGGTCGCCTCGGTGACGCGCGACGCGTCCAAAGTCACGGTGCGCGGCGCGACCTTCCTGCCTGAAACCTACGATCAGGTGATCTTTGCCTGCCACGCCGATCAGACGCTGGCCATGCTCGGCGACGCAACCGAAGACGAGCGCGCGGCGCTGGGTGCGGTGCGCTTCCAGCCCAACCGCACCGTGCTGCACCGTGACCCCGCCGTCATGCCGCGCCGCCGCCGGTGCTGGAGCTCCTGGGTCTACCGCACCGATACGGCCGGTGGGCAGGGGGCGTCGGTCGGCGTCAGCTACTGGATGAACCGGCTTCAGAACATCCCCGAGGATGACCCTCTCTTCGTGTCGCTCAACCCCGAGATCGCGATCCGCGACGAGGCGATCTACGACGAGACCACCTTCCGCCATCCGGTGTTCGATCACGCCGCCCTGGACGCGCAACGCCGCATCGCCGCCATGCAGGGCCAGCGGCGCAGCTGGTTCGCCGGCGCCTGGCTGCGCAACGGCTTCCACGAGGACGGCTTCGCCACCGCCCTGCGGATCACCCGGCAGCTGCTGCCCGAAAAGGTCTGACCATGACGCTCGGCCAACGCCTGCGCAACGGGGAGGTGCTGCACCTGCCGGCCACCGTCACCCATGCGCGCCGCGGCCCGATCCGGCACGAGTTCCGCTACGTGACGGACTATCTGCTGCTGTCTCCCGACACCGCAAAGGGGCCGGCGCTCTTCTCGCGGCGGCGCTTCAACCTTCTGGCCGTGCGCGACCGCGACCACGGCGGCGCGCGCGGCGCCGGGTCCGGTGCCGCCTGGGCCCGGGCGCAGCTGGCCGGGGCGGGCCTTGCCATGGGCCCGGACATCACGCTGGCGCTGCTGACCCAGCCGCGCGTTCTGGGCCACTGGTTCACTCCGGTCAGCTTCTGGATGGCCCTGCGCGGCGATGATCTGCTGGCCGTGATCGCCGAGGTGAACAACACCTTCGGCCAGCGTCATTCCTATCTGTGCCGGCACGAGGACTTCGCGCCGATCGCCCCCGCCGACACCCTCCGCGTACGCAAGATCTTTCATGTGTCGCCCTTCCAGGACGTCGAGGGCGAGTACCGTTTCCATTTCGCCGCCGGACCGGACCGGATGGCGATCCGCATCGCCCATGTCGACGGCGAGAACGGGCTCAGCGCCGCGATGACGGGGCCGCTCGTGCCCCTGACCAACCGCGGCGCGCTCGTCGCGGGCCTGCGCCGGCCCGGCGGCGGGCTTCGGGTGCTTGCGCTGATCCATTGGCACGCGGCGCGCCTCGCGCTCAAGGGCGCGCGCTATCGCCGCCTTCCCGCTCCTCCCGAACAGGAAATCAGCTGATGATGCTTCTGACCCGCTACCTGCTCCGCCGCTTCCTCGCCTCGCTCGAGGGGATACGGCACGGACGTTTGACGCTGACGCTGCCCGACGGGTCGGTGCACCGGTTCGGCGACGAGGGCGACGAGGTCACGCTGGACATCCGCGACTGGTCCGTGCTGCCCGCGATCGCCAGCCGCGGCGATGTCGGACTTGGCGAGACCTGGATCGACGGCTTGTGGGAGACCTCCTCGCTCGAGGGTCTGCTGACCCTTGCCTTGCGCAACATCGACCAGCTCGAGGGCTGGTCCGAGCCGCACGGCCTCGCGCGGCTGCGCATGGTGCTGATCGACCGGCTCTTCCGGCTGAACAGCCTGCGCGGCTCGTCGCGCAACATCCGGGCGCATTACGACGTGGGCAACGAGTTCTACCAGCTCTGGCTCGATCCGGGCATGACCTATTCGTCGGCGCTCTTTGCGCCCGGCGATGATCTGGAACAGGCGCAGGCCCGCAAGAACGCCCGCATCCTGTCGAAGCTCGCACCGGGCGAGCGGATCCTCGAGATCGGCTGCGGCTGGGGCGGCTTTGCCGAGGCCGCGGCGGACCGGGGCCAGCGCGTCACCGGCCTGACCCTGTCGCCCGCGCAGAAGGGGTATGCCGATGCGCGGCTGGACGGCCGGGCCGAGATCCGGTTGCAGGACTACCGCCTCGTCCGGGGCCAGTATGACAACATCGTCTCGGTCGAGATGATCGAGGCCGTGGGCGAGCGCTACTGGCCCGGATACTTCGCCACGCTCAAGGCCCGGCTGGCCGAGGGGGGACGCGCGATCATCCAGGCGATCACCGTGCCGGACGCCGAATTCTCGCTCTACCGCCAACGGTCGGACTTCATCCGCCAGCACACCTTCCCGGGCGGGATGCTGCCCTGCAACGCCGTGATCCAGCGCGAGGCCGCACGCGCCGGGCTGGTCCTGCGCGAGACCTTCGCCTTCGGCCTCGACTACGCCCAGACCTGCCGGATATGGGCGGAACGGATGCTGGCGGAACGCCCGCGGATCCTGCGCTTCGGCTATGACGCGCGGTTCCTGCGCAGCTGGCAGTTCTATCTGGAGGGCTGCGCCGCCGCCTTCGCCACGGGCCGCACCGACGTGGTCCAGGTGGAACTGGCCCACGCCGGGACGGCCGGCTGATCGCCCGGCGGGCCGTCAGCCCTTGGCCTTCAGGTCGAGATAGAGCTGGTAGGCCTTGTCGGGCGTCTCGAGGTCGTGGACGACCTTGCCGACGGCTTGGATCATCGCCACCGGCGCGTCGGACTGGAAGATGTTGCGCCCCATGTCCACGCCGGCAGCGCCCTGCTCGATGGCCTTCCACGCCATCTCAAGCGCCTCGCGTTCGGGCAGCTTCTTGCCTCCGGCGATGACCAGCGGCACCGGGCAGCCGGCCGCCACCTTCTCGAAGCCCTCCTCGACGAAGTAGGTCTTGACGTACTGCGCGCCGAGTTCCGCCGCGATGCGGGTCGCCAGCCCGAAGTAGCGGGCGTCGCGCGCCATGTCCTTGCCCACCCCGGTCACCGCCAGCGTCGGGATCCCGTAGCGGGTGCCGGTGTCGATCAGCTTGATGACGTTGGTGATGGATTTGTGCTCGTATTCCGCACCGATGTAGACCTGCGCTGCCATGGCGCAGGCGCCAAGGCGGATGGCATCCTCGATGTCCACCGCCACCGTCTCGTTCGACAGTTCGGTCAGGATCGAATTGCCGCCCGAGCAGCGCAGCGCCACGGGCTTTGTCACGCTGGGCGGTATGGTGGACCGGAGCGCGCCGCGGGTGCACATCAGCACGTCGCAGTAGGGCACCAGCGGCAGGATGTTGAGGTCCATGCGCTCCAGCCCGGTGGCCGGACCCTGGAAATAGCCGTGGTCGAAGGCCAGCATCACCGTGCGGCCCGAGACCGGGTTGAAGATGCGCGACAGGCGGTTCTTCATCCCCCAGTCGTGATTGGCAGCTCCCTTGAGGAAGAAGCCCTGGGTGTCGGCCGGCCGGTCCAGCCCGAAATCCTTGCCTTCCTCGATGTCGTCGAGATCGGCCATGTGCAGTCCCTTTCTGGAATGGGCCGGGGCAGACCGCCCGAAGGCAGCCTGCCCCGTCTTTCGGATCAGAAGTCGAAGTTGTCGATGTTCTCGGCGGTGAACACGGTCCGCTCGGGCAGGAGGATGATGCCGTTGTTCTCGGCCTCATAGCTGTAGCCCTGCACCGAGTTGGGGCTGACCTCGACCGTGCCGATGCCGGGGAACTCGATCTTGTCGCCGACCTTGTAGACGGCGCCCTTCACCAGCTCGTTGGCGATGAACACCGACAGCTTGCCCTGAACGACGACGTCCCACAGGCCGAAGGCCTTGACGGTGCCGGACTTCACGTATTGCCGCATGGTGTTCGGCGTCGAGAAGCCGGTGATGATGACGTTCCCCGAGATCCCGAGGTTCTCGGCCGCCTGCGCCGTGCCCGGCAGGGCGTTGGCATCGGGGCAGATCACCGCGTTCAGGTCCGGATAGGTCTGGAACAGCGCGGTCGGCACCTGCACGGCCTTCTGCGCGTCCTGGTTCGAGAACTCGGTCGCGACGACCTCCCAGCTCGGATACTTCTCGGCGATGATCTTCTTGGCCACCTCAGCCCACTTGTTCTGGTCGGTCACCGTGGGCGAGGAGTAGTGGAACGCCACCTTCTGCGGCGCGGTCGGATCGGCCATCTGGCCGGCCGCCATGTCCACCAGGAGCGCGCCAAGCTGTTCGGCCGTGCCCTGGTTGATGTAGTAGCTGCGGCATTCGGGGTTCACGTCGCTGTCCCAGGTCAGGACCTTCACGCCCTTTTCCTGCGCGCGCTTGAGCGACTCGCACAGCCCGTCGGGCGACAGCGACGAGATGGCGATCGCGGTATAGCCCTGGTTGACGAAGTTGTTGATGAACTCGACCTGGCCCGAGACCGAGGTCTCGGACGGGCCGTCGTATTTCACCTCGATGCCCAGCTCCTTGCCCATCTCCATGGCGCCCTTGCCGCCGGATTCGAAGAAGCCGACACCGGTCAGCTTGGGAATGAAGGCGATCTTCGCGCCCTCGGCGAAGCCGCCTCCGGCCGAAAGGCCGAGCGCAAGCGCGAAGGCCGTGGTCGGTGTGATCCTTGAGTGTTTCATCGGGTTTTCCTCCTCCGGGGTCGTTCGGGTTCTTGGTTCCTGCGGGCCGTTCGCCGGCCTCTCTCTTGCGTGGGTGGTCAGGGCCGGGCCTCCGTCCTTCCGACCACGGCGCGACCGGCCTCGTAGGCGATGCGGTTCGCGCGATGGACGGCGATGCGGGCCGTGGCGATCTTGAGGGCAACGCTGGACACCAGCAGCCCGCCGATGATGACCGGCACCACGTCGCTGGTGATGCCCAGCGCCAGCAGCCCCTGCCGCAGGTAGCCGAGCACCAGTCCGGCGAGGAACGTGCCGAGCACCGACCCCGAACCGCCCTGGATCGAGGTTCCGCCCAGAACGACAGCGGTGATGATGCCGAGAAGCGCCTCGCTGCCCAGGTCCGACCGGGCGGAGGTGAAATAGGCGGTCAGCACCAGCCCGGCGATGGCCGAGCAGAGGCCGTTGAAGGTGTAGACCCAGACCAGCGTGCGCCGCACGGGAACGCCCGAATAGCGCGCCGCCTCGGCGTTGACGCCGATGAAGAACCGAAACCGGCCGAAGCGCGTGCGGGCCAGAAGCCAGGCGGCCAGCGCCGTGACCGCGACCGTCACCACCAGCGGCAGCGGCACCCAGCCGATGCTGCCGGTGCCGATCCAGGTGAACGCCTTCGGCAGGCCGGTGATGCCCTCGTACTGTTAGGCCTCGAAGCCGCCGGCGCTGTAAGCCTTGAACCCCATCAGGTCCAGAAGCGTGGGCACGCCGGTCGCGATGCCGGCGAAGAGGAACAGCGTGGCCAGCGTGATGACCAGCGGGTTCACGTCGGTGCGCGACACCACCACGCCGTTGAGCGTCCCCGCCCCCGCCCCCGTGGACAGCGCAAGCACCACCGCGAGGCCGATCGGCACCCCGGCAACGAAGGCCAGCCCGAGCACGATCGAGGCCAGGCCCATGACCGAGACGTCCGAGATGTCGATGCCCCCGGTGATGATGACCAGCGTGAGCCCGACCGCGGCGATGATCACATGCGCGAAGTCGCTGGTCGAGAAGAGCAGGTTCTCGGGATTGAGGAATGCGGGCGAGATCAGCCCGAGAATGACCAGCTCGGCGGCCAGGGCGAGCGCAAGGAACGCTTCCCAGCTTCGCATCCAGCGCGGCAGCGTCATGGCCCCACCTCCCGCATCGCCAGGGTCTCGACCTCGGACTGACGGCGCTCGGCGGCGCGCTGCGCCATCTGGCGGCGCCGGACCGCGCGCCGGATCAGGTAATCCGACACCACGACCGTCAGCAGCACCGCCCCGGCCACGGCGTTGTTCCAGGAACCAGGAACGCGCAGGAAGATCATCATGCTGTCGACCGTGGTCAGGAACAGCGCCCCGATCACCGCCGACCAGATGCTGCCGGTGCCGCCCATGAGGCTGACACCGCCCAGCACCACCGCGGCGATGGCCTTCAGCTCCTGTCCTTGGCCGGTCTGCATCGGCACGAAGCCGATCTGCGCCACGAAGACGATGGCGGCCATGCCGGCGAGAAGGCCCGACAGCGTGTAGGCCGCGGCCTCGGTCGCCCGGACGTTCAGACCCATCAGGAAGGCCCCCTCGCGGTTGTCGCCGACCGCGTAGAAGTTCCGCGTGGCCCGGATGCGCGCCATCAGCACGGCCCCGAGGAGGACGAGCGCCGCCACCACGATCACGAGGACCGGAACCGAGGCGACGCGCGTCACCGCCATAGACTTGATCGACTGCGGCACCTGCTCGATCCAGCTGCCGCCGGTGAGCACGCGCATCAGGCCGCGATAGATGCCCAGGGTCGAGAGCGTCATGATGATCGGCGGCACGCTCAGAAGCACGATGCCCGCCGCGTTGACCGCCCCGGCGGCCAGGCCGGTCAGCATCGCCGCCGCCATGGCCAGCGGCAAGGGCAGGTCCGCGTTCAGCGCAAAGCCGAAGATCACCGCGGCGACGCCGGCGATCGCGCCGACCGACACGTCGATGCCCCGGGTCAGCACCACGAACATCTGACCGACCGACAGAAGCACCAGGAACAGCGACGAGTTCACGATGTTGATCAGCGTGATCGGGCGCAGGACCGCCGCGTTGACCGTCGACACCGCCAGGATCATCACGATCAGCAGCGCCAGGACGAGGATCTCCCGGCTCTTGAGAAGGCGCATCATCCGGCGACTCCTCCCCGCGCGTCGAAGGTCGCAGCCGAGATCTGCTCGACCGATCGGCGCCCCGGCGCCAAGGGCGACAGGCGGCCGGCGCGCATCACGCATACGCGGTCGCTTATCTCGGCGATCTCGCCCACCTCCGAGGAGATGACCACCACGCCCACGCCCTGCGCCGTCAGATCGCGGATCGACCGATAGACATCCTGCCGCGGGTGGGCTCGTCGAGGATGACGACCCGCGGCTCGGGCGCGAGCGTCTTGGCCAGAACGATCTTCTGCTGGTTTCCGCCCGACAGGGTCCGCGCGGCCTGCGACGGCGCCGAGATCTTGATCCGCAGGCGGTCGATGAACCGGCGGGTCAGGTCGGCCTCGCCCGCGGCGCCGAGACAGTCCCTGCGGCCCAGAGCCAGAAGGCCCGCGACCACCGTGCGCGAGCTTGGCAGGCCAAGGAAGATGCCGTGCGCGTGGCGGTCCTCGGGAACATAGGCGAGGCCCATGGCCTGGCTGACGCGCGGGCTGCGCAGGGGCGCGGGCCGTCCCGCGATCCGCACCTCGCCGGTCACGTCCGTGTCGATCCCGTAGATCGCCTCGGCCAGTTCGGTGCGCCCCGAGCCGACCACCCCGGCGATGCCGAGGACTTCGCCGGGCTGTACCTGGAACGACACGTCGCGGAACGCGCGCCCGCTCAGCGCGCGCACGTCCAGAACCGGCTCCGCATCGGCCGGCCGCACCGCCGCGGCGGCGGCCGAGGGCGTGTAGTCCGAGGGCAGCATCGCCTCGACCAGCCTTTCCGGCGTCAGACCCGCGGCCGGAGCCGACAGGACGAACCCTCCGTCGCGCAGGACGCTGACCCGGTCCGACAGGTGCAGCACCTCATCCAGCCGGTGCGAGATGAACAGGATGCCGATTCCCCGCGCCGCCAGCGCCCGCATCTCGGTCGCCAGCGCCTGCACCTCGCGGCGGGTGAGCGACGAGGTCGGCTCGTCGAGGATGAGAACCCGTGCCTTGCGCAGAAGTCCGCGGACAATCTCGACCAGCTGCTGGTTGGCGATCGACAGCTCCGCGCCCGGCGCGGCAAAGTCGATGCCCAGTCCGATCTCGGCCGCAAGCCGCCGTGCCTCGGCCTCCTGTGCCGGACCGCCCCCGAGCCCCATGGTGAGGTTCTCCAGAGCCGACAGGCTCGGGAAGATGTGCGGCTCCTGCGGGACCATGTAGACGCCCATCCGGTGCGCGTCGGACGGCCGCGGCAGGACGACGGGCCGGCCGTCGATCGCGATGGTGCCCTCGGTCGGCTGGTGGGCGCCGGACAGGATCCGGACCAGCGTGGACTTGCCTGACCCGTTGCCGCCCAGAAGCGCGTGGACCTCGCCGGGGCGGATGTCGAAATCGATCCCGCGCAGCACCGGCACGCTGTCGAACACCTTCCAGACGCCCTGCAGCGCGACAAGCGGCCGGTCGGCGGCGGAGTTCGCCCCGGTCATGGTCCGCTCCTCCCGTTTCGGGTCGGCTGGCCGGCCGCCCAGGTCTCGGACAGGCCGGCGAAGACCGCGGCCGGGTTGGGGGCCGAAAAGATGGCGCTTCCCGAGACCACGAGATCGGGACCGCAGGCCGCGGCCGTGCCGATGGTCGCGGGCGTGATGCCGCCGTCGAGGGCAAGAAGGGTTCCCGCCGCCGCACGATCGCGCAGACGGGCAAGCCGCGCGCAGGCGCGGTCCACGTCGGCCGGCCGGCCGTCGCGCGGATCGACCGCAAGGACAAGCACGAGATCGGGCCCGAGGGCGAGAAGCGGATCAAGCGCCTCGAGCGGCGTGCCGGGCATGACCGCGACCCCGGCGAGGATCGGCCGGCCCAGCCGGGCCGCGGCCGCGCGGGTCGCCAGCACGGCGCCGGCGGGATCCTCGGCTTCGGCATGAACGGTCAGGACATCGGCCCCGGCCCGCGCGAAGGCGTCCACCTGCCCGGCCGGGCGACCATCAGGTGCACGTCCCGAAGATGACCCGCGGCGGCCGCGAGGAAGGCCGGGCCTGCGGTGATCGTCGGGAGGAAGCATCCGTCCATGACGTCGAAATGCGCAATCCGCCCGCCCCAGCGCGCCAGATCCCCGGCGGCCTGCTCCAGCCGACCGGGAAGCGCGGCGAGGATCCCCGCGCTGATCCCGCGTACCCGCTCGCGCAGCAGGAGTGCGGCGTCGGCCACGGCGTCACGCTCCGGCCAGTACTTGCGCATGATCCGGCATTACCAGGCGGAAGAAATCCTTCTCGCGCCCGCCGATGGTGAGCTCGGCCAGCCCCGCGACCGTCGTCCGGTAGTGCTCGGTCCGGCGGTGGTCGTCCACCGCCGCTTCGGATTCGAGGGCCTCGTAGATGACGAAGTGATGATCGTCCCCGGCATCCTGAAGCACGTCGAACCGGTAATTCCCCGGCTCGGACCGCGTGCCGTCGAAATTGACCCGGAAGACCCGCAGGAAGTCCTCGACCCGACCCGGTTTCACCCGGATATGCACCAGTTGCACGAACATGGCCGCCCCCTCCCCTTCGTGTTCCGCCGCAGCGCCCGTCTTGCAGGCCGGGCGCCAGATGCGATCATTTGTTGCAAGCAAGAATCATCTGAACATTTCTGTCAAGAGACTTGCTGGGGTATCGCCAATAGCCTCGCGAATCCGGCGGTGCAGTTGACAACACGGGAAACAAATGATCGCCTCGCAGAGGATCCTGAGGTCAGCCCATGCCCAATGACGTCCTGCACAGCGCCGACGAATTCGCCGACTCGCCGCAGATCTCGGACAGCGAGGAGATCGAGCTCATCACCCGTGCCGCCTGGCACTACTACAACGACGGCCTGACCCAGAATCAGATCGCCGACATGCTGGGCCTGTCGCGCATCAAGATCTCGCGGCTGCTGGAGAAGGGCCGCCAGACCGGCCTGATCGAGCTGCGCATCAACTCGCCCTTCCAGGGCTGCCTCGGGCTTCAGCAGGACCTGATCGCGGCCTTCGGACTGGCGGACGCGCGGGTGGTTCCGGCGGTCGCCGGACTTCCCGCCCCGGCCCGCATCGGGCGGGCGGCGGCCAGCCTTCTGATCCAGCAGCTCGCCCCGCGCGACCTTCTGGCGATCGGCTGGGGCGAGGCGACCAGCACGGCGCTGCGCTTCATGGCGCCGGTCTTTCCGCAGTCGAACATCGCCCTGGTCAGCCTGACCGGCGGGGTCTCGGCCTATATCGGCAACACCGGGCTCTACGGGCCGCAGAACTTCGCGCACCTGATCCCGACACCGCTCCGCGTCTCGTCGCCCGAACTGGCCGAGATGCTGCGGGTCGAGCCCTACGTCCGCAACGTTCTGGACATGGCGGTGACGGCCCGGACCGCGCTGATCGGTGTGGGCTCGGTCGCACGGTCCGCAACGCTTGTCCGCTACGGCTACTGCACCAGCGCCGAGATCGAGCTCTTCACCCGTCGGGGCGCGGTCGGCGACGTGCTCGGCCATTTCTACGACCGCGACGGCCAGATCCTCGACCTCGACCTGCACCGGCATGTCGTCGCCGTCACCCCCGACGACCTGCGGCGGATACCGTCGGTCGTGGCCGCGGCCGCCGGCCCCGAAAAGATCGAGGCCATTGCCGGGCTGCTGCGCGGCCGGCTCGCCAACACGCTTGTCACCGACGAGGAGACCGCCCGCGATCTGCTGAGGAGGCAGGGATGACCGGACACTTTCTGATCCTCGACGCCGGAACCGGCAGCGGGCGCGCGGTGATCTTCGACCGGGCCGGCAGCCAGATCGGCTTTGCCCAGGAGGAATGGCTTCATCGGCCCGAGCCGGGCGTGCCCGGGTCGATGGCCTTCGACGTGGAAGGCGGATGGGCGCTCCTGAACCGCTGCATCGGCAAGGTACTGGCGGAATGCGGCCTGTCGGGAACCGACATTGCCGCGGTCAGCTCGACCTCGATGCGCGAGGCGATCGTCCTCTACGACCGGGACGGGCGGGAGATCTGGGCCTGCGCGAACGTGGACAGCCGCGCGGGCGCCGAGGTGGCCGAGCTCAAGGCGAAAGGCCCCGACTTCGAGCGCGACTTCTACACCATCTCGGGCGAGACCTTCGCGCTTGGCGCCCTGCCGCGGCTCAACTGGCTGCGCCGGCATCGCCCCGACCTCTTCGGGCGCGTGCGCCATCTGTCCATGGTCAACGACTGGATCGCCGCCCGCCTCACCGGCGAGATCACCGTCGAGCCGACGAACGGCTCGACGAACGGCCTGATGAACCTTGAACGGCGCGACTGGTCGGACGCGCTGATCGCCCGGGCGGGCCTTGACCGGGCGATGTTCCCGCGGGTGGTCGAGCCCGGAACCATCGCCGGAGGCATCACGGCCGCGGCCGCCGCGGAAACCCGCCTTGCCGTCGGCACCCCTTTCGTCGCGGGTGGCGGCGACGTCCAGCTGGGGTCGGTCGGCCTCGGCGTGCCGGACCTTGCCGACGCGGCCGTGCTGGGCGGAACCTTCTGGCAGCAGGTGGTGAACATCCCGGCGGGCTCGGTCGATCCGACGATGCGCGTGCGCGTGAACAGCGCCGCCGTGGCGCAGATGAACCAGGCCGAGGCGATCAGCTTCTTCGTCGGTCTCACCGCCCGCTGGTTCCGCAACGCCTTCTGCGCCGAGGAAAAGGCGCTGGCCCAGGCAACCGGCCGCGACGCCTACGCGGTCATGGAGGACCTCGCCATGCAGGTGCCGGTGGGCGCGCATGACATCATACCGATCTATTCCGACGCGATGGATTTCGGACGCTGGTACCACGCCGCGCCGTCGCTTCTGAACCTGTCGCTGGACCCGGCGCTGTGCAGCAAGGGGGCGATCTTCCGCGCGATCCAGGAAAACCCCGCCATCGTCGCGGCCGAGAACCTCGACCGGGTCGAGACCTTCGCCGGCGTCGGCAGTTCCGGCCCGCTGATCCTCGGGGGCGGCGCGGCGAAGGGCCGGCTCTGGCCGCAGATCCTTGCGGACGTGACCGGACGGGACGTGCGCATACCCGTCGTGCGCGAGGCGACGGCGCTTGGCGCCGCGGCGGCGGCCGCAACCGGCATCGGCCAGTTCTCAAGCCTTCCCGAGGCCGGACGCGCCTTCGTCCAGACCGAGCGCGTGGTCTCGCCCGACCGGCGCAACCGCGCTGCCTACGACGAGGCGCGCGCCCGCTGGCGCGCGGCCTATGCCGCGCAGAAGGCCCTTGTCGATCAGGGAATCACCACCGCCATGTGGCGCGCGCCCGGAAGTTAGGCACGGCTCGCCACCGGACCGCGCCGTGCGGTGCCGGTTCCGCCGCCTCGGTCATCGTCACTGCCGAAAATTCGGGCAGGGCGGTGGGCGCGGGCTTGCGCTCCCGTCCGTACCGCTTGACCGCAGACACGAGCCGTCTAGTCTGTCGAACAATCGACAAACTTCGAACGGCATCCGGGCCCTGAATGCGGACTTTGCGGTCTGCGTCGGGGCTTTGTGCGTTATGGGGACACCACGACCCGATGAAGCGGCGAATCGAACTCGGCCTTCTCTACTCGCGCGCCGGCAGCTATTCGCTGATTTCCGAGGCCTGCCGGACCGGGGTTCTGTCCGCAGTTGCGATGGTCAATGCCGACCCGTCGCTGGACCTGAGCTTCGTGCCGGTCGAGCGCGACCCCGGCGGCAATGTCGATCTCTACGGCCCGCTCTGCGAGGAGATCCTGCGCGACAGCGGCGCGCGCCATGTGGTCGGCTGCGTGACCTCGTGGAGTCGCAAGGAGGTCATCCCGACCGTCGAGAAATACGGCGGCACCCTCTGGTACGCGGTGCCCTACGAGGGGTTCGAGGCCTCGGACCACGTGGTCTACACCCACGCCTGCCCGAATCAGCACCTGCTGCCGCTGCTCGACTGGGTGATGCCGGCGCACGGCCGCCGCGCCTGGCTGACCGGATCGAACTACATCTGGGGCTGGGAGATGAACCGGCTTGCCCGCGAACGGATCCTGGCCGCGGGCGGCGAGGTTCTGGGCGAGCGCTACCTTCCGATCGGATCGCGCGACGTGGGCCGGATGATCGACGAGATCCGCGCCATCCGTCCCGACTTCGTGCTGAACTCGCTCATCGGTCCGTCGTCCTACGAATTCCTCGCCGCGTTCCGCCAGCTGGGCATGACCGATCCGCATTTCCGGCCCGACCGCTGCCCGGTCCTGTCCTGCAATCTGACGGAATGCGAACTGCCGGCGCTGGGCACCGCGGCCGAGGGGCTGGTCGCCGCCGGTCCCTATTTCCGCGGAGCGGGGGGCTGGCCGGGGCCGGGCAACTTCGGATCGTCGCATGAGGCCGCGGCCTTCGCGGCCGTGCGCGAGCTGGCGCGTCTGCTCGCCCATCGGCCGGGCGCCGAGAACCTGAGCCTCGCGCAGCTTCTCGCGGGCGACGGCGCGGGCGGCATCGTCGATCCCGAGACCCATCACACCACGCTGCCGGCGCTGATCGCGCGTGTCGAGCAGGGCGCGTTCCGGGTCATCCAGCGCACCGACCGGGTCGCGGGCGATCCCTACCTGACCCGCAGCCGCAGCGTTCCGGCGGCGCCGTCCCTGAGGGTCGTGTCATGAGACGGCCGATCCGCACTCCGAACCTCGGTGGCGCCCGGGCGGTCATCCTGCACCGTCCGCATGCGACGGTACACGCGCTCACCCGGCAACTGGCGGCCATCGGCCTTGAGGTGACGCAGGCCTGGCCGGAGCTGGCGCCCGACGCCCTGGCCGCGGACTATGTGTTCTTCGACGCCGACATGGGCCATGACGCGATGTTCCCCTGGGAGCCGGGCCGGCCGCCGATGCCGATGATCGCGCTGATCGGGTCCGAGGCGCCGGGCCGGGTGGAATGGTCGCTGCGGGCCGGCGCGCATGCGCAGATCCTGAAGCCCGTGGGCGACAACGGCGCCTATTCGGCGCTCTTGATCGCGCGCGATGCCTTTGACGCGCAGCGCGCGCTTTCGGCCGAGATCGCCGACCTGCGCCGCCGGCTGGACGAACGGCTCACCGTCGTGCGGGCGGTGACGCTTCTGGCCGCGCGCGGCAAGTCCGAGGCCGAGGCCTATGCCCAGTTGCGCCGGATGGCGATGGCCTGGCGGATCAGCTTCGAGGATGCGGCCGGGCGGATCGTCGCCAGCCAGGCAGAGGGGGTGGATCGCGATGACCGACGCGACCGCGGCTGATCCCGCCCCACGGCCGAAGGGGGCTCTGGCGCGGCTCGCCGGGCGCAAGGTCGCGCTCTTCGGGATGGCCATGATCGTTCTGGTCATCCTCGGGGCGGTCTTTGCGCCCTTCCTGGCGCCCTACGGACCGGACGAGCAGCTTTTCGACGGGCTGACCCTGGAAGGCGCCCCCCTCCCGCCCGACGGCCGGTTCCTGCTGGGAACCGACCTTCTGGGCCGGGACCTGCTGTCGCGCCTCCTCTACGGCGCCCGCACCTCGCTGGTCATCGGCGTCGCGGCCAACGGGCTTGCGCTTCTGATCGGCACCCTGGTCGGGATCACCGCCGGCTATTTCCGCGGCTGGGTCGGCGCGGTCCTGATGCGCTTCACCGACCTGATGATGGCCTTTCCCGCGCTCCTGCTCGCGATCTGCCTCGCCGCGATCTTCCAGCCCTCGCTCTGGATCGTCGCCATGGTCATCGCGCTGGTGAACTGGGTGCAGACGGCACGGGTGATCTACACCGAGACCACCTCGCTTGCCGAACGCGACTTCATCGCCGCCGAACGCACCCTGGGCGCGGGGACGGGGCGCATCCTTTTCCGGCACATCCTGCCGCACCTTGTGCCCACCATCATCGTCTGGGGCACGCTCGGGATTTCGACGACCGTGCTTCTCGAGGCGACGCTCAGCTACCTCGGCGTGGGCGTGCAGCCGCCGACGCCCTCCTGGGGCAACATCATCTTCGAGAACCAGACCTACTTCCAGTCGGCGCCCTGGCTGGTGTTCATCCCGGGCGCCGCGATCATCCTTCTGGCGCTGTCGTTCAACCTGGTCGGCGACGCGCTGCGCGACGTGCTGGACCCGACGCAGAGGGGGCGCGACTGATGGTGGCCTACCTGCTGCGCCGGTTGCTGCAATCCGCGCTCATCCTTCTGGGGGTGAGCTTCATCACCTTCCTGCTGCTCTACGTCTTGCCCGCCGACCCGGTGCGCCAGATCGCCGGGCGCTCGGCGACGGCCGAAACGGTCGAGAACATCCGCCGCCAGCTCGGGCTCGACCAGCCGTTCCTCGTCCAGTACGGCCGCTATCTGGCGGGGCTCTTCCAGGGCGATCTCGGCCGCAGCTATCTTCAGAAGACCGAGGTGGCCGGTCTGATCCTGTCGCGGCTTCCCGCGACGCTTCTTCTGATGGCGGCCGGAATTGCCTGCGAGCTGGTGCTCGGGCTCGGCATGGGCATCGCCGCCGCGCTGCTGCGCGGGCGGGTCATGGACCAGGTGCTGATGATGACCTCCTTCGTCACCGTCTCGGCGCCGCAGTTCGTGGTCAGCCTGCTGGTCCTCTACGTCTTTGCGGTGCGGCTCGGCTGGTTCCCGATCGGGGGCTACGGGACGCCGGCGCATCTGGTGCTGCCGGCGGTGACGCTCGGCATCCTCGGGTCGGGCTGGTACAGCCGGATGATGCGATCCTCGATGATCGACGTGCTGCGGCAGGACTTCATCCGGACCGCCCGCGCCAAGGGGCTGGGCCGCGCGCGGATCGTGCTGCGCCACGCGCTGCCGAACGCCATCCTGCCGGTCATCGCCATGATCGGCATCGACATCGGCGTCTTCATGGGCGGCATCGTCGTGGTCGAAAGCGTGTTCGGCTGGCCCGGCATCGGCCAACTCGCCTGGCAGGCGATCCAGCGCGTCGACATCCCGATCATCATGGGCGTCACGCTGGTCTCCGCCTGCGCGATCGTGCTGGGCAACCTGCTCGCCGATCTCGTCGCCCCGATGATCGACCCCCGCATCCGCCTCAGATGACCCGCAACCACAACAGCAACACGACCGACAGGAGAGAGACAATGAAGACCTGGCTGACCTCGACCGCCCTCGCGCTGTGCCTCGCGCTGCCGGCCGCCGCGCAGGACTACACCCCCGACCCGAACGCCAAGCCCGGCGGCACCATCACCGTGACCTACAAGGACGACGTGGCCACGCTCGACCCGGCGATCGGCTACGACTGGCAGAACTGGTCGATGATCAAGTCGCTCTTCGACGGGCTGATGGACTATGTTCCCGGCACCACCACCCTGCGCCCGGGCCTCGCCGAAAGCTACGAGATCTCGCCGGACGGGCTCACCTACACCTTCAAGCTGCGCCCCGGTGTCAAGTTCCACAATGGCCGCGAGATGACCGCTACGGACGTGAAATACTCGCTCGACCGCGTGACCGATCCGGCGACCCAGTCGCCCGGTGCGGGCTTCTTCGGCTCGATCGCGGGCTTCGACGCCGCCGGACCGGGCGGCCTGTCGGGTGTCGAGGTCGTCGATCCCCTGACCGTGAAGATCACCCTGTCGCGCCCCGACGCCACCTTCCTGCACGTCATGGCCCTGAACTTTGCCTCGGTGGTGCCGAAGGAGGCGGTGGACGAATACGGCGCCGACTTCGGCAAGCATCCGGTCGGAACCGGGGCCTTCAAGCTGGCGGAATGGACGCTGGGCCAGCGGCTGGTGTTCGAGAAGAACGCCGACTACTGGCGCCCGGGCGTGCCCTATCTGGACGGCGTGACCTTCGAGGTCGGGCAGGAACCGGTGGTGGCGCTGCTGCGGCTGCAGAAGGGCGAGGTGGACGTGCCCGGCGACGGCATTCCGCCCGCGAAGTTCCAGGAGGTCATGGCCGACCCGGCGCAGAAGGCGCGCGTGGTGGTGGGCGGCCAGCTGCACACCGGCTACATCACCATGAACGTCACCAAGCCCCCCTTCGACAAGGTCGAGGTGCGCCAGGCGGTGAACATGGCGATCAACAAGGACCGCATCGTCCAGATCATCAACGGCCGCGCGGTGCCGGCAACCCAGCCGCTGCCGCCGTCGATGCCGGGCTATACCGAAGGCTACGCGGGCTATCCCTTCGACCCCGCCAAGGCCAAGGAAATGCTGGCGGCCGCGGGCTATCCCGACGGGTTCGAGACCGATCTCTACGTGATGAACACCGACCCGAACCCGCGCATCGCCCAGGCCATGCAGCAGGATCTCGCCGCCATCGGCATCAAGGCCAATCTCCAGTCGCTGGCCCAGGCCAACGTGATCGAGGCCGGCGGCGCGGGCCAGGCGCCGATGATCTGGTCGGGCGGCATGGCCTGGATCGCGGACTTCCCCGATCCCTCGAACTTCTACGGCCCGATCCTCGGCTGCGCCGGTGCGGGCGAGGGTGGCTGGAACTGGTCGAAGTTCTGCGACGAGGCGCTGGACAAGAAGGCGGTCGAGGCCGACAGCCTGTCCGACCCGGCCAAGGCGGCGGACCGCCTGAAGCTCTGGTCCGACGTCTACATGGGTGTGATGGAGCAGGCGCCCTGGGTGCCGGTCTTCAACGAGGAGCGCTACACGATGAAGTCCGAACGGATGGGCGGCGAGGACGCGCTCTACGTCGATCCGGTCTCGATCCCCGTCAACTATGACTACGTTTACGTGAAATAGCATGTGCAAGGCCTGCAACTACACCATCCACGGCGCGCAGCATCACTTCGGCTGGGACAATTCCCTGGCCCCGGCGCTGCGCGCCGAACCGGGATCGACGATCCTGTTCCACTGCCATGATTCCTCGGCGGGCCAGCTTGGCCCGTCGTCCACGGTCGAGGATGTGCGCACCCTCGACTTCGGCAAGATCAACCCGGTCTCGGGGCCGATCTGGGTCGAGGGAGCCGAACCCGGCGATGCGCTGAAGATCACCATCGAAGGCTTCGCGCCGCGCGTCTTCGACGGGCACGGTTTCGGCTGGACCGCCAACATCCCGGGTTTCGGGCTTCTGGCCGGCCAGTTCCCCGAACCGGCGCTGAAGGTCTGGAAATACGATCCGACCGACATGGCGCCGGCGCTCTGGGGCAGCGACGGGCGCGTGCCGCTCAAGCCCTTCGCCGGCACGATCGGATGCGCGCCGGCCGAGAAGGGTCTGCATTCGGTGGTGCCGCCCCGGCGCGTGGGCGGAAACCTCGACATCCGCGACCTCAACGCCGGCACCGTGCTCTACCTGCCGGTCGAGGTGGCGGGCGCGCTCTTCAGCGTGGGCGATACCCACGCCGCGCAGGGCGACGGTGAGGTCTGCGGCACCGCCATCGAAAGCCCGATGGATGTCACGCTGACGCTCGATCTGGTGAAGGGTGCGAACCTGAAGCTGCCACGCTTCACCACGCCGGGCCCGGTGACGCGGCATCTCGACGCCAAGGGCTATGAGGTGACGACCGGCATCGGTCCCGATCTCATGTCCGCCGCGCGCGACGCCGTGGCCGGCATGATCGACCTCCTTTGCGCGACCCGGGGCATGCCGGCGGTCGATGCCTACATGCTGGTCTCGACCTGCGGCGACCTGCGCATCTCGGAAATCGTCGACATGCCGAACTGGGTGGTCAGCTTCTACTTCCCGCGCTGCGTCTTCGAATGAGCCTGGCCGAAACGCAGGCCGGGGCCGCCTCGGCCCCGGCGCCGGGTCCGGTGCTCGCCGTCGAGGGGCTCTGCGTCTCGGTCCGGACCGAGACCGGGCTCCGGCCGCTGGTCCGCGACCTGAGCTTCACCCTGAACCGGGGCGAAACGCTGGCCATCGCCGGCGAAAGCGGGTCGGGCAAGTCGATCACGTCGCTTGCGATCATGGGCCTGCTGCCGCCGCCCGCCGTCCGGGTGACAGGGGGGAGCGTGCGGCTGGGCGGTACCGACCTGATCGGCCTGCCCGAGGCCCGCCTGCGCGCGCTGCGCGGCGACCGCATCGCGATGATCTTCCAGGAGCCGATGACCAGCCTGAACCCGGTGCTGACCGTCGGCACCCAGCTGGCCGAGGCGATCCGCGCCCACGACCCGGTCGGCCGCGCCGAGGCGCGCGCCCGGGCGCTGGCGGCCCTGAAGGCGGTGCGGCTGTCGCAGCCGGAACGCCGTCTCGACCAGTATCCGCACGAACTGTCCGGAGGCATGCGCCAACGGGTGATGATCGCCATGGCGCTGGCGCTGCGGCCCGAGGTGCTGATCGCCGACGAGCCGACCACCGCGCTCGACGTGACCGTGCAGCGCGAGGTGCTGGACCTTCTGCGCGATCTTCAGCGCGAGATGGGGACCGCGATCATCCTCATCACCCACGACATGGGCGTGGTCGCCGAGATGGCCGATCGCGTGATCGTCATGCAGGGCGGCCGCCAGGTGGAAACCGCCGCGACCGCCGAACTCTTCGCAAGTCCGCAGGCCCAATACACCCGTGACCTGCTGGCCGCCGTGCCGCGCATGGGCGCCGGGGCGCCACGGGCGCCGGTCGTCTCCCCTTCGGTGGCGACGCTGCGCGACGTCGAGGTGCGCTTTCCGCTGCGCGGAGGCGTGCTCGGACGGGTCACGCACCAGGTCCATGCGGTCGAGGGTGTGAGCTTCGACATCCGCCGCGGCGAGACTTTCGCGCTCGTGGGCGAATCCGGCTGCGGCAAGTCCACCATCGCGCGGGCGATGGTCGGTCTCGTGCCGCACCGGGGCCGGATCGAGATCGCCGGACAGGCGCTGGAAACGCTTGACAGCGACGGGCGCAAGGCGATGCGGCGGCGGGTGCAGATGGTGTTCCAGGACCCGATGGCGGCGCTCGACCCGAGGATGCGGGTGGGCGACCTGATCGCCGAGCCGCTGGTCATTCACGGCGTCGGCACCCGCACCGAACAGCGCGACCGCGCCGCCGACCTGATGGCGCGCGTCGGGCTCTCGGCCGACCAGCTCGACCGCTACCCGCACGAATTCTCGGGCGGGCAGCGTCAGCGGATCTGCATCGCGCGGGCACTGGCCCTCCAGCCCGATCTCATCATCGCCGATGAAAGCGTCTCGGCGCTGGACGTCTCGGTTCAGGCGCGCGTGCTCGACCTGCTGCGCACCCTTCAGCAGGACTTCGGCGTGGCCTACCTGTTCATCAGCCATGACATGGCCGTGGTCGAGAACATCTCGGACCGGGTGGCGGTGATGTTCATGGGTCAGATCGTCGAGACCGGAACCCGGGCGCAGGTGTTCGGCAACCCCCAGCATCCCTACACGCGCCGGCTGATCGAGGCAGTACCCGTCCCGGACCCGCGGCATGTCCGTCCGTCCCGCCCGCGCCTTGCCGGTGACGTGCCAAGCCCGGTGCATCCGCTGGGCATGGGCCCGCGGCGCGTGGAGCTGATCGACATCGGCGATGGCCATCGCGTGGCGCGGGACTGACGGGACCCTCCCGAAAGGCGCGATCGGGGACCGCAGACGGCCGGCAATCCGGTCAGCGGGCACGCCGACAAGACCGGGCACGTCTGAATGCGGAGAAGGATGGTGGAGCAGAGGGGAATCGAACCCCTGACCTCATCATTGCGAACGATGCGCTCTACCAACTGAGCTACTGCCCCGCTCCGGCGCGGTGTTTGGAACAGCCGCGGCGGATTGTCAAGCGGCCCCGAACGGCCCGGCCGGGCGAATGGCCACCGGACGGGATCAGGCGCCGACCGGCACCTTCGAGCGCACGAAGGCCTCGATATCGGCGGCCGGCCGGGCGCCGGCCAGCCGCGCCACCTCACGCCCGCGGTGATAGAGGATCAGCGCCGGAATGCCGCGGATTCCGTGGCGCTCGGCGACCTGCGGAAAGTCCTGGGTGTTGATCTTGGCAAAGCGCACCCGCGGCGCCAGCGCCTTCGCGGCCTTGGCAAACTCGGGCGCCATCATCCGGCAGGGTCCGCACCAGGGCGCCCAGTAGTCGACGATGATCGGCAGCTCGTCGCCGCGCGTCGCCTTGTCATGGACCTGCGGGTCGAGCTCGGCCACCTTGCCGTCGGCCAGCGCCGCGCCGCAGGTGCCGCATTTCGGCCCAGACGCCAATTTTGCCACCGGCACGCGGTTGGCCTGTCCGCAGGCGGTGCAGACCAGTTTCACGGCATCCTGCATAGGAGGACTCCACAAGACATTCGATTTGTCGAATATATGGGGTCGGGACGACCGCCGCGCAAGGAGAGCGCCATGACTCCATTCCGTGACCTGCCCCCCGACCGCCAGCAGGACCTGCGCGACGCCTACGCCGCCGAGATGGCCCGGCAGACGACGACCTGTTCCCTCGATGAAAAGATCGCCCGCTTTGCCGCATGGCTGGCCCCGCAGGGCGTGAGCTTCGGTCCCGAGGATCTGCCGCGCCGCCCGCCGCGCTGACCGGCCCCGGTCAGTTCCCGATGCGCCCGGCCGCGCCGAGCGCCGAGCCCCCGACCGCGCCCCCCGCCTCGGCCCCGAGGAAAGGATGCGCGCCCCCGCCCCCGGTCGCACCGCGGATCACCCGCAGATGCGGGCTGCCGGTCAGGTAGAGCCAGCCGGCACCCAGAAGCGCGGCGAGGATCAGAAGACGCAGCATGAGCGGCACCGGTGGATCGGTTCGAGCCCGATCCTGACCGGCGATTGTGGCGGGAGTGGGGGCGGAGGTAGCGGAGCCGATTGCGCCCGCACGGCGGACCTTCGGCGCCTTGCCCCTTTCACGGGACGCCTCACCCCCGACAGGGCCCGGACCGCGCCTCACCCATCCATCTTCAGCGCGTTGATGAACGCGCTTTGCGGGATTTCCACCTTGCCGAACTGGCGCATCTTCTTCTTCCCGGCCTTCTGCTTTTCCAGAAGCTTCTTCTTGCGGGTGATGTCGCCGCCGTAGCACTTGGCGGTCACGTCCTTGCGCATCGCCGACAGCGTTTCGCGCGCGATGACGCGGGCGCCGACGGCGGCCTGGATCGGGATCTTGAACATGTGGCGGGGGATCAGCTCCTTGAGCTTTTCCACCATCATCCGGCCCCGCGCCTCGGCCCGGTCGCGGTGGACCATGATCGACAGCGCATCGACCGGCTCGTCGTTCACGAGGATCGACATCTTGACGAGGAAATCCTCGCGGTATCCGAGCATCTGGTAGTCGAAGGACGCATAGCCCTTGGTCACCGATTTCAGCCGGTCGTAGAAGTCGAAGACCACCTCGGCCAGCGGCAGGTCGTAGACCACCATCGCCCGCGATCCGGCATAGGTCAGGTCCATCTGGATGCCGCGCCGGTCCTGGCAGAGCTTGAGCACGTCGCCCAGGTAGTCGTCGGGCACCATGATCGTGGCCTTGATCCGCGGCTCCTCGATATGGTCGACATAGGTCAGGTCGGGCATGTCGGCGGGGTTGTGCAGCTCGCGCACCTCGCCGTCCTTCATGTGCAGCTGGTAGACCACCGAGGGCGCGGTGGTGATGAGGTCGAGGTCGAATTCGCGCTCGAGCCTTTCGCGCACGACCTCCAGATGCAGAAGCCCGAGGAACCCCATGCGGAAGCCGAAGCCGAGCGCGGCCGAGGTCTCCATCTCGGTCGAGAACGAGGCGTCGTTCAGCGCCAGTTTCTCGATCGCGTCGCGCAGCGCCTCGAAATCGGCGGCATCGACCGGGAAGAGGCCGCAGAACACCACCGGCTGCGCGGGCTTGAACCCCGGCAGCGGCGCGTCGCAGCCCCGCTTTTCATGGGTGATGGTGTCGCCCACGCGGGTGTCGCGCACCTGCTTGATCGAGGCGGTCAGAACGCCGATCTCGCCGGGGCCGAGCTCGGCGATGTCGGTCATCCCGGGCTTGAGCACCGCAAGCTTGTCGATCCCGTAGACGGCGTTCGTCTGCATCATGCGGATGCGGTCGCCCTTGCGCACGACGCCGTCGATCACGCGGATCATCACGACGACGCCGAGGTAGCTGTCATACCAGCTGTCCACCAGCATCGCCTTGAGCGGCGCCTCGCGGTTGCCCTTGGGCGCGGGCAGGCGGGTCACGATCGCCTCGAGCACGTCGGGAATGCCAAGCCCGGTCTTGGCCGAGATCGGGATCGCCTCCGAGGCGTCGATGCCGATCACGTCCTCGATCTCGTGCTTGACCGCCTCGGTGTCGGCCGCGGGCAGGTCGATCTTGTTCAGCACCGGCACGATCTCGTGCCCGGCGTCGATCGCCTGATAGACGTTGGCCAGCGTCTGCGCCTCGACACCCTGCGTCGCGTCCACCACCAGAAGCGAGCCCTCGACCGCGCGCATCGACCGGCTGACCTCGTAGCCGAAATCCACGTGGCCGGGGGTGTCGATCAGATTGAGCACATAGGTCCGGCCATCCTTCGCGGGGTATTCGATCCGCACGGTGTTGGCCTTGATGGTGATGCCGCGCTCGCGCTCGATGTCCATGCTGTCGAGAAGCTGGGCCTTCATGTCGCGCTCGGCCACCGTCCCGGTCATCTGGATGAGCCGGTCGGCCAGCGTGGACTTGCCGTGGTCGATATGGGCCACGATCGAGAAGTTGCGGATGAGATGAAGCTCGGTCATGGCGCGCATATGACCATGAACGCAGGGCCGGTCAATGGCCGGCCGGACGACCTGCCCCCGCCAGCCGCAGGCGAACCGGCTTTTCGGTCTCGAACCACGCCCACCGCCAGGATCAGGGCCGCATCCAGCCCCGAGATCGGCGCCGTCCTCGGGACGGCGCGAGCGCGATCTCAAGTGTTCTTCCGGATCCAACCCCGTGGCCCATGGTCCTGCGCCGCGCCGCCTTGACCGTCCCGTGCCCTTTGACACGGGGTCGCGGGTGCCCCCGCCGGCAGACCCGATCGCCCGTAGCGGCCGCCGCACCCCGCGCTTGCGGACGAGGCCACGGAATCATAGAAAGCAGAGGTGCGGCCGCGGGTCACCGCCCGCCCGAATGAGAGGAATCACGCGATGAAATTCCGGGTGCCCGACATGTCCTGTGGCCATTGCAAGGCCACCATCGAGCAGGCGATTGCAGCCGTGGGCGCACGGGCGCAGGTCGATCTTGCGGCGCGCGAGGTCGAGGTCAGCGGCCTGCCCGAGGCGACGGTTCTGGCGGCGCTCCGGGGTGCGGGCTACGAGGCCGAGGTGGTGGGCTGAAGGGTCGCACAAGGCCCGGTTGAAAGCGCGGCGCGGCATCGGCATAGTCCGGTCAGGGTCAACGCTGGGGACGGTATGCGCATCGCCATGTCAATCGTTCTGCTTGCGGCGGCGGCGGGTCCGGCCCTTGCCGGCCCGATCGAGGCGGCCTGCCTTCGCTCCGAGCGGTCGGGCGGCAACCGCGCGATCTGCGGCTGCATCCAGCAGGTCGCCGACATGACGCTGACCGGATCGGACCAGCGACTGGCCGCGCGGTTCTTCAGCGACCCGGACCGCGCCCAGGAAATCCGTCAGTCGGACCGCCGCAGCCACGAGGCCTTCTGGGAGCGCTACCGGAATTTCGGGGAAACGGCCGAGGTCTACTGCGGCGGCTGAGCCGGGCGGCACCGGGTCGCGGCGCCGCCCGGCACTCGCATCACGGGTTGGTCTGGCCGTGCATGTGCCCGGCGCCCATGCCGCCCTGCATCGGGGCGTCCTCGCGCATCATGTCCACCGGCACCTCGACCTGAACCTCGCCGGCCTTCTCGAAGACCAGCGTCAGCGGGATCATGTCCCCCTGCCGGGGCATGGACTTCAGCCCCATGAACATCACATGGTCGCCGCCGCGCGCCAGCGCGTGGCTGGCCCCGGCCGGGATCGGAAAGCCCTCGGGCACATGCACCATCTGCATCATGCCGCCGTCGCCGGCCTTGTGGGTGTGCAGCTCGGTCTTGACCGAGATGTCCGCTCGGGCGTCGATCAGCCGGTCATCCTCGGTGCCGGTGTTCTCGATCACCATGAAGGCGGCGCCGGCCTTGGCGCCGGGCATGAAGCGGGCATAGGGATCGGTGATCGTGATGGCGCTTTCGGCCAAGGCGGGAAGCGCGAAGGAGACCGCCGCGGCGGCCAGAAGCATCGTGTGCAACGTCATGTCGTTGATCCTTGTCTGACGGGAAGGGTGTGGTGTCAGACGGCGGCCGGCGGGTCGCGGACCCGGGTTTCGACCGCATCGCGCGAGGGGGCCTCGACCCGCGGGGGAAGGACGACCGCCACGGTCCGGCCGGCGGGACGCACGGGCAGGACCTCGGGCAGCGCCACATGGGCCAGGACGGCCAGCGCGATATCGGGACAGAGATGAACCGGGCCGACCGGGTTGCCATCGGCGTCCAGTTCCACCTGGACCATGCCGTCGCCCGAACAGAGCACGACGACCTGCCCGCCGATGCGGGTGGTGCCATGCGCCATGGCCAGCGCGACGCTGGTCAGGGCCATCACCACCGCGACGGCGGCGATCAGGGCCTGTCTGAGCCGGAGGACGATCATGCGGCGACACTAGCCTGCGGCCGAGGTCGGGAACAAGGGCTCGGCAGCGGCATGTCGCCGCACGCAAAAGCAAAACCCCGCCGAGGGGCGGGGCCGCGGGCCGAGGAAACCTCGCCTCGGATCAGGCCGCGGCGGCCTGCGCCTTGGCGATGTCCTTCTTGATCTTCTGCGCCTTGGGCGACAGCTCCTCGTCGCGGGCCTTGGCGAGATAGGCATCGAGCCCGCCGCGGTGGTCCACCGAGCGCAGGCCCGCGGCCGAAACGCGCAGCCGGAACGACTGGCCGAGGATGTCCGAGATCAGGGTGACTTCGTTCAGGTTGGGCAGGAACCGGCGCCGCGTCTTGTTGTTGGCGTGGCTCACGGTGTTGCCCGACATCGGGCCCTTGCCGGTCAGTTCGCAGACGCGCGACATGGCTTCGATCCTTCGTTGCGCCGGTCCCGGGGGCCGGCCTCCACAAGTCAAACGGGCGCCGCGAGGCAGCGCCCGGAAATCCGTCAGCGGGGGATATGCGCAAAGCCCGGCGCCGTCAAGCGATTCATCGCGCAGCGGCGCCAATCTCGAAACAGGCCGCAAAGCCCCGCTGCAAAGGCCGCCTAGCGGCGATCCAGCGCCGCGATCACCTCGGCCGCGGCGGCGGTGGGGGCGGCCCTTCCCTCGGCCACCGCCTGCCCCAGAGCCGCGATGCGCGCCGACAGCCGGGGGTCGGCGGCAAGGCGGGCCATGAGCCCTGCCTGCACCTCGGCCTCGAACCAGGCGCGAGCCTGCTCGGCCCGACGCGCCGCAAGGATGCCCTGTGCCTCGCGCCAGTCGGCGAGCCGCCGCATGGCGGCCCAGGCTTCGGCCAGACCGGCGCCGGTGGCGGCCGACACCGGCAGGACCATCGGATAGCCCTCGGGATCCTGCGGGCGGCGGCGAAGGAGCCGGAGCGCCCCGGCGTAGTCGGCGACCGTGCGCCGCGCGGCGGGCTCGAGGTCACCATCCGCCTTGTTCACCAGCACGAGGTCGGCCACCTCCATGATCCCGCGCTTGACGCCCTGCAACTCGTCCCCGCCGGCCGGGGCGATCAGCAGCACGAAAAGATCGGTCATGCCCGCAACCATCGTCTCGGACTGGCCGACGCCCACGGTCTCGATCAGCACGACGTCGAACCCCGCCGCCTCGCACAGCGCCGCCGCCTCGCGCGTTCGCCGGGCGACGCCCCCCAGATGCGTCTGGCTGGGCGACGGCCGGATGAAGGCGGCCGCCTCGCGCGACAGCCGCTCCATCCGCGTCTTGTCGCCAAGGATCGACCCGCCCGAGCGCGTCGAGGACGGATCGACCGCCAGCACGGCCACACGCAGGCCCTCGGCCACCAGCGCAAGACCAAAGGCCTCGATGAAGGTCGACTTGCCGACGCCCGGCGTGCCCGACAGCCCGATCCGCAGCGCCTTGCGGCCAAGGGGCGCAAGCGCCGCCAACAGCGCCTCGGCCTCGGCGCGGTGATCGGCGCGCGCGCTTTCCACCAGCGTGATCGCACGGGCAAGCGCCCGACGGTCCCCGGCGGCGACACCGCTGGCGAGAGAGTCGGAGGATCGGGCGTCGGGCATCGCTGGTCCGGTCGAGTACGGCGCGCCGGGGCGCCCCGGTCTCTTTGCCCGCATCAGAGGGGGTCTGTCCAGTGCAGGGGCTTGGACATGGCCCCCCGATGCGGTGATAAGACGGCATGTGCGCCGAACGCCTGCCCGTCGATGATGTCATCCCGGATCTGACCGGGGCGCTGGCCCGGGCCGGACAGGCGGTGCTGGTCGCGCCGCCCGGTGCGGGCAAGACGACCCGGGTGCCGCTGGCGCTTCTGCCCGGGACCGGGGGTCGCATCCTGATGCTGGAGCCGCGCCGGCTGGCCGCCCGCGCCAGCGCCGAGCGCATGGCCGAGACCCTGGGCGAGCCGGTCGGGCGCACGGTCGGCTACCGGATCCGGGGCGAATCGAAGGTCTCCGCCGCGACGCGCATCGAGGTGGTGACCGAGGGCATCCTGACCCGGATGATCCAGTCCGATCCCGAGCTGCCGGGCGTCGGCTGCGTCATCTTCGACGAGTTCCACGAACGGTCCCTGAACGCGGACCTCGGTCTTGCGCTCGCGCTCGAGCTGCGCGACGCGCTCAGGCCCGATCTGCGCCTGCTGGTCATGTCGGCCACGCTCGCGGCCGAACCGGTCGCGGCGCTGATGGGCGGCGCTCCGGTGATCCGGTCGGAAGGGCGCGCCCACCCGGTCGAGACGCGCTGGCTCGACCGCCCGGCCGGGCGTGCCTTCGAGGCCGAGGTGGCGCGGCTCGTCGCGCGGGCGGCCGACGAGACCGGGCCGGACGGCGGCGGCATCCTCGTCTTCCTGCCGGGCGAGGGCGAGATTCGCCGGGTCGGCCGGATGCTGGCCGGTCTTCTGCCGGCCGACTGCCGGATCCGTCCCCTCTACGGCGCGCTGGATGCGGCCGGGCAACGGGCGGCGATCCGGCCCGAAGCCGCGGGCCGCAAGGTGGTGCTCGCCACCGCGATCGCCGAGACCTCGCTGACCATCGAGGACATCCGGGTGGTCGTCGATGGCGGCCGCGCCCGTCGGCAGCGCTTCGATCCGGCCTCGGGCATGGCCCGTCTGGTGACCGAGCGCGCCAGCCGCGCCGAGGCCGACCAGCGGCGCGGGCGCGCGGGCCGGGTCGCGCCCGGGACCTGCTACCGCCTGTGGACCCGGGGCGAAGAGGGCGCGATGGCCGCCTTTGCGCCGCCCGAGATCGAGACCGGCGACCTGACGGGGCTCGCGCTCGAACTGGCGCTGTGGGGGTCAGCGGACCTGCGGTTCCTGACCCCGCCCCCGGCGCCCGCGATGGCCGAGGCGCGCGCGCTTCTCGACGGGCTGGGCGCGACCGAAGCCGGCCGGATCACCGGCCATGGGCGGGCGCTCGCGGCGCTTCCCCTGCACCCGCGGATCGGTCACATGCTGCTGACCGCGGGCCGGCAGGCCAGCGAGCTCGCCGCACTCCTCTCGGACCGCGATCTTCTGATGGGCGCGCCCGCCGACCTGTCGCTGCGGATCGAGGCGCTGGCGCGCGACCGCGGCGCCTCGGTGGACAAGGTGCGGGCCGAGGCCGCGCGTCTGGCCCGTCTGGCGCCGGCGGATCGCGGGGCCCTGTCGGTGGCGGCCATGGCCGCGCTGGCCTACCCGGACCGGGTCGGGATGCGACGGCCGGGCGAAGGCGCGCGCTACCTTCTCGCCTCGGGCAAGGGCGCGCTGGTGCGCGAGGGCGATCCGCTCGGACGGGCGCGGTTCATCGTGGCGACCGACCTCGACGGCGACCCGCGCGAGGCACGGGTCCGGCAGGGCGCGGCGCTGGACGAATCCGAGCTTCGCGACCTTTTCGCCGATCGCATCCGGTGGCACGAGACCTGCGAATGGTCGCGGCGCGAGGGCCGCGTGACCGCCCGGCGCGAGGAGCGGTTCGGGGCGCTGGTGCTGTCCGAACGCCCCGGCACGCCGTCACCCGACGCGCTGGCCCGGGCGGCGCTCGACGGGCTGCGCCAGACCGGCCTGTCGCCCTCGCCGGCCGCCGGGCGACTGATGGCCCGGGTGGCGTTCCTGCGCGCCCAGGGCGAGGACCTGCCCGACCTCTCCGAGGCCGCGATCCTTGACCGCGAGGACTGGCTCCTGCCCCACCTCGGCCGGGCGCGCACCGAGGCAGACCTGCGCGGCCTCGATCTGGTCGCCGTGATCCGCGAGGCGCTGGGCTGGGAGGGCGTCGCGCGCCTCGACCGGCTGGCGCCGCCCGACTACGAGACGCCGCTCGGCCGCAGGATCGCCATCGACTACGAGGGCGGCCAGCCCGCCATCGCGCTGCGGCTTCAGGAGATGTTCGGCGTGACCGAGCATCCCGTCGCGGGGCCGCGGCGCCTGCCGCTGAAGGTGACGCTGCTGTCGCCCGCGGGGCGGCCGATCCAGGTCACCACCGACCTTCCCCGGTTCTGGGCCAGTTCCTACGCCGATGTCCGCAAGGACATGCGCGGCCAGTATCCGAAGCACCCCTGGCCCGAGGATCCGACGGCGGCGGCCCCGACCCTGCGCGCGAAGCCGCGGCCGGGCTAGTCCGCGCTCAGCCGGCAGCCATTGCCCAGGGGCCGTGAAAGCCCGAGCCGTCCCGGTCGGTCCGCTCGAAGCCGTGCGCGCCGAAGAAGTCGCGCTGGCCCTGGATCAGGTCGGCGGTTCCGCGGGCACGGGTCATCTGGTCGAAGAAGCCCAGCGCCGCGGCCAGCGCCGGCACCGGCAACCCGCCGAGGGCCGCGGCGGCAACCGTGCGGCGCAGCGCCGGGATGCCGTCCCGCAGGTGATCGGCGAAGGCCGGGGCGAAGATCAGCTGGCCCTCCGGCAGGCCGGCGCGGATCGCCGCGGCGATGTCGTTCAGAAGCACCGACCGGATGATGCAGCCCGCCCGCCAGATCTCGGCCACCCGGGCGAGGTCGATCGACCAGCCGTATTCCCCCGAGGCCGCGGCAAGAAGCGACAGTCCCTGGCTGTAGGCGATGATCTTCGCCGCCAGAAGCGCCTTGCCGAGTTCCTCCGCGGGCGGCGTCTCGGCCCGTGCGGGGGCCGCGAAGAGCCGGGCCCCCGCCAGTCGCGTGTCGCGCGCGGCCGAAAAGCTGCGCGCGGCCACCGCCGCCTCGATGGTCGTGGCCGACTGGCCAAGCCGCAAGGCCTCGATCAGCGTCCAGCGCCCGGTGCCCTTCTGCCCGGCGCGGTCGAGGATCACCTCGACCATCGGGCGCCCGGTGTCGGGGTCGGTGGCGGAGAGCACCTTGCCGGTGATCTCGATCAGGTAGCTGTCGAGCGGACCCCGGTTCCAGCGCTCGAAGACCCGGGCGGCATCGGCGGGCGCCATGCCCGCCCCGTCGCGCATCAGCCCCCAGCATTCGGCGATCATCTGCATGTCGCCGTATTCGATGCCGTTGTGCACGGTCTTGACGAAATGCCCGGCCCCGTCCGGGCCGAGATGGGCGGCGCAGGGGCTGCCGTCGTATTTCGCCGAGATCGCCTCAAGGATGTCCTGCACGCGCGGATAGGTCTCGGCCGGGCCGCCGGCCATGATCGACGGCCCGTGGCGCGCGCCGTCCTCGCCGCCCGACACGCCCATGCCGATGAACGCAAGCCCCCTGGCGCGCAGATCGGCCTCGCGCCGGCGGGTGTCGTGGAAGTCGGCATTGCCCGCGTCGATCAGGAGATCGCCGGGGGAAAGCAGCGGCACGAACTCGGCGATGACCGCGTCGGTCGCGGCCCCAGCGGGCACCATCAGCAGGATCGCACGCGGTGGCGCCAGGGCCGCCACCAGCGCCGCGGGCGTGTCGCAGCCGACAAGGCGCGCAGCGAGCGGGCCCGCCGTGGCGAGGAACTCGGCGATCACGCGCGTCGTGCGGTTGTGGACCGCGACGGTGAACCCCTTCTCGGCGATGTTCAGCGCCAGCGCCGCGCCCATCGTCCCGAGCCCGACCAGTCCGAGGCGTGCAGGGGGGGATACGGGCATGGCGACCTCTCGGGACTAGCGCTTGTGGATGACCGCGACCTGATCGCGCCGCGACTTCACGTAGTGCGCCTGAAAGACAAAGCAACCCGAGATCTGCGGCGCCAGGGCCTCGAACTCGGCCTGAAGCGCGGGGTCCGCGTGGTGGAAGCGGCGCGTCTCGGAGAAGCCGCGCATCAGCTCGGCGGTCTTGGTGAAGCCGGGGCGCTCGTAGGCCTCGGGCTGCCAGCGCAGGTCCTCGATGATGTAGAGACCGCCGGACCTGAGCCGCGGGAAAATCTCGAGAAAGCCGAACTGCTGGTGATGCGAGGCGTGGCTCGCGTCGTCGATGACGACGTCGAGTTCGGGCATCGCGGCGGCGGCCGCGGCGATGTTCCCGCGCTGATCCATGTCGCAGCGGTGGAAGGTGAAGCGGTCGTGGTGGAACCACGAGAAATCCGACACGTCGAGCCCGTGGATCTCGGCCTTCGGGAAATAGTCGAGCCACATGCGCACCGAGGGCAGATCCGCCGTCGCGCGATCGGCGCTGGCGCCGTGCTCGGGGCCGCCGATCAGAAGGCCCATCTCCAGAAACCGGATCGCCCGCCCGCGCAGGGGCTGAAAGAGCATGTGGTAAAGCTCGGTGTAGCGGTGCTTGGACGACCCCTTGTCCGAGCCGTAGCGGTCGGCCAACTCGGTCAGGTCCACGGCCAATGCGGAATGTCTGGTCATCGCTTGCCCCCGGCTGCGCCACCCCTTGCTAGCCGTCGGGAAACAGCCGGGCAAGGGGAAGAGCGGCGGCGGCTCAGAGCCCGAGGCACCAGCGCATCACCGCCTTCTGGGCGTGCAGGCGGTTCTCGGCCTCGTCGAAGATCACCGAATGCGGGCCGTCCATCACGGCGCTCGTGGCCTCGTCGTCGCGGTGCGCGGGCAGACAGTGCATGAACAGCGCATCGGGCTTGGCCTTCGCCATCAGGCGTTCGTTCACCTGATAGGCGCGCAGCTGGTTGTGCCGGCGTTCGCGCGCCGACTGCGGGTCATGCATGCTGACCCAGGTGTCGGTCACCACCAGGTCGGCCCCCTCGACGGCGCGTTCGGGGTTGCGGTCGATGGTGACCGGATGGCCCTTCGACGCGGCGAAGTCGAGCCACTCGCGCTCGGGGTCGAGCGTTTCGGGGCCGGTGAAGGTCAGGTCGAACCCGAACTGCCCCGCGGCATGGGCGAAGGAGGCGAAGACGTTGTTGCCATCGCCGGACCAGACCACCTTGCGCCCGGCGATCGGGCCGCGGTGTTCTTCGTAGGTCATGACATCGGCGATGATCTGGCAGGGATGGGTGCGGTTCGTCAGCCCGTTGATGACCGGCACCGAGGCGTATTCGGCCATCTCGAGAAGCGTCTGCTCTTCGAAGGTGCGGATCATGATGAGATCGACATAGCGCGACAGCACGCGCGCCGTGTCGGCAATGGTCTCACCATGGCCTAGCTGCATGTCGGCGCCCGAGAGCACCAGGGTCTGGCCGCCCATCTGGCGCACGCCCACGTCGAAGGAGACGCGGGTGCGCGTCGAGGGTTTCTCGAAGATGAGGGCGACCATCCGGTCCTTCAGCGGCTGCTCGTCATCGGGGGCGCCCTTGGGGCGGCCGGCGCGGGCGTCCTTCATGGCGCGGGCGTCGTCGATCATGGCGCGGAGCGCGGCGGGGTCGGTCTTGTGGATGTCGAGGAAGTGATTCATCGGATCAGGCTTTCGTGGCGCGGGGCCGGGGGTTTCGCACCCCCGGGGCCCCCGCGGGATATTGGGACCAGTGAGACGGAATCAGAGGGTGGCTTCAAGCCGGGCCGCGGCCTGGTCGAGCCGTCGCACCGCCTCGGTGATCTCGTCGTCGGTGATGGTGAGCGGCGGCAGGATGCGCACGACGTTGTCGGCGGCGGGCACGGTCAGGACATGGGCGCCGTACCCCGCCTTGACCACATCGGCCGGGGCGGGGTGGGTCTTGAGGCCCAGCATGAGACCCGAGCCGCGCACCCCGGCGAAGACCTTCGGATGGGCCGCCACCAGCCCTTCGAGACGCTGGCGCAGAAGCGCAGCCTTGCGGTTCACCTCGGCGAGGAACGCGGGATCGGCGATGATCCCGACAACGGCGGCACCCACGGCGCAGGCGAGCGGGTTGCCGCCGTAGGTCGATCCGTGCGTGCCCGCGACCATGCCCCGCGCGGCCCGTTCGGTGGCGAGCACGGCGCCGAGCGGAAAGCCGCCGCCGATCCCCTTGGCGACCATCATGATGTCGGGGGTGATGCCGGCCCATTCATGGGCGAAGAGCCGACCGGTGCGGCCCATGCCGCACTGCACCTCGTCGAGGATCAGAAGCGTCCCCGTCTCGTCGCAGAGCGTGCGCACCAGGCGCAGGTCGGCGTCGTCCATCGGACGGATGCCGCCCTCGCCCTGCACGGGCTCCAGCATCACCGCGGCGGTCTGCGGACCGATGGCGGCGCGCAGCGCCTCCATGTCGCCCCAGGGCAGCTGCCGGAAGCCTGGCATAAGCGGCCCGTAGCCCTTGACCATCTTCTCGGACCCGGCCGCGGCGATGGCCCCCGTCGAGCGGCCGTGGAAGCTGCCCTCGAAGGTCAGGATCTCGATCCGCTGCGGCTCGCCGGCTTCGTACCAGTATTTGCGGGCCATCTTGATGGCGAGTTCCGCCGCCTCGGTCCCGGAATTGGTGAAGAACACCGTATCGGCGAAGGTGTGTTCGACGAGAAGGTCGGCCAGACGCTTCTGTTCGGGGATCTCGTAGAGGTTCGAGACATGCCAGAGCCGGCCCGCCTGTTCGGTCAGCGCCGCGACCAGCGCGGGGTTGGCGTGGCCGAGCGCGTTGACCGCGATCCCGGCGGCGAGATCGAGGTATCGGGTGCCGTCCGTGGCGACGAGCCAGCTGCCCTCGCCCTTGTCGAAGGCGATGGGCGCGCGGTTGTAGGTCGGCAGGACGGAAGGGATCATGGTCCGGTCTCCAGAAGCAAGGCCAAGACGTGCCCGAGGGCGCTGTGGCTGTCAACGAGGGCTGAGGGAGGAAGGCAGGCTGCGGGCAGCCGCGATCGGCCGCGTCAGGCGCGGCGGCGTCGGTTCGAAAGGAAGCGGACGCTCTGGATCATGGACAGTCCGTCTAGCGGGGAAAGCGGCCGCTGTAAAGCGTTCGGTCGATCCGGTCCGCCGGACGTGGCCGGCGTCCCGGCCGAACCGGTGGTCGTGGCCGTTCCCGCGGGTCCCGCCCGCCGGCGGGCGCCCGCCCCGACCTTCGGGCTGCGACAGACGGTGGCCCGACCTTGAAATCCCCCGGCCCCGCGTGTATTTCGGATCGTCCCCGGACGGCGGGGTCCGAGGGGCCCGGACGCGCCGGACCAAGCAAGCCGAGGTATCGAGATGTCCTGGACCGACGAGCGGGTCGAGCTTCTGAAGAAGATGTGGGCCGAGGGCCAGTCCGCCAGCCAGATCGCCAAGGAACTGGGCGGCGTGACCCGCAATGCGGTCATCGGCAAGGTGCATCGGCTGGGCCTGTCGAACCGCGTCGGCGGCCCGGGCGAAACCGAGCCCGCCGATCCCCCGGCGCCCGAACCCGCCCGTCCCGCCGCGCACGCCGCGCCGAAGCCCGCCGCCGCTCCGCAGCCCGCGGCGCCGCCGCGGCAACCCGGCCCGGCCCGGCCCGAGGCCACGGTGGTGACCCTGTCGGCCGCCCAGCCCCGCAAGCCCGTCGTCGCGGCCGGTCAGCCGCTGCCGCCGCAGCCGTCGGCCAACGAGATCAGCCCCGAGACCCTCGCCTCGGTGCGCGAGATCGAGAAGAAGGCGCGCAAGCTGTCGCTGATGGAACTGACCGAGCGCACCTGCAAGTGGCCGATCGGCGATCCGGCCACCGACGATTTCTGGTTCTGCGGGCTGGCCAGCGTTCCGGGCAAACCCTACTGCGAGGCGCACGTCAGCGTGGCGTTCCAGCCGATGTCGGCGCGTCGGGACCGCCGCCGCTGAACCGCCGGGGGTTGCTTGCCCTGGCCGGCGCGGCGGGTGGTCTGGCCCTCTGGGCGCTGGGACCGGCCCGGTGGCGCGCATCACCCGCGATGGCGTTCCGGCCGCTTGGCCTGCCCGGCTTCCGGGAACTCGACCGCGGGACCGCCGCACTGTCGCCGCTGGGGCCGGGTCTGGGCGATCCCTGGTCTGACGCGGCGGGCCTGTCCCTAGCCGAGGTCTGCCGGGCGCTGGGAGGGTCGGCCGGCCGCGTCGGCATCGCCGCCTTCTACGATCCGCAATGCCCCATCTGCCGCCGGCTGCTGCCGCGCCTGTCGCAGGTCGCCGCGGACGCGGGGGTGACGCTTGTCCATCATGTTCTGACCGGCCTTGGTCCGGCCTCCGAAATCGCCGCCCGGGCGACCGTCGCGGCGCGCGCGCAGGGGCTGGAAGAACCGATGCGCCAGCGGCTTCTGCGCGCCCGGCTGGTCGTGGACAGCGCCTATGTCGCCGCGATCGCAGGCGGGCTGGGCGCGGATCCGGCCCGTCTTGGCCGCGACATGGCGGACGGGGCGGTGACGGCGGAACTCGCCCGGTCGGCCGCGCTCGCCCGGGCCCTCGGCATCCTCGGAACGCCGGCGACCCTCATCGGCCGCACGCTGGTTTCGGGCGACATGACCGCGGACGCGATCGTCGCGCTGATCGAACGGGAAAGGGCCGAGGTTTCCCCCGGCCCCTGTTCCTGATCCGGCGTCAGGCGGTCAGAACTTCCGCGTCCAGCCGACCGACAGGCTGAACTGCTCCATCTCGAGCTTGACCCGGCCGGGCGTCGGGCCGCCCGGCGTGGTTTCCGGGCCCGAGATCGACGCCTTCGGAACATAGACGAAGGCAAAGTCGAGGCTGTCGCGGTCCGAGAGGCGCCGGGTTCCGCCCAGCGTGAAGTGATGGCGCACGATGCCCGGCGCGATGATGTTCAGCGTCACGTCCTCGGTCCCGACCGGGTTCGAGGAATAGGCGTAGCCCGCGCGCCAGATCATTTCGGGCGACTGCTGCCATTCGACACCGAACTTGACCACGTCCACGTCTTCCCAGCCGAAGCCCGCGCCGCCGGGCGCGCCCAGCGGACCCGAATTGCCGGCGTTCGCGATCGCCGGAATGCCCGAGTAGAAGATCTTCTGGAAGTCGAGCATCAGCGTCAGGTTCGACTGCGGCTTGAACGCCATGCCGACGCCGATCGATGCGGGGATGTCGAACTCGCCGCCGTTGGCGAACAGCCCGCGATACTTCTTGAACTTCGACATGTTGAACTTGGTCTGGCCGCTGACGCCGATGCTGAACTGGTCGTTCAGATCAAGCCGCAGGCCGCCGCGCAGGCCGAAGCCGGTCGAGAAGTCGTAGCCGCGGTTGGTCAGGTTCGCCGGATCGACCGAGATGCCGCCGAAGGCGCCGAGCCCCCGCGCCGCGAAGCGCTGCACCGCGAAGGTCGGGGCGATACCCCAGCTGAGATTGCCGGACTTTCCCGCGTAGGTGGCCGACAGGAAGAGCTGCGACAGGTCCACCCCGGCCTTGCCGCCGCAATAGACCGATCCGCAGCCCGCAAGGCCCGTGGGATAGCTGGTGTTCATGCCGCCATTGCCGTAGGCGGCGAAGTTCACCACATTGCCGTTGTCGAGCGGCATGTTGTAGGCGAAATTCGGCACCGGGAACACCTTGTGCCCGCTTTCGACCTTGCCCGACGGCACGAAGAAGGTGCCGGTGCCCGTGTAGCCGCGCAGGGGAATGAAGGCCTCGATTCCCATCGACATCTCGCGACCGACGCTTGCGGCGCCGGCGGGGTTGGTCGTGGAGGACATCGCGTCGAAGGCGTGCGCGATACCGGTCCCGGCCTGGCCGCGCTGAGCGGCGCTGTAGCCCAGCGCGAAATAGCCCTCGGTGGCGTCGGCGGCCGGTGCAAGAACGCCGGTCATCACGGATGCGGCCACCGCACCCGCCCACAGGCGCTTCAATCCCCAAGAATGTGCCATGTCCCCTCCCCTGGAACTGCGACGGCCGCCGCGGGCCTCCCAACCCGCCAGCCGGCAGCCGCCCCGGCGTTGCGGCGCAGTCTGCCTGCGCCGTATACACAATGTTAGATATGAATTCCTGAATTCTGCCAACGAAAAAGTGAGCGCTCTGCGTAAATCGGTCGCATTGCGGCATCGGCATCAGGGGCGGCGGGCTTTTCAGCCGGCGTCGCAGCCTCTATATGCCCGCCCATGCCGCAGAATCCGCCCGACCTTCGCCCCGATCTTGCCCACGCCCGCGTGCCCGACCAGCGCCGCGACGGCCAGCCCACGATCGGCATGGTCTCGCTGGGCTGCCCCAAGGCGCTCGTGGACAGCGAACGCATCCTGACCCGCCTGCGCGCCGAAGGCTATGCGATCAGCCCTGACTACAAGGGGGCGGATGCGGTCATCGTCAACACCTGCGGCTTTCTCGATTCCGCCAAGGCCGAGAGCCTCGAGGCCATCGGCGAGGCGCTGGCCGAGAACGGCCGCGTGATCGTGACCGGCTGTCTCGGGGCCGAGCCCGACTACATCACCGGCGCGCATCCGAAGGTGCTGGCCGTGACCGGGCCGCAGCAGTACGAACAGGTGCTGGACGCGGTGCATGGCGCCGTACCGCCCGCGCCCGATCCCTTCATCGACCTTCTTCCAGCGACGGGCGTGAAGCTGACCCCGCGCCACTACAGCTATCTGAAGATTTCCGAAGGCTGCAACCACAAGTGCCGCTTCTGCATCATCCCCGACATGCGCGGCCGGCTGGTCAGCCGCCCGGCCCATGCCGTGCTGCGCGAGGCCGAAAAGCTGGTCGAGGCGGGGGTGCGCGAGCTTCTGGTCATCAGCCAGGACACCTCGGCCTACGGGGTGGACCTGAAGCACGCGATCAACTCCGGCCGCGACGGGCGCGAACACCGGGCCCACATCACCGATCTTGCCCGCGATCTCGGATCGCTCGGCGCCTGGGTACGGCTGCACTACGTCTATCCCTATCCGCATGTCCGCGACCTGATCCCGCTCATGGCCGAAGGTCTGGTGCTGCCCTATCTCGACATCCCCTTCCAGCACGCCCATCCCGAAACCCTGAAGCGCATGGCGCGCCCGGCCGCGGCGGCTCGGACGCTGGACGAGATTGCCGCCTGGCGGGCCGTCTGCCCCGATCTGGCGATCCGGTCCACCTTCATCGTGGGCTACCCGGGCGAGACCGAGGCGGAATTCCAGACGCTTCTCGACTGGCTGGACGAGGCACAGCTCGATCGCGTCGGCTGCTTCCAGTACGAGAACGTCGCCGGGGCCCGGTCGAACGCACTGCCCGACCATGTGCCCGCCGAGGTGAAGCAGGAGCGCTGGGAGCGGTTCATGGAAAAGGCGCAGGCCATTTCCGAGGCACGGCTTGCCGCGAAGGTCGGCCGCCGGATCGCGGTGATCGTCGATGCGGTCGATGCCGAGGGCGCGACCTGCCGCACCTGGGCCGATGCGCCGGAGATCGACGGCAATCTCTTCATCGACGCGGATTTCGAGACCCTCGCGCCCGGTGACATCCTCACGGTCGAGGTCGAGGAGGCCGGCGACTACGACCTCTGGGGCCGCCGCGCCTGAGACGGCGAGGCTGACGGGCGGCCCCGACGCCCGGCGAAGGGCAGCGCCGGGGCGCCCTGTCAGCCCTGAAGCGTACGAACCCCGTAGCCCTCGCGCCGGGCCTTCATCGCGGCGACGGCGGCGATCGCCGCGGCGGCGGTGGTGAAGTAGGGAATCTTGTCCATCAGCGCCACCGTGCGGATGTCGCGGGAATCGCTGATCGACTGCGTCCCTTCGGTCGAGTTCATGACCAGGGCGATGTCATCGTTCTTGAGCATGTCGACGATGTTCGGCCGGCCTTCCCAAACCTTGTTCACGACCTGGGCGGCGATGCCCTCGGCGCGCAGGAAATCGGCGGTGCCACGGGTGGCGACCAGCGTGAACCCGAGGCCCGCAAGGTCGCGCGCCGCCGCCGCCATCTCGGGCGTCTTGTCGGCATCGCGGATCGACACGAACACCCGGCCGCCCTCGGGCAGGTGCGTCCCCGCCCCCATCTGCGCCTTGAGGAAAGCCAGCGCGAAGGTCCGGTCCCAACCCATCACCTCGCCGGTCGAGCGCATCTCGGGGCCCAAGAGCGGATCGACGCCGGGGAAGCGCGCGAAGGGCAGAACCGCCTCCTTGACCGAGAACCACGGCGTCTTCGGGTCGGCCAGCGTCAGCGGATCGGCATAGGGCAGGGGCGTGTCGGGGCCGACGCCCTCGGGATAGGGCGCGCGCAGCGGGAAGGCCGAAAGCCTCTCGCCCGCCATGAGCCGCGCCGCGATGGACGCGATGGCGCTGTCGGTCGCCTTGGCGACGAAGGGCACGGTGCGCGACGCGCGGGGATTGACCTCAAGGACGTAGATCACCCCGTCCTTGATCGCGTACTGCACGTTCATCAGGCCGACGACGTTCAGCGCGCGCGCCATCACCTCGGTCTGACGCTTCAGCTCGGCCACCGTGGCGTCGGACAGCTGGTGCGGCGGCAGGCAGCAGGCGCTGTCGCCCGAATGCACGCCCGCCTCCTCGATGTGCTCCATGATGCCGGCGACATGCACCGCCTGCCCGTCGCAGAGCGCGTCCACATCCACCTCGACCGCACCAGCAAGATAGCTGTCGAGCAGCACCGGCGAGGATCCCGACACCTGCACCGCGGTCGCGATGTAGCGATCGAGCTGGGCATCGTCGCGCACGATCTCCATCGCACGGCCACCCAGCACGTAGGACGGTCGGATCACCAGAGGATAGCCGATGCGCGCCGCAACCGCGAAGGCCTCGTCGCGCGAGGTAGCGATGCCGTTCTCGGGCTGCTTCAGGCCAAGCGTGTGCAGAAGCTTCTGGAACCGCTCGCGGTCCTCGGCCAGGTCGATCGCATCGGGCGTGGTTCCGAGGATCGGGATGCCCTCGTCCTTGAGGGCCTGCGCAAGTTTCAGCGGCGTCTGGCCGCCGAACTGCACGATCACCCCATGCAGCGTGCCGTTGTCCTGCTCGACGCGCAGGATCTCGAGCACATGCTCCAGCGTCAGCGGCTCGAAGTAGAGCCGGTCCGAGGTGTCGTAGTCGGTCGAGACGGTCTCGGGGTTGCAGTTGACCATGATCGTCTCGTAGCCGGCCTTGGTCAGCGCAAAGCAGGCGTGACAGCAGCAGTAGTCGAACTCGATCCCCTGCCCGATCCGGTTCGGGCCGCCCCCGAGGATGACCACCTTGGTCTTCGCGGAAGGCCGGGCCTCGCATTCGACCTCGCCCATCGCGGGAACCTCGTAGGTCGAGTACATGTAGGGGGTCTGGGCCTCGAACTCGGCCGCGCAGGTGTCGATGCGCTTGAACACGGCCTGCACGCCGAGGTTCCGGCGCGCGCGCCGCACCTGGCCCTCGTCGCGCCCGGTCAGCTTCGCGAGACGCGCATCGGTGAAGCCCATCATCTTCAGCCGCCGCAGACCCTTCTCGTCGCGCGGCAGGCCGTCCCGGCGGATCTGCGCCTCGGCCGCGACGATCTCGCGGATGCGGGACAGGAACCACGGATCATAGGCGGTGGCCTGCGCGATCTCGTCGTCGGTCAGGCCGTGCCGCATGGCCTGCGCGACCAGCCGCAGCCGGTCGGGCGTCTGCACCGAGAGCGCCTTGACCACCGCGGCCTTGTCGGGAGCGCCCTCGATGGCGATCTCGTCAAAGCCGCTGAGCCCGGTTTCCAGCCCCGCGAGCGCCTTTTGCACCGATTCGTGGAAGGTGCGCCCGATCGCCATGACCTCGCCCACCGACTTCATCGCGGTGGTGAGCTCGGCCTTCGATCCGGGGAACTTCTCGAAGGCAAAGCGCGGGATCTTGGTGACGACATAGTCGATCGTCGGCTCGAACGAGGCCGGCGTCACCTTGGTGATGTCGTTGTCGAGTTCGTCCAGCGTGTAGCCGACCGCGAGCTTGGCCGCGACCTTGGCAATCGGAAAGCCGGTGGCCTTGGACGCCAGCGCCGAGGACCGCGACACGCGCGGATTCATCTCGATCACCACCATGCGCCCGTCCGCCGGGTTGATCGCCCATTGCACGTTCGATCCGCCGGTCTCGACCCCGATCTCGCGCAGGACGGCGATCGAGCCGTTGCGCATGATCTGGTACTCCTTGTCGGTCAGCGTCAGCGCGGGCGCGACCGTGATCGAATCGCCGGTGTGCACCCCCATCGGGTCGACGTTCTCGATCGAGCAGATGATGATGGCGTTGTCCGCGGTGTCGCGGACCACCTCCATCTCGAATTCCTTCCAGCCCAGAAGGCTTTCGTCGATCAGCACCTGCGCCACCGGGCTGGCCTCGAGCCCCGACTTCACGATCGCCTCGTAGTCGTCGCGGTTGTAGGCAACCCCGCCGCCGGTGCCGCCGAGCGTGAAGGCCGGACGGATGATGGCGGGAAGGCCCACCTCTTCCAGAACCTCCATCGCCCGCCGCACGCCTTCCTTGATGTCGTAGCGGCCGTTTTCCAGCTTGGGCGCGGCGACGATGGCCGCGCGCGGATTCTCCAGCCCGATCCGGTCCATCGCCTCGCGGAAGAGCTTGCGGTCCTCGGCCATCTCGATGGCCTCGCGCTTGGCGCCAATGAGCTCGACCCCGAAGCGGTCGAGAACGCCCATGTCGGCCAGCGCGAGCGCGGTGTTCAGGCCCGTCTGACCGCCCATGGTCGGCAGAAGCGCGTCGGGCCGCTCCTTCTCGATGATCTTGGCCACGACTTCGGGGGTGATCGGCTCGATGTAGGTCGCGTCGGCCATTTCCGGGTCGGTCATGATCGTCGCGGGGTTCGAGTTCACCAGGATCACCCGGTAGCCTTCCTCGCGCAGCGCCTTGCAGGCCTGGGCGCCGGAATAGTCGAATTCGCAGGCCTGGCCGATGACGATCGGACCCGCACCGATGATCATGATCGAGCGGATGTCGGTTCTCTTCGGCATGATCGGCCCCCATCAGCGCAAAACTTCGCGGGTTATAGCTACGCCGGGCACGGGCGCAAGGGCGGAACACCGTGTTGCCGGCAGGCAACCGCGCCTGCGCCGGGCGCAAAGCCGACCGGAGCCCGCCCCGCCCGGCCACCCGCCGCAGGCGGGCCGCGGCCCGCTACTCGGCGGCCTGCAGCCGGCGGGCACCGGCGGGCGCGGGGTAGAGATAGTCGCGCGTCAGCGGCACCGCCTCCTGCCGATGGGCCATCTGAACCTGGAAGACGCATTGCCGGTTCAGGCGGAAGGTCTGCTCGGAAGCGACAAGATAGTAGCGCCACATCCGGCAGAACCGCTCGTCGTAGAGACGCCGCGCCTCGTCGATGTTGGCCATGAAGCGGTCGTACCAGTGGCGGAGCGTCATCGCGTAGTGCAGGCGCCAGACCTCGACATCGGTCTCGTAAAGCCCCTCGTCCTCGACCGCGGCCATCATCTCGGACAGCGACGGGCAGTAGCCGCCCGGAAAGATGTAGCGGGTGATCCACGGGCTGGTCGCCCCCGGGGGTGACGCCCGGCCGATGGTGTGGATCAGCGCCACCCCGTCCGGTGCCAGAAGGTCGCGCACCTTGCGGAAATAGGTGTGGTATTGCGGGACGCCGACATGCTCGAACATGCCGACCGAGACGATGCGGTCGAACCGGCCCTCGACCGAGCGGTAGTCCATCAGGCGGAATTCGACGCGGTCGGCAAGACCCTCCTGCTCGGCGCGCGCCGTGGCCACCCGGTGCTGTTCCACGCTGAGCGTGACGCCCAGAACCCTCGCCCCGTAGTCCCGCGCGAGCGTAAGCCCCATGCCGCCCCAGCCGCATCCGATGTCGAGAACGCGCATCCCCGGCTCGATCAGCAGCTTGGCCGCGATATGGGCCTTCTTGGCCGCCTGCGCCTCGTCCAGCGTCATGCCGGGATCGCGGAAATAGGCGCAGGAATACTGCATGTCGCGGTCGAGGAAGAGCCGGTAGAGCCGTTCCGAAAGATCGTAGTGATGCGCCACGTTGCGCCGCGACCGGTCGGCCGGATTGAACTGGGCCGTCGGCCGCAGTCGCGCGCCGAGGGCCACGGCGCGGTTGCGCCAGTTCGAGGGCGCCTGCGCGACGTTGCCCAGCGCAAGCCCGAGCAGCCCGTGCAGATCGTCGCCCTCGACCTCGACGGTCCCGTCCACGTAGCCTTCGCCCAGCGCGAGATCGGGCGACAGCACCAGCCGGCGCGGAAGCGCCGGATCGGTCAGCCGCACCGCCACCTGGGGTCCGCCCCCCGCGCCGTAGCGTCGCCGGCGTCCGTCCGGCATCGTCAGGTCCAGCGTTCCCTCGCGGATCAGCCCCGCGAGCATCCGGTCAAGAAGTCCGTCCCACATCGTCGTGTCCCGGTTCAGCCGAAAGGCACCACCCTTTCCCCGGTTCCGAACACTAGGACGATTTGTCGCACAGGCAACCGTTCTGTGACACTTTCCCCGCCGGGCCTTGCTTGACTTCGCGCCCCGCGCGCGCTTCAAGGCGGGCCACAGCCAGCGCCCGGGAGAGGGACCGATCATGCACGCCTATCGCAGCCATACCTGCGCCGCCCTGACCGCCGCCGAGGCCGGCCAGACGGTGCGCCTGTCCGGCTGGGTCCACCGGGTGCGCGACCACGGGGGGGTGCTCTTTCTCGACCTGCGCGACCATTACGGCATCACCCAGGTGATCTGCGACGGCGATTCGGCCGCCTTTGCCGCGCTGGAGAAGGTGCGCGCCGAATGGGTGATCCGCATCGACGGCGAGGTGAAGCGCCGCGATCCGTCGCTGGTCAACCCCAAGATCCCGACCGGCGAGATCGAGGTCTATGCCCGCGAGGTCGAGGTGCTCGGCCCCGCCGACGAGCTGCCGCTGCCGGTGTTCGGCGACCAGGACTATCCCGAGGAGACGCGGCTGGCCTACCGCTTCCTCGACCTGCGCCGCGAGGGGCTGCACCGCAACATGATGCTGCGGTCGCGCGTGGTGAAGTCGATCCGCGACCGCATGTGGGGCTCGGGCTTCACCGAGTTCCAGACGCCGATCATCACCGCCTCATCGCCCGAGGGCGCGCGCGACTTCCTGGTGCCGTCGCGCCTGCATCCGGGCAAGTTCTACGCGCTGCCCCAGGCGCCCCAGCAGTTCAAGCAGCTCATCATGGTGGCGGGCTTCGACCGCTACTTCCAGATCGCGCCCTGCTTCCGCGACGAGGACCCGAGGGCCGACCGCAGCCCGACCGACTTCTACCAGCTTGACATCGAGATGAGCTTCGTCACCCAGGACGACGTCTTCGCCGCGGTCCAGCCGGTGATCCAGGGCATCTTCGAGGAGTTCGGCGGCGGCCGCCGCGTCGATCCGGACTGGCCGCGCATCGCCTATCGCGACGCGATGCTGTGGTACGGGTCCGACAAGCCCGACCTGAGGAACCCGATCAGGATGCAGGTGGTGTCCGACCACTTCCGCGGCTCGGGCTTCGGCCTCTTCGCCAAGATGCTGGAAAACGATGGCACCGAGATCCGCGCCATCCCGGCGCCGGGGGGCGGATCGCGCGCCTTCTGCGACCGGATGAACAGCTTCGCGCAGGCGCAGGGCCTGCCGGGGATGGGCTACATCTTCTGGCGCGAGGAGAACGGCGCGACCGTGGGCGCCGGCCCGATCGCCAAGAACATCGGCGAGGAACGCACCGAGGCGATCCGGGTCCAGCTCGGCCTGAAGGCCGGCGATGCCGCCTTCTTCCTTGGCGGCCGTCCCGAGCAGTTCGAGGCGGTGGCGGGCCGCGCGCGCAACGAGATCGGGCGCGAGCTGGGTCTGACCGAGGAAGACAGCTTCCGCTTCGCCTGGATCGTCGATTTCCCGATGTACGAGAAAGACCCCGAGACGGGGAAGATCGACTTCTCGCACAACCCGTTCTCAATGCCGCAGGGCGGGCTCGAGGCTCTGTCGGGCGATCCCCTGAAGGTCCATGCCTATCAGTACGACCTTGCCTGCAACGGCTACGAGCTGGTCTCGGGCGGGATCCGCAACCACAAGCCCGAGATCATGTTCAAGGCCTTCGAGATCGCGGGCTATCCGCATGACGAGGTCGAGCGGCGGTTCGGCGGCATGGTCAAGGCCTTCCGCTACGGTGCGCCCCCGCACGGCGGCTGCGCGGCCGGGATCGACCGGATCGTGATGCTGCTGGCCGACACGGCGAACATCCGCGAGGTCATCATGTTCCCGATGAACCAGCGCGCCGAGGATCTGCTGATGGGCGCCCCGTCCGAACCCACGAACCAGCAGCTGCGCGAACTGCACCTGCGGGTGGTCAAGGGCGACTGACCGCGGGCTGCGGCCCCCTTGGGCCGGAGCCTTCCCCCGGACGGCCCGGCCCTTTCGCGACGGGACGCTGAAGCGCGCGCGGCGACGCCGCGAACCCGCTCAGGCGCCGCGGTCGGTCCGGTCCATGGCCGGCGCGGCCGTTCAGGTCACGACCAGGCTGAATGGTGATGGTATCCAAGGGGTGCGCATCCGCGACGGTTGGACGGGGGCACCGCATCCGGGCGCGGCATTCGACCGAAGCGGCCCCTCGGCCCGACCCGGGGTGCCGCAGGACTCCGCGCGCCGCCGCAACCGGCGCGCGCCCAGGCTGCGTCAGAGGCCCGATGCGGCCGTCGCGGCGATCGAGAAGGCCAGCGACAGAAGGCCGACCGAGAACATCGTCCAGTGTGCGGCCCGGGTGAACCGCGTGCTCCGCGCCATGCGGATCAGATCGTGCGCCATCGCAACCCGCTCCCCTTCTTCCGGCGTGCGGCCGGGTTTCCACGGATCAGCCTTGCGCGCGAATGGGGCGCGAATGCGGAACGCACGGGGCCGGCGCACGGCAATTCCGGTTCCTTTTGCGGACCGATGCGCTATGGCTGACGCAGACGCTGCGCGACCACGGAGGACCCATGCGGCCGGACCCGAGACATCTGGGCCAGACCCTGGCCGGCTGGACCGTCCCGCCCCGCCCCGGCCCGGCGGCGATGGAGGGCCGGCACGCGCGGCTCGAGCGTCTCGATCCCGACCGCCACGCCGCCGCCCTTTTCGAGGCGAACAGGACCGATGACCGGATCTGGGACTACCTCGGCTATGGCCCCTTTGCGGACCTGGCCTCCTACAGGGCCTGGGTCGGGTCGATGGCACCGCTCGACGACCCCTGCTTCTACGCGGTGATCGACCGGGCAACGGGGCGACCGGGGGGCGTGGCCGCGTTCCTGCGCATCACCCCGGACATGGGGTCGATCGAGGTCGGCCACATCTGCCTGTCCCCGGCCCTGCAGCACCGCACCGCCGCGACCGAGGCGATCGCGCTGATGATGGGCTGGGCCTTCGCGGCGGGCTACCGCCGGTTCGAATGGAAATGCGACGCGCTCAACCTGCCCTCCCGGCGGGCGGCGGCCCGTCTCGGCTTCAGCTACGAGGGCACCTTCCGGCAGCACATGATCGTCAAGGGGCGCAACCGCGACACGGCCTGGTTCTCGGTCATCGACGGCGAATGGCCGGCCCTGTCGGCGGCCTTCGACCGCTGGCTTGCACCCGAGAACTTCGACGCGGACGGCCGCCAGCGCCGGTCGCTGTCGGAGCTGACCCGCGACCTGCGCGCCGCGACCGACCCCGCCATCGAATGAGGCGCGCTCAGAACGCGGCGTTCTCGGCCAGCCGCGCCTGAACCAGCGTCCGGACCCGGCCGAGACTGGCCTCCGCCGGACCGTCGCGCGCCAGATCCTCGGCCGCCGCGGCCAGCGCGGGGTCGTGCGCGCCGAGGGCAAGCCCGCCGAGGAACCGCGCCAGATAGCGGCGCAGCGGCGCGTCCGGTTCCTGCCCGAGCAGGCCCGCCACCAGCGCCAGATCGTCGCGAAGCGCCAGCCGGTCGGGATCGACGCGATCCTCGGCGCCGCCGTCCGGGGCCGGCACGCCCCGCGGGAAGGCCCGCAGGATCGCCGACTGGAAGGCCCGCAGGCTCTCGACCGGTTTCGGCAGGAACCCGTCCGCGCCGACCGCCCGCGCGGCCGCCTCGAGCGTCGGATCGCCGCTGGTGGCGAGGATCACCGGCGAGGTCTGCGGCTGCGCCGCCATCCGCGCGATCAGGTCCAGCCCGGAACCATCCGGCAGTCCGAGATCCACCAGCGCCGCCGCCGGCCGCCAGACCCGGAGATGGCGCTCGGCCGAGGCGAGGCAGTCGGCGCGCCGGAACCGCGCCCCGGACCGCAGGCACATGAGCCGGACCGCCTCGCTGGCAAAGCGGCTGTCCTCGACCACCAGCAGGGTGAGGCCGAAGAGCGGGCGCGCCGGGCTGGCCGCGCGGCCGGGCAGAAGGGCGGAAAGGTCGTCGTGCATCGGTCAAGCCTCCGATCGGTCAAGCGATACGGGGCCGAGTGAAGCAGTCTTTGCCTAACCGACCGTAAAGGCCCTCGGGCGCCAGGCCGCTTGCGCCCGCGCGCCGCGCGCCGCATAACGCGGCAGGGACAGGGCAGGAGACCAGGGGATGATCGGACGCCTCAACCACGTTGCCATCGCGGTGCCCGACCTTGCCGCCGCGGCCGCGCAGTATCGCGACACGCTCGGTGCGCGCGTGGGTCCGCCGCAGGATGAGCCCGACCACGGCGTGACCGTGATCTTCATCGACCTGCCGAACACCAAGATCGAGCTGCTGCACCCGCTGGGCGAGGGTTCCCCGATCGCGGGCTTCCTCGAAAAGAACCCCTCCGGCGGCATCCATCACCTCTGCTACGAGGTGGACGACATCCTCGCCGCCCGCGACCGGCTGCGCGCGCAGGGCGCCCGTGTCCTGGGCTCCGGCGAGCCGAAGATCGGGGCCCACGGCAAGCCGGTCCTCTTCCTGCACCCGAAGGACTTCACCGGCACCCTCATCGAACTGGAGCAGGCCTGATGAACCTCACCGGCGGTATCGTCCTGTTCGCGGTCATCTGGTTCCTCGTGTTCTTCGTGGCGCTGCAGATCCGTCCGGGAACCCAGGAGGAATCGGGCGAGGTCGTGCCGGGGACGCCCCCCGGCGCTCCGGCCGACGCGCGCATCGGGCGCAAGGCGCTGATCACCACCGGGGTCACGGTCGTGCTCTGGGCGATCATCGCCACGGTCATCCTCTCGGGCGCAATCGGGATCCGCGATCTCGACTGGTTCGGCCGGCTGGACCCGGAACCGGCGGCCAGCACCAAGCCCTGAGCCGGCATCCTCGGCGCCCGGCCCACCGGACGCCTCTGGCCGCGCGCGGCCGGTGGCTCAGGCGTCCATCCAGGTGGTGATGGCGTCGAGGTCGGGACGCGGCCGGTCGGGGGGCACGGCGGTCTCGGTGCCGATGTGAATCACACCCGCCACCCACTCGCCCGGCTGCAACCCGAGACCTTCGGCGCGAAACCCCGCATCCTCGACCGCCCATCCCGTCAGCCAGTTGGCCCCCCAGCCCGAGGCCAGCGCCGCGTTCAGCAGGCTCAGGCACACGGCGCCGACCGACAGCTCCTGCTCGCGCTGGGGAATCTTGTCGGTGGACCGCGGGACCGCCACCACGACCACCGCGAGATGCGCCTCGTCAAACTGCGCGACGCCCTTGGCAATGCGATCGGAGTCAAGGCCAAGCCGCGCGCCGACCTGCCCGGCAAGCGCCGCAAGCCGCACCAGCGCCGGCCGTTCCAGCACGATCAGGCGCCAGGGCTCGAGCTTGCCGTGATCGGGCACCCGAACCGCCGCGGTCAGGATCGGGCGCAGCGCCTGCCGGTCGGGTACCGGCAGCGCCAGCGTACGCGCCGGGCGCGAACGCCGGGTCAGCAGGAACTCGAGGACGGCGGGGGCGGGCGCGGGCATGGCGGTCTCCTGGATCGATCGTTGACGGTGTTCCGCAATCCGCTCGGGGCCGCAAGCCCCCAGGGCGCCGCGCGACAACCCGGGCTTGTGCGATGGCCCCGTGCTGCGATAGCGGCAACGGAACGGGAGGAGGCGCATGGCGGGCGAACTCGCGCATCTGGCAAGGCCGGGGACAACGATCTCGGTGCGGGTCACACCGCGTGCCTCGCGCAACGATGTCGTCGAGGAAGCCGGGGTGATTCGCGTCCGGGTCACGGTGCCGCCCGCCGACGGCAAGGCCAACATCGCCGTGCAGGCGGCGCTGGCCGACGCGCTCGGCATCGCGAAGTCGCGGCTCCGGCTGGTGCGCGGCGCCTCGGCGCGCACCAAGGTCTTCGCGATCGACTGACCGGCCCTCAGGGCTTGGCGTTCAGCCGGTAGACGCCTTCGGGCAGGTTCAGCGCCGCCGCCAGTTCGCGCACCTGCTTCATCGACATCACGATCTTGACCACCTCGTCGCGGCGCGGATCGAGCTGCTCGATGGTGATGCATTCCTCGAAGGCCTGGATCGTCACATCCTCTTCGAGATGCGCCGACCCCTCGTCCACGAGGGTGATGACGGTGGCGTCGAAATCGTGCTCGATGGTGAACATGCGGCCAAGCCTACGCGGGAAGCCGGCGCGGCTCAATGGCCGCGGGCGACGCGGCCGACACGGTGGCGTGATGGGCCATTGCGGGACTTCCGGCCGCCGGTCCGACCCGCTAGAATCAGGCCCGAGGCAGACCCGGGAGAGAGACCCGATGCGGCGGTCCATGATCTGGCTGGCGGCGGTTGCCGCTATGGCGGGGTGCGTCGATGCGTCCGCGCCCGTCGAGACCCGGATCCCGCCCTCCGGGCCGGCGGCCGCCCTGCCCCAGCGCGATCCCGTCGCCGCCGCCCACAGCTTCGTCGAGGTGGTCAGCCGGATGGAACCGGTGATCGAACGCGAATGCCGCCAGCGCGCGCCCGCGGCCGGCTGCGACTTCACCATCGCCGTGGACGACCGGCCGGGACTGCCGCCCAACGCCTACCAGACCCTCGACCGCGCGGGCGGGCCGGTCATCGCCTTCACCCCGGCGCTGATCTATGACGCGCGCAATCCCGACGAGCTGGCCTTCATCATCGGCCACGAGGCGGCCCATCACATCGAGGCCCACATCCCGCGCCAGCGCCAGAACGCGCTGACCGGCGCCCTGGCGCTGGGCGCGATCGCGGCTATGAACGGCGCAGACGCGCAGGCCGTCGAGCAGGCCCGTAGCCTCGGCGCCGGACTTGGCGCACGCGCCTATTCCAAGGATTTCGAGCTGGAGGCCGACAGCCTCGGCACCTATCTCGCCTGGATTGCCGGCTACGACCCCGAGATCGGGGCGCAGTTCTTCACCCGGATCCCTGACCCGGGCAATGCCTTCCTCGGCACCCATCCGCCGAACGCCGCGCGGCTGGCCGAAGTGCAGGCGACGCTCCGCCGCCTGCGGGGCTACTGAACCGCCGGAAACGGCCGGCAGGTCCCGGCTTGATCTGCATCATGGCGGCGGCGCGGGCCTGCGCCAGACTTGGGTCCGCGGATCGGGACTGGACGGGGACGGGTCGTGGCGGGCAGACGGGCAAGTGCAATCCTCGCAAGCCGGATGGCGGCGGCGCTGGGGGTCGATGTCCAGCGCGCCATCGCCTCGGGCGATCTTTCGATCGAGGGCTGGCGCGGCGCCCTGGCCGCCTGTTCCGGCTGCGGCCAGCCGCTGACCTGCGAGGATTGGATGGCCGCGCACGCCGCCGGGCGGCCGGTGCGCCGGCCGGCCTTCTGCGCCAACGCGCCACTGATCGAAACCCTGCAGATCCGGAGGGTCTGATGCTGTTCCAGCGGGATATCGACGTTCATTTCTGGCTGACGCGCGGTCTGGCGCGACGGCTCGGGATCAACATCACCGAGGCCATGCGCAGCGGCGTCCTGACGCGCGCCGACTTTGCGGCCATGGTCGCGCGCTGCCGTGACTGCGAGGCCGGAGTGCAGGCCTGCATCGGCTACCTGTCCGAAGCCCCCTCGGCCCCGGACACCGCGCCCGAGTGCTGCGCGAACCGCGCGATTCTCGAGACCCTGCGCGACCTCGCCTGAAGGACGCGGGCCGGGGGCTGACAGAGGGGCCGTCCCGGTCATAGCCTTGCCCGAGGCGTCCGCGGCCACGGCGGCGCGCAGGGAGGGGAGTGCAGGCATGATCGAAAGGCTTCGGGCCGAGGCCCGGCGGTTCGCCAACACGGTGCGCTGGTCGCTGGCCGGCTGGCGCGCGGCCTGGGCAAGCGAGAAGTCGCTGCGGCAATGGACGCTGGTCAACCTGGTTTCGGCCACGCCGGCCCTCGTTCTGGACCTCAGCCCGGGCGAGCGCGGCATGATCCTTGCGCTCGGGCTTCTGGTGCTGGCCGCCGAGCTTCTCAACACCGCCATCGAGGAGGTGGTGGACATGATCAGCCCCGGTCCCAGTCCGGCCGCGAAGAAGGCCAAGGACTGCGGCAGCGCCGGCGTTGCGCTGGCGGCTCTGGCCGGCGGGATTGCCTGGCTGGTGGTGCTGATCGAACGGGCCTGAAGAAGGCGGCGACCGGTCCGGGGGAAGACCGGTCGCCAGGGCGCGGGGGTGCAGCCCGCCTCGGGGAACGTCAGGCGCGCAGGGCGATCGGAGCGGCCGCCGGAGGGACAGGGGCAGAGGGGCGTGCCGGGGTTGCCGTGCGCCGGACACCACGCGCCCAGGGGAAGGCGGGAAGCGGCTTGCGGCTCTGTTCGAGAACCGATTTCATCCAGCGGCGTTGCGGTTTCATGGTCTGCTCCTGTGCCTCGTTGCCCGGCGATCGGCGCCTGGGTCGGGCCGTTTCGGCCTCATGAGAACACTGTGACGGGCCATTGCGGCGTCTCTAGGGCAGAAACGCCAGTCGGGATTCGTTTTCCATCGCGCAACAATGCCGCGGGCATGATTGCAAGTTATTGATATTTATCAATATTTACTTTTGACAATCTCGGATGCCCGCTCGAATGCGGCAAATTTCTGGCCAGTGACGGGTCTCAGCCGTCTTTGTTGCCGAATCGCGATCAAGCCCGGATCGCCGCGATCAGCCGGCCATAATCGGCCTCGCGCTGGTGCAGGCTGCGGCGATAGGAATAGAAGCGGGTCGGGTCGGAATAGGTGCAATGGCCCGTCCAGACCGCCTCGGCGACGCCGGCATCGCGCAACCGCGCCAGGCTGAAACCCGGCAGGTCGAACCGGTAGCGCCCGTTTTCGCCATTGGCGAAGAAGCGGGCATTCTGCGGATCCTCGGCGAGGAAGTCGTCGAGGAACTCGGGGCCGACCTCATAGGCGCGCTGGCTGATCGTCGGGCCGATCACCGCGCGGATGCGCGCGCGCTCGGCGCCCAGGGTCTCCATCGCGTCCAGCGTCGCCTCGAGCACGCCGCCCAGCGAACCGCGCCAGCCCGCATGCGCGGCGCCGACCACCCCGGCCACGCTGTCGGCCAGAAGCACCGGCTGGCAATCGGCGGTCAGGACGGTCAGCACCAGCCCCGGCGTGGCCGTGACCAGCGCATCCGCCCTCGGCGGCACCGCAGGCACGGCGGTCAGGATCGCCACATCGGGCGAGTGAATCTGATGGACGCCGGCCAGATCCTCGGGCGCGACCCCCATGGCCTCGGCCACGCGGGCCCGGTTGACCGCGACGGCCTCGGCCTGATCCGACGAGCCGCGCCCGCAGTTCAAACCGGCAAAGATCCCCGAGGACGCGCCGCCCTTGCGCGTGAAGAACCCGTGCCGGTGCGCGGCGAGCGCGGGATGGGTCAGGATTTCCAGCGTGGTGGGCATCAGGGGTCCAGTCCGGGCGGCGCGGCCGCACCCTGCGGCGTGCAGGCCAGCGCCTTGAACAAGGTTCCCATTTCGGCCGGATGGGTCAAGCGGCGATGCGCGGCCCTGTGCGACGCCAGCGCCGGACCGGACAGCCCTGCCGCCAGACGTTCGGCTCGCGCCGCGATCCCCAGCCGTTCGAGGAAGACGCCCTGGGGTGTCATCCCGGTCGGGCGCGCCCCCCCGCGCGTGAAGGCCAGTGCGAGCGCCTCGAAATCGACATGGGCGGTCAGATCCGCCGCACCGGGATCGGCCAGGGGATCGACGGGGCGATGATCCCTCAGCGCCTGGAGGGTATCGCCGCGGCTGTGCCAGCCGCCGTAGTCGATGACCAGAGCCACCCCGCCCCGCTGCGCGATGCGCCCCCCGATCTCCGCGGCGATCCCGGGCAGGGCGGGGCAGATCTCGACGATGTCGCCCGGTCGGGTATCGGCCAGCCGATCGTCCAGCGCCGCCAGCCGCGAGACCGGTCCGAACCCCAGCGCCAGACCGCCCCCACGCAGCCCGACGACGGTTTCCGACCAGCCGCCGTCCTCGCGGCGGAACTGGCGGACGGGCAGCGCGTCGAAGAACTCGTTGGCCATCAGCCAGAGCGGCAGCGCCGGCAGATCCGCGACGCGGTCATGCCAGTGCGCATCCGGCACCCGCTCGGCCTGAAGCCGCCGAAGCGTGGGCGAGGTCTCGACGAAATGCACCTCGGCCGCTTCCCGCGCCCCCGGAACGGCGCGCAGGGCCCGCAGCGCGTCGGCCATCAGCGTGCCGCGGCCGGGGCCAAGCTCGGCCAGCGCAAAGCGCTCCGGCCGCCCCTGGTCGATCCAGACCTGCGCGAGAAAGAGCCCGATCATCTCTCCGAACATCTGGCTGATCTCGGGCGCCGTGATGAAATCCCCCGCCCGCCCGAACGGGTCGCGGGTGGCGTAGTAGCCGTGGTCGGGGTCGGTCAGGCACGCCGCCATGTAATCGGCAAGCGTCATCGGCCCCGTGGCGGCGATGCGCGCGATCAGCCTCTCGCGCAGCGCACTCACGCCCGGCGCGCCCGCAGCGCGAACCACAGACCGACCGCGATCATCGGCAGCGACAGGAGCTGTCCCATGGACAGTCCGACGGCGCCCGACCCGATCACATGCCCAAGCGGATTGTCCGGCGTGATGAACTGCGCGTCCGCCTGCCGGACGAACTCGACCAGGAAGCGCGAAAGCCCGTAGCCGATGAGGAACACCCCGGTGATCAGCCCCGGACGGCCAAGCGCGCCCCGGCGGACCAGCAGCCACAGGACGAGCCCCAGCACGAGCCCCTCGAGCCCCGCCTCGTAGAGCTGGCTCGGGTGGCGGGCGCAGGTGCCGGGGATAAGTCCCGGACAGTCCTGGGCGGCCTCGCCCGGAAAGATCACCGCCCAGGGCAGCGTCGAGGGACGACCCCAGAGCTCGGCGTTGATGAAGTTCGCCACCCGGCCAAGGAAGAGCCCGATGGGGGCGACCAGCGCCATGGCGTCCGACACCGGCAGGGCCGCGATGCCGTTGCGGCGGCAGAACCAGAGCCCAGCGACCAGCACGCCGAGGAAGCCGCCGTGAAAGGACATGCCGCCCTCCCACACCCGGACGATGTCGAGCGGATGCGCAAGGTAGTAGCCGGGCTTGTAGAACAGCACATAGCCGAGCCGGCCGCCGAGGACGACGCCGAGCACGATCGCGGTCAGCAGGTCCTCGACCCGACCCGGCTCCATCGGGGCGCGGCCACCCGGCCAGAGTCCGGGCCGGCGCATCAGGGCGACGATGACCCGCCAGCCGATCAGCAGACCCGCCAGATAAGCCAGCGCATACCAGCGCAGGGCGAATTCGGCGCCACCCAGGTGGATCCGGAACACATCGGGCGAGATGTCGGGAAACGGGATGACGGCGTGCATGGCTTGCTCCTTGGAAGCCTGACAGACCCAAGCCGTGCGGCGAAGTCAACCTTGAGCTTTGCGCGCCCGACCCGCATATAGGGGGCACACCGCCAGGAGGCCCGCCATGACCGGACCGAACAAGCTGTTCGACGATCTGTCCAAGCTGATGACCAACGCGATGGGCGTGGCCCAGGGCGCGCGGACCGAGGCCGAGACCGCCATGAAGGGCTGGATCGACCGCTGGATGGCCGACCGCGACTTCGTGACCCGCGAGGAGTTCGAGGCCGTCAAGGCCATGGCCGTCAAGGCGCGCGAAGAGAACGAGGCGCTGAAGGCGCGGCTCGACGCCTTGCAGCCGACCGGGATCGGCCCCTCCGGCAGTCCGGGGAAGCGGACCCGCGCCCACGAACGTCCCGAATAGGGGCGTCCCGAAGGGGCGTCCACCGCTCCACCATCGCCACCCTCTGCGCGGCCGGCCTGGGTCTGCTCTGACCCCTGACCTGAGACCCTAATCTCCTCCGGCTTGGGGGAGAGTCCTGGGTTTCGTTTCTGGCCTCATGCGGCCTGTTTTTCCAGCGTGGATTTCATTGCGAACTCGGCCGGCGACATGTTGCCGAGTGCCGAGTGTGGTCGGTGATGGTTGTAGTCCTCCTTCCATGCGGTGATGGCACTGCGGGCCTCGTGTAGCGTCGAGAACAGCGTGTCATTGAGGCACTCGTCCCTGAAGCGCCCGTTGAAGCTCTCGACGAAGGCGTTTTGTGTCGGCTTGCCCGGCGCGATGTAGTGCCATTCGACGCCGGTCTGCTGGCACCACCGCAGCACTGCCATCGAGGTCAGCTCGGTGCCGTTGTCGGAGACGATCGTGGCGGGCCGGCCGCGCCAGCGGATGATGGCGTCGAGCTCACGCACGACACGCAGGCCCGATAGCGAGGTGTCTGCGACGAGTGCCAGGCACTCCCGCGTGTAGTCGTCGACGACGGCCAGCACCCGGAAGCGACGGCCGTCGGTGAAGGTGTCGGAGACGAAGTCCAGGCTCCAGCGGGCGTTGGTGCGATCGGGAACGAGCATGGGCCTTCGTGTGCCCAGCGCCCGTTTCCGGCCGCCGCGACGGCGCACCTGCAGCTTCTCTTCCCGGTAGAGGCGCCGCAGCTTCTTCTGGTTCATCACGATGCCCTGCCGGTCCAGCATGACGTGGATCCTTCGATAGCCGAACCGCCGGCGCTCCGCCGCCACGGCCTTCATCGCCTCGCGCAACGGAGCATCGTCCGGACGGGTGCTGGTGTAGCGAACCGTTGAACGGTCGATCCTCAGAGCCTGGCACGCCCGACGCTGGCTCACCCCATGCACCTCGCAGGCATGAACCACCGCCTTCCGCTTCGCGTCGGGCGTCACCATTTTTTTGCGGCGACATCCTTCAGGATCGCGTTGTCCAGCATCTGCTCGGCCAAGAGCTTCTTCAGCCGGGCGTTCTCGTCTTCAAGAGCCTTCAGGCGACGGGCGTCCGACACCTCCATGCCGCCGAACTTCGCCTTGAACTTGTAAAAGGTCGCTGCCGAGATGCCGTGCTTGCGGCAGACATCCGCCGTCTTCGCGCCGGCCTCCTGCTCCTTCAGCATCCCGATGATCTGTTCCTCGGTGAACTTCGATCTCTTCATGTCCGGTCCTCTCATTGGGCCGGACTCTAGCATCAGATGGACGAGTTATCGGGGGTCAGAGCATCGACGATGAGCCACTTCTGGGGCGGCAGGTTCGTGTGCAGCATGTTTGCGAGCGCCACGATCGCCGGGTTCTCGGTGGCGGCCGAGGTCGTCGTCACCCGCCGGATATCCCAGGCGTTCGCCGGGCTGTTGTCGCCCTGGGTGTCGCCCTGCACGGTGATGTTCTCAGCGAGCAACGCCGGGTTGGTGGCGAGCTGGCGGTAGAACGAGGACCGCTGGATCAGATATTCGAGCTCGGACTGGCCGAGGATCATGACCACCGTGCCCGCACCCACCGTGTTCGGCGCCGCGATCCTGGTGCCGTCGTCGGTGCCGATCCGTGCCTCGATCGTGTACCAGTGGCCCCAGTGCGCGGGTGCCAGACTGACGGCCCCAGACCAGCCGCCGGTGATCCCGACCGTCACGCTCGACCACGGCGTCGTGTAGCCGGGCGAGGCCAGGCGGTACTGCACCTCCTGACCCGTCGAGGCGAGGCTCGAGACCGGGATGGAAACCGGCGTGGTCGCACGGTTCGGGCCGTGCCCGCGCCCGTCGTAGACGTATCCGTCGTAGGGCGGATTGGTCAGCGAGAGCGGATTGGTCACGCCGGAACCCGGCGGCACCCAGAGTTCGGTCGCGCCACGGTCACGTGCCCAGGCCGCCGAGACCCACGCGGGAACCGAGTTCGAGGTCGGCGGGCGGTCGTTGCGGCCGGCCGGGTAGACATAGTCGCCCCGGAGCCACCAGCCCATGTAGCGGTCGGCATAGGCCAGCACGGCCCCGCGATGGGGGCCGTGAAGCGCCTTCATCGCGGGCAGGAAATGGGCCAGAAGGCAGGCTGGTACTACACTCTTGACGCCGATGTGCTGATAGACCGACGCCTTGTCGTAGCTTCCCTGCGACGAGGCGGGCAGCGTGGTGACGTAACCCAGCGTGTTGCCGACCTTGCCGGTCTCGAACCGCCACACAGGCCAGCCCAGCATGGCCTGGTCGAAGTGATAGGCGGGCTCGGGGATCGTCAGCGAATAGTCGATCTCGGCCTGGGTCAGGAAGGTCATCTGGCGGATGTCGCCGTAGATGCTCTCTCCAACCGGTGTCGGATCGACGGTGTAGTTCTGGCCCTGCGCCACCAGAACGGCCGCATCGCGCAGATACTGGCTGTCGAAGAGCTCGGCGACGGCGGCGACCGTGGTCCAGCACCACTTGCGGGTGTCGATATTCCAGACGGCGCCTTCATAGGCGCGTCCAGCGATGTCGAGCGCGAAGACCGCCATGCGGATGGCGATCTGCTGCTTCTCGGCGGGTGTCCAGGCGTCGTAGCAGAGACCCAGGAGCGCCTGCGTCCAGTGCTCGCCATAGGTGCCGGAGTAGACCGACGATCCTGTTCCGTTCGGGGCGACGATGTTGCGGCAGGTCGTGCCCTTGATGTTCTGGTAAGTGTAGGTGCCCTGCAAGAGGTCGATCATGGCCGCGAAGGTCGGCAGGCCCAGACCCTTAGACGACAGGTTCGGCAATTGCCCGAGGTTCAGCGTGGCGACGTTCAGCACCGGCGTCTTGTCCGCGACGGCCAGGGGCGGGCGGATGGAACCGGCGGGCGGCGGCGTCGACACCAGGGTGAGGACGGCGCCGTAATCCACGGTCGGACGGCCGTCGGCGGGGGGCGTGGGCTTCATCCGGAACTTCACCACCGATCCGGACCCGGCCGGGATCGGCAGCGCCGGCCGCAGGCTGGCGTCGTAGGCGAGGTTCTCCGACCAGATTGCGCAGCGCATTGCCCAGGAGCCCCAGCCCCGCGACCGCGGCGAAGACCGCCAGGTTCACCGGGTTCAGCATGCCGACGAAGGCCTGACCCAGCGCGGCCACGGCACCCCGCGCGCCCAGAGGACCGAGCGCCTGACTGATCTGGGTGCCCTGCTGCACGGCGAGCAGGAGCGGCGACTGCCCGGAGGCCAGCATCTGGCCCACGTCGTTGAACTGCGCGACGAGGTTCCCGGTCACGGCGGCGTTGGCCTGACGCAGCTTCACGATTTGCGCCTCGGCCTGTCTGAGCCCCGCGCTCGCCGTCGCTCCGGCCTGGCGCGCCTTGTCGCCGAATTGCTGCAGATCGGCTCCGGCGCCCTGCAACTCGCGCCGGGCCTGGCTGGCGTCGGCCGTGAGCAGCATCGAGACGTTGAACTGGCTCATGGGCGGCCCTCGTTCATCGCGTCCAGCGCCCCGGCCTCGATCAGCCGCATCTGCCGCCACCCGTCCGGATCGAGGGCGATGCGCTCGGCGCGCAGCCCGATCCTGACGGCCGTGTAGTCGAGCCCGATCACCGCCATGCCGAACCCTCCGCCGGCCACCCGCCACTGCGTGCAGACCGCGAGGAACGCCCGTGCGGCGGCCAGGTGCTCGGCCCAGAGGCCGAACGGCTCGGGCGCCGGCGGCGGCTGCAGGCCGAACCGGATCGCGTCGCGCGCCGCCTCGTCATTGGCGCTCCCCTTCAGCTCGCCCCGCGCCCAGGCGCGGCCGAAGGATCGGAGTTTCCCGCGCGCAGGCCCGCCTGCGCCGAATAGAAGACCCGGATCAGGGCGGTGCGCACGAAGGCGTATTCGAGAAGGCGCGCACGCCATTCGCCCGACCCGTCGACCGGCTGCCCGCCCGCATCGGCAAGGTCCTCGAAACCCACCACGGCACGGTCGAGGACGGCCGCCGCGCCACCGTCGGCCTCGAGCATGTCCATTTCGGTCACGGTCAGGGCCTCGTCGAAGCGCACCCAGACGCCCTGGGCGTCCACGCTGTCGACGATGCCGGCGGGGGAGCGGGTGTTGGTGCCGCTGGTCTTCGCCACCGTCTGGTCATCGACGATGTAGCAGACGGTGCCGATGTCGGCCTCGGCGATCAGGTCGCCCGCGGCCGAGTTGGCAAAGCGGAAGGTTCCGGGCTTGTACCGGATGCGGGTGACGCCGGCGGTGGTCGAGGACAGCCGCTCCTCCGCCCGGCCGGCGCCGACGGATCCGGTGGCGGTCGCGCCCTCGATCAGGTGACCCGAGGCGTTGCGCATGAGGATCGCGCCGGCGAAGATCGCCTGGTTGGCACCCAGAAGGCCCTCGCGGTCCTGGCCGATGGCCTCGGGCGTGTTGCGGTCGGCGGCAAGCGCGGTCATCAGTTGGTCTCCTTGTTGCGCTCACTCGCGAGCGTCCTGCGATAGGTCTCGGCGTCCAGCCCGAGCAGCTTCGCGGCCTCGGACTGCGCCTGGTTGAGGGCCACTCCGTCGTCGTCGCGGACGGGCGGCTGCGTATGGGCCCGGGTGGCGTCGAGCTTCGGCAGGCCGCCGATCAGCTTCTCGACGGCGCCGGGCTGCTCCATGTGGAGCGCGATGAGCTCGTCCCGGTTGTCCTGGCGGACACCCGCGCGACCCTCGGCGAGAGCGGCATCGACGAAAGTGGCCGAGGCCTGGCGACGCTCGGCGGTCCGCAGGCCGTCGATCTCGGCCTGCAGCTCGGAGACCCGCGCCTGCAGCGCCACGGTCTCGGCGGTGCCGGCACGCGCCAGCCTGGCCGCAGCCAGGACGGCCGACGGCGCCGCACCCTCGAGGCCGAAGACGGTCGCCAGCTCGGTCATCGCCGACTGCATCGCCTCTTGGGGCGCGCGCAGCCTGTCGATCGCCGCGAGGGCCTGCTCCTCGCTCGCATCGCCGGGAAGGCCCAGCGCCTCCAGCAGCCGTTGCGTGTTCATCCTGTCGGTCTCCTGATTGAGCGCGGCGAGGCCGCGGAAATTCGGCCGGTTGACCAGGCTCGCCCGCAGGATGCGGGTGATGCGCCGGGCCTTGTCGAACGTGATCACCGGAGACATGGCCCGGTAGGCGCGGTCGGCCACGAGCGACCGGCCGGCCTCGCTCCACCGCACCCGGCCCCAGATCCCGTCGTCGCGCGCCTGCATCTCGGTGATCCAGCCGCGCGCGGGCGATGGCAGGCCCATGCCCGCCGCCAGGTCCTGGGCGTGGTTCTCGTCGATCTGCAACTCGTCGGCTTCGGCGAAGCTCGCCCGGATAATGGCTTCCGCATCCTCGACGATGTAGGGGCCGCGGCGATCGGCGGTCTGCACGGCACCCGACCGGGCAGGCACGAGGTGAACCCACTCCGGCACGTCGCCGCCCCCGGAGAGGGGCAGCGCGGCCATGCAGGCCGTATCATCGGAACGGGCGGTGTCGCGGCTCATGGGGCGACATTCGCCGAGCCGGGGGACGCTGTCGGCCTAGAAAGGTTTCGGGGTGGCAGGGCCGGGCGTGGCGCGGCGGGGACGCTTTCGCATCAGAGGGCCGCTCAGGGGCCTTCTCCGTCGCAGGCTACCCTGATGCCCGAAACTCCGGCAAGGGCATTAAATGGGTGTTTAACGGCGCTCCACGACGGCATCGCGGTGCCCCCATACCGATCCGGCACGATCAGGAGCCGGCAGCCACGCCATCGAGCCACTCCCCCACGATGTCGAGGATGGCCGTCCTGTCCTGTTCGGACAGTCCGAGGAAGGGCCGGGCCGGGATCGCGCCCCAGGGGATGGGGCTGCCGTTCGCCATGCGCCCGAAGGCGCCCTTGGCCGCGCCGAACTGCATCACCGCCGCCTGGATCCGGTTCGATCCCCAGCGCACGAAATCGGATCCCGCCTCGTGACTGATCGTCGTGGAGAGCGCGCGCGTCGGTCCGATCAGCGGCCGGAAACTCACCGGATCGCCACGGCGCTGATAGGCCTCGACGGTCGACGACGACTTTGGCGCCCAGGGCGTTCCGTCGGGGGCAACACCCTCGGGAAAGCGCTGCTTCGTCGATCTCACCAGATACAAGCCCATGTCGTGCATCAGGGGCCGCATGTCGGTCAGGGCGGCGGCCACGCGGGCCAGGGCCTCGGCGATCGCGTCATCCTTGATCTCGATGGTGATCATGATTATCTCCGATGCCGCAGGATGGCGACCCTGGAAAGACGGGGTCCAGGATGCCGCTTTCGGGCGCTAGCACATGAGGGGACGCCCGGCCCTCCGTCATCCTGCACTCCATGCAACGCCTCAGATTGAGCCTCGCATCAGTTCGAGCGCTCCGCCCTTGATCCTGCCCGCGATGTCGCCGGTCTGAACACGATAGGCTGACACGACCATGTTGACGGTGACGGGGGCTTCGTGAAGTCTGGTCTGGACATCCAATTCCACGACGATCTGGGGCATTCCCCCCTGGCCTCGAAGCAGGTAGAGGACTTTGCCCGTCCGGTTGTCGATCAGCACCGCCGCCGGATCCCGCAGAGCCTCCGACAGACCCCGCAGGTCACTTTCGGTCAGGGCGTCACCCTTTGCAGCATGTCGCCGGCTCTTCGGCCCGTCGATCAGTCCTGGCTTCATCATTATGGTGGATGAGACTGGGACAAGCCCGCGCTTTGCCAGTTGTTGCAGGTCCTTTTTGTCGATGACCCCGACAAGGCCCGGTTCGTGTCGCCTGCGCGACAGGATGTCGATCAGCCAGGCTTGCCAGCCGGCATCGACAAGCGATGCGATCGAACTGCCGAAGTCGGAGCCGATGGGCGCTGGCAAGTCCCCGATCTTGCTGGCGGCCAGTGTCGCGACTTCACCGGCCACGCTGGCTCCCGGCGCATAGCCCCAGCCCTTGCCGATGCCGGGGGGCTCGCCGGTGCGCGGATCGCGCCGGTTCCAGCCCTCGGGCAACGGCTTGTCGGGATTGCCGCCCAGGCGGCGGGCGCCGCGCTCGGAGCGCGCGCCCGAGACGTAGCAGCCGCAGCCCCAGCCGTTCGGCGGATAGTGGGTCTTCCAGAACTCGTGCCCGGCGGGCAGCACCAGCCCGTCCCAGCTCAGGTGATCGAGGCGCGGATGCTCGGCGCCGCTGTGGTGGTAGACCCACCATCCGTAGCCGGCCTCGACCAGCTGCGCGTGGCGGCCGGCCGCGTAGGAGGTCGCCATGTTGGTGCGGTAGATGACCCGCGTCCGCCAGGCCTCGCCCCGCCTTGTGCCCTCGCCGGTCCAGCCGTGCCAGCCGTGCCGTTCGACGATTGCGCGGAAGTCCCGGCGGAACGCCTCGAGCGTGCCTCCCTCGGCGATCGTGCGCTCGACGGCCGCGGCCAGATCCGCCAGCAGGTCGGCCTTCATCGCCCCGGCCACCATGAAGGCCCGGTCGTGCTCGGCCTTGACCAGATCGTCGTAGCGGGCGGTGCCGACGAGGTTGCCCAGCCGCAGCCGGAAGGCGGCGATCTGCTGCGCGAATGGCAGCCGGAAGGCCGCGGATAGCGGCTCAGCCACCCTCGGCCTCCACCTGCACCCGCCCGCCCAGGTGCGCCGCGGTCATGGCCTGGGCGAGAACCCGCTCGAGGCCGGCGGCGTCGACCGCCGGGAACCCGTTGCGCAGCATCACGAGCAGCTCGTCCAGGCTGCCGGCCGCGGCAATCATCGCCTCGATCGCGGCGAGCATGTCTTCGACCGCCGGCGCCGCCTCGGCCCCCAGTCGCGCGGCCAGGGCATCGACCGGGTCGACGGTCTCCGCGCCGGCGCCCTCGGCCTGCGGAGCGGTCTCTTCCGCAACCGGCGGCTCCGTCGCGGGGGCCGGCCCGGGTTGGGCCGATGTGCCCATGAGCTCGGCGCCGGCACCCGGATCCGACAGCCCGAGGCGGTCACGCAGCTCGCTCTGCTCCACCCGCAGGCCGAGCGGCACCAGTTTCGCCACCGCATCCACCAGACCTTTCAGATCCTCCTTTTCCGGCCGGGCGATGACCAGCCGCGGGTAGCGCTTGCGCGGTCCGAACTCGAGGTCCACCCAGGGTCGCACGAGATCGCGGTTCAGGATGGCCGCCAGGGCGCGGGCGTCCGCGCGCTCGATGTCCTCCTGCACCTGCCGGTGCTCGGTACCGGATCCAAGCCCGCCGGTGACCGCGTCGGTGGTCGCCGTCTGGCCCAGCACCGCTTTCGAGATCTGCCGGTCCAGCCAATCGGCGCGGCGTTCGTAGAGGTCCGCCGTCGCGCCCACCGATTTCGTCTCGACGAACTCGATGGTCATGCCCATCGGGATGATCGCCGCACAGTCTCCGGCAATGTTCGCGACCGCCCGCCAGAGGATCTCCTTCTCCTCCTCCGAGGCGCCACCGTCGTATTTGCCGATGCGCAGCGGCTGGCCGTAGGTCTGGGTGAAGATCGCCCAGTCGCGCTGGGTGAAGGCCTTGAACATCCAGGCCCAGGCGGCAGCGCGGGCCAGGCCGGACCGGAGCGCCAGCCCGGATTTCGCCCGGATCGTGGCGAAGATGAACTTGAAGGGCGGCAGGGGCTCGTCGGCACCCGCCTCCCCGATCAGAAGCGGGGTCGCCAGGTCCCGCCTGTCAAAGCGGAACCAGCGCGGGTCGCGCCACTCGAGGCGCGCGGGCCACCATTGGCCCTCCGATCGATCCCAGACGATCTCGGTGAAGGAATAGCCCTTCCCGATGCAGTCGAGGATGTCGAACATCTCCTCGGTCAGCTCGTCGCGGCGCAGCCAGTCACGGATCCTGTCGGCGATCCGCACATCTTCGGCCGCGTCGGAGGCCGCCTCGACCGTCACGTCGATCTGGCTGACAGAACGGCGGCGGGTTCCGAGCACGCCGAGATAGTGCAGGTCGCGCTCCTCGATCGTCTCGGCAAGCTCGAGGTAGCGCACCGGGTCGCCCGCATCCGCGTCGCGCAGCATCGTCGCGAGCCGCACAGGATTGAGGCCGTCGGCGGGATAGCCCGTCAACGGAGACCGGATCCCGGTCAGGGTCGGCGCCGCCACCTCCTGCGCGAGCGCGGCCTGGCGGACGGGATTGCCCCAGCGGTCCAGAAGCGTTGGTGTGCGCATCAGAGATAGGCTCCTTCGTCGAGGAGATCGATGATGCGGTGCACCGCCTCGGCCAGTCCTCCGGCCACCGCCCCGGCCGGGCTGCGTCCGTCGAGTTGCGGATGAGGGCGATGAAGCCAGATCTCGATCTCGGCCTCGGTGTAATAGTCGGACAGCCGCTGCCGGATCGGTCGGCGATCGCCCAGCGATATCATCGTCTCGCTCATGCCGATCACCCGATGCTGCCGCGGATGCGCGCGCCGGCGGGACCCTTCCAGACATCCGCCGCCTCGGCCTCGTCGGATGGCCCGTCCCCGGCGGGCCGCGCGCCGGCTCCGCGGTATTCGTAGCGCTGGACCGGCACCGTCCCGGCCGAGGTGGCGAGCGCCGCCGCCCAGAACCGGTCGGCGTGGCCGTCGGTGTCGCCGTCCGCAACCAGGCGACGGATGCCGGTGACCCCGACCTGGCTCTTGATCGCATGCAGATCGGCCCGCAGCAGCGGATCGCCGGACGGGATCCGCTTGCGCCGGTCCTGCATCGCCTCCTTGAGATCGGTCGCCAGCTCGAGCTTCGCGGCCGCCGAGAACAGGACGCCCTCGACCCGGCTCTGCCCGTGGCGAAGCTTGGCGTCCTCGACCGGCTTTTCGCCCATGCCGGTCTGGTCCATCCGGCACCGGATCACCCGATAGCGGCGGAAGACGTCGTCGAGCAGATGGTCCTGCTCGGCGAACGAGATCCGGCGCCGCGCGATGATTTCCCGGGTCCAGAGCACGTCGCCCACGGCCTCGTCGACCCAGATCACGAAGAGGTCGTTGCGCGCGGCGATGTCGACGCCCACGAAGCACGGGCCGCCCTGATAGTGTTCCGGCTTGCCCGCGTCGGGGTGCTCGCAGCCTGCAATCAGATCGTAGTCGATCCAGGCCGAGGCCTCGTCGAGCCACTGAAGCTCGTATTCCTGCGCCCAGGCGTCGGGGTCCGCCATGCCCCGGCGGAGCTCCTCTATGTCACGGTCGAGGCCCTGGCGCACCGCCTCGTGGATGTCGACCACGTGGCGCGACCAGACCGTGTCCTCGGCGGTCATCAGCTCGTAGAACTTGTTGCCCTTGCCGTTGGGTGTGGAGATGACCCGGAGCTTCAGCCCGGTCCTCGAGATCACCGGGAAGAGCGCGGCCCAGATCTCGCGCGACTTCGCATGGAAGGCGAACTCGTCGAGGATGACGTTCGCCGAAAAACCCCGCGCCGTGTCCGGGTTCGCCGGCAGTGCGGTGATGCGCGATCCGTTCGGGAACCGCACCTCCAGCATCTTGTAGACAGCGTCGGGACCCTTCTCCTGTGGCGCGCGGAACTCGCCCTCCTCGAAGCGCGGCTCCCCGCCCTTCAAGAGGGTGTTGTAGACCTCGTAAAACGCCCTGGTAAACGGCTGGATCACCTCGGTCATCATCTCGGCGGCCTGCCGCTCGCCGCGCGACAGGATCACCCAGCGCGACCGGCGATCCTCGGCCCAGGCAGTGAAACAGTCGTCCGCGGCCTCGCCCCCGGTCGAGAAGGTCTTGCCGGTCTGGCGCGCGAACATGCCGATCTTGAACCGCGACCGGTCCTCGATCCAGCGACGCTGATAGGGCAGGAAGTCGATGACCGGCTTCACCGGAACACCTCCTCGGCCGCCGCCCAGGCGGCGTGGTGGCGCGCCTCGAGGCGGTCGAAGCCGCCCGGTGACGCCGGCCGGTGCTCCAGCAGGTCAGGGCAGAAGTCCCTAGGCCCCAGGCGCCAGAGGTGGCGCCAGTTGCCGGAGTTCACGACGTCGGCCCGTCGTGGGTAGACCTCGATCGCGCGGGTCTCGGCGCCCCAGACCGCGTCCTTCACCGCCTGCAGCTCGTCCCAGGTGATGCGGCCGTCATGGGCGACGGACAAGAGGCCCAGCCGCTCGTCGAGCGAGCAGGCAAAGCCGCAGACGGTGAGCGCGATCGGCTCCACGAGGATCGTCATGCCGCGAACCCCATGATGCGGCGCGCCTTGGCGGCGGCCTCGGCATCGATGTCGCCCGACGCCACGGCGGCGTCGAGCCGGGCGGACTGCGCCTTGCGGTCCTCCTCGACGATGCGGGCGCGCAGCTCGGTCGAGCGGATCAGGTTGTTGAGAGCCGTTGTCAGATCCTTCATGCCGCGCGGATCGACCAGCGCCTCGGGTCCGGACAGCGCCATCTGCAGGCGCCACTGCAGCGTGGTGAGCTGCTGGAACAAGGCCTTGGTCGCATCGATCTCGGACGCGAGGTTCTGCTCGGTCAGAAACGCCCGGATCTCTTCCTTGGCGCGCCGCTCGGCTTCGGCGTATTCGCGGAACTCCTGGCCGAAGGCGTGGAGCGCCGACTTCCCGATGCGCAACTCCAGGCCACCGGCCTCGAGGCGCGCGTTCAGATCCTCGGCCAGGCGCTCGTAGTCGCCGAAGCCACGGGCAACCAGCGCCTCGCGCAGCCAGTCGCGCAGCTCCTCGGGCAGAAGATCGACCTTGCGGGGCGGTGGCATCTCAGGGCCTCGGCCGCGGACGCTGGATCTCCGGATGCGTTGCGCGGCCGAGCGCGATCTCGACGCCGCGCGGGGTCACGGTCGCCAGCGTAAACTCGCCCCGGTCATCGACCGCAACCAGACCCTGCTCGGCCAGCCAGCTCAGCTCGGTGATGACCTGGTCGTGGGTCGAGGTGATCCCCAGCCCGCGCAGCACGTCGGTCAGGATCGAGGCGTTGGAACTGTAGTCGCCGCAGGCCTCGAGATGTCGAAGGATCGCCAGCCGACGGTGGCGCCGCAGGGTGGAAAGGTAGTCGCTCATCGCTTGGCCCCGTCCAGAAGATGGTCCTCGTGGCGCGTCACGATCGTCTCCAGGCGCTTCATGATCTCCGACTGACCCACCATCGTCGCCTGCATCGTCCGCATGTCGCCGCGCATCTCGGTGAGCGCGATCTGCAGTCGGTGCATGTCGTCGCGCGCCGGCAGGCTGCCGAGCGCCTGCTCGAGCCGCACGATCCGCAGCTCGTGGGCGTCCGTGCGGGCAGCGCCGCTGGCGATCCGCCCCTCCAGATCCTGCCGGCGGGTCCTGATCCAGGCGAAGGCGAGCGTGATGACCGACAGGATCAGGCTCAGCGTGACGGTCAGATCGAAGTCGAAGGTCAACGGCCGCTCCACTTCGCTGCGACGTCCTTGATGGTGTGGCCGCCCATGTAGAGGCCCATGTACGTCGCGGTGAGCTGGAAGAGCACCCCGAGGTCGGCCGGCGGCAGCGCGATCCGCCAGACGGCGTTCGCGACATGGAGGATGACGAGGTTCCAGAGCCACAGGAACCCGAGCGCCCACATGCCGGCCGGCCTCCACGCCCAGCTGAACCAGTGCTCCGACCGCACCTCGGCCTCGGCCAGCGCGAACTGGCCCTCGAGGCCCTTCTCATAGAGTGCGATCATCTCGGGCGTCATCGGCTCGACCGCCTGGATCGCGGCCGTGACGCGGGCGGGGTCGGATGCGGCCAGCGCGTCGATCGCCTCGGGCGTCGATCCGGCCTCGCGGGCGACGGCCGCGATCACGTCGCGGGCGAGGCTCGCGTTCGAGGCGCCGATCTTGCGCGCGAGGATCTGTTCGATCAGCGGCGCGCCGATCTGGGCGGCAAGGGCGATAAGCGCGGGGGCCATGTCAGCACTCCTTGGTGGCGGCCTTGACCGCCCACATCGCGGCCTCCTCGGTCGCGGTCTGGGCGATGGCCTTCAGTCGCCGGCGCTCGGGCATCGGCATGCCGGCATCGGTCTCGTCGACAATCCTGTCGATCAGATCGATCAGCTGCGCGGCCGCGGCCTTCAACTCGGCGACCAGCGGATCGCCGGATGGATTGAAGGTGACGCCGACCCGGATTTCGCCCTTGGTCATCTCAGCCTTCCTTTCCGGCCGGTGCGGGCCGCGCGATGGACCATCCATTGCCGGCCCCGATCATGCAGGCGGTGCCGTCCGGCCGCACGACCAGCACTGTGAACGTCGTCCCGTCCGGCGCGGCCGTGACGATGGTCGCGCCCACGTCACCGGCGTCACCCGCGCCCGCGAAGACCGGCACTTCGCCGAAATATCGGTCGAGCCGCTGCAGGATCCGATCGAGATCGAGGCACTCGGCGGCTGCCTGTGTCGGCAGCAGGAGCAGCAGGGCGACAAGGGGCCGCATCTCAGACGCTCCTCAGCCAGGCAGAGAGTTTCGGGGCGCGGGCGCCCAGTTTCGCGGCGATCACGTCGCGGTAGGACCAGGCCAGCCAGGCGGCGACTGCCACCAGCCCGGCCAGCATCACGGGCTCGGCCCAGGCAGGCAGCGCATCGCCGAAGCCCGGCGCCTGCGTGGCCGCAGCGCCGCCCGCCCCGGCGCCAGCGGTCTGGCCGGTCTTGCGGGTGGCGTCGATCCGGCGCTGCAGCGCGCTCAGCGTCGCGCGGCCGATGACCCCGTCCTCGGTCAGCCCATGGTCTCGCTGGAACCGCCGGACCTCGTCCGCCGTGATGTCGGCCGCGCCGGCGGCGACCTTGTAGCCCAGGCGATGCAGTTCGCCGATCACCTTGGCCTTCTCGACAACCGTCATCGGCAGCGCCCAGCGGGCAAAGCCCGGCGCCGGCGCACGGGGCGTCACGCCATAATCGGCGTTCTGCAACAGGCGGAACTCGGCCTCCCGGCGCGCCCGGAGCCCCGGCAGCACCTTGCCGCCGCCGCGGGTCCATTTCCGCAACCCGACCAGCACGGCCGCCCAGTCGCGGTTGCGCCCGACACGCCAGGCGGCAACCCAGGAGGCGCGGTCGATCGCGCCGGTGTTGAAATGGAAGCTCACGCCCGCGTCGAACTCGTGGGGCTTGGTGCCCGGCATGGCGCGGGCGACGGCGGGCTCGTAGTTCCGCTCCAAAGCCTGCGACAGCAGCCGGTCAGCCTCGGCCTCGGTGATGACCATGCCCGCCTTCGGGCGCACCACGCCCGAGGCCGCAGTCAGGCCGCAGCCAATCGTCCAGACGCCGGCCGCGTCGCGGTAGGCGCGCAGCACGACGCCCTCGTGACGCTTCAGGAACGTGAGGCCCTTCGGGCTTGTGGCGGGCATGGCGATCTCCGGATCCGGCCCGTGCACAGTCGCCGGTCGGGCGCCGAAGATCGGCCTTGAAAGCTTTCAGGTATCGGGTGGGAGACACGCGGGCCGCAGTCTCGCAGAGCGCCTCGGCCCCTGTCAAAGGGGCAGTTTCAGCTGCTCCCGACTGGCCTCGGCCTCGATCATGGCCCGGTAGTTGGACACGGTCCGCGTGTGCAGATCGCAGGCCAGCGCCACCTGCTGCAGGCTGGCGCCGGCGCGCAGCATCGCCATCGCCTCGGCGCGGCGCGCCCTGGCACCCCGCATGTGGGCGCAGGGCAGACTGATCTTGCCTGGCCCCATCGCCTGAGCGAGGCGCTCGGTGGCATGCAAGCCGATGATATCGGCCAGCTTCGAGCCCTTCGCACGCACCGGGATCGCCACCTGCGTGCCGCCGCGCCGCTTCAAGAGGCGCACGGTCAGGTCGAGGCCGATGATCGCCTCGATCTCTCCGGCGATGCCCGGCAGCTGCGTCATTCGTCCCGCTCCCGGCGCTGGCGGCCACGACGCTTGTCGGGCTCGCTTGCCGGCTGGACCGTCACCACGAAGCCGTCCGCGAGGCGGTATTCCCAGCCATCGAGGATGACCCCGCAGACCCCTTCGCGGGCGACCCGGTCGATGCGGGCGCCGATCTCGCGGCGCAGCCCCTCGACATCGAGGCCGCGCACGCGCTCGAGATAGCGCAGCACCGCGTGGTCGGTGACGATGACGAGGCTCTTCTTCATCGCAGGTCGATACCGGCGCGCCGGCACATGTCCTTGAGCGCGCGCACCACGTCCGAGATCTGGCGAGCGTCGCGCATCGCGTCGATGTCGATCGGCACATGACCCCAGGCGCGCTCGAAGCGCGCCCGGATGAAGGCGTTGAGCCCGGCGGCTCCCGCCTGGCGCACGGCGCCCTTCTCCGAGAGGAGCCGCCACAGGACATGGCAGAAGCGGACGTCGCCGCGCTCGGCTGTCTTGCGGGACTTCGGTTTCGGGGCGTCGGGATGGAACCCGCGATCCTTCAGCGCGGCCAGGGTCCGGGCCAGCTCGGCCTCGGTCATGTCCCGCATCGACGCCTTGCCGGTAACCACCAGCTGCAGGTCGCGCCGGGTCTCGTCATCCAGTCCCAGCGCGCGGGCGCCGGCGTGGATCAGGCGCTGCATCGCGCGCGCGTTCATTCGTGCACTCCTTCCTGTCTCGAAGGGCCGCGCCCGGCGATCCCCTGCATGTCAAGCATCCGCTGGATGCGGGCCTCTTCGGCCTGCGCCAGCGCCGAGAAGAGTTCTGGCTCGGCCAGGGCGGATGCCTCCGCCTCGGCCATCAAGGCGTCGATGTCCGCCTTGGCCTCGCGCGTCGCCGCCAGATAGCGGTCGGCGATCGCGCGCAGACGCTTCTGGAAGACGGCGGCGTTCATCCCCCCGCCTTCGCCAGGTCGATGGTCACCGGCTGCCAGGGCGCATTGGCGGTGGGTCGACGATAGAAGCGGACGTAGCTCTTCGAGCCGACCACCCGCATCGCATCGCGGATCGCCTGCATCCCCCTCTGCCAGCGCTCGTCGGCGATCTCGAGGCGCAGGAGCGAATAGAGCGCCGCGCGATTGATCTGGCCTTCCTTGTCGGTGTTGAACGCCCGCGTCACCACCGCGCGCAGCTCGTCCCCGGCCTGCGCGGTCCAGTCGTTCAGGCACTCGTCCACCAGGCTCTTGGCGATCTGCAGCTCGGGGCCGAAGACCACGCTGTCGGCGACCTGGACGGTGATCTTCATCAGCCCGTCAAAGGTCATCAGCGTCTTGTTGCCCTTCGCGCCCCCGACCCTTGCGCCGTAGCGCTCGGCGATCAGCGCCTCGAAGGCGCCAAGGTTGTCGGTCACGTGGCCCAGGAAACGCGCGATCTGCTCGGAGAGGGCAACGGCATGGCCCATCTCGTCGCGCACCAGTTGGTCTTCGAGCAGGTGCTGCGGCTTCACGACGCTCACCGGCACCTTGATGCCATCGCCGTCGACCAGGTGCTCGACCCCATCGATCAGGACGCGGCCCGATGGGATCGGCGCGGGGGGATAGTGCGGATCGGGTGTCATGCCCGTTCTCCTTCGCTGTGGGTGAAGATGTCCGGCGGCGCGTAGCTGCCGGGCTGGATCGGCGTCAGGCCCCAGAGGGCCAGGAGGCAGGCCATCGCCTCGATCTCGTCGACGGTGACCAGCGTGGCGCCACGTCGGCCGTCCCGGTCGACCTTGCCGACGCCGCGGGCGGCGAGGGTCATCATCGCGGCGATGCCGAAGGGTTCAGCAGGTCGTGGCATCAGCGGCCTCCTTGCGGTTGCGCGGGCAGGCCGAGCAGGCTCGGTACATCGCCACTCGTTCGGCGTTGACGTTGACGAAGCGGCGGGCCTTCTCGCGCCAGTGCCGACACTGGTCGACGGGGATCGTGCCCTTGGCCGGGCAGGCGGTGAGCTCGCCCCGGAAGGCCCCGTTGAAGAGCTCTTCAACGGCCGCCAGATCCCCCGGATACTTCGCCCGCAGGACCTGGCTCACCACCGCCGCCGACCGGCCGATGCGCTCGGCCACACGGTTCTGGCTGGTGCGGGCGCATTCCTGCGCCATGGCCTCGACCCAGTCCGGCAGGGGCTTCGCAGCCGCCGCCCAGGCCGCGCGCGCCGTCTCGACCGGCCCCGTCATGGCCGCACCCCGTCGATGTGGGTGATCTTGCCGAGGTTGCCGTCCCAGATCGCGCGCACCCGGCGCTCGGAGGGCGGCTGCGGGCCGGTGTCGCGCACCAGCCGGTAGATCGCCTGCCGCCGCCCCGGGACCGCCTTGCGCTCGACCCGCAGATAGCCCGCCCGCGTCAGGGACTGGCAATAGGCCTGCGCGGCGACCTCGTCGACCGGCACCGTCTCGGTGCAGCTGTGCGCGGCCAGGTCGACCGGCGTGAAGGCCCTGAGGCCCCGCATCGACCGCCAGAGATTGCCCTGCACGGTGGCCTGGCGGATGGGCGACCCGTCCGCGCGGCTGCGGACCGGCGCCTCCGACAGCGCCCGGCCGATCTCGGTCACGCGGAACTGCTTCCGCCGATGCGGGCCGAGACCCACCGAGATTGCAGCGCGGGCACGGACCCAGCCGCGCACCAGGTCGGTCGCCCGATCGATCGACAGGCCGATATCGGCCGCAATGTCGGCGTAGGTGAAACTGCCGCGCCGCAAGGCCGCCGCCCAGGCGGCGTCGGCGGTGGCGGCCATGACGGAGGGTGCGACCTTCATGCGACCCTCCGCACGGCTGCCGCCAGGTCACGCCTAGGGTGCGGGGCCTCGCCGGAAAAGAAGTCCCCGCGCCCCCAGTCGGCCAGGCCGACGGACGTCAGCCCGCGCGTCCGCGCGAACTCGGCCAGCCGGTCGAGATTGATGCAGATGCGCCGGATCGACCGGGCCGACACCTGCAGCAGGTGCTCGCGCAGGTCTGGCGCGATCTCGATCCCGGGCGCATAGATCCGCGCGAGGTGCGTCACATCGGCGGCGTCTCCGGGCTGGGCCGCGACCCAGTCCAGCATCCGCCCGTGGACCCGCTCCCATTTCTGCAGCTTCTGCGGCAGCCCTTCCTCGCCGATCAGGACAATGGTGGCGCCCGAACTCTCGTAGATGTCGCGCACCACCTCGACCACGCCGCGTGTCACCAGGTGATCGGCCTCGTCGATGATCAGGGGCAGGCCGCTGCGCGCCAGCTCGCCGCTGATCTGGTCGATCATGTCCGCCACCGTGCGGTCCGGCCTGACCCCGAGGTCCGTCAGGATCGCCGAGGTGAGCTTCTTCGTCGTCCAGGCCGACTTCACCTGCACGTGGAAGGCCTGAAACCGGTTGGCGGCAAAGACCGCCGCGGTCGTCTTGCCGAACCCGGACGGCCCGTAGAAGGTCGCCATCCCCGGCAGGCCGAAGCTCCGGCTCTGCACCCTCTCGATCAGCGCCACCAGTGCGGCGACGTTGCGCAGGGGCGCCACGTTGTTGAAAACTCCCGGTCCGTCTGCCATTCTGCTCTCCTCTGCTCCAAAGCCGCCGGTGGGCCTGGCCGCCCCCGGCGGTGCCTTCATCCGAAAACCTGATCGCCCCACGTCTCCCAGAGCGTCCGCTCGGCGCGGTATTCCGGCGTACCCTGATAGGCCGCGAGCCACCGGCGCTGCTCGGGGGTGACTGTCGCGCCGGCGGCCTCGGCCGCCTCGATGTCGAGCGCCCGGCGGAACCGGTCCCGCGCCTCTTCGGGGGCTGTCGCGGACGGGCGGCGTTCCGCCAGCTCAGCGACGATCGCCGCCTGGGCGCGATCTACCGCCGGATCGGCCGGCGTCGGCTGCGGGCTCCGGCCGAAGACCGGGCGGATCACGCTCGCGGCTGGTCCAGCCGGGGCCGGCAGGGGCGCCAGCGCGTCGAGGCTGGCGCCGATCTCGGCCGCGCTCAGGCGGCGGTGCGCGGCCATGGCCGCCTTCTCGGCTGCCATCCAGGCACGGCGTGCGCGCGAGTGCGCGCGGGCCTCGGCCACGTCCAGGAAACCCGATTTGTCCTTGCACGGCGCAAAGCCCAGATAGGCGTTCTCGGCGCTGTAGATGTGCAGCCCCGACCAGAGGTCCGCCGGATCGAACCGTGCGATCAGGCGCTCGCCGGCGACATCGGCCATCCAGTCGGCCCAGTATTCGTTGCCCTGGAACCGCACCATCCCGGTGCGGCTGTCCGCGCGCAGTCCCTCGGCGCCCATCAGCCAGAGACGGCGCTGCGCCTCGGTCGCCTTGCGGATCGGCGCGGTCGCGTAGGACGCATCGAAGACCTCGGCGAAGGACCGGCCATAGGCCACCTCGCTGCGCCGGTTCCGCCGCGTGTTGTGCTCCTCGATGCCGTCGGCGAGCACCCGCAGGAACACGTCCAGATCGACCGCCCGGCTGCCGTAGTCCTCGGGCTTGGCCATCGGGTTGTTGCCGGTCCAGGCCCCATCGAAGCGCGGGTCTTTGGCGATGGCGTCGCACAGGTCGCGGAAGGCCCGCTCGACCGGCTTCGACTGGCCGGAATAGGGCGTGGCCCAGTGGATCTCGCAGCCAAGCGTCACGAACAGGCCGGGGATGTCGTCCTCGCGGACCTTGAACCGGTACCGTGTCGGTGCGCCCCCGGTCAGGTGCTTCGACGCGAACTCGCGGCCGTTGTCGAGCACGACATGGTCCGGGATGCCCCAGGTCTCGATCATGTCGCCGGCGCACAGCCGCACCGTCTCGGCGTTCGGGGTCTGGTCGACGCGGAACGACAGGATGCGCCCGGAATGGACGTCCTGGAACGCCACCATCTGCGGACGGCAGATCACGCCCTCGCTCTCGCCTCGGCCTGCCGGCCAGCGCACGAAGACGTCGAAGCGGTGGAAGTCCGCGTTCACCACCTCGAGCGCCCGCAGCGCCGTCTTGTCGCGGGTCTGCGGCGGGTAGAGCGTCTTCAGCGCGTCGACACCCTTGCGTGCCAGCACCTGCGTCGCCCGGCTCACCTCGCGCTCCAGCCGCCGCCGCAGGGTGCGCTCGTCCGGGATGGACCAGCCTTGTGCCGCGGCCACGCGGACCACCCTCCGGTAGCAGCTGGTGAAGCTCGGCTGCGCGGGACGCAGGTAGTCCGATTTGATCTGATCCCAGACCTCCGGGCTCACCTCGGCCTGCCGCACCGCGCGCCGGGCCATTCCGTGCCTGGGCGCCAGCCGCGCGAGCCAGTCGTCGGCCCGGGCGCCCTCGACCAGCGCAAACCAGTTCCAGACCGTCTTGGCGGACACCCCGTCCAGCCGGGCCACCTCGCCGATCGCCGCGAACTTGGTGGCGCCGGCCGCGACCAGCGCCTGCACGCGCTGCAGGGTCGCGAGCCGCGCCCGCGCGGCGGTCTTCACCTTCTCGGGCTGGGCATCGAACGCCGCCCAGACCGCGTCGCGATCCTCGGCGGCGCCCTGCGGCACCGCCGCCCCGGCCGCGCGCGCCTCCTGCAAGAGGCGCCGTTTCGCGCTGGCCGGAAACAGGGTCCAGGCGTATTCCCATCCGCCGCCCCGGCCGGCCCGCCGCCGGGCGGCGACCGGATCGGATCGCCAGCCCAGGCGCTTGGCCAGGGCATCGACGCCGCGCGTCGTCGACGGCAGGTCCGGCAGCCGCGCCTCGGCGATCTCGGCCGCCGTCCACCAGATGCGGGCGGGGGCCGGGCTCATTCCGCGGCCTTCTGCCAGCTGGTCAGGCGGGCGCCCCTGTTCTGCGCGTCCCAGACCTCGCGGGCGCGGTCCAGAAGGAACCGCTTCTTCGCGGCCATCGGCGCGCGGTCCCAGGCGTCGATCAGGCGCTTGAAGGCCTCTTCAACCGGGTCTTTCACGCTGGGCGCCTGCGATGCGGCGGCGGCCACCTTCCGCCGCGCCTCGGCCGCCGATTTCGCGACCCCGTTCCGAAGCGCCTCGACCACCGCCGCGCGCTCGTCGTCCTCGCCGATGCGGCCGATCTCGACCAGGTCCTTCAGCAGCACCTTGCGCGGCGCGGCCTCCAGAGCCGCGATCTCCTCGGGCGTCAGCCGCTCGCCGGCGTTGAGCAGCCGCCATACGTGTCTCTCCGTGGTGCCCAGGCTCGCCGCGATCGCTGTGGTGAGTGACATTATGTCAGTCACCACGCCATCCTTGTTTTCATTGATTTTTCTGTGCTGATTGCCTTTGAACACGCCGGCGGCGCGCTCTGGATGGAGGGCGTAATAGTCGCGCTTCCAGCTCGCGACGAAGACCGCTGTCTGCAGGGGCGTCATCCGGGCGGCGCCCAGGTTGTTCGACGCCTCCATCGCCCGCGCCTCGTCAGCCCGGCACTCGACCACCAGCGCGGCGATCTCCGTGTCGCCGCGGCGGCGCGCCGCCTCCAGCCGGTGCGCGCCGTCGATCAGATCGTAGCGGCCCTCGACACGGCGCACGTGGATCGGCGTGGTGATGCCGGTGTCCTCGGCCATCAGCAGCAGCGTCGCGATCTGCGCCTCGCTGACCTGCCGCAGGCGCGGTCCGATGGTGATCCGGGTGATGTCCAGGCGCTGGACCTGGCCGCCGTGCAGGAATTTCATGGGGTCTTCGGGCCTTTCAGCATCGTGTAGTAGAACCGCCTGCGGCCGTCCTCGATGCGGGACCGGCAGGCGATCTCGGCGCCGTGGTGGCGCAGTTCGGAAACGCAGGCGTTGACCGCCATCACACGCGCGCGGCGCACGATGTCGCGCGTGGTGTGCGGGCGGCCGTCCTCCAGCACACGCAGCACCCGCTGCAGCCTTGGCGATGACAGGGGCCCCGCGTGCATCGTCACCCCGCCATCTGGAAGTCCGGCCGGTTTCCCCGGCAGGTGGCGCACAGGCGGTTGTGCCGTCCTTCGCTCAGGAACGGGGTTCCGCACACCAGACAGGGCCGTTCGCGGCGCTGCGCCTGGCGGTCCTCCTCGTCCTGGAGGCGCGCCATGGCCTCCCAGGCAAGACCCCGGTCCGTGAAATACCCGCTCGCCCGCACACCGTTCTGGTCGCGCACGATCCAGTAGGCCCCGTTCAACTCGACGCCCTTGCGGCGAAAGACCCTGGTGACCTCGACGCGCGCCACCCTGAACACCCGGCGCATCACGCGGCCTCCCGGACGGCGGCCTCGGCCCGGCCGAGCCAGTTCCACAGCGCGCCGTCGATCCCCATGGTCGAGGTGGCGGCAAGACCCAGCATGGTCACGCGGCCGACATGGCCGCTGTCCGCGATCCGTGGCCGGTCCGGCATGGCGCGCATCAGGTCGCAGAGCGCGTCCAGCGCCTGCGCGCGGCGGGTGCGCACCGCGATCCAGTCGCTGCCCGCGTCCTTCGTGGCTGTGGTCAGGCTCGGCAGGGCCTCAAGCCGGGCGCGCAGCCAGGTGCAGCGCGCGGCCAGGGCGTCGGGGGTCGCCGGCGTCATTGCCCGGTCTCCCCGGCGCGCAGCATCGCCTCGCACCGCGCCAGCACTCCGGTTGCCTCGGCGTCCAGAAGCAGCGCTTCCAGAAGGTCGCGCGCCGCCTCGATCTCGCCCCAGGCGGCGTATTCGGTGCGATCGTCGCGCGCCGCGTCGTGGCGGATCCACGTCTCGGCCAGGCACAGGGTCGCGCTCCGGATCGAGCTCAGCAGCGCCGCACCCTCCATGGGCGCGGCCGGGGCCGGCCTGGGCCAGTTGGCGGGCTTGGGGCGGAACGGGACGACGGTCATTGCAGGGCACCTCCGATGAACAGCAGCGCGTAGAGCGTGGCGAAGAGGCAGACAGCGCCGATCGCATCGCCGAGGACGCTGTCCTCGAGCCAGGCAAGCGCACGTCTCAGACGGGCGAGCATCACGCGGCCTCCAGTCTTTTGCGGGTGGGGTTCAGGGTGATAGGCTGGCGGCACCGGGGGACGTTCACAGCGCCCCCCGGCGCCTTCATCCCCTTCTGCACGGACCAAAAGGAGACGATCGGAATGAACAGGAAGACAGAGCAGGCGATCGACCAGGGCAACCGCAGGCCGGGCGGAGAGAAGATTTCGATCAACTCCGCCGGCCCGCGCCAGCCGAAGCTGCCGGACAACAGTGTCGGACCGCGGCAACCATCGCCATCGCCCGGTACGAAACCGCCACCGGAGAAATGACCATGACCCCAGACCGCGAGAACATCCGCTTCAATGTTCTGCGCAACGCCCTCTACCACACCGCCAGACGGCGGACGTTCGAGCGCCGGGACCGCTTCTTCAACTTTCTGGTCGTCGTACTCGGAACGGCGGCGGCGGCCGATGCTCTCGCGGCCTTCGATGTGAGCCAGGTCTGGATCGGCCTCGCCGTCGCTGTGATCGGTGCGCTGCAGCTCGTCTTCGATTTCGGTGGCCTCGCGCGCCTTCACACGGCACTGCAGCGCGACTACTATCTGCTGCTCGCCGACATCGAGGCCAACCCCGACGCCTCCGCCAAGCAGTGCGCTGGCTGGCAGAGCCGCATGATCCGCATCACCGCCGACGAGCCACCCCTGCTCCGCGCCATCGACGCCAAGGCCTACAACGATGCGCTCGACGCGACCTCGGTGGAAGCCAGCGCGGAGCGGCTCCATATCCCATTTCGGCACCGGCTTCTCGGCGGCCTCATTCCCTTTGAAGGCGCACGGTACAGTAAGCTGTCCGAACTTGGCCGCAGTCCGTGACGTGAGGCACGGCCCAGCCATCACGCGGCCTCCTTCCTCGACTTCGGCGGGCGCGGGATCGCGCGCGGCCATTCCAGATCGGCCGGCCAGTTGTCCGAGAACCACTGGGCGATCCGTTCCGCCTTGCGGATCGTGCAGCTCGCGCCCTTGCCGATCTGGGCAAAGAACTTCCCGTCGGCTGCCGCATAGGTCGAAACCGTCGACAGCGTCAGTCCGCGGTGCGCGCCGTAAGCCCTTGCGAGCTCAATCAGGGTGTCGGTGTTCATGCCGCTGCTCTTCTCGGTTTTCTTACCGAGTATCTAGCCGGAGTATTTACCGATAGTCAAGCGAACCATTGTTCGGTATTTTCCCCGACCTATGGAGACAGCGCAGGAAATTCTGGCTCGTCTGGTTCATGAGCGCCTAGAGGAGCTCGGGACCAATCCGTTTGCCCTTGAAAAGTCCGCTGGACTACCTGAGGACGCCATACGTGGCGTCCTGCGTGGCAGCCTGAAATCAGGAACCACGCTGAACCGCGCTCAACAGATCTGCGAAGCCCTCGGCCTCGAACTCACCATCGGCCCACCTCGTGCAGAAGCACCGGCCGCCGAGATCAGGAAGGGCGGTCAGGGCTTCGCCCTCGTTCCCCGGGTCGAGGCCGAGCTTGCGGCCGGGGCTGGGGCCGAGAACGGGTCCGAGGAGGCGGTCGAGGCGCTGGCCTTCCGCACGGACTGGCTGCGGCGCATGGGCGTGAACCCGGCGAACGCGCGCCTCGTGAAGGTGCGCGGCGACAGCATGGAGCCGCTCATCCACGACCAGGACATCGTCCTGATCGACCGCGGGCGGCGCTCGGTGCAGTCCGGCCGGGTCTATGCGCTCCTCGAGGGGTCAGAGGCCCGGGTGAAGCGCCTCGACCGGCCGGACCGCAAGACGCTGGTGATCCGGTCGGACAATCCCGCCTACCCGTCCGAGCTGCGGCGCGGCCCCGAGATCGACGCGATCACCGTCATCGGCCAGGTCGTCTGGTGCGGGCATCAGGTGTGAGCATCGAGGCGCAAAATGATCTTGATGCACTTGTAGACGGGCTGTGCGACCTATCCCTTTATGAGGCACTCCTCGAGCGCTACGAGAACGGCGGGCTCTGGCACTTCGAGCGGGATCTGCGCACGTTCGTTGGCATGCGGTCTGGCGGTTGGCAGTTGATCTTCCCGCTTCCGGAGAAGCTTTTGTTTCACAGGCGGGCGTCTTTCGCGATGGTCGATGCTGGACGACGTGGCTACTACCGCCGTCGGTTTCGACAGCTGCTCGACGGAAGCGCGAACCTATGGGTCTACATCTGCGGCTCCGCTTGCCGCGAATGCGGGCGTCACACCGAGCTTTCTGGTCTTGTTCTTCACCGTGACCACCCTTTCTGGCGGCGGTTTATGCCTCCGAACGACTGGCGGTGCGATTGCAGTGTTTACGCCGCGTCGAGCGAGCGCGCAGCCATCAGGCTGGGCGGCGATCCAGGCCGCACACTCCCCCGATGTGTCGAAGACGCAGACTGGCTCGCGGAGCAACTCGACCCGGACTTTGATGGCGTGCACTATCCCGATGTCCGCGCGTCTCTTGTGGCGGTCGCGAGCGGGCGCTTCGACGTGTGATCCGCCTCCGCCGACCGCAGAGCGCCTCGATCCGGCCTGGAAGGCCCCTGATCACCGAAATCCAGTTCCATGTTCACAATGGGATGAAATCGCGCCGCTGATCATGCGTTCCTAGTGTTTCCAATGCCTTAAGCCGAACTTGGAACTGGGAAAAGCAACATGGAACTCCAGTTCCATGTTTGGCGCCAAATCTCGTTTTGTTCTCATGCGGCCAGGATCGCCAGGCCCGAGCTGACAGGCCATTCAACACCCTGTTTTATCGTCATTAAATCGACGTTCATCGGCACTAGCCCCGCCGTACTGCCTTTGCGGCGCCCCTCAGATTTGCACTCTTGTGCAATGTCAGCCCATAACCGCCTGCAGTACCCAGCACGTCCCCTTCAAGTGCCCGTTTTCACTGCCATATTCATGTTCTTCCGGCATGTTCCAGGCTCTTCCGCCATCACTGTAAAACTCAGTGTCACCGCACAGCGGCGTCATCGCCGCGTTACAAATTACCGCTTTACACACCGCCGCATTGTGCCACCATATCTGGTAAGGACGGCGCAGGGCAAACGCCGGACCTTGTTGGGACACCCAGCGAATGGTGGGACACCTCCCGCCTTACGCCAAGAAACAGAGGCCGGGCATGGCGCTTTCCGAGGACTTCCTGAACACCGAGGATCTGCATCCGATCGACATCGTCGAGACGCTGGCCGAACACCACGACTGGGAGTTCGACCGGGTCACCGCCGACCAGATCGCGATGGCCGTCGAAGGCCAGTGGCGGACCTATTCGATCACGCTGGCCTGGTCGGGCCAGGACGAAACGCTGCGGCTCATCTGCACCTTCGAGATGGATCCTCCGGCCGAACGCCTCGCCACGCTTTACGAGACGCTCAACCGGGCCAACGACATGGTCTGGACCGGCGCCTTCACCTACTGGGCCGAGCAGAAGCTGATGGTCTGGCGCTACGGGCTGCTGCTGACCGGCGGCCAGATCGCCGGACCCGAGCAGATCGACGCGCTGATCGGCCAGGCGGTGGCGGCGGCCGAGCGCTTCTACCCGGCGATGCAGCTGGTCTGCTGGGGCGACGATCCCCCCGAAGCCGCGATGAAGATCGCCATGGCCGAGGCCTACGGGCGCGCCTGAGGGCTTTCCCTCGGCGCTCGGTCGGCTAATCTGCCCGGTGCAACGCGGAGGGCAGCCATGGACATGGGCGACGTGCGGGACCGGGGGCTGGTGCTCCTGGGCTGCGGCAAGATGGGATCGGCGATGCTGGCCGGGTGGCTGCGCGGGGGCTTGCCGGCCACCAGCGTCCGGGTGATTGAGCCGAACCCCTCGGACTGGCTGCGGACCACCGGTGTGCATCTGAACGCGGATCTCCCCGAGGCACCGGCCGTGGCGATCATCGCGGTCAAGCCGCAGATGATGGGCGCGGCGCTTCCGGCCGTGGCCGCTCTGGGCGGCGGCCGAACGCTCGTCGTCTCGATTGCGGCCGGAACCACCCTTGCAAGCTTCGAGCGGATCTTCGGCGCGCGGACCCCGATCGTCCGGGCCATGCCGAACACGCCCGCCGCGATCGGTCGGGGGATCACCGCGATCTGCGGGAATGCGGCGACCACCCCGGAGCATCTTGCGCTGGCCGAATCCCTTCTCGGCGCGGTCGGACAGGTCGTGCGGCTCGAGGGCGAACACCAGATGGACGCGGTCACGGCCGTATCGGGTTCCGGCCCGGCCTACGTGTTCCACCTGATCGAGACGATGGCCGCGGCCGGAGAGGCCGAGGGGCTGCCCGCGGACCTCGCGCTGCGCCTTGCGCGGGCCACGGTGGCCGGGGCCGGCGCGCTGGCCGAGGCGTCGGACGAGCCGCCCTCGCAGCTGCGCGTCAACGTCACCTCGCCGGGCGGAACGACCGCGGCGGCGCTGGCGGTGCTGATGGACGAGACGACCGGCTTTCCGGCGCTTCTGAAGCGCGCGGTGCATGCCGCGGCCGAGCGGGGACGGGAGCTGGGCGCGTGACGATCACCTTCGACGACTTCCTCAAGGTCGACATCCGCGTCGGGCGGATCACGCGGGCCGAACCCTTTCCCGAGGCGCGCAAGCCTGCGATCAAACTCTGGGTCGATTTCGGGCCCGAGATCGGCGAGAAACGGTCCTCGGCCCAGATCACCCGCCACTACGATCCCGAGACGCTGGTCGGCCGCCGGGTTCTTGGCGTGGTGAACTTCCCGCCGCGCCAGATCGGCCCGGTCCGGTCCGAGGTGCTGGTCCTCGGCGTGCCGGACGCCGAGGGCGAGGTCGTGCTGATCGGCCCCGACCCCGAGGTCGAGGTGCCGCTCGGCGGGCGGCTCTTCTGATGCGCCTCCTCGTCACCCGCCGGATGACCGACACCGTCATGGCCGAGGCGCGGGCGCGCTTCGACGTGACGCTTCGCGACAGCGACCGGCCGATGGACAGCGACGAATGCGCCGCGGCGCTGCGCGACTTCGATCTGATCCTGCCGACCCTGGGCGACGCCTTCCGGGCGCCCGCCTTCGATCAGGTTCCGGCGCCGCGCGCCCGGGTGCTGGCGAACTTCGGCGTGGGCTACAACCACATCGACGTCGAGGCGGCCCACACCGCCGGGGTGATCGTCACCAACACGCCCGGCGCCGTCACCGAGGCCACCGCCGACCTCGCGCTCTGCCTCATGCTGATGACCGCGCGCCGCGCCTCGGAAGGCGAACGGATGCTGCGAGCGGGCGAATGGACCGGCTGGCAGCCGACCCAGCTTCTCGGTCTCCACATGTCGGGCAAGCGGCTGGGCATCCTCGGGATGGGGCGGATCGGCAAGGCGATCGCGCGGCGGGCGCACCACGGCTTCGCCATGGAGATCCTGTTCTTCAACCGGTCGCCGGTGACGGGCCTCGACCACCCGGCGGTCCGGCTGGACAGCATCGCCGAGGTGATGCGCGCCTGCGACATCGTGGTGGTGGCGCTTCCCGGTGGTCCGGCCACCCGCCACATCGTCGGCGCCGCCGAAATCGCCGCGATGCGGCCCCATGCCCATCTGGTGAACATCGCCAGGGGCGACGTGATCGACGAGGCCGCCCTGATCGAGGCCCTTGCGCAAGGGCGGATCGCGGGGGCCGGTCTCGACGTCTACGAGCACGAGCCGCACGTGCCCGAGGCGCTGCGCGCGCTGCGCAACGTCACGCTCCTGCCGCATCTGGGCACCAACGCCGAGGAGGTGCGCACGGCGATGGGTCGCATGGCGCTTGCCAATCTGATCGCGGTCGCGGATGGCAAGGATCCGCCGAACCGGGTCTGAGGCGCGGAACCGATCCCGGTCGCGACCGTTCTTCCTGCACAGAGAGTGAAAGGAGAGACGCGATGAACTGGGATATCGTCGAAGGCAAGTGGGCGCAGCTCAAGGGGTCGGTGAAGGAGCAATGGGGCAAGCTCACCGACGACGACCTGACCGAGGTCGCCGGCAAGCGCGACCAGCTGGTGGGCAAGGTCCAGGAGAAATACGGCTGGGCCAAGAACGAGGCCGAGAAGAAGGTCGACGACTTCTTCCGCGACCGCACCTGATCGCCACGCCATCACGGAAAGGCGCCCTTCGGGGCGCCTTTCTGCCGTCTAGGGCGCGGCCCGGTCGCCCACCGCCTCGCGCCAGTGCCGGCGGCAGAGGGATTCGTAGCGGTCGTTGCCGCCGATCTCGACCTGGGCACCTTCGCGCAGCACGCGCCCCTGCGCGTCCTTGCGCACGACCATCGTGGCCTTGCGCCCGCAATGGCAGATGGTGCGCACCTCGCGCATCTCGTCGGCCAGCGCCAGCAGCGCCGCCGACCCCGGAAAGAGCTCGCCGCGGAAGTCCACGCGCAGGCCGTAGGCCATGACCGGCACGTTCAGGTCATCGACCGCGCGCGCCAGTTGCCAGACCTGCGCCTTCGACAGGAACTGCGCCTCGTCGAGGAACACGCAGGCAAGCGGCCCCTGCCCGATCCGCGCCTTGATGACGTCGAAGAGGTCGGTGTCCTCGTCGTAAAGGCCCGCATCCTCGCCGATCCCGATCCGGCTGGCGATCCGGCCGATCCCTTCGCGGTCGTCGAGCCGCGCGGTCATCAGCAGGGTCTGCATGCCGCGCTCGTGGTAGTTGTGCGCCGCCTGCAAGAGCAGCGTCGACTTGCCCGCGTTCATCGTCGAGTAGTGGAAGTAGAGCTTGGCCATGGCGCCTCTTAGCCGCCGCGCCGCCGCCGCCGCAAGACCGGACTGCGGACGGGCGCGGGTGATGGGGAGGGGGCCGCCGGTTCCGCGTGGTGGCGTGCTCTCGCGCCCGAGCGGTCGTTCGACGTTCCCGCCGCGGGCGGACATGAACCTGCCCGGGCCCGCGCCTTGACAGCGCCGGACCCGGGCAGATCGCACTCACCACGCAAGCAGGTCCGCCGCGCCGCTGCCGGAAACCCGGCTCTGCCGTCCCCACGGCGACAGACGCGCGACGGACCCCCACCCATGCCGGCGTTGGGGCACCGGCAACTCACACCAGCCCCGCACATGCGGGACGGTTTATGAATGACAAGGCGGCAGGCGGGGGATAATGGGAAAGCCGTAGGCGTTTTCCCCGGCGGCCGCCCCGCCGGAAGTGTCGGTCAGGAAGGGTCGTCGGTGAGCAAGCAGATCGCAACCTATCTCAAGAAACACACCGAGGCGCTGGTCAAGGATGTGGGGGTCGAGGCGGCCGCCACGCTTTCGGGAAAATCGAAGGCCACGCTCGGTCGCTACTATTCTCTGGACCCCGAACACGCCGACCGCTTCATGCCGATCGACGTCGTGGCCGCCCTCGAGGAGGCGGCGCGCTTTCCGCATGTCACCGTGGCGCTGGCCGACCTGCGCGGCATCGTCCTGAGCCACGACCAGGAACGCCGCAACACGATCAAGGGCGGCGTCAACGCGGATGTGGTCACGCTGAGCCAGCGGTTTGCGGTGCTCATGGGCGAATACAACCAGTCGATCGAGGACGGGCGCATCTCGATCAACGAGGCGAAGCGGCTTCTCGCCGAGACCCTCGCGATCCAGCGCGTGCTGATCGACATGAAGCTGCACCTCGAGCACGAGGCGAAGTAGCCCGCGCGCCCGTTCAGGACCGCGCGGGCCGGGCGTCCGGGGCGTCAGGCCGCCTGTTCGCGGCGCGGACGGCGCGACGGACGGCGGGCCGGACGGCCGCTGCGGTTGCCGGGACGCCCGGCCTTGGGCGCGGGAACCGGTGCCGGGGGTGCCTCGCCGCCAATGACCGGGATGACGGTCTTCATGGTCTTCTCGATCGCGCGCAGCTCTTCGACCTCGGCCGGGGCGCAGAACGCCACCGCGCGCCCGTCGCGCCCCGCGCGCGCCGTCCGGCCGATCCGGTGGACATAGTTCTCGGGAACGTTCGGCAGGTCGTGGTTGTAGACATGGCGCACGTCCGGGATGTCGATGCCGCGCGCGGCGACATCGGTCGCCACCAGCACCTTGATCTGGCCGGCACGGAAGGCGGCCAGGGTCTTTTCCCGCTGGCCCTGGCTCTTGTTGCCGTGGATCGCGCCGACCGAGAAGCCCCAGCCCTCGAGCAGCTTGCGCAGCTTTTCCGACCCGTGCTTGGTGCGTCCGAAGACCAGCGCGAGCTCGCCGGGATGCCGCGCGAGGTAGTCGGCCAGCAGGCGCGCCTTGTCGCCCTGGTTGACGAAATGCACGCCCTGGTCGATCCGGTCCACCGGCTTGCCCGGCGCGGCGACCTGAACGCGCGCCGGATCGCGCAGGTAGGACCCGGCGATCTCGTCCATGAGCTTCGGCATGGTCGCGGAAAACAGCAGGGTCTGCCGTTCGGCCGGCACCAGCCGGGCGATGCGGCGCAGCGCGTGGATGAAGCCGATGTCGAGCATCTGGTCGGCCTCGTCCAGCACCAGATACTGGACGCGGCCGAGGTTGACGGCCCGCCGCTCCAGAAGGTCGAGCAGACGGCCCGGGGTGGCCACGAGGACGTCCACCCCGCGCGCCAGCCGTTCGGCCTGGGCGTTGATCGACGCACCGCCGACGACGCGGAACACCCGGACCGGGGTCTCGCGGGCGAAGGCCTGGAGGTTCTCGGCAATCTGGGTCGCCAGTTCCCGGGTGGGCGCAAGCACCAGCGCCCGGCAGGTGCCCGGCTCGGGCTGCCGCCCGATGGCAAGAAGCCGCGTCAGCATGGGAAGGCCGAAGGCGGCGGTCTTGCCGGTTCCGGTCTGGGCAAGGCCCATGACATCCCGGCCGGCCATGGCCGCGGGAATAGCCTCGGTCTGGATCGGCGTGGGCGTGGTGAGGCCGAGAGCGGCCAGATTGGTGAGGATGCGCGGGTCAAGCCCAAGCGCAGAAAAATCGGTCAAGAGAGGGTCTTCCTTGAAGGCGCCGCACGCGGGCGGCGCAGGGATTCGGTTCCGCAACATGCGGTCGGCGTCAGCGGGGTGCGACCCGTCGGATCGCTGGACCCCTGGCGTGACTTGGGAACCGTTTGCCGTCACCTTTGCGCCGGTCGGCGCGGCTGCTCACGCGGCAGCGGTGTTGGGCAGGTGGGATATGGGCCGGGGCGGCGGCAAAGTCAACCGTCGATCGGGACGATCGTCCGATGGGGGACGGCCGGATCCGGCGGGGACAGGTTTGCGGGAGATGGTGGCGAGGGGGGGACTCGAACCCCCGACCTCGCGATTATGAGTCGCGCGCTCTAACCAGCTGAGCTACCTAGCCACTTCGTCGGCTAGGTAGGCCCTCGCCCGTTCTGCGTCAAGGGCGTTTTGCCGGTCAGACGCCGTAGAACTCGCGGTACCAGCGCACGAAGGCGGCCATGCCGTCGCGGATGCCGGTCTGCGGCGCATAGCCGGTGAGCCGGCGCAGAAGGCTGTTGTCGGCCCAGGTCGCCGGCACGTCGCCCTTCTGCATCTCGGTCAGGTTGCGGATGGCCCGACGCCCGGTCGCCGCCTCGATCGCGTCGATGAAGTCGCCAAGCGCCACCTTGTCGCCATTGCCGACGTTCACCACCCGCCAGGGCGCCACCGGCGACAGGCTGTCACCGGGCGGGATGTCGGCCTCGCTGCCCGGCCGTTGCGGCACGGCATCGACCAGAAGCCGGATCGCGCGGACGAGATCGGTGACGTAGGTGAAGTCGCGAAACATCTGGCCGTGGCCGTAGACGTCGATGGGCTGGCCGGCAAGGATCGCCTTGGTGAACTTGAAGGGCGCCATGTCGGGCCGCCCCCAGGGGCCATAGACGGTGAAGAAGCGGAAGGCGGTCACCGGAAGGCCCCAGAGATGCGCCCAGGAATGCGACAGGGCCTCGGTCGCCTTCTTGGTCGCGGCATAAAGCGAGACCTGGGTGTCGCACTTGTCGGTCTCGCGGTAGGGCATGGCGGTGTTGGCCCCGTAGACGGACGAGGTCGAGGCCAGAAGAAGGTGCTGAACGCCGCAGTCACGCGCCGCCTCGAGCACGTTGAAGGTGCCGTCGATGTTCGCGCTCAGATAGCTGCGCGGCGCCTCAAGGCTGTAGCGCACGCCCGCCTGCGCGGCGAGATGGATCACCACCTCGGGGCGGAAATGCCCCATGTCGGCGGCGACCCGCCCCGGCTCTTCCAGCATCGCCTCGGTCATCGAGAACTGCGGATGCTGGACAAGCCGCGCCAGACGCGCCCGTTTCAGCGCGACGTCGTAGTACTCGGTCATCCCGTCAAAGCCGTGGACGCGGAAACCCTCGTCGAGCAGCAGTTTCGCAAGATGGAATCCGATGAACCCGGCTGCCCCGGTGATGTAGATGCGCCGCATGGCCTGTCCTCTGCCGCCTGCCCTTCCTTAGCGCCCCCGGCCCCTGCGGCCAAGGCCCGCAGCCCCTCGCCATGGCGGCCCTTCCGCGCTAGGCAGGGCGTCATGCCGATGCCGTCCGCCGCCCTGCCCCTGACCCGCGACCTCGTCCTGATCGGGGGCGGGCATACCCATGCGCTGGTTCTGCGCATGTGGGGGATGCGGCCGGTGGCGGGGGTGCGGCTCACGCTGATAAGCCCCGCCCCCGCGGCCGCCTATTCGGGCATGCTGCCGGGCTTCATCGCCGGCCACTACCCGCGCGATGCGCTCGACATCGACCTCGTGCGGCTGGCCCGGCACGCGGGCGCGCGGCTGGTTCTGGCCCGCGCCACCGGCCTCGACCGTCCGGCGCGGCGGGTGCTGGTCGAGGGACGCGCGCCGATCGCCTACGACCTCGTCTCGATCGACATCGGGATTTCCTCGGAGATGCCCGACCTTCCGGGCTTTTCCGACCACGCGGTGCCGGCCAAGCCGCTCGACGCCTTCGCCGACCGCTGGGAGCGTTTCGTGGCCGCCTGTGGCCGGGGCGAGGCCCGGCCTTCCGTCGCCGTCGTCGGCGCGGGCGTCGCCGGGGTGGAACTGGCGCTGGCCGCCCGGCACCGGCTGGGCGAGACCGCCGAGGTGACGCTGGTCGAGGCGGAGACGGCGCTTGCGGCCATCGGTGCCGGAGCGCGCCGTGCGCTCCTGCGCCATCTCGACCGCGGGCGCGTCGCGCTGATCGAGGGCACCGCCGTCTCGGGCGTCGAGGCGGGCGCGCTGCGGCTCGCCGACGGGCGGCGTCTGGCCGCGGAGTTCATCCTCGGCGCCGCCGCCACCCGACCGCAGGGCTGGCTGGCCGGGACCGGGCTTGCGCTGCACCAGGGGTTCATCGCCGTGGACGAGACGCTGCGATCGGTCAGCGATCCGGCGATCTTCGCGGCGGGCGACATCGCGCACCTGACCCATGCGCCCCGCCCCAAGGCCGGGGTCTTTGCCGTGCGCGAGGCCCCGGTGCTGCGCCACAACCTCACCGTCGCGGCGACCGGCCGGGGCCGGATGCGGCCCTACCGTCCGCAGCGCGACTACCTCAAGCTCATCTCGACCGGCGGCCGTCGCGCCGTGGCGGACAAGTGGGGGCTGCCGCTCGACGGCGCCGGGCTGTGGCGCTGGAAGGACCGCATCGACCGGCGCTTCATGGCCATGTTCGCGACCTACCCCGCCATGCCCGCCCCGCCCCTTCCCGCGGTGCGCGCCGAAGGCATCGACGCGATGCTCGCCTCGGGCAAGCCGCTCTGCGGCGGCTGCGGCTCGAAGGTCGGGCCCGGTGCGCTCAGGGCGGCGCTCGCCGCGCTGCCGCCACCGTCCCGGCCCGACATCCTCTCCGGCCCCGGCGACGACGCGGCGGTGATCGCCTGCGGACCGTCGCGGCAGGTGCTGACCACCGACCACCTGCGCGCCTTCACCGAGGACTTCGGGCTGATGGCGCGCATCACCGCGCTGCACGCGCTGGGCGACATCTGGGCGATGGGCGCGCGGCCACAGGCGGCGCTTGCCCAGATCATCCTGCCGCGCATGTCCGAGCGGATGCAGGAGGAGACGCTGCGCGAGATCCTGGCCGAGGCCTCGGCGGTCCTGCGCGACGCCGGCGCCGAGATCGTCGGCGGCCACACGACCCAGGGGGCCGAGCTCACGATCGGCTTCACGCTCACCGGCCTCGCCGAGACCCCGATCGGCCTCGCCGGCGCAGAGCCCGGCGATGCGCTGATCCTCACCCGCCCGATCGGCGCCGGGGTGATCCTCGCCGCCGAGATGCAGGGCGCGGCTCCGGGCGCGGTGGTGGCCGGTGCGCTGGCACAGATGGCGCGCCCGCAGGCGGGGGCCGCGGCGCTTCTGGCCGCGCAGGCCCGCGCCATGACCGATGTCACCGGCTTCGGCCTTGCCGGCCACCTTCTTGCGATGCTCGACGCCTCGGGCGCCGCGGCCGAGATCGACCTCGGGGCGGTTCCGGTCCTGCCGGGGGCCGAGGCCCTATCCGGGGCGGGTCACGGCTCGACGCTTCTGCCCGCCAACCGCTCGGCGCTTGCGCGGATGGACATGGGCCAGTCGGCGAAGGGCGAGCTTCTCTTCGACCCGCAGACCGCCGGCGGTCTCCTCGCGGCCGTGCCGTCGGCCGGGGCCGACGCGCTTGTCGCCGCGCTGCGCGCCGCGGGCGAACCCGCGGCCCGCATCGGCAGGGTCTGTGCCGGGCGCCCCTTCGTCACCGTGCGCGGCTAGGCCTTCGCGCGCGCCTAGGCCTTCGCGCGCGCCGCAGCATCCCCGCCAGAGGCCTCGGCCGCCCTGCGCGCGCGGCCGGCCAGGTCCGCGACCCCGGCCGCGACACGATCCGCCAGGGGCCCGATCGCCTCGGGCCTCAGGCTGTCGGTCTCGACCACCGCCGCCTCGGCGAACCGGGCCCGGTGCTTTTCATAGCGGGGGTCGTAGTGACGCTCCATCAGCGCGTCGGCAAGCGCGACGAACCCGCCGTTCGCGGCCAGCGCGGACCAGTCCGCGATCACCTCCGCCGCGTGCAGCGGCCGCAGCTTGCGGATCACCGCGTCCAGTTCGCCGGGATCGGCGCAGAGATCGGCGTAGGCGCGGGCCAGATACTCGGCCCGCACCGCGCGGGGCGCCACGATGCGCAGCCGGGGCGCCGCCACCATCGCGGCCCACAGGGGGCGGGGCAGCGCCAGGTTTCCGATCTTCGAGCTCTCCGCCTCGACCACCACCGGGCGCGAGGGGTCGAGACCTGCGAAGGCCATGGCCAGCCGTCCCTCGAAGGCCTTCTGGCTCGGCTGCCCGCCTGGCCGCGCGCCGAACAGCGAACCGCGATGGTTGGCCAGCCCCTCGAGATCGACCACCTGCACGCCCCTCTCCGCCAGCCCCGCCAGCACGTCGGTCTTGGCCGTGCCGGTGTTGCCGTCGAGCACGATCACCGGTGCCGGAACCGGCCGGTTGTAGACGGCGTCGACCACCAGCCCGCGCCAGGCCTTGTAGCCACCCTGAACCACGCTGACCCGCCAGCCCACCTGCGACAGGATGGTGGCGAAGGATCCCGACCTCTGCCCGCCGCGCCAGCAGTAGACCAGCGGCCGCCAGCCGCCGCCCTTGTCCGCAAGCGGACCCTCGAGGTGCCGCGCCGCGTTGCGCGCCACCAGCGCCGCCCCGATCTTGCGGGCGAGGAAGGGCGACTGCTGCTTGTAGATCGTGCCGACGCGGGCGCGCTCCGCGTCGTCCATCACCGGCAGGTTGATCGCCCCCGGCAGATGATCCTCGGCGTATTCCGACGGCGAGCGCACGTCGATCACGGCGTCGAAGCCCTGATCGGCCAGGTCGGCAAGTCGCGAAAGCTGCAGCACGGTCAGGGGCATGGCCCCTGATAGCGCGCGTTCGCAGGACGCGAAAGGCCCGTGGGCGCCTCAGAACACCGTGACGGGCGTCCCGAGACTGACCCGGGCGTAGAGATCCATCACATGCTCGTTCACCATGCGGATGCAGCCGTTCGATACCGAATGCCCGATCGAATTCGGCTCGATGGTGCCGTGGATGCGGATGGCGGTGTCGCGCCCGTTCTGGTGCAGGTAGATCGCCCGGGCACCCAGCGGGTTCCGCGGACCGCCCGGCATTCCGTCAGCGTATTTTGCATAGGCGCCGGGGTTGCGCGCGATCATCTCGGGCGTCGGCCGCCAGCTGGGCCATTCCTTCATCTCGCCGACGACGGCCTGGCCACGGAACACCAGTTCCGCCTTGCCCACCGCGACCCCGTAACGGATCGCGCGGCCCTTGCCGGTGATGAAATAGAGGAAATGCTTGCTGGAAATGACGATGATCGATCCGGGCGCCAGATCGTTGCGGACCGCGACCTCGACCGGATAGAACTGCGGAGCGATCTTCAGGCCCGGGGGAAGCCGGTCCTCGGGAGCGGCCACCACCATTTCCGGCGGTGCCTCACTCGCACCCGCAGCCCGGGGCGCGACGGCCAGCGCCGCCGCCGCACCTTGCAGAAAAATCCGACGATCCAGCATCGACGCCTCCTAAATCGTACCCGGCCCATGAAGCGCGGACAGCGCGTTTCCGACGACAATCCCGCGCGTCGAGGCCCATTGACGATCAAATCTACACGGAAATCCGTCAATGGATGGGCAGAAATGCGTCAGCCCTGGGCCGGAATCGAAAGCGCCGGCACCGGGTGCCCGGTACCGGCGCTCGTCCGGGCGCTTCGCCTCAGTTGAAGGCGCAGCCGGTCTTGAGACCGAGCTTGCGGAAGATGCTGGCGGCCGGGCAGAAGCCGGTGATCGAGGACTGGATCAGGTTCGCGCCGATGAACACGGTGAACCAGACGAAATAGGGCGACACCCAGAGCGTCAGGGCAACGCTCAGAAGCACCATCACCCCGGCAAAGAACATCACGGCACGATCAAGCGTCATTGAAGGACTCCGGTTTGCGGTCAGTTGACAAACGCTGATATCATGGCTTCGCCGATAAATTCAACTCTTGGAATGTTTCTTCGGCCCCCGGCGACCCGCGCCCTGGTGACGCGGGGCCGACGCGACCACCTGTCCCTCGGAGGCAAGCGCCATGTCCACCACCACGACCTTCCGTATCGACGGCATGACCTGCGCGGCCTGCGTCGGACGGGTCGAGCGCGCGCTTGCACGCCAGCCGGGCGTGACGGCGGCCAGCGTGAACCTGCTGACACGCAACGCCACCGTGACCTTCGACGCTCCGGCCGAGCCGCAGTCGCTGGCCCGGGCCCTGACCGATGCGGGCTACCCGCCGGCCGAGACGACCGAGGTGCTGGAGATCGAGGGCATGACCTGCGCCTCCTGCGTCGGCCGCGTCGAGCGCGCCCTGGCCGCGACGCCGGGGGTGACGGCGGCCACGGTGAACCTGGCCACCAACACTGCCCATGTCCGCCTCACCGAAGGCCTGGCCGACACCGCGGCGCTGGTCGCAAGGGTGGCTGCCGCCGGCTATGGCGCCCGACCCCGCCCGGCATCCGCACCCGTGCGCGACCGGTCGGCCGCGGAAATCGCGGCGCTGCGGCGCGACGTGGCGCTGGCCGTCGCGCTGACGGTCCCGGTCGTTGTGCTGGCCATGGGCGGACACATGGTTCCGGCCTTCCACCACTGGATCATGGCGACGCTGGGCGAGCGGACCAGCTGGCTGATCCAGATGGCATTCACCGCCGCCGTGCTGCTCGGTCCGGGCCGGCGCTTCCTGCGCATCGGCCTGCCCGCGCTGCTTCGCGGTGCGCCCGAGATGAACGCGCTGGTCGCGCTCGGGTCACTGGCGGCCTTCGGCTATTCGGCGGTCGCGACGCTTGCGCCGCAGGCGCTGCCCGAGACGGCGCGCGCCGTCTATTTCGAGGCGGCCGCAACTATCGTCACGCTCATTCTGGTCGGACGCTGGCTTGAGGCGCGCGCCAAGGGCCGCGCCGGCGAGGCGATCCGCCGGCTGGTGGCGCTGCGGCCCGCCACCGCCCGACGCGTCGTCGGAGGCCAGACCGTCGAGGTCCCGGTCGACGATCTCATGCCGGGCGACATCGTCGATCTGAGACCGGGCGAACGGGTGGCCGTCGACGGCGAGGTGATCGAAGGCGACGGCTGGGTGGACGAATCCATGCTGACCGGCGAGCCGATGCCGGCGCACAAGTCACCGGGCACCCCCGTCACCGGCGGCACCGTGAACGGCGCCTCCGCGCTGCGGTTCCGGGTCAGCCGCGTCGGCGCCGACACGACGCTGTCCCGGATCATCGGCAGCGTCGAGGAGGCGCAGGCCACGAAACTGCCGGTGCAGGCCATGGTCGATCGCATCACCCGCTGGTTCGTCCCCGCGGTGATGGCCGTGGCCCTTGCCACCTTCCTGATCTGGCTCGCCGTCGGCCCCGGCCTCACCCACGCGCTGGTCGCCGGGATCTCGGTCCTCATCATCGCCTGCCCCTGCGCGATGGGTCTGGCCACGCCGGTCTCGGTGCTGGTGGGCAGCGGACGCGGCGCCGAGCTTGGCATCCTCTTCCGTCGTGGCGATGCGTTGCAGCGCCTTGCGTCGGTCCGCACCGTCGCCTTCGACAAGACCGGAACACTGACCGAGGGCCGTCCGCAGCTGACCGACCTGCGGCCCGCGCCGGGCTTTGCGCCGGACGAGGTGCTGACGCTCGCCGCCGCTGCCGAGGCGCGGGCTGAACATCCGTTGGGCCGCGCCATAGTCGCCGCCGCCCGCGAAAGGGGCCTGACGCTGCCCGCGGCCTCGGGCGTGGCGGCGGTGCCCGGCCAGGGACTTACGGCGCGGGTCGGGGATCGCGAGGTCCGCATCGGAAACGCCCGCTTGCTCGACGCATCCGGGCCGGACTTTCCCGAGGCCGAGGCGCTGGCCCGGCAGGGGCGCACGCCGGTGCTTGTTGCCGTCGATGGCCGGCCGGCGGCGACGCTGGGCGTGGCCGACCCGCTGCGCCCGGCCAGCGCCGAGGCGGTCGCCGCGCTGCGCGAACTGGGAATCGCCTCGGCCATGGTGACGGGGGATGCACCCGCCACGGCCGCGGCGGTCGCCGCTCTGGTGGGGATTGCCGACGTTCACGCCGGGGTGCTTCCCGAGGGAAAGGCCGCGGTGGTGGCCGGCCTCGGCGAATCGGGCGCGGTGGCATTCGTCGGCGACGGCATCAACGATGCGCCTGCGCTGGCCGCGGCCGATGTCGGCATCGCCATGGGCGGGGCCACCGACGTGGCGGTCGAGACGGCCGAGGTGGTGCTGATGCACCCCGATCCGCGCGCCGTGGCCGACGCGGTCGTGCTGTCACGCGCCACCATGCGCAACATCCGCCAGAACCTCGTCTGGGCCTTCGGCTACAACGTGCTTCTGATCCCGGTCGCCGCCGGGGCGCTCTATCCGGTGAACGGGATGCTCTTGTCCCCGATGCTGGCGGCCGGTGCGATGGCGTTCTCGTCGGTCTTCGTCGTGACCAACGCACTCCGGCTTCGCCGGGCGGTGTCCCGCCCGGCCGCGCGGGCTCAGGCCGCGATGGCCTCGGGCGGCGGTTCCTTGGCCCCGGTCATGAAGGCCACCGCATCCGACATGGTGTAGTCCGACGGCCGGATGACGCAGAGCCGGCGCCCCAGCCGGTGGACGTGCACCCGGTCGGCCACCTCGAAGACATGCGGCATGTTGTGGCTGATGAGGATGATCGGAATCCCGCGGCCGCGGACGTCACGGATAAGCTCGAGCACCCGCCGGCTTTCCTTGACGCCCAGCGCCGCGGTCGGCTCGTCGAGGATCACCACCTTCGACCCGAAGGCCGCGGCGCGCGCCACCGCCACCCCCTGCCGCTGCCCGCCCGACAGGGTCTCGACCGCCTGGTTGATGTTCTGGATCGTCATCAGCCCCAGTTCCGACAGCTTGGCGCGGGCGAACTTTTCCATCGCCGGACGGTCGAGCTGGCGCAAGAGGCTGCCCATGAGGCCGGGCTTGCGCAGCTCGCGCCCCATGAACATGTTCTCGGCGATCGACAGGGCCGGCGACATGGCGAGCGTCTGGTAGACCGTCTCGATCCCCTGCCCCCGCGCCTCGAGCGGCGAGCGGAAGGACACCTCGCGCCCCTCCAGCCAGATCTTGCCCTCGTCGGGCACCACCGCCCCCGAGATCGCCTTGATCAGCGTGGACTTGCCCGCCCCGTTGTCACCGATGACGGCGAGGATCTCGCCCGGCATCAGGTCGAAGTCGCAGTTGTCGAGCGCGGTGACCTTGCCGTAGCGCTTGGTGAGGCCACGCCCCTTGAGAATGGGTTCCTGCATCATCCCGACACCTTTCTGATCCACTGGTCCACGGCGACCGCAAAGATGATGAGCGCGCCGATCAGGAAGAACGTCCACTGCGGGTCGGTGCCGACCATCTTCAGACCCATCTCGAAGACGCCGACGATGAGCGCCCCGAAGAACATGCCGACGATGGACCCGCGCCCGCCGAAAAGCGAGATGCCCCCGATCACGACGGCGGTGATCGACTGGATGTTGCCCAGCACCCCGGTCGAGGCCGAAGGCGAGACCGACCCGAAGCGGCCGATCATCACCCAGCCGGCGATGGCGCAGAAGAGCCCCGCCAGCGCGTAGACCTGAATGAGCACCCGGTCGCGCTGCACGCCCGACAGCTGCGCCGCATCGGGATCGTCGCCCACCGCATAGACATGGCGCCCCCAGGCGGTCTGGCGCAGCACATAGGACATGATCGCCACCAGCGCGATCAGCAGGAACACGGCATAGAGCACCTTGACCCCGAAGGGCTGGATCGACTGGCCCCAGAACTGGAGCGCCGGGGCGACCTTCTCGATGTCGGCCGAGCGGATCGTCTCGTTGGCCGAGAAGATGTAGTTGGTGGCAAGGATGATCTGCCAGGTGCCGAGCGTCACGATGAAGGGCGGCAGCTTCATCCGGGCGACCAGCCAGCCGTTGGCAAAGCCCATCAGCGTCCCGAGACCGAGGCCGATCAGGATCGAGACCGGCGCCGGGATCCCATAGCGGAAGGTGAACTGCCCCATCAGCACCGAGGAGAAGACGGCGATCGCGCCGACCGACAGGTCGATCCCGGCGGTCAGCACCACCAGCGTCTGCGCGCAGCCCAGGATGCCGACGATGGCGATCTGCTGAAGGATGGTCGAAAGCGTCGTCGCCTTGAAGAAGTTCGGCGACAGGAACCCGAAGACCGCCAGCGCGACGATCAGCACGATCAGCGGCACCGCCGACGGTGTCTGATGCAGCCAGTGCTGCAGCTTCTTCAACGCGCTGTGCTCTTCCTGGAACTCCGCGACCTTTTCCGAGGCGCCCTTCAGGCCCTCCTCGTAGGCGGTCGCCGCCTTGGGATCCGCGGCCATTCTCCCCTCCCCTTCTGCGCCCCTTCGGACGGCCGTTATGACAAGGGCGGCGCGAAGGCCGCCCCTGACGGGTGATGGTCGGTCAAAGGACCGACGCAATCAACGGTGTTGACCGGCTCAGCCCCAGCAGAGCTCCATGCCCTTGGCGGTGTCGATCGACGGCACGCCCTCGACCGGCTTGTCGGTGATCAGCGCCACGCCGGTATCGAAGAAGGCCTTGCCTTCGGTCGGCGCCGGCTTGCTGCCGTCCTTGGCGAAGGCGGCGATCGCCTCGATGCCCTTCGACGCCATCAGCAGCGGATACTGCTGCGAGGTCGCGCCGATCACGCCATCCTTGACGTTCTGCACGCCGGGGCAGCCGCCGTCGACCGACACGATCAGCGTGTCCTTCTCGCGGCCGACCGCCTTCAGGGCCTCGTAGGCACCGGCGGCCGAGGGCTCGTTGATGGTGTAGACGACGTTGATCGCCGGATCCTTGGCCAGAAGCGTTTCCATCGCCTTCAGCCCGCCTTCCTCGTTTCCGGCGGTCACCTCGTGGCCGACGATGCGCGGGTCGGTCTCGTCGCCCCACTTGTTGGCGTCGCCGAGGTCGATGCCGAAGCCCTGCAGGAAGCCCTGGTCGCGCAGAACGTCCACCGAAGGCTGCGAGATGGCGAGGTCGAGCATCGCGATCTTGGCGTCCTTGGCCGCGTCGCCCATGGTGGCCTTGGCCCACTGGCCGATCAGCAGGCCGGCCGCGAAGTTGTCGGTGGCAAAGGTGGCGTCCGCCGCGTCGATCGGGTCAAGCGGGGTGTCGAGCGCGATCACCAGAACGCCGGCGTCGCGCGCGGCCTTGACCGAATCGACGATGGCCTTGGTGTCCGAGGCGGTGATCAGGATGCCCTTGGCGCCGTCGGCCACGCAGGCCTCGATGGCCGCGACCTGGCTTTCGTGGTCGCCGTCGATCTTGCCGGCATAGGTCTTGAGGGTGACGCCCAGCTCGGCCGCCTTGGCGGTCGCGCCTTCCTTCATCTTCACGAAGAAGGGGTTGGTATCGGTCTTGGTGATGAGGCAGGCCGAAGTGCCTTCGGCGCTTGCCGCCGAAGCGAGGCCCACGAGCGCCAGTGCGGCGGTCCCTGCAAGAAGTTTCTTCACGATCGTCCTCCCGGTTTGGCCCGTTCTGCACCCTTCGGCAGCGGGCGGTGTGCGTCCTTCCGGGCCTCCTCTGCCCGGATCGCCACGCATAAAACGCCGACTCGCCGCGGTCTGTCAATATATAAATCCAGTTGATTTATAAATTCGACTGCCCCCATACTCGCGGTCGGGAGGACGGCCGTGACAACGACGGATGACCAGGAGATCGTGATTCGCGACCCCGCTCCGGGGGCGAACCAGCTTGGCGTGCGCGACCACAACGAACGGCTGGTCCTGTCGCTGATCCAGCGCCACGGCAGCCTGGCCTCGGCGGACATCGCCCGGCGCGCGCGCCTGTCGCCGCAGACGGTGTCGGTCATCATCCGCGCGCTCGAGGCCGATGGCCTGCTGGTGCGCGGCGAGCCGCAGCGAGGAAAGGTGGGAAAGCCGCTCACGCCGATGGCCCTGCGCGCCGAGGGCGTGCTGTCGATCGGCTGCAAGATCGGGCGGCGCAGCTTCGACATGGTGCTGATGGACCTGCACGGGCGGCTCCGGCGCCATGTGGCCCGCACCTACCCCTATCCGACGCCCGAAGCGGTGCTCGGGTTCCTGCGCCAGGGACTGGCCGAGGTCGACGCCGGCCTCTCGGCGGACGAGCGCCGCAGGATCGCGGGGATCGGCATCGCCTCGCCCTTCGAGCTGTGGAACTGGCTGGAAACCGTCAGCGCCAGCGAGGCCGAGATGGAGGCCTGGCGCCACATCGACTTCGCCACCGAGATCGCCCGGTTCACCGATCTGCGCGTCCATGTGTCGAACGACGCCACCGCCGCCTGCGCGGCCGAGCACCTGTTCGGACGCGGCCGTGAATTCGCGGATTACGCCTATTTCTTCGTGGGCTATTTCGTGGGCGGAGGCGTGGTGCTGAACGATGCCGTCTATCCGGGGCGCAGCGGCAACGCCGGAGCCTTCGGCACCATGCCGGTGCGCGACACCTCCCGGCCGGGGCACCAGCTGATCCACAACGCGTCGCTCTATCTGCTCGAACGGGCTCTGGCCGATGCCGGCCGCGACCCCATGCGCATCTGGCGCGAGCCCGACGACTGGTCCGGCTTCGAGCCCCAGCTTTCGGAATGGATCAGCCACGCCGCCCGCCATCTCGCGATCGCGGCCGTGGCGGCCAGTTCCGTGATCGACTTCGAGGCCATCCTGATCGACGGCGGGTTCCCGGCCTCGGTGCGCACGCGGCTGGTGCAGGAGGTGGATCGCGCCATCGACCCGATCGACTGCCAGGGCATCATGCGCCCGCAGGTGCAGGAGGCGCGGGCCGGCGCCCAGGCCCGCGTCATCGGCGCGGCAAGCCTGCCGCTGACCGCCGAATTCCTGCTGACCGGCACCGGCTTTTCCGGCTGACCGGACGTCAGTCCCGGGCGCGCAGCACCCGCGCGGGACGCAGGGACAGCGGCCGGAGCGCGAAGGCCAGACCCGCAAGAAGGCTTGCGGCCGCGCCGCCCGCCACGATCATCAGCGCCGAGACCGGCTCGAAGTGGTAGCGCAGGTCCATGACCACCGCCATCACCGACCAGCCCGCCACCGCGCCGACGAGGATCGCGATGATCCCGGCCGCCGCCCCCATCAGCGCCGAGCGCAGGGCGAAACTTGCCAGAACCTGCCGCCGCGTCGCACCCAAAGTGCGCAGCACCGCGGCCTCCTGCGCGCGGACCGCCTCGCCCGCCGAGGCGGCGCCGATCAGGACCACGGCCCCGGTCATCAGCGTCACCAGCGAGGCGATCAGGGTCGCCTGCGCGATCGCGGAAAGCGCCTCGGACACGCGGTCGAGCTGGTCGCGCACCCGGATCGCGGTGATGTTCGGATAGGCCGTGGCCAGATCGCGCAGGATCGCCGCCTCCGCCTCGGGCGCGGCATAGACCGTGGCGATGTAGCTGTGCGGCGCGCCCTTCAGCGCCGCGGGATCCATCACCATCACGAAGCCGATGCCGGCGGTCGAGAAATCGACCTCGCGCAGGCTGGTGATCTCGGCCGCTATGTCACGCCCGAGGATGTTCACCGTCACCCGGTCGCCCGGTTTCAGGCCCAATTCCGCGGCCTCTTTCGCCGCGAAACTGACCTGCGGCGGGCCGTCATAGCCCGCGGGCCACCAGCGCCCCTCGACGACGCGGGTGTTGGGCGGCGGCGCGTCGGAATAGGTGATGCCACGGTCGCCGCGCAGCACCCAGTGATCGCCCGCCACTTCGCGGGCATCCCGCCCGTTGATCCGGGTGAGAATGCCGCGCAGCATCGGCGCGTCCTCGACCTTGGACACCGCCGGGTCCGAAGCGAGGCGGGACCGGAAGCCCGCGATCTGGTCGGGCTGGATGTCCACGAAGAACCAGGTGGGCGCGACCTTCGGCAGATCGCGGTCGATCGCGGCGCGCAGGTTGGCGTCGATCTGACCGACCGAGGCCATGACCGACAGCCCGAGCCCCAGCGCCAGGACAACCGCGGTGGTCTCGGCGCGCGGGCTGCCGATCGCGGCCAGCGCCAGCCGCAGGCCGGGCCGCCCGCCGGTATGGCGCGCGAGCCGACGCACCAGGCGGCGCAGCGCGGCCGCCACGACGGCCAGCAGCAGAAGTGCCCCCGCAATCCCGCCCAGGGTTCCGAGCGCCAGCGAGGGCACGCCCGACAGCCACACCGACGCCCCGGCCAGCGCCGCCGCCAGCAGGCCGGTGACCGCCACGGCCCAGGCCGGCGGCAGGCGCCGGATGCGCCGCGTCTCGTCGCGGAACAGCGCCGCCGCCTTCACCTCGCTCAGCCGCGCCAGCGGCCAGAGCGCGAAGAGCGCCGCGACGATCAGGCCGTAGAGCGCCGCCTCGGCCAGGGCCGCCGCGCTGGGGCGGACACTGACCGGAATCGGCAGGCTCGAGGCGATGAACGGGCCCGCTGCCCAGGGAATCGCGGCGCCGAGCACCAGACCGAGCGCCACGCCCAGTTCCGCCACGGCCGCAATCTGGATGAGGAAGATCGCGTGCAGCGTCGCCCCATCGGCGCCGACCGCGCGCAGGGTCGCGATGGTCTCGCGCCGCCGCGTCAGCCAGGCGCTGACCGCCGAGGCGACCCCGACCCCGCCGACCGCCAGCCCCGCAAGCCCGACCAGCACGAGGAAGGCGCCCATCCGGCTTACGAACCGCTCGGCCCCCGGCGCACCGCTGCGCCGGTCCTGCCAGCGCAGGCCCGTGTCGCCGAACCGTTTCCGGGCCCGGGCCTCGAGCGCCGCGAGGTCGGTGCCGGGCGCCAGCAGCAGGCGGTAGCGGCTGTCGAAGAGGCTGCCGGGCTCCAGCAGCCCCGACCCGGCCAGGTCCGCCGTGCGCACGATCGTGCGCGGCCCGAACGAGAAGCCGGCCCCCGCGGCGTCCGGCTCGCGCACGAGCCGCGCCGAAAGCCGGAAGGTCGCGGTGCCCAGCCGGAAGCGGTCGCCGACCGCGAGGCCCAGCCGGTCGGCCAGCACGCCCTCCATGACCGCGCCCGCAACGCCTTCGGCGGGCGCCAGCGCCTCGGCCAGAGGCATCGGCGGGTCGAGCACGGCCTCGCCGACCAGCGGCCAGGCATCGTCCACCGCCTTGACCTGCGTCAGCGCACGCTGGGCGGCCTCGCCCTCGCCCACCACCGCCATCGATCGGAAGTCCACGATCTCGGACACCCGCACGGCGTTGGCCTGCATGAAGGCGCGCTCGTCGGGGCTGGCGTAGCGGTAGGTGAACGACATCTGCGCGTCGCCGCCAAGAAGCACCGCCCCCTGCTCGGCCAGCGCCGTGCGGATCGAATCGCGCACGGTTCCCACCGCGGCGATCGCCGCAACCCCGAGCACGAGACTGAACAGAAGGACCGTGAAGCCGCGCAGCCCGCCGCGCAGGTCGCGCCGGGCGATGCGCAGGGCGGCCGGCAGGTTCATGCCGGGCTCCCCTCGGCAATGCGCCCGTCCGCAAGCCGCACCACGCGGTCGCAGCGCGCGGCAAGTTCCGGCGCATGGGTGACGAGGATCAGGGTCGCGCCGTGGCGGTCGCGCAGCCCGAAGAGCAGGTCCATGATCGCCGCGCCGGTGGCGGCATCGAGATTGCCGGTCGGCTCGTCGGCAAGCAGGATCTTCGGCCGCATCGCCACCGCGCGCGCCAGCGCGACCCGCTGCTGCTCGCCGCCCGACAGCTGGGACGGGTAGTGGCCAAGCCGCCCGTGCAGGCCCATGGCCGCAAGTTCCTCGGCCGCACGACACGCGGCATCGGGCCGGCGAGCAAGCTCCATGGGAATCGCCACATTCTCCTGCGCGGTCAGTGTGGGAATGAGGTGGAAGGACTGGAACACCACGCCCATATTCTCACGGCGGAACCGCGCGAGCCTGTCCTCGCCCATCGCCGTCAGGTCCTGGCCCAGCGCCTCGATCCGGCCCGACGTGGCGCGTTCAAGCCCGCCCATGAGCATGAGGAGCGACGACTTGCCCGACCCCGAAGGCCCGACGAGCCCGAGACTCTCGCCCGCAGCGACCGAGAGGTCGATGCCCCTGAGGATCTCGACCGGACCCGCATTGCCGTCCAGCACAAGCCCTGCGCCCTGCAAGCTGAGGATCGTCTCCGCCATGTCGTTCGTCCGCCCGATCTGCCTCGCCTTCCGATATGGGGCAGTGCGGCTGTTGCGCAACCTCTCTGTGGCCCTTGCGCTTGCCGCCCCGGTGTCGGCGCAGGCCGAACCCGTCACGGTGGCGGCGCTCGGCGACAGCCTGACGCAGGGCTACGGCCTGCCGGCCGACCTCGGGCTGGTCCCGCAGTTGCAGGGCTGGCTGCGGGACAAGGGTTCGGATGTGGTCGTGCTGAACGCGGGCGTCTCGGGCGACACCACGGCCGGGGGCCTGTCGCGGATCGACTGGACGCTGACGCCCGAGGTGGACGCGCTCATCGTCGAACTGGGTGGCAACGATCTCTTGCGCGGCCTGCCGCCCGAGGAGGCGCGTCGGAACCTGTCGGGCATTCTGGACAAGGCGCGCACGCGCAATCTTCCGGTCCTGCTGATCGGCCTGCCCGCGCCCGGCAATTACGGTCCCGACTACAAGGCCGCCTTCGACGCGATCTGGCCGGACCTGTCGGCCGAATACGGCACGCTTCTGATGCCGGACCTGCTGGCGCCGATCCGTGCGGCCGTGGACGCCGGCATTCCCGCCGATCATCTGATGCAGATGGACGGAATCCACCCGTCCGAGGCCGGTGTCTCGCGCATCGTGCAGGCGCTCGGTCCGCTGGTCGAGGCGCTGGCCGCGCGGGTGCCGTGAGGCCGGGCGCCGAGGCGTGCCGGCCGCCGGCGTCCGCCGGCAACACGCCGGTCAGACCCGTATCCCGAGCCTCAGGGCGTCATAGATCCCCGCGTGGATGTTGCGGGCGGCCACGGCGTCACCGATCCGGTAGAGCGTGAAGGCACCGGCCTGGTTCCGCTCGGGGAAGGGATCGCCCGCGGCGACCAGCGCCCCATAGTCCACCTCGCCCCGGTTGCGGCTCAGCGGCTTCAGCGCGAAGTAGAGATCATCGGCGGGCAGGGTGCCGTGTTCCACCACCACCAGATCGGCCTCGCGGGTGCCGGACCAGCCGGGCGCGAAGTCCGAGCCGAAGTCGGCGACAAGCGCGTTGCCCGACCGGCGCAGCCCGCGCAGGCGTGTGTTGATGGTGATCGTCACCCCGGTCTCGTGGAAGGCGCGCATGTAGGGGGCGTGGTTCATGCCCCCGATGTCGGGCGCGAAGAACCGCTCGGGCGTGACCAGTTCCACCTGCGCACCGGCCCGCGCGGCCATCTCGGCCGCGGTCATGCCGGCGTGGCCGCCCCCGTCGTCATAGACCAGCACCCGGCCCTGCGGCCGGACCGCGCCGGCGATCAGATCCCAGCTTGACACCGCGAGGTCGGCCCCGGTCATCTCCGGCGGTTGCGGCAGCCCGCCGGTGGCGATCACCACGACCTCGGGCGCCAGCGCCAGCACGTCCCCGGCCTCGGCCAGCACGTTGCAGCGGATCGTGCCGCCCATCCGCGCGATCTCGTCGAGACGCCAGCCGACGATCGCCGCCATCTCGCGCCGCCGGGGGTTGGCCGCCAGAAGGTTGACCTGCCCGCCCGGCCGGTCGGCGGCCTCGAGCACGGTCACCGCGTGGCCGCGTTCCAGCGCCACGCGGGCGGCCTCGAGCCCGGCCGGACCCGCGCCGACCACGACGACCCGCCGCGGGGCGGGCGCGCGCGCGATGCGATGCGGGATCGAGGCTTCGCGCCCCGTGGCGGCGTTGTGGATGCACAGCGCCTCGCCGCCCTCGTAGATGCGGTCGAGGCAATAGGTCGCGCCCACGCAGGGGCGTATCCGGTCCTCCTCGCCGCGCTCGACCCGGGCCACGATGTGCGGGTCGGCCAGGTGCGCCCGCGTCATCCCCACCATGTCGAGCTTGCCCGACGCGACCGCGTGGCGCGCGGTCGCCACGTCGGGGATGCGCGCCGCATGGAAGACCGCGCAGCCCGTGGCCGCGCGCACCTCGCCCGCGAAGTCGAGATGGGGCGCCGAGGCCATGCCGGCGACCGGGATCACCCCGGTCAGCGCCGCGTCGGTGTCGATGTGCCCGCGGATCACGTTCAGGAAATCGACCTTGCCGCTGGCGGCGAGCCGTTGCGCGATCGCGACGCCCTCGGCGCGCGACAGGCCGCGGTCCCAGTCCTCGTCCGCCACCATGCGGATGCCGACGATGAAGTCCGGTCCCACCGTCGCGCGCACCGCGTCGAGAACCGCCCAGGTGAAGCGCAGGCGGTTGTCGAGACTGCCGCCCCAGTCGTCCTGCCGGCGGTTGGTCGCGGGCGACCAGAAGCTGTCCATCAGGTGCCCGTAGGCCTCGAACTCGAGCCCGTCGAGACCCGCCGCCTGCACCCGCTCGGCCGCCGCCGCGTAGTCGGCGATGATGCGGTCGAGGTCCCAGTCCTCGGCCTCCTTGGGGAAGGACCGATGGGCCGGCTCGCGCACCGGGCTGGCCGAAAGGACCGGAAGCCAGTCGCCGCGGTTCCAGCCCGTGCGCCGGCCGAGATGGGTGATCTGGATCATCACCGCGCAGCCGAACTCGTGGCAGTCCTCGGCCAGCCGGGCCAGCGGCGCCACCGCCTCGTCGCGCCAGAGCTCGAGATTGCCGAAGGCCTGCGGGCTGTCGCGGCTGACCACCGCCGAGCCCGCGGTCATGGTCAGCGCCAGGCCGCCGCGCGCCTTTTCCCGGTGGTAGAGCCGGTAGCGTTCCCCCGGCAGTCCGCCCTCGGAATAGGCGGGCTCGTGCGCGGTGGACATCACCCGGTTCCTGAGCACCAGATGCTTGAGCCGGAAGGGTTGCAGCAGCGGATCGGTGGTCATGCGTACCTCCTATGCGGACAGGGTTGCCCGTGGCACAGTCCGGGTCTGGCCTGTTCGCGCCACCCGATGCGCGGTCCGCGCCAGGAGGGAGACCGGTGATGACCCTGATCGATGACCTTCGGGCCGCGCTTGGCGCCGCGCAGGTGCTGACCGGCGCGGACGCGGCGGGATTCGGACGCGAGTGGACGGGCCACTACCGCTGGAATCCCCTCGCGGTGGTACGGCCCGCGTCCACCGACGAGGTCGCGCAGGTGCTGCGCTTGGCCTCGGCGGCGCGCGTTCCCGTGGTGCCGGTCGGCGGCAATACGGGGCTGAACGGCGGCACCTTCGCGGAAGGGGCGCTGATGCTGTCGCTGGCCCGCATGAACCGCATCCGCGAGATCCGCCCCGCGGCCCGAGTCGCCGTGGTCGAGGCCGGGGTGATCCTGAGCCGCATCCACGAGGCGGCGGCCGGGCACGGGCTGTCCTTCCCGCTCACCTTCGGCGCCAAGGGTTCGGCGATGGTCGGCGGTTTCCTGTCCACCAACGCCGGCGGCTCGAACGTGCTGCGCTACGGCAACACCCGGGCGCTGGTGCTGGGGATCGAGGCGGTGCTGGCCGACGGCCGGGTGCTGAACCTGATGAGCGCGCTCCACAAAGACAACACCGGCTACGATCTGCGCGACCTGCTGATCGGGGCCGAGGGCACGCTCGGCGTCATCACCGCCGCCGTGCTGAAGCTGGTGCCGACGCCCCGCGCCTTCGCTACCGCCACCGTGGCGGCGCCCGACCTTGATGCGGCGCTGGCGTTGCTAAACCGGCTCCAGGTTGAGTCGGGGGGCGCGGTCGAGGCCTTCGAATACATGCCCGCAAGCTTCATGGCCCGGCTGGCCCGCTATCGCCCTGACCTGCGCCCGCCCTTCGCGCAGACCCCTCCCGCGACGCTGCTGGTCGAGATCGCCTCGACCATGCCGCGCGATACGACCCCGGGCCCGGACGGGGCGCTGCCGCTGGTCGGGCTGCTCGAGGCGGCACTGGCCGAGGGGATGGCGGCCGGCGAGGTGATCGACGCGGTCGTGGCCCGGACCGAGGCGCAGCGCCGCGCGATGTGGGAGCGGCGCGAGGCCGCCGCCGAGGTGAGCCTGAACACGCCGCCCCTTGTCGATACCGACATCGCGCTGCCGCTCGACGGGCTTTCGCCGTTCCTTGCGGCGATGACGCGGCGGCTGGCGGAGCTTGATCCGGGGGCGAGCGAGACGGTGGTTGCGCATCTGGGCGACGGCAACATTCACTACACGGCCTATCCTTCGCGCGATGACCCGGCGCATCTCGCCGCGATCCGCGCCGCAGTGGCCGAGGAGGCGGTGGCCCGCGGGGGATCCTTCTCGGCCGAGCACGGCATCGGCCTGTCCAAGCGCGCGACCATGGCCGCGCACAAGGATCCGGTCGCGCTGGAGGTGATGCGGGCGATCAAGGCGGCGCTCGACCCGGCGGGCATCCTCAATCCCGGCAAGGTCCTGCCCTGAGCGCCCCGGGGGCCTGCGCGGCCCCCGGACCCCCGGCGGGGTATTTGTGCGAAGAAGAAGGGCTCAGCGCCAGGCGAAGAAGCCGGCGGGCGCGCGGGACAGCAGGCCGCGGGCGAGGGCCTCACCGGCCGATGCGGCCTCGGACGCGGGCACGGTGATCGTGTCCGCGATCGCCTCGGACCCGTCGGGGCGCAGGATCTCGCCCCGCAGGCGCAGCGTGTTGCCCTCGAGTGTCGCGAGCGCGGCGATCGGCGTCTCGCAGGAGCCGTCGAGCGCGGCGAGGAAGGCGCGCTCGGCGGCGAGCCGCGTGGCGGTCGGCGCGTCGTGGATCGGCTCGATCAGCGCGGCGGTCGCCGTGTCCGCCGAGCGCCGCTCGATCCCGATCGCCCCCTGCGCGACGGCGGGCAGCATCTCTTCGGGTTCGATCGCCGCGCGCGCCACCTGCGCCATGCCGAGGCGGTTCAGCCCGGCCATGGCGAGGAAGGTCGCGACCGCCACGCCTTCGTCCAGCTTGCGCAGGCGCGTCTGCACGTTGCCGCGGAACTCGACGAGCCGCAGGTCCGGCCGCCGGTGGGCAAGCTGCGCGCGCCGGCGCAGGCTCGACGAGCCGACGACCGCGCCTTCGGGCAGGTCGGCAAGGCGCGCGACCGTCGGAGAGACGAAGGCGTCGCGCACGTCTTCCCGCGGCAGGTAGGCGCCGAGCATCAGCCCCTCGGGCTGGACCGTCGGCACGTCCTTCATCGAATGGACCGCGATGTCGATGCGGCCGGCGATCAGCGCCTCCTCGATCTCCTTGGTGAAGAGGCCCTTGTTGCCGATCTCCTTCAGCGGCCGGTCGGCGGCGATGAGCGCCCGGTTGTCGCCGGTGGTGTGGATCACCACGATCTCGAAGGCCTCTTCCGGCAGGCCATGCGCGGCCATCAGGCGGCGGCGCGTCTCGTGCGCCTGGGCCAGCGCGAGCGGCGAACCGCGGGTTCCGATTTTCAACGGGCGGGAGGCGTCGGGCATCTGCATGGATCCGGCATAAACGCGTCATATGGCCCGCGCAATGGGGGCGCGCTTGACATCGCGCCGCGGCCCGCGCTGAAAGGGCGCAAAAGGAGTGTCCCATGACCGACAAGACCATCCTGCGCGCGCTGAAGGGCGAGGTGCTGCCGGTGCCGCCGATCTGGATGATGCGTCAGGCGGGCCGCTACCTGCCGGAGTATCGCGCCACGCGGGCCAAGGCCGGGGATTTCCTGTCCCTGTGCTACACGCCCGAGCTTGCCGCCGAGGTGACGCTGCAGCCGATCCGCCGCTACGGGTTCGACGCGGCGATCCTCTTTGCCGACATCCTGCTGATCTGTCAGGCGCTCGGGGCCGATCTCTGGTTCGAGACGGGCGAAGGCCCGCGGCTCTCGACGGTGACCTCGGCCGCGGATCTGGCACGGCTGAAGGGCGCGGACGCCATCCACGACCGCCTCGCCCCGGTCTACGAGACGGTCCGCATCCTGTCGCGGGAACTGCCGCGCGAGACGACCCTGATCGGCTTCGCCGGCGCGCCCTGGACCGTGGCGACCTACATGGTCGCCGGGCGCGGCACGCCGGACCAGGGACCGGCGCACCGGCTGAAGGCCGAGGACCGCGCCACCTTCGAGGCCCTGATCGACCTTCTGACCGAGGCCACGATCGACTACCTGTCGCGGCAGGTGGACGCCGGGGCCGAGGTGGTCAAGCTCTTCGACAGCTGGGCCGGAAGCCTCCGGGGCCAGGACTTCGACGATTTCGCGCTTGCCCCGGCGAAGCGGATCATCGCGGCGCTGAAGGCGCGCCATCCGGGCCTGCCGGTGATTGCCTTCCCGCGCGAGGCGGGCGCGCGCTACGCGGGCTTCGCCCGGGCCACAGGCGCCGACTGCGTGGCGCTCGACAATTCGGTCAACGCCCAGTGGGCGGCCGCCAACGTGCAGAAGGACGGCTGCGTGCAGGGCAACCTCGACCCGGCGCTTCTGGTCACCGGCGGCGCGGCGCTGGTCGAGGGAACCCGCCGGGTGGTCGAGGCCTTTTCCGCCGGGCCCCACATCTTCAACCTCGGGCATGGAATCACGCCCGAGGCCGACCCGGACAACGTCCGGGTGATGATCGAGACGGTCCGGGCCGGGGCGTCCGCCGCCTGACCGGCCCGCCCGAGGGATCCCGGGCCTATTTCACGCTCTGGACCACCTGATCGGCGAAGCCGTCGATCAGCGCCCGGTAGTGATCAGGGCTGTCCGTGGTGACGGCGGCCAGATCCACGCCTGCCGGCAGATAGGCCCGGTCGAAGCGCACGGTCAGGTCGTAGACGCGGGTGTTGTCCGAGCCGTTGTCGGCCAGCACCTTGACCGATCCCGAAAGGCTCGACTCGGCGATGCCGGCGGCGGATTCGTAGCTGTTGGCCAGCGAGATCTCGTCGAGGTCCACGGCCACCTTCACGCCTTCGTCCTGCGACAGGCGGTCGGTCAGCCGGGCCACGATGGCGTTCTCGAGGTCGTCGGCGGCGTTCGCCCAGAAGGCCGCCGCCTTCGGGTTCTGGATCGCCGCGATATCGGCCGTCACATCGACCTCCCTGACCTTGGTCTTGGCCAGGCCGGGCTGAGCGGCAAGGAGGGTGCTGGTCGCCAGGACGGCGGCAAGAAACGGAACTCGCATGTCGTTCTCCTTCGGTTTGGTGCCGCTGTGTCGCGCGGCAGACAAGGAAGGAACCGGCAGTGCGGGATCAGGTTTCCGGGATCCGGCGACCCGGCGCCGCACCGCCCATGCGGGACGCGAGGGCGCGCGGGTTCCCGCCGGAACGCAGCGTCACGGCCACTTGGCGACCGGCGGCAGGCTCATCAGCACCGCTTCGGCGTTGTGCCCGGTCTCCAGCCCGAACCTGGTGCCGCGGTCGTAGACGAGGTTGTATTCGGCGTAGAGCCCGCGGTGCACAAGCTGCACGTCGCGGTCGGCCTCGGTGAAGGGGTCGGCCATGTGGGCCTCGGCCAGCGGCAGGAAGGCCGGCAGGAAGGCCTCGCCCACCGAACGGGTGAAGGCGAAGTCCGCGTCCCAGTCGCCGGTGTTCAGATCGTCGAAGAAGACCCCGCCCACGCCGCGGGCGCGGCCCCGGTGCGGGACGAAGAAATACTCGTCCGCCCAGGCCTTGAACCGGGGATAGTAGCCGGGATCATGCGCGTCGCAGGCCGCCTTCAGCACCGCGTGGAAGGCCGCCGTATCCTCGGGATACTCGATGCAGGGATTGAGGTCGGACCCGCCGCCGAACCACCAGGCGTGCGGCGTCCAGAACATGCGGGTGTTCATGTGCACCGCCGGAGCCTTCGGGTTCTGCATGTGCGCGACGAGGCTGATCCCCGAGGCCCAGAACCGCGGATCCTCGGCCATGCCGGGAACACCGCGCGCCGCCATCGCCTTCTGCGCGCGCGCGCCCAGCGTGCCGAAGACCGTCGAGACGTTGACGCCCACCTTCTCGAACACCCGCCCGCCGCGCATGACGCTCATCAGACCGCCGCCGCCCTCGCCGCCGTCGCGGATCGTGGGCGTCATCTCGAACCGGCCGGGACCGGCGCGGCCCGGCCCGCGATCCTCAAGCGCCTCGAAGGCCGCCACGATGCGGTCCCGCAGACTGCGGAACCAGTCCGATGCCCGCGCCTTGCGTTCCTCGAAATCGCTGGTCATGGGTTTTCCCCCCGATTGCCGGGTCTGCCTAGCAGGAACGCCGGGGCTGCGCTATCCTGAGATCATGATGGTGCGAGTCGCGTTTGTCCTGCTTCCCCTGGCCCTTCTCTCCTGCACAGCGCCCTGTTCCTCGCCGGCGGCGCGGGAACTGGCGAAGGTCGAGGATCTGATCGCCCAGACCCGCCAGAATCTCGCTCGCGGCTACACCTACGCGCCTTCGGGTGGCGCGGGTCTCGATCTTTGCCTCGGCGGCATCACCGACAATGTGGGGCTCAGCCTCTGCACCGACGCTCAGTCCCGCGGCCGGGCGGTTCCGGTCGATCCGGCGGCCGAGAAGCGGCGGCTGGCGCTTCTTGAATCGCGGGCCGAGGCCCTGCGCGCCCAGGCCGCGCGCGAAATGGCCGCCTGCAGCGGCTGACGGGAGACGGGACCGATGCGGAAAGCGATCGTCGGACTCGCCCTTGTGCTGGCCGCCTGCGGCACCCCGCAGGAGCAGTGCATCCAGTCGAACACGCGCGAGCTGCGCACCGTCGAGCGTCTGATCGCCGAGGTCGAGGGCAACCTTGCCCGCGGCTACGCGATCGAAAGCTACGAGGTGCCGACGATCGAATGGGTGCCGTGCTATCCGGTCCGGCCCGCCAAGCCGGGACTTCCGGCCGAGCCCCGCCTGTGCCCCGAGCAGGACTACGAGGTGCGCGAGCGCAACGTGCCCATCGATCCGGTGGTCGAACGGCGCAAGCTCGACGGGCTCAAGGCCAGGCAGGCCCGGCTTCTGCGTCAGGCCCAGTCGGTCATCGCCCAGTGCAAGGCGCTCTACCCCGAAAACGGCTGACCGCCGCGCCCTAGTGCGCCGGGGCGTCCACCGGGTCGATCAGGCTGCGCCCGCCGTCGACCGTCAGCACCTGGCCCGTCATGAAGCCCGACCCGTCCGAGGCGAGAAACTGCACGACCTCGGCCAGTTCGTTCGGCGCCGCGATTCGCCCCATCGGCGTCCCGTCGGTGATGCGCTTGCGCCAGTCGGGGTGGTCCTTGAGCGAATTCTGCAGGCTCGCGCTCATAACGCTGCCGAAGGCGACGGCGTTGACCCGGATCCGGTGCGGTGCCAGCGCCACCGCCAGCGACCGCGTCGCCTGATCGATGGCGGCGCCCGCAACCGAATAGGCCAGAAGATCGCTCTGCGCGCGACGCGCCGCGATGGTGGAGAGGTTGATGAGTGTGCCGACCGGGCCCTCTTCCTGCCCGTCGCGCTCGGCCTGGGCGATCATGCGGCGGGCGGCCATCTGGCAGACCCGCAGGGGCGTCAGCAGATTGTGCCGCAGCATCGCCTCGAGGCTTTCGTCCTCGGGGTTGAGCGGGTCCGACGGCAGGATCTGCCGGCCGGAATTCACCACCACGTCGATGCGGTCGAAGGCCTCGACCGTGGCCGAAAGCAGGTTGGCAACCGTCAGCTTCTTGCAGAGATCCCCGGCGAAGTAGCGGACCGCGCCTTCCTTCTCGGCGGCCTCGCCCACCTCGGCCACCAGCCTCTCCTCGTCCGCGTCCGCGAACATCACCCGTGCGCCGCGATCGACGAGGTGCCAGGCAATGGCGAGGCCGATTCCCTTGGCGGCACCGGTGACGATGGCGGTCTTGCCAGCGACGGAAAGCGACATGAGCGATGCCCCGGGATTCTGCGGTTGCGCGTCAGCCTAGTCGATCCGGCCGGGAAGGTGAACCGCCCCCGGCCGCCGGGCGCCGGGCGTGCAGCACCTTGAAGGACGGCGTGCCCGGCGCTTCCGTCACCTCGCGGAAGTGGCGGTGCAGCACCGCCTCGTAGGGCAGGTGCCGGTTCGCCACCATCCAGAGTTCGCCCGAGGGCACCAGCATCCCGGCCGCCGCGGCGATGAAGGCGGCCCCCAGAGACGGATCGCAGGCGCGCCCCGCATGGAACGGCGGGTTCATCACCACCACATCGGCCGCGATGCCGGGCAAGGGCCGTGTCGCATCCGCCCAGACGACCTGCGCCCGCGGGTCGCCGACGTTCTGGCGCGCGCAGCGGACCGCGACATGGTCCGCCTCCACCATCACCAGCGAGGCGACCCCGGGCCGGTCCAGCACCTGCGCGCCCAGCCAGCCCCAGCCCGCGCCCAGATCGACGATCCGCCCCGACAGCCGCGCGGGCAGGGCTGCGGCCAGCGCGACCGACCCCGGATCCGGCCCGTCCGCCGAGAACACCCCCGGCCGCGTCACGAAGCCGGGCGTCACTTCCGAAGGGCGGGCCAGCCAGTCGGGAATCGGGCCGGGGCTGCGGAAGGCGGCGATGCGGCCATGCGCCTTGGCGATCGTCTCGTCGGGGCCGGCCAGCGCCGCCACCTCGCGCAGAAGCGGCTCGATCCCGTCGGTCCGCGCCCCGTCGATCCAGAGCGGCGCCCCCACCGGCAGCCGCGCACAGGCATCGGCGATCCAGCCGCGCGCCTGCGCGCGGGACCGCGGCACCAGGATCACGGCCGCGGCCAGCGCCCCCTCCGGCTCGGGCGCGACCGCAAGGCCGCGCGCGGCGAGCGCGTCGTGCTCGGGCCGAAGCGCCTGGAACAGCACGAGCCGGTCCCTTGGAAGCGCCGAAAGGTCGGTCTCGGCCCTGGGGTTGTAGATCCCGATGCGCCCCGCTTCCGGCAGGGCCGCGAAGCGGTCCGCCGCCAGTGCGATTCGCGAGTTGCTCATGAAGCCGGCGGCCTATTCCTTTTCCATCGTGCACTGCAGCGGGTGCTGATGGCGGCGGGAAAAGTCCATCACCTGAACGACTTTCGTCTCGGCCACCTCGAAGGAAAACACCCCGACGACGGCCACGCCCTTCTTGTGCACGGTCAGCATGATCTCGAAGGCCTGGGCATGAGTCATGCCGAAGAACCGTTCCAGGACATGAACGACGAACTCCATCGGCGTGTAGTCGTCGTTGAGAAGCAGAACCTTGTAAAGCGGCGGGCGCTGCGTCTTGGGGCGCGTCTTCAGCGCGACCGAAGCGTCTCGGCCCGGTTCGTCCCGGTTACTGGACAGGCGCAGCGGCGTCGGGCTCACGTGGGGTTCCATGATCGGTGCATGCGGATCGCCTCAGGAATATAGGCCGAAGACGCCCGTAGAAAAAGAGGGCCGTTCGGGCGCAAGCCGTTGCCAATCCGGCACCGGCGGGATCAACTGGCCGAGAGGAAGACCGCGATGCCCACCCTGTCCACGATTGCCTTCGACGCCGACGACACGCTCTGGCAGAACGAACGCTTCTACCGGCTGACCCAGGATCGGCTGACGCAGCTTCTGTCCGACCACGCCGCGCCCGAAGAGGTGGCCGCGCGGCTTCTTGCGGCCGAGACCCGCAACCTCGGGCGCTACGGGTTCGGCATCAAGGGCTTCATGCTGTCGATGATCGAGACCGCGCTCGAGGTCAGCGACCGGACGGTGCCGGGCACGGTGATCGCCGACATCATCGCCGCCGGGCAGGAAATGCTGCGCCATCCGATCGAGCTTCTGCCGCACGCCCGCGCGGCGATCGAGGCCCTGGCGCCCGACCACCAGATCCTTCTGGTGACGAAGGGCGATCTGCTGGACCAGGAGCGCAAGCTCGCGCAGTCGGGCCTTGGCGACCTGTTCGACGGGGTCGAGATCGTCTCGGACAAGCGCCCGCAGACCTACGCCGCGGTCCTTGCCCGCCACGGCGCACGGCCCGAGACCAGCGCCATGGTCGGCAATTCGATGCGGTCCGACGTGCTGCCGATGATCGAGGCGGGTGGCTGGGGCATCTTCGTTCCGCACGGACTGACCTGGGATGTCGAGCACGCCGCCGCACCGGACGGCCACCCCCGTTTCCGCGAACTGCCCGACCTTGGCGCCCTGCCGGCTCTGGTGGCCAGCCTGCGGGACGATCCTCCGCGGTGAGGCCCGATCTGGTGGCCGCCGGCCGCAGCGGCCCAACATCTTGTCGATGCACATCAGCATCACCGCCCAAGGCGCTGAATTTCACGGGTTTTGCCGCCCGACAAGCTGTGCTAGCGTTTCCGGCATCGGACGACCCCGGATCCATAACCGGGGCGGCATGAGGCAGGAAAAGGGTTGGGACAGTGACCGCTCGTCAGGGGCAGTGGGTCCGCTACGGACTGTTGCAGGGTATCCTCGCGTTCGTCATGCTGATCGCCACGCCTTTCGGCGGTGCGCTTAGCGCTGCGCCCTTCGCCGACTACGTGATCGACGCGCGCACCGGCGAAGTTCTTCACGAAAAGAACGCCGACACCCGGCTGCACCCGGCCTCGCTGACCAAGATGATGACGCTCTACATCGCCTTCGAGGCCATCGAGCGCGGGGAGATCTCGCTGGACACCATGGTGACGGTGTCCAAGCACGCGGCCTCGCAGCCGCCCTCGCGGCTCGGGCTGCGCGCAGGCCAGCGCATCGCCCTGCGCTATCTGATCCGGGCCGCCGCGATCAAGTCCGCGAACGACGCCGCCACCGCCATCGGCGAGGCGATCGAAGGGTCGGAGCCGAACTTCGCCAAGCGGATGAACCGCACCGCCAAGGCGCTCGGCATGACCCGGACCACCTTCCGCAACGCCAATGGCCTGACCGCCGAGGGGCATCTGTCGACCGCCCACGACATGACCATCCTCGGCCGCCGGCTCTTCTTCGACTATCCGCAGTACTACAACCTGTTCTCGCGCCGCACCGCCGATGCCGGCATCGCCCAGGTGCGCTCGACGAACGCGCGCTTCCTCGACAGCTACGAAGGGGCCGACGGCATCAAGACCGGCTACACCGGCCCGGCGGGCTTCAACCTGGTCGCGTCGGCGCAGCGCGGCAACAAGCGCATCATCGCCACGGTCTTCGGCGGCACCTCGACGGCGCAGCGCAACGCGAAGGTTGCCGAACTGCTGGACCTCGGCTTCGGCAAGGCCCCGAACCGGGCGCCGCTGCAAAAGCCGCTGCCACCGGTCTACCTGGCCGACGCGACCGAGACCGACGACCCTCAGGCGCTAGCCGTCGCCGCCGACGTGGCCGAGGGCGTCCAGGGCGGCGCCGCCAAGACGATCCGCGTTTCCGGGGTGATCGGAAAGAGCCCGCGTCCCCGGGCACGCCCGCTGCCCGGTGCGGCCCCCGAACCGGCCGAGACCATGCTTCTGGCCGAAGCGCCCGATCCTCTGGAGGGGATGCGGGACGACATTGCAAGCGTCCTGGCCGAAGTCGCGGCCTCGCCGGACTTCGTCCAGGAAACCGAACCGCAGCCGGAAACGCTGGCGCTGGCCGCAGAACCGGCGCCGGTCGAACCCGCCGCGCCAGCGGCGGCGCCCGCCGAGGTCGCACGCGCGTCCGCGCGTCCGGCCCCGCGCCCGTCCCGCGATCCGGCGCCGCTTGCGGTAGCGACCGCCGGCGAAGCGGTGGCCGAGCCCCTTTCGCCGGAACTGTCGGACGAAGTGGCCGGGACCGACGGAACCCTGGAACTGGCCTCGGCCGACGAAAGCGCCCCGGCGACCGGACGGGAACCCGCAGGCGAGAGCTTCGCGCTCATGTCCGCACCGCCGGTCCGGCCGGAGGAGGCCGCCCCGGCCCCCGCAGCCCGGGTTCCCGCACCCTCGCCCGGCCAGAAGACCATCCGGGTCGCGCCCGATCCCCGTCCCGACGCGATCGTCCTGGCTGCCGCCCAGCCCGCCGGCCCGCCTGCACCGCTGGAGCAGGAAGTGGTCTCGCGCGTCTCGACCTCGGGCGGGCGCGAGTTCGGCATCAGCCTTGGAAAATACCCGTCACGCTACGAGGCCGAGCGCGTGCTGATCCAGACCGCTCTGGTCGAGATGAGCACGCTCGACGAGGCCCTGCGCAAGGTGGTCAGCCGCAAGGGCGGATTCGACGCGACCTTCGTGGGCATGACCGACGAGATGGCCCAGCTGGCCTGCCGCCGGCTGGCCGCCCGCAACGCCGCCTGCACGGTGATAGGGCCCTGATGGTCTGCCACGACGCGCGGCCGTCAGGGCCGTGGATGGTCGTCCCAGTCGGTTCTCAGGATGCGCTCGCCGTCGCCCTTCGGGTCGTCGAACTGCCGCGACCGGAGCGCCCAGAAGAAGGCCACCAGCCCGACACCGCCCAGAAACAGCGACACCGGGATGAGATAGACCAGCATCTCCATCGCCCGTCTCCTACTTCAGCCGCAGCGCGTTCAGCGAGACCGTGATCGACGAGGCCGACATGGCCAGCGCCGCGATGAGCGGCGTGGCAAGCCCCGCCAGCGCCACCGGCACGGCGATGACGTTGTAGGCCAGCGACAGGCCGAAGTTCTCCTTGATCCGGCGCCGCGCCTTGACGGCGATGCGCGCGGCCTCGGCCACGGGGCCGATGTCCTGGCCAAGCAGCACGATGTCCGACGCGACCCGCGCCGCATCCAGCGCCGATGCGGGCGAGATCGACACATGCGCGCCCGCAAGCGCCGCCGTGTCGTTCAGGCCGTCGCCGACCATCAGCACACGCCGGCCCTCGTCGCCGAGTGCACGCACGATCGCCGCCTTGTCGGCCGGCAGCGCGCCCGACCGCCATTCGTCGATCCCGAGCATCCCGGCCATCGCCGCCACCGGCCCCTCGCCATCGCCCGAGACCAGCAGCACCCGCTTGCCCTGCGCCTTGAAGGCAGCCACCGCATCCGCGGCCCCCGGCCGCAGCGCGTCGGTGAAGGTGAACGGCCGGGCCGGCCGGTTGTCCATCGACAGGTAGCTGGCCGTGCGCGGCGCCGGCTCGGCGCCGACCCATTCCGCGCGGCCAAGCCGGACCGTAGCCCCCCGCCAGACCCCTTCGACACCGTAACCGGGCACCTCGCGCAGGTCGCTTACGGCTGCGGGCTTCACCCCGGCCTCCTGCAGGGCTCCCGTCAGCGCCCGAGACAGCGGATGGTCCGAAGCCCCCGCGAGCGCGGCCGCAACCTCGAGATCGGCGCGGGCAAAGTCGCCGAGGTTGTCGGGAAGCGGCGCACCCAGCGTCAGGGTTCCGGTCTTGTCGAAGACCACCGTATCCACCTCGGCCAGCCGTTCCAGCGCCGACCCGTCCTTGATGAGAAGCCCCTGGCGGAAGAGGCGCCCCGAGGCCGCCGTCACCACCGCCGGCACGGCAAGGCCCAAGGCGCAGGGACAGGTGATGATGAGGACCGCCGCCGCGACGTTCACCGCCAGCCGCACATCCCCGCCCGAAAGCCACATCCAGACGAGGAAGGCGACCAGCGCCAGGATATGCACCGAAGGCGAGTAGACCCGGGCCATCCGGTCGGCCAGGGTCGTGTACTTGTTCCGCGCGCTTTCGGCCATCGCCACCAGGTCCGCCATGCGGTGCAGCGAGCTGTCCTTGCCGGCCGCCGTCACGCGCAGGAGGAGCGGTCCGGTCAGATTGACCTCGCCCGCGCTGACGTCGATGCCGGGTCCGACCCAGTAGGGGGCGGTCTCGCCGGTCAGCAGCGACCGGTCGATCTCGGAGGTGCCCTCGGTCACGACGCCATCGACCGGCATCCGGGCTCCGGGCCGCACCCGCACCAGGTCTCCGGCGCGCAGTTCGGCGATCGGCACCTCGCTGTCCTGCCCGTCGGCCACCCGGATGGCCCGGGGCACTTCCAGCGCGGCCAGTTCCTCGGCCGCCGACCGCGCCACGGCGCGCGAGCGGTAGTCGAGGTAGCGCCCGATCAGCAGGAAGAAGCACAGCGATACCGCCGCGTCGAAATAGGCGTGGCGGCCGCCCTCCATCGTCTCGAACAGCGACACCGCCGAGGCGAGGATCAGCGCAAGCGAGATCGGCACATCCATCCCCAGCCGGCGCGCCCTGAGCGAAGCCCAGGCGGAGGCAAAGAAGGGTTGGCCGGAAAACACCAGCGTCGGCAGGGCGATCGCGGCGCTGATCCAGTGGAAGAGATCGCGGGTCGCGTTCTCGGCCCCCGACCAGACCGCCACCGAGAGCAGCATGATGTTCATCATCGCGAAACCCGCGACGGCAAGCCGCATCAGCAGGTCGCGCCCGCGCCGGTCGGTTTCCGTTACCGACAGAAGACCCGGATCCAGTTCGTGCGCCTCGTAGCCGATGCCATCCAGCGCGGCGATCACCTCGGCCGCCGTCACCTCCGGCGCCGCCTCGACGCTCACGCGCTTGAGCGTGAGGTTCACCCGCGACGAGCGCACCCCCGGCAGCCGGTTCAGCGTCCGCTCGACATCCGAGATGCAGGCCGCGCAATGCGCGGTCGGCAGCGACAGGATCAGACGCGCGTCCTTCGGCGCCGCCTTCGATGCCGCGTCCTCGGCGGCCGGTGCGGCGATGCAGGCCGGGCAGGCGGAGACGGGCGGTCGGATCGCCGCGGTCATCGGTCAGCCTTTCACGAAAAGATCGATGCGCTGATGGAACTTCGTGCCGTCGGGGGCATAGGCCTCGATCAGCGCCATCCATTTGCCGGGGGCAAGCTCCTCGGTCGCAACGAACTGGCCGCCCTCGTAGCGGAACTCGGGCCGCATGTCGTCGCCCGCCATGGTGGGCCGGCCGACCAGAGCCGAGACCCTCTCCACTTCGGCCGGCATCCCGGCCCGGTCGCGGAAGGTCAGGACCAGCTCGCGCCCGGTGTATTCGGTCGTCAGCGTCCAGCCGAGAGCGGTCTGCGCCGCGCGCTCGGCGTCGAAGACCTGGCTGGCGACGTAGCTGTTCTTGACTTCCAGCCCGGGGAAGGTGCCGATGGCCTTCCAGGCCATCACCAGATTGACTCCGATGATGACGGCGAAGGCCGATACGGTGATTGCCAGCACCTTGCGCCCGGTCAGAGGCTTCGACATGGCTACTGCACCTTTCCGTTGAAGACCGTGTTGATCGCCACGCGATCGTTGGTCGAGGCATCCTCCACCCAGATCCGCAGATCGGTCCTGTCCGCCGTCGCGGCCGGGGTTCCCGGCGCCGCGGTGACATAGACCCTCTGGGTCTGGGTCGCATCCGGAGCCACCGTGACAGTATTGCCGTCGGTGCCTTCCAGGGCAAGCGCGAAGGGCTCGCCCTCGCCCAGCACGACCCGGTAGGTCCGCTCGTCGCCATGCTTGTTGCGCAGGCGCAGCTCGTAGGTGTTCCGGATCGACCCGTCGGAAAGCTGGACATAGGTCGGGTTGCGGACCGGGGTCACGTTGACGTCGAAGGGCGACCGCATGAACAGCGCCACCACCAGCGCGATGCCGATCCCGGCCCAGAGCGTGGTGTAGAGGATCGTGCGCGGACGGAAGATGTGCTTCCAGATCTGCTTGGGATGCGCGCCCGCGCGCTCGGCCGCCTCGTCCTTGAGCGCGATGTAGTCGATCAGTCCGCGCGGCTTGCCGATCTTGTCCATGACCTCGTCGCAGGCGTCGATGCACAGCGCGCAGGTGATGCATTCGAGCTGCTGGCCATTGCGGATGTCGATGCCCATGGGGCAGACGTTGACGCAGGCCATGCAGTCGATGCAGTCGCCCTGGCCGGGGGTGATCTCGCCCTTCTTCAGCTTGCCGCGCGGCTCGCCGCGCCATTCGCGATAGGCGACCGTGATGGTGTCTTCATCCATCATCGCGGCCTGGATGCGCGGCCACGGGCAGGCGTAGATGCAGATCTGCTCGCGGGCGAACCCGCCGAAGGCGAAGGTCGTGGCGGTCAGCACGCCGATGGTGGTGTAGGCGATCGCGGGCGCCTGGAACGTCACCAGGTTGTGCAGGAGCGTCGGCGCGTCGGTGAAGTAGAAGACCCAGGCACCGCCGGTCGCGACCGCGATCAACAGCCACAGCAGCCATTTGACGGCGCGCAGCCGGACCTTCTGGAAGTTCCACTTCTGGTGCCACAGACGCAGCCGCGCGTTCCGGTCCCCCTCGACCCAGCGCTCGACGAGGATGAAGAGGTCCGTCCACACCGTCTGCGGGCAGGTGTAGCCACACCAGACCCGGCCCAGAGCCGAGGTGAAGAGAAAGAGCCCGAGCCCGGCCATGATGAGAAGGCCGGCTACGAAATAGAACTCGTGCGGCCAGATCTCGATCATGAAGAAGAAGAACCGCCGGTTCGCCAGATCGACCAGAACCGCCTGATCGGGCATGTTCGGCCCGCGGTCCCAGCGCAGCCAGGGCGTGATGTAGTAGACGCCGAGCGTCAGCGCCATGATCACCCATTTGAGGTTGCGGAACCGGCCGTGCACACGGCGCGGAAAGATCGGCTCCCTCGCGGCATAGAGTTTTTCGGGTTCGACGGGATCGGTGGCTGCGCTCACGGCGTGAGACTCCGGCTGCAAGTGTTGGGTCTTCCTAGGCTGCACGCTCGCGGCAGACTTTGACATGCGTCAAATGTTCATGCCGGATGCACCAAAAGAAAAGCGCCCCGCGACGGGGGCGCAGTTGAAGTGGCACCGGCGCTCCCAGGAAACGCGCGAACAGGACGGAGCGCCGGTGCCTGACTTGGGCGCGTCCCCCGCGAGGGGCGGATGCGCCACAGGTCTCGACGTGACCCTACGACTCGGCGGTCCTGCGGGCCTTGACGTGGATCAAACATCGGTGATTCACCTTTTCCGGCCTGCCAGGCCGGCGGCCCGAAGAACAAGGAAGAAGGGGCGCCGTGCCGGCGCCCCTGTCCCGTTTCCCGGCGGTCGCGGATGCGATCACTCGCCGCCGCCCAGCCCGTGCACGTAGAAGGCCACGGCGCGGATGTCCGCGTCGGACAGGCGCTTGCCCCAGGCCGGCATGACGCCGAAATGGGCGTTGGTGACCGTGTTGGTCAGGGCCGCGACGTCGCCGCCATAGAGCCAGATCGGGTCGGTCAGGTTCGGCGCGCCGACCGCGCGGTCGCCGGTGCCCGTCTCGCCGTGGCAGCTTGCGCAGTTGTCGGCAAAGACGGTGGCGCCGGCATCGGCCTTGGCCGCGTCGAACTCCTGCCCCGAGATCTTGCGGACGAACTGAACCACGTCGCCGATCTGCGTCGCATCAAGCAGACCGTCGGCGCCGAACTTCGGCATCTCGGAGTAGCGGGCATCCGGGTCGTCGGTGTTGCGGATGCCGTGCGTGACGGTCGCGTAGATGTCGTCGATCGAGCCGCCCCAGAGCCAGTCGTTGTCCAAGAGGTTCGGATAGCCCAGCGCACCGGCCGCACCCGACCCGTGGCACTGCGCACACCAGGTCCGGAAGACCGCGGCACCGGCGTTCCTGGCGTAGTTCGCCATGTCCGGGTCGGCCGCCACCTGGTCGAGCGGCATCGCCACCAGCTTGGCCTCGAGCGGCTTGTTGACATCCTCGAACGCCTTGATGTCGGCCGCGACGCTTGCCCGGGTCGAGTGGCCGAGGATGCCGGGGGTTGCCCCGTGGATCAGCGGCCAGGCCGGGTAGGCAATCGTGTAACCCACCGTCCAGAGGATCGTGGCATAGAAGGTCCACAGCCACCACCGCGGAAGCGGGTTGTTGTATTCCTCGATGCCGTCCCATTCGTGGCCGGTCGTCTCGACCTGGCCCTTTCTAGCAACGGGTTTCTTGCTCATTTCCACGTCTCCTTGCCCGTGGCGCCGCCATTCTGGGCGGGACCGGCTGGGGCGGGTTTGTCATCATGGCGGAAGGGAATGCCGGCTGCGTCGTCGTGCAGCGGGCGGGATCCGGGCCTCCAGGCCCAGATCCCGATCCCCACGAACAGGCCGACCAGGGCCAGAAGCGCCCAGCTGTCGGCGAATTCGCGCAGGAGGGAGTAGAGATCCATCCCTCCCTCCTCACCGGCTGGCGTCGGGCTGGAAGGTCGTGAAATCGACCATCGTGCCCAGCACCTGGAGGTAGGCGATCAGCGCGTCCATCTCCGAAAGGCCGGGTTGGCCGTCGAAGTTGGCGACCTTCACGCCCTTGTAGCGCTCTTCCAGCCCGCCGAGGTCGGCGTTCGGATCGGCCTGGGCCGCGAAGTCCGCCTTGGCGTTGGCGATCATCTCCTCGGTGTAGGGAACGCCCACCAGCGCATCCGTGTGCAGCCGGTCCTCGATGTAGGTCGGCTCGATCATCCGCTTCGCGAGGAACCCGTATTTCGGCATCACCGATTCCGGCACCACCGACTGCGGGTTGGTCAGGTGATCGACGTGCCACGCGTCCGAGTAGCGGCCGCCGACGCGGGCGAGGTCGGGCCCCGTCCGCTTCGAGCCCCACTGGAACGGATGGTCATACATCGACTCCGCCGCCAGGCTGTAGTGGCCGTAGCGCTCCACCTCGTCGCGCATCGGGCGGATCATCTGGCTGTGGCACAGATAGCAGCCCTCGCGGATGTAGATGTCGCGCCCGGTCAGCTCCAGCGGGGTGTAGGGGCGAACCCCTTCCACCTTCTCGATCGTGTTCTCGAGGTAGAAGAGCGGCGCGATCTCGACGAGCCCGCCGACCGTCACCACGAGGAACGAGAAGATCAGCAGCAGCGTGGCGTTCGTCTCGAGGATCTTGTGCTTTTCAAGAATGGCCATGTGCCTCGCTCCTTATTCCGCGGGGACGGCCGCGGCGATCGGACCGCGCGCCGGCTGTTTCGCGACCGTGGCCCACAGGTTGTAGACCATGATCAGGGCACCGGTCAGGTAGAGCACCCCGCCCAGACCGCGGGCGACATACATCGGGTGCATGGCCGCGACGGTGTCGGCGAAGGCGTTCACGAGGAAGCCCTGGCTGTCCACCTCACGCCACATCAGGCCCTGCATGATGCCCGAGACCCACATCGACGAGGCGTAGAGCACGATGCCGATGGTGGCGAGCCAGAAGTGCCACGACACCAGCGACAGCGAGTAGAGACGCTCGCGGTTCCACAGGCGCGGCACCAGGAAGTAGAGCGCGCCGAAGGTGATCATGCCGTTCCAGCCGAGCGCACCCGAGTGCACGTGGCCGATGGTCCAGTCGGTGTAGTGCGACAGCGAGTTCACCGCCTTGATCGACATCATCGGGCCTTCGAAGGTCGACATGCCGTAGAAGCCCACGGAGACGACCATCATGCGGATGATCGGGTCGGTGCGCAGCTTGTCCCAGGCGCCCGAGAGCGTCATCAGCCCGTTGATCATGCCGCCCCACGAGGGCATCCAGAGCATGATCGAGAACACCATCCCGAGGGTCGAGGCCCAGTCGGGCAACGCCGTGTAGTGCAGGTGGTGCGGACCGGCCCAGATGTAGAGGAAGATCAGCGCCCAGAAGTGGATGATCGACAGCTTGTAGCTGTAGACCGGACGCTCTGCCTGTTTCGGCACGAAGTAGTACATCATGCCCAGGAAGCCTGCGGTCAGGAAGAAGCCCACCGCATTGTGACCGTACCACCACTGCGTCATGGCATCCTGCACGCCGGCGAAGACCTGCACCGACTTCGACCCGAAGAACGAGACCGGCACCGCCAGGTTGTTGACCACGTGCAGCATCGCGATCGTCACGATGAAGCTGAGGTAGAACCAGTTGGCCACGTAGATGTGGGGTTCCTTGCGCTTCATGATCGTGCCGAGGAAGACGACCAGATAGACCACCCAGACCGCGGTGATCAGCCAGTCCACCATCCATTCGGGCTCGGCGTATTCCTTGGACTGCGTCGCGCCGAGGATGTAGCCCGTCGCCGCCAGGACGATGACCAGCTGCCAGCCCCAGAACACGAACCAGGCCGCGTTGCCACCGAAGAGGCGGGCGGCCGAGGTGCGCTGGACGACATAGAAGGAGGTTGCAATGAGCGCGTTGCCCCCGAAGGCGAAGATGACCGCCGAGGTGTGCAGCGGCCGCAGCTTGCCGAAGTTCAGGTAGCCACCGGCAAGATCCGACAGGTTGAGCTCCGGGAAGGCCAGCTGGAAGGCAACCGTGACCCCCACGAGGAACCCGACGACCCCCCACAGCGCCGTGGCGATCACGCCGGCGCGGACAACTCCGTCCATGTACTCGTTCGCCGGCGCGAGCTTGGCCTCGCCGGCACCCCTCAACACCCACACGAACGCCAGCGCCGCCGCCAGCATCACCGTGAGGGCATTGACCATGTAAGGCAGGTCACGTGCATAGTTGGCGGCGATGGCGGCGAGAACCGCGATCGCGCCAAGCACGGCCAGCTTGATGTAATCCCACATTGTTGCGTCCCTTCGTCCCGTTCTTGCCGTCCGACTCCCCAGCCGGTGCAGCATTCGACACGTTTGGTCATGGACAGCAGACCCGTCCAGTGCATTGATCTGCGTCAAATGGCCCCGTTCGGCCCGGTGCTATGGCTGGGTTCGCGCACCGCGTCGCACGGGAAGCCTACACCGGATACCTGCCAAATCGCATGAGGAGTTGCGCCATGGCCTACAAAACCATCCTTTCCGTGGTCTCGGACCCCAAGGCCGCGACCCATCAGGTCGATGCCGCCATAGACCTCGCGCGGCGATTTGACGCTCATCTCGACGTGCTGTGCCTGGGAATCGACCGTGCGCCGAACGGCTATTACTACGCCGGCGCCGTGCCGGTGATCTCGGAAGAGACGTTCCTGCAGGCCCAGGAGGACGCCCGGTCGGCGGCCGAGGCGCTCCGGTCCCGCATGGAGGCCGAGGACATCCGCTGGTCGGTGGACAGCGTCGTGTCGCAGATCGGCGCACTGGCCGGCCAGATCGGCCTCCGGGCTCGATTCTCCGATCTGGTGGTGCTGGCCCGGCCCTACGGCACCGACGCCGGCCCCGAGGCCGAGGCGGTGCTGGAGGCCGCACTCTTCGAGGGCCATGCCCCGGTGCTGGTCCTGCCGGCCAACGGGCTGGCCCGCCCGATCGGCAACCGGATCGTCCTGGCGTGGAACCAGAGCGACGAGGCGATGAACGCCGCGCGCACCGCGCTGCCGTTGCTGAAGGCCGCATCGCTGGTGTCGATCACGGTGATCGATCCTCCGAACGCCGGCCCGGAACGCGCCGAGCCCGGCGGGCTTCTGTCGCAGTTCCTTGTGCGGCACGGCGTGAAGGCCGAGGTCGCGGTTCTGGCGCGGACGCTGCCGAAGGTCTCCGAGGTTCTGGCCCAGCATGCCCGCGACATCGACGCGGACATGATCGTGATGGGCGCCTATGGCCATTCGCGGTTCCGCGAGGCCATTCTGGGCGGCGCGACCCGCAACATGCTGGAAGCGGCCGACCTTCCGGTGCTGATGGCGCACTGATCCTCTCGGCACGGGTCCGGCCTTCGGGCCGGCCCGACCGCCCGGACCGTTCCCGGTCGTCAGACCAGGAAGCCGCCGTCGCTGTCGTCGCCCGCCACGTCCAGCAGCAGGTCGAAGTCGGGAATGATGACGTGGCGCTTGCCCTCGAGGGTAATGACCCCGTCGCGCTTCAGCGCCGAGATCTGCCGGCTCACGGTCTCCAGCGTCAGCCCCAGGTAATCCGCCATCGCCTCGCGCGTCAGCGGAAGGTCGAGCACGATCTTTCCCTGCGGGGACTTGAGCCGCAGCGACGCATCCCGCCGGGCGACGATCGCCAGGAGGCTCGCGATCTTCTCGCGCGCGGTCTTGCGACCCAGAAGCAGCATCCATTCCCGCGCGGCATCGAGTTCGTCCAGCGTCATCTCCAGCAGCCGTTGACCGATATGGGGCGTGCGCCCCATCATCTCTTCGAACGGCCGCTTGCGGAAGCAGCACAGAAGCAGATCGGTGGTCGCCGTCACATTGTAGGGCGCGCGCTCGCGTCCGGGGCGACCGACGAAATCCGACGGAAGCAGCAGCCCGACCATCTGGGTGCGCCCGTCCTCCATCGTCTGGGTCAGCGTGGCGATGCCGGTTACCACCGACGCCACGAAATCCATCTGGTCGCCCGACCAGACGATCGGCTGGCCGGCCTCGTAGCTGCGGTAATACTTGATGCGCTCAAGCTCCTCGAGCTCGTCGACCTCGCAGCGCGCGCAGACGGCCCGATGCCGGATCGGGCAGTTTCCGCATTCGTACTGGAAGGACTGGACATCCTGAAGAAACATGAGGGCCTTGATCTGCGTCAATGAGCAACCTGCTCGTACATATTTAGTTAGCCGCATGGAAACGGAATCGCAACTCACGCGGCTGGGTCTTTTTGACGCCCGTGTACCGAGGTACACGAGCTATCCGACCGCCCCGCACTTTTCCCCGGCCGTCGCCGCAAGCCAGTTCGAGAGCTGGATCGAGGCGATTCCCGAGGGATCGCAGATCTCGCTCTACATGCACGTGCCGTTCTGCCGGCGCCTGTGCTGGTTCTGCGCCTGCCGCACCCAGGGCACCAAGTCCGACGATCCCGTCCGGGCCTATGCCGAGATCCTCAAGGCCGAGATCGGTCTGCTCCGGCGCCATCTGCCCCGCGGCGTGGCCCTGTCGCGCCTGCACTGGGGCGGCGGCACGCCGACGCTGATGCCCGCGGACGTGATGCGCGACGTCGCCGCGACGATCTTCGAGGCGGTTCCCCTGGCCGAAGGCGGCGAGTTCTCGGTCGAGATCGACCCCAACGAGATCGACCCGGACCGGCTCGATGCGCTGGCCGCCGCGGGGCTGAGCCGGGCGTCGATCGGGGTCCAGGATTTCGACCCCGACATCCAGAAGATCATCGGCCGCGACCAGAGCTACGACATCACCAGGCGCGCCGTGGACCTGATCCGCGATCGCGGGATCGCCTCGCTGAACGCCGACATTCTCTACGGGCTGCCCAACCAGTCGAACGCCCGCATCGCCGACAGCGTGCAGAAGCTGCTGTCCCTCTCGCCCGACCGGGTCGCGCTCTATGGTTATGCGCATGTGCCCTGGATGGCGCGCCGTCAGATGATGATCCCCTCGGATGCGCTGCCCACACCCGCAGAGCGGCTGCACCTGTTCGAGACCGCGCGCAAGCTGTTCGTCTGGGACGGCTACGACGAGATCGGCATCGACCATTTCGCCCGCCCGACCGACGGGCTGTCGGTTGCGCTCAGGGCGGGACGCCTGCGCCGCAACTTCCAGGGCTACACCGACGATACCGCCCCGGTTCTGGTCGGGCTGGGCGCCTCGTCCATCTCGCGCTTCCCGCAGGGCTACGCGCAGAACGCCGCAAGCACGTCGGAACACACCAAGGCGATCCGCGATGGCCGGTTCTCGACCGCCCGGGGCCATGCCTTTGCGGGCGAGGACCGGCTGCGCGCGCGGATGATCGAGGCGCTGATGTGCGACTTCCGCATCGACTCGGCCGAGATGCGGCAGGACTACGGCGTGTCCGCGGCCCGGCTCGACAACCTGTTCGGACAGGCGCGAGCCGCCTTCGGCGACATGGTCGAGATCAGCGCCCGCGGCCTGTCGATCCCCGAACACGCCCGCCCCCTGACCCGGATGATCGCGCGCGTGTTCGACGCCTACGACCTGTCGAAGGCGGGGCACAGTTCGGCGATCTGACCGGGGTCAGGCCGCCGGCGCGCCCAGCGCCGCCGCCATCAGTTCGCGCGTGTAGGCCGTCCGGGGCGCCTCGAAGATCTCGGAGGCCGGCCCCGCCTCGACCACATCCCCGGCCTGCATCACCATGACCTTGTGCGCCAGTGCCCGCACCACCCGAAGGTCGTGGCTGATGAACAGGTAGGCAAGGCCGTATTTGCGTTGCAGGTCGCGCAGAAGATCCACGATCTGGACCTGAACCGTCATGTCGAGCGCCGAGGTCGGTTCGTCCAGCACCACGACCTTGGGGCGCAGGATCATGGCGCGGGCGATGGCGATGCGCTGGCGCTGACCGCCCGAGAACTCGTGCGGGTAGCGCCCCATGGTCGCCGGGTCGAGACCGACCTCGGTCATGATCTCGGCCACCATCGCGCGCCGGTCGCGGCCGGGCTCGACGCCGTGCACGGTCAGCCCTTCGGCGATGATCTCCTCGGCGGTCATCCGGGGCGAGAGCGACCCGAACGGGTCCTGGAACACGATCTGCATGTCCCGGCGCAGGGGCCGCAGCAGGCGCGAGGTCCAGCGCGAAATGTCCTGCCCCTCGAAGACGATCGGGCCCTGCGATTCGATCAGCCGCATGATCGCCAGCGCCAGCGTGGTCTTGCCCGACCCGCTTTCGCCGACGATGCCCAGCGTCTCGCCGGCCCGCACGGACAGGGTCGCGTCGTTCACCGCCTTCACATGCCCGACGGTGCGCCGCAAGAGCCCGCGATGGATGGGAAACCAGACGCGCAGCCCCTCGGCCCGCACCAGTTCCCGCGCCTCCTCTGGGACCGGATCGGGCCGGCCCTTCGGCTCGGCCGCCAAGAGCTTCTTCGTGTAGGGATGCTGCGGACTCGCGAAGATCGCCTCCACCGGCCCCTGTTCGACGATCTCGCCCCCCTGCATGACGCAGACCCGGTCGGCGATGCGCCGCACGATGCCCAGATCGTGGCTGATGAACAGAAGGCTCAGCCCTTCCCGCCGCTTCAGGTCGGCCAGCAATTCGAGGATCTGGGCCTGGATGGTCACATCGAGCGCCGTCGTCGGCTCGTCGGCGATCAGAAGCTCGGGCCCGTTCGCCAGCGCCATGGCGATCATCACCCGCTGCCGCTGGCCGCCCGACAGCTGGTGCGGATAGTCCGACAGGCGGCGCTCGGGGTTGTCGATGCCGACCTTGGTCAGAAGATCGACGATCCGATCCCGCGCCGCATCGCCCTGAAGCCCCTGGTGCAGGGCCAGACTTTCGGCGAGCTGCTTCTCGATCGTGTGCAACGGGTTGAGCGAGGTCATCGGCTCCTGGAAGATGAAGCTGATGTCGTTGCCGCGCACCTTGCGCAGGACCGGTTCCGGCGCGCCGACCATTTCGCGACCGAGGTAGCGGACCGAACCCTCGACCCGCGCATTCGGGCCGAGAAGCGAAACGGTCGACAGCGCCGTCACCGACTTGCCCGACCCGCTCTCGCCCACAAGCGCCACCGTCTCGCCCTTGGCGACGGAAAAGCTCACCCCTCGGACCGCTTCGATGCGGCGGCCGTCCTGGGTGAAGCCGACGCGGAGGTCGCGCACCGCCAGCACCTCGGACGTCGGCCCGGTCATCGCGCCGGTCATTGGCCCGGTCATCGCTTCGGTCATTGGCCCCGTCATTGGAAGGTCTTCCGCGGGTCGAAGGCGTCGCGGACCCCCTCGAAGATGAAGATCAGAAGCGCGAGCATGATCGCGAAGGTGAAGAAGGCCGAGAACCCGAGCCAGGGCGCCTGCAAGTTCTGCTTGGCCTGAAGCGTGAGTTCGCCCAGAGAGGGCGCCGAGGACGGCAACCCGTAGCCCAGGAAGTCGAGCGAGGCGAGCCCGGCGATGGCGCCGGTCACCAGGAAGGGCAGGATGGTGAGCGTCGCCACCATCGCGTTCGGCAGTATGTGGCGGAACATGATGACCCGGTCGCGCACGCCCAGCGCCCGTGCGGCGCGGACATATTCGAAGTTGCGCGCCCGCAGGAATTCGGCGCGCACCACCCCGGTCAGGGCCGGCCAGCCGAAGAGGATCGAGACGAAGACCAGCAGCCAGAAGCTGCGCCCGAGGATCGCGAAGAGGATGATGATGACATAAAGCGAGGGCGTCGAGCCCCAGATCTCCAGCACCCGCTGGAAGACAAGATCGGTGCGGCCACCGAAATAGCCCTGCACCGCGCCCGCCGCGATGCCCAGCACCGACGAGACCGAGGTGACGATGAGCGTGAACAGGATCGACAGCCGGAACCCGTAGATGATGCGCGCCAGCACGTCGCGCGCGGTGTCGTCGGTTCCCAGCCAGTGCTGCGCGTCCGGCGCCGAGGGCGCGGTGCCGACGTTGTTGATGGTCTGGTAGCTGTAGGGAATGGGCGGCCAGAGCATCCAGCCCTTCTCGACCGGTTCGCCCGCGACCTTGCCGGTGGTCCTCGCCTCTTCGGCGACGCCTTCCGGGTCATCCCAGCAGTCCTGCACGCCGCCGGTGACGATCAGGCACTGCACCGCCTCGTCCTTGTAGATCGCCTCGGTCTTGAAGTCGCCGCCAAAGGCCGTCTCGGGATAGAAGCGGTAGATCGGGAAATAGAGCTCTCCGCGATAGCTGACCACGATCGGCTTGTCGTTGGCGATGACCTCGGCGAAGAGCGACAGCCCGAAGAGAACGAGGAAGACCCAGAGCGACCAGTACGCGCGACGGTTCGCGCGGAAGTTTCGCCACCGCCGCTGGTTCAGGGGCGAAAGCCGCATCAGCCCGTCCTCTTGCCGAAGTCGATGCGCGGATCGACGAAGACATACATCAGGTCCGACAGGATCCCGACGAAAAGACCGATGAGGCCGAAGACGAAGAGCGTGCCGAAGATCACCGGGTAGTCGCGCGCCACCGCCGCCTCGAACCCCATGCGCCCCAGTCCGTCCAGCGAGAAGATCGTCTCGATCAGGATCGACGAGCCGAAGAAGACCGACAGGAACAGGCCAGGAAAGCCGGCGATCACGATCAGCATGGCGTTGCGGAAGACATGGCCGTAGAGCACGCGGCCTTCGGTCAGGCCCTTGGCGCGCGCCGTCATCACGTACTGCTTGTGGATCTCGTCGAGGAAGCTGTTCTTGGTCAGCATGGTCAGCGTGGCGAAGCTCGAGATCGTCATGGCGAGGATCGGCAGGGTGATGTGCCAGAAGTAGTCGGGGATCACCCGCGTCACGCAGTCCGCGAAGGAAAAGGACCCCGACCAGGGGGCGCACATCGCGCCGGACAGGTTCTCGGACAGGAGGCCCCTGAGCGGAAAGATCTTCCAGTAGCTGCCGCCCGCGAACAGGACCATGAGCAGGATCGCGAAGAGGAAGCCCGGGATCGCATAGCCGACGATGATCGCCCCCGAGGTCCAGGTGTCGAAGGGCGAGCCGTCGCGGACCGCCTTGCGGATCCCCATCGGGATCGAGATCAGATAGGCCAGCAGCGTCGTCCAGAGTCCGAGCGAGATCGACACCGGCATCTTTTCCAGCACCAGATCGACGACCGAGATCGACCGGAAGTAGCTTTCGCCGAAATCGAAGCGCAGGTAGTCGCCCATCATCTTCAGGAAGCGCTCGAGCGGCGGCTTGTCGAAGCCGAACTGCTGCTCGAGCTCCTTGATGAACTCGGGCGGCAGGCCGCGCGCGCCGGCATAGGTCTCCTGCCCCTGCGCCGCCTGATCGCCTCCGGCATCGGCGCCCGAGCCCGCGATGGTGCGGAACACGTCGCCCTGACCTTCCATGCGCGCCAGCACCTGTTCGATCGGGCCGCCGGGCACGAACTGGGTAAGCGTGAAGTTGATGATCATGATCCCGATCAGCGTCGGAATCACGAGAAGGATCCTGCGCAGGATATAGGCGCCCATCGCTGCCCGTCCGCCCCCGTGCCTGTTCTCAGAACGCGCCCTGCGCCTTCAGCTTTTCGGCCTTTTCCGGGTTGTACCACCAGAAGTCCAACTCGCCCAGAGAATAGGGCGGAAGCGTCTCGGGGTGCTCGAACATGTCGTAATAGGCCACGGTGTAGCTGTCCTTGTACCACTGCGGCACGGTGAACCGCAGCGCGCGCAGCTGGCGGTCCAGCGCCTTGGCCGCGGCGTGCAGCTCGGCCTTGGTGTCGGCCGCCATCACGTCGTCGATCAGCGCATCGACCGCCGGGTCGCTGAGACCCATGGTGTTGAACACGTCCTTGACGCCCGCCGTGCCGAAATACTGCTTGAGGCCCGCGCCCGGCTCGTAGCCGGTCGGCAGCTGGTCGGTGATCATGTCGAAATCGAAGTCGCGGGTGCGGCGGGTGTATTGCGCATCGTCCACCCGCGACAGCTTCGCATCCACCCCCAGCGCGCGCAGGTTCTCGATGTAGGGGTTGATGACCCGGTCGAAGGCCGGATCGTCGGACAGGAACTCGACGGTGAGCGCCTCGCCCTTGTCGTTCCGGCGGATGCCGTCGGCGCCCGCCGGCCAGCCGGCCTCGTCGAGAAGGGCCGCCGCCTTGCGCAGGTTCTTGCGGTCGAGCTGCCGCTCGCCCGAGACGGGTGCCATCACCGGCTCGGCGTCGATCACCCCGGGCGCGAGCTTGTCCCGGAGCGGTTCGAGCAGCGCAAGCTCTTCGGGCGACGGCAGGCCGGTGGCCGCCAGATCGCTGTTCTCGAAGAAGGAATTGATCCGCTTGTAGAGCCCGAAGAACAGGGTCTCGTTCGACCACTCGTAGTTGAACATCAGCCCCAGCGCCTCGCGCACGCGCACGTCCTGGAACTTGGCCCGCCGCAGGTTGAACACGAAGGACTGGTTGTTGGCGATCAGCCCGTTCTTGATGTCGCGCTTGACCACCCAGCCCTTCTGAAGGGCAGGAAAGTCGTAGCCGGTGGCCCAGTTCTTCGACGAATTCTCGTTGCGGAAGGTGAAGGCGCCGGACTTGAAGCCCTCGAAGGCCGCGGTCGGGTCGCCGAAATACTCGATGCGGATGGTGTCGAAATTCCACCGGCCGCGGTTGATCGGAAGGTCCGCGCCCCAGTAGTCGGGCCGGCGCTTGTAGATCACCCGCTGGTTGATGTCGAACCGGTCGAGAATGTAGGGGCCGCTGCCGATGCCCGGCTCCATCCGCGACTCGTCCAGACGCGCGCCGGTCTTGTCGAACCAGGCCTTCGACATCACCGGCAGGCCGCCGACCGTCTGGATGCGCTCGCGCTCGGACGACCCGGGCCGGAAGGTGTACTTGATCTGGTGCGGACCGAGGACCTCGGCCTTCTCCACAAACTCCTTGAGAACGGCGCGGAAGGAAATCAGCCCGTCGTCGCGGAACTGCTCGTAGGTGAACAGCACATCCTCCGCCGTCATCGGGCTGCCGTCGGAAAAGCGGACTTCGGGGCGCAGGTTGAAGATCACCCAGGCCTTGTCGGCCGGATACTCGATCGTCTCGCACAGAAGGCAGTAGAGCGCGCCGATCTCGTCGGCCGTCCCCACCATCATCTCCTCGTAGGCGATGTTCGACAACGCCGCCGCGTTGCCCTTCTGGGTGTAGGGGTTGAAGCTGTCGAACGTGCCGTAGGTGGCCTCGGCGATCTCGCCGCCCTTGGGCGCGTCGGGGTTCACATAGTCAAGATGCTGGAAGTCGGCTGGGTATTTCGACGGCTCGCCAAAGGTGGTGATCGAGTGCGCCGTGATCGTGTCCTGCGCCATCGCCGGCGCCACGAGCACCATCCCGGACAGCGCCGCGATCCCGAAACGCCGTGCCACCGCCCCCAGACCCTTCGCCGCCATGCCGTACCCCTTGCTGCCCGGCCGTCGCGCGGCCTCGTCAATTGCGCCAAGCTAAGGGGTGGCGCGGGGCCGCCGCAAGGCGCGAATGCGTGAAACGCCGTGTGATCGTCGCAGGCGCGATGCGCCCGCAGGCCCCCCGCACAGCCTCAACGGGCCCGCGGCCGGTCCCAGACCATGCCCGCCAGCCGCGGATCGCCGGCAAAGGCGTCGCGGCCGAACTCGATGGCGATCCGCGGAGAGTCGCACAGAACCTGCGCCCCGGTCCGCCCGACCCGGATGCGCCAGCTCTGGCTCTCGACCGGTTCCGGTGTCGCGAAGGCCCGGCAGGTGAGTACGGCCCGGTTCAGGCCGCCGGCCGGATCGCGCACCGAAGGGTAGGCGATGATCTGCACACCCGCGTCGCGCGCGGCGTCGGCCAGTGCCTGGCAGGCCGCGTAGTCTGTGGGATGGCCCCACTGCGCGCGGTCGCGCGCCAGCGCGCCCGACGCCACGTCCAGCGCCGCCGGCGTGGCCAGGTCGACGCAGAAGGCCGTGCAGTCGGCGGCATTGTCGGGAAAGGGCGTCGTCGGGCTCTCGGCGTAGAAGAGGAACCGGTAGAACACCATCTCCGCCGCCGCCGTCCCGGGCCGGTCCGACCCGTACCAGACCCCGGGCGTCAGTCCGGCGCGGCGAAAGCGCGATCCCTGCGGATAGGGCCGGTAACGGAACGGCGTGAACAGCAGATAATGCAGGTGGTGGCACTCGGGCGGCAGCGGCGGCTTGGTCTCGTCGAGAACCTGCTCGAGAAGCGCCTGCTCGGCCAAACTCTCGACCAGCTTCAGCGTGGAAACCCGGTGCTGGGCCTCGACCAGCCTCCAGGCCCGGCCCGAGAAGGGCCGCGCTTCAGAGCGGAGCGCGTCGGGCGTCCAGATAGGCAACGACATCGACCAGCCCCTGCACCGTGGCCATGCGCTCGACCGGCCGCGCGCCCAGCGCCGCGTTGGGCGCGGCGACCCAGGCCCGGGCCACGGCCTCGTCCCCGCCGGTGATCGCGTCGAGCGACCGGAACGCCCGCACCAGAAGCGCGGCAAGCTGGAACGGCTTGGTCCCGTCCTCAAGGACCGCGTCGCCGCGACGGATGCGCGAAATCGTGGCCTCGGACACGCCGACGATGCCGGCCAGCTGGCGGCCGGACAGCCCGAGCCTTTCGGCGGCGCGGAGCGTCGCCTTCGACAGGATCGCGCTGCGATCGAGAGGAGCGGGCTGGGACTGCGCAAGCGGCATCGACGGTCCTTTCATCTGCAATATAGCGCAGATTCCTTCCCTGTGAAAGGCACAACGGGCGCCATCGATCCAAGCCGTCGCCCCGGGCGACAGCCGCAAACGCAAAGGGCCGCCCCGGCGGGACGGCCCTTCTCGGCAAGCCTGCGAAACGATCAGCCGCCCTGGGTTTCCAGATAGGCGATGAGGTTGGCGCGGTCCTCCGCCTTGGGCAGGCCGGCGAAGGACATCTTGTTGCCGGGAATGTCCGCCTTGGGATCGGCCAGGTAGGTGTTGAGCATCTCGGGCGTCCAGGTGCCGCCGTGGTTCTTCATCGCGTCGGAATAGTTGAAGTCGGGCACGCTGCCGACGGCCCGATTCACCACGCCGTTCAGGTGCGGCCCGGTGGCGTTGGCGCCGTCGAGCTTGTGGCAGGCCTTGCACTTCGCGAACACCTTCTCGCCGGCCGCCGCATCGGCCGATGCCATCAGCGTCGCGAAATCGGGGCCGGCCTCGGCCGGTGCCGCCGCGGCGGTCGCGCCGTCGCTTGCGCCCGTGTCGATGACATAGGCCTGCGTGTCGCCCTCGCCGTGCGCGCCCTTCGGTCCCACGTAATAAAGCGCATCCGCCGCCCAGTTGCCGAGCAGCAGGATCAGCAGCGCCCCGCAGAGGGCCCCGCCGGCCTTGGTGAAGGTCATCGTGTCGAACATGTCGCGCCTCGGATCATGCCTGGGTTCGCCGCGTATCTATCCGCTTCCGCCCCGGGGTTTCAAGGTATAGTTAGCCGTGCCAGACGGCCCGTCCGGCGGGCCCAGAGCAGGAGCCGCCCGCATGACCGGTCGCATCGCCTTCCAGGGGGAACTCGGAGCCTATTCCCATCAGGCCTGCCGCGATGCGCGCCCGACCATGGAGGTTCTGCCCTGCCGCACCTTCGACGACGTGATCGAGGCGGTGCGACGCGGTGACGCGGATCTCGCCATGCTGCCGGTCGAGAACACGACCTACGGGCGGGTGGCCGACATCCACCGCCTGCTGCCCGAAAGCGGGCTCCACATCGTCGACGAGGCCTTCGTGCGGGTTCACATCAACCTGCTCGGGGTTCGCGGAGCCAGACTCGCGGGGGTGAAGCGCGCGCACTGCCACATCGTGCTGTTGCCGCAGTGCGGATCCTTCCTGCGCGAACACGGGATCGAGGGCGTCGTCAGCACCGACAACGCCCGGGCCGCCCGCGAGGTGGCCGAGCTGGGCGACCCGGCCGAGGCCGCGCTGGCCTCGGACCTTGCCGCCGAGGTCTACGGGCTCGACATCCTCGCCCGCCACATCGAGGACCACAAGCACAACACCACGCGCTTCCTCATCATGGCGCGCGAGCCCGATTTCCGGCGCCGCGGTGCCTCGGGCATGATGACCACCTTCGTCTTCCGGGTGCGCAACATCCCCGCCGCGCTCTACAAGGCCATGGGCGGCTTTGCCACCAACGGCGTGAACATGACCAAGCTGGAAAGCTACATGGTGGACGGATCCTTCTCGGCGACGCAGTTCTACGCCGACATCGAGGGCCACCCCGACGACACCAACGTGCGGCTCGCGCTCGAGGAGCTGCGCTACTTCACGTCCTACATGGCGCTGCTCGGCGTCTATCCGGCCGACCCGCGCCGCCACGAGAACGCTCAGCGCGCCCCGGCCTGATGGCCGCGCTCGATCCGCAGCGCGACATCGCGCAGGCCCTTCTGCACCCGGCCGACCAGACGCTGCCGCTGCAGGCGCAGTGCCTGAAGCCGGATGCGCGCGGCGATGGTCCGGGGCTTGATCTCGACACGGGCGAGGATCCGCGTGCGCTTGGGCGACAGCGCGATCAGGGTCAGATCGACCGCGGCGCGAAACCCGCCGCCCTCAATCGTCCAGCCCAGCGCCGTGGCCGGATCGAACCCCGTGAGGTCCGCGACGAACCGGCGTTGCCGGCCCCTCCACGCGAAACTGCCCGACCAGCTCATCCCGACACCCCTGGTCTCCAGCCGGTCGAGACGGGCGACTTCGGCACCGCGCCGCAGGGCCGCACGCTCGAAGGCGGGAAAATCGGTCAGCATCGCAAAGACGGTGGCCGCATCGGCGCCGACATCCTCCTTCGCGCTGACGTGCATGACCCCACCCCTTTCCGCGCTTCTCGCGTCAATCAAGCCGATCCGCAAGCCAGTTTGCCAGGAGAAAGCCCGCGATCGCCCCGCGCCGCGGCGGGCGCACCACCGGATGCGCCCCGCGGAAGGCGGCGGCAACCTCCTCCCGGGTCAGCCAGAGCGCGTCCTCGAGCTCGACCGGATCAAGCGTGATCGACGTGGCGAGCGCCTCGCCCCGCACGCCGATCATCAGCGAGGACGGAAACGGCCAGGGCTGGCTCGCCAGATAGCGGACCGGCCCCACCGGCACGCCGGTCTCTTCGCGGACCTCGCGACGGACCGCCGCCTCGACCGTCTCGCCCGGCTCCATGAAGCCCGCCAGCAGCGAATACATGCCGTCGGGCCAACCCGGCGACCGGCCGAGCAGCACCGAATTTCCCGACAGCACCAGCATGATGACCACCGGATCGGTGCGCGGGAAATGCTGCGCCCCGCAGGCCGGGCAGCGCCGGGACCAGCCCGCATCGGCAAAGGCCGTGGGCGACCCGCAGGCCGCGCAGAACCCGTGGCTGCGGTGCCATCCGGTCAAGGCCCGGGCGGTGGCGGCAAGCCCGGCGTCGCGGGCCGACAGCGACGCCATGCGGCCGCGCAGCTCGGCCAGCCGCACGCCTTCGGGCAGGGCCGGATGGACCTGCTCGGTCGGATCGAAGAAGTCGCCGGGGCGGGCGGGTTCGCCCGCGTCGGGCTCCCAGCCCGAAATGTCGCGCGCAAAGAACCCCGCCCCGTTCTCGCACCCCAGGAACACGGCGGGGCCGGCGCCCTCGAAGACCGGATGCGCAACCGGCACCCAGGCGGGCCCCTCGGGTCCGATCGCGATCTTGCCCCGCCAGAGCGCAAGGCAGCGCGACCGCGGATCACGCGCCAGCCAGTCGATGCGTTCGGGCCGGCGCCGCAGCTCGGCCGCCCGGTCGATGGCCGGCCCACCGAACGTCACCTCTTCGGCGCCGCGCATCGTAGCCTCCCGCCCGCTTCCCGTCGTCTGGCCTTCACTTCTGGCATGGCGGACGGGCTTTCGGAAGGGCCGACGACGCCGGACCGCCGCCGGCGGTCCTGTCGAAGCCCATTGTCATTCTGCAAATTTCCAATGGCGGAATGCAAAACCACACGCTATTGACTTCCCGCCGTTACCCGCCTGTGCAAGGCTCCGCGAGAACGAAACCGGAGCACTGCCATGTTCGGATTGACGCCCTCGAAACTGACCCGTCGCGGTTTTCTGGCGGGTACTGCCGCCGGAGCCACGTTGATCGTCCTGCATCCCTATTCGGCCCGCGCCGCGACCAACCAGGCGCACCTGCGGATCATGGAAACGACCGATCTTCATGTCCACGTCTGGCCCTACGACTACTACGCCGACAAGGCCGTGGACACGCTTGGCCTCGCCCGCACCGCCTCGATCATCCGCGAGATCCGCGCCGAGGCCACCAACTCGATGCTGGTGGACAACGGCGATTTCCTACAGGGAAACCCGATGGGCGACTACATCGCCTATGAGAGGGGGATGAAGGCCGGCGACATGCACCCCGTCATCCAGGCGATGAACGTGCTGGGCTACGAGGCCTCGACCCTTGGCAATCACGAATTCAACTACGGGCTCGACTTCCTGACCAACACGATCGCCGGCGCGAATTTTCCGGTCGTCTCGGCCAATGTCGCGACCGAGATCGGCGCCGACCCGCGCAAGGACAAGACGCTGGTCAAGCCCTATGTCATCCTCGACCGTGTCGTGAAGGACGGCGCCGGGCAGGAACATCCGATCCGCATCGGCCTGATCGGCTTCGTGCCGCCGCAGATCATGCAGTGGGACCGCCAGAACCTGGAAGGCAAGGTGCAGACCCGCGACATCGTGCAGGCCGCCGAGGCCTGGGTGCCGCAGATGCAGGAAGAGGGCTGCGACCTGATCGTGGCGCTGTCGCACTCGGGCATCGGCGCGGCCGAGCGCTCGGACCTGATGGAGAACGCCTCGACGGTGCTGGCCCGGGTCGAGGGGATCGACGCGGTGATGACCGGCCACAGCCACCTCGTCTTCCCCTCGCCCGACTTCAAGGACTTTGCCGACGTGAACGTGGACGCCGGCACCATCGGCGGCAAGCCCGCGGTGATGGGCGGATTCTGGGGATCGCACATGGGGCTGATCGACCTGCTGCTCGAACGCGACGGCAACCGCTGGAAGGTGGTCTCGGCGATGACCGAGGCGCGGCCGATCTATGTGCGCCAGGAAAAGCAGATCGTGCCCACGGTCGAAAGCCAGCAGGACGTGCTGGACAGCGTCAAGACCGAACACGAGGCGACGCTCGCCTATGTGCGCCGGCCGGTCGGCAAGACCTCGGCGCCGCTCTATTCCTACTTCGCGCTCGTGGCCGACGACCCGTCCGTGCAGGTCGTGAACCAGGCCCAGCTCTGGTATCTCGACGAGATGGTGAAGGGGACCGAGATGGAGGGGCTGGCCCGGCTTTCGGCCGCGGCGCCCTTCAAGGCCGGCGGCCGCGGCGGCCCGGACTACTACACCGACGTGCCGGCCGGCGACGTGGCGATCAAGAACGTGGCCGACCTGTACCTCTATCCGAACACCGTGCGGGTGGTGAAGATCACCGGCGCGCTGGTCAAGGACTGGCTGGAGCGGTCGGCCGGCATCTTCAACCAGATCACGCCGGGCGGGGCCGACCAGCCGCTCATCAACCCCGACTTCCCGAGCTACAACTACGATGTGATCGACGGCGTGACCTACCGGATCGACCTGTCCCAGCCTTCGAAATACGACCCCAAGGGCGAACTCCTGAACCCCGACGCGAACCGCATCGTGGATCTGATGTATGACGGCAAGCCGATCGACCCGGCGCAGGAATTCCTGGTCGCGACCAACAACTACCGCGCCGGCGGCGGCGGCAAGTTCCCCGGCGCCGATCCCGACCACACGGTGCTGGTGGCACCCGATTCCAACCGCGACGTGCTGGTGCGCTACATCGTGACCGAAGGCACCATCAACCCGTCGGCCGACGCGAACTGGTCCTTCAAGCCGATGCCGGGCACCACCGTGACCTTCGACACCGGGCCGAAGGCCGTGGCCTATGCCGACACGGTGCCGGGCATGGACATCAAGCCCGCGGGCGACGGCGCCGACGGGTTCGCGCGGTTCCGCATCACGCTCTGACCGGCGCGCGGGGGGCGGCGCAGGCCGCCCCCCGTCACGCGATGATCTGCGGCCAGAGCACCGCGTTCCGCCGCGCGAACGGGCCGAGGTGCCCGATCCGGGCAAGCCCATGGCCGTTCGGGCGCAGCACCAGCTGCCGTTTCACCGAGTCCGGGAAAAGCGCCATCAGCCTCCAGACCGCGGAGGGAGGCACCAGCGCGTCATCCGCCACGGCGACGAATTTCATCGGTGCGGTCATCGCCGAGGGATCGGGCATCGGCAGCGTCCGGCCCGCATCGGTCAGGTGATAGCCGCGGCTCAGGCACCAGCGGCGCCATTGCCAGTAGACGCCCGCGGGCAGATCGGACCCGAACCCGCTCAGCCGGCCCGGCAGGAACCCCGCAAGCCGGACCAGCAGCGGCCCGTGCCCCTGCCAGAAAAGCCGTGCCAGCCCCTGATAGGGCCAGGGATGATCCGAGACATGGACCATGCCCGCCCCGACAAGGATCGCGCGCGACACCCGGTCGAGCCCGGTCTGGTAGGGCAGCATGGCGCCGCCCAGGGAATGGCCGATGACCCAGAGCTCGGCATCGGGCAGCCGGACGGCGAGCGCGGCGAGGGCCGCCGTCTGGTCATGCAGGCCCCAGTCGGCCATCGTCGCCTTCGACCGGCGCATGGCGCCCCGCGCCGAGGCGCCGAAGTCCCGGTAGTCGTAGGTCAGGCAGGCAAAGCCCATCTCGGCGGCCAGCCAGGTGGCGAAGGGTGCATAGAAGGACTGCGGCACCCCGGTTGCCCCGTGCAGCACCACCGCGACGCGAGGCCGGCCCGGGGGAAGGAAAAGACGACCGGTCAACTCGGCTCCCGGCGACAGGATCGTGACGGGGCGCGGATCCGGACAGATCATCAGGGAAGTGTCGTGCATCTGCATGGTGGAAAGGCCTTTGCAACAGAACGCCGGCCGGAGCCCAATCAACGCACCGGTGGCCAGAGCCGAAGTGCTACCGCGGGCCGCGGCGGTCGGCCATACCGGCTTTCCCTACCCGGGCGGCATCCCGCCCGGCCCCGCACGGGCTTGCGCGGCTGCCCGTCGCGGCTTATATCCGCCGCTGAGAGGTTGGCGCGGGCAGGCGCCTCGCCAACCCGGTCAGGTCCGGAAGGAAGCAGCCGTAACGAGCCCCGCTTGGGTCGTTGTCCAGCCTCTCACCCCTCCCCTGCATGCCGTTCCCACGAAGACGCCTCCGGGCGGCTCAGGGCTTGCGCGAACGGGACCGCCGCAGCCCCGTCCCGGGACGGCTGCCGGTTTTCCTTGGGCCAACTGGCAGACCGGCCGACATCCGCGGCCTCCGGTCACGGCAGCGCGGGGAAATCGCCCCGGCGATGGCGTTCGACCATCACCCGCAGGCGTTCCGGGGCGAGGACTTCGACCGCATCGCCCCACATGTAGAGATGCCAGGCCATTTCGAGATGGCCCGAGGCGACGAAGCGCACGGTGAGGCCGCCGTCTGACTCCTCGGTCATCTCCTGCGCGGGGTGGAACAGGAACTCGCGCGCCGTCGGGGCCGCAGCCGGGCTGAAACGCCAGATCACCTCGCCGTATTCGTCGTCGGCATGGAAGCTGCCGAAGGCGCGGGCGGCGTGCGCGGCCAGGTCGAAATCCGCATCGCGCGCGAAGCTTTCGGCCTCGAGCCGCACCGAGCGGATGCGGTCGAGCCGGTAGTGCCGGAACTGCCCGTCCCCGCCCACCTCGCGCGCGACCAGGTAGCGCCGCGTTCCCAGAAGAAGGCCGTAGGGTTGCAGCCGCCGCGCGCGTTCGGGGTCGCGCCCGCCCGCATAGACCACAGTGACCGTGAAGGGCGCCTTCAGCGCCGCGCCGATCACCCCCAGAAGATCGGGCTCGACCCGGACACGCGGGCCGGGGCGCGAGGCGAAACCGTGGGCTTCCAGCACGGCCTCCGCATCGGCTTCGGCACGTCGGGCATGGGGTCCGGGCATGGCGGCAAGCAGGCGATCACGCAGACCCGAAAGCGCGCGGACCTCGGTCGAGGCATCCTCACGCTCGGCGCGGCGGATGGCCAGGTCCAGCGCGGCCAGCTCGCTGTCGCGGATGCCCTGCGCCAGCATGAGGCGGGCGTCGTCGGCGCGCAGCCTCCAGAACTTGCGGCGCTCGTCATCGATGCGCGTGGTGCAGTGGGGGAACATTTCCTCGAGCGCCCGCGTCATCCGCTGCGCCGTGCGCCGGTCGACGCCAAAGGCGTCCTCGATGTCGATGAGGTTGACGCCCCCATAGCGCGACGTCGCCATTTCGGCGAGACGGAGAAGATCGGCGGCCTTCTGGAAGGACATGGGGCGCTCCGGGGAACACGACAGGATTTGCCACCCTTATCGCGCAGTCTGGCGATGTTGACGATTCCTTTACCGAATTTCCGATGCCCCATCGCCCATGATCGGAGGTCCGAGATGCAGATGAACCACACCGCCTTTGCCGGCTCGCGCAGTCTGCGGCAGTCCCTGAAGCGGGGGCTGGCGCGCGCGGCGCTTGCGACCGCCGACAAGAGCGCGCCGGACCTGCCGGCGCTTTTCCGGATGGCGGCCGGGCTGCGACCCAATCCCAAGGGGCTGGAACGGCTGGCGGGGCGGCTCCGGGTTCAGCCGGGCGTCTGCCGCGTCGCCCTGACCGGAGAGGGAACGGCGCTCAGCTTCGTCACCCGCAGCCTGCCCGAGGTTTCGATCCGGGCCGGGGGAGTGCCGGTCTTTCGCGAGCCGGGACTGATCTACCTGCGTGCGCAGGTCGGCCGGATCGGGCCGGGGATCGGCTTTCGTCTGAGCGCGGTGGGCTTCTGCGGCCACGCGATCGAGCGGCTGGTGGAACGGTCCGACCTTGCGCTCGACCGGCCGCTGCTGCCGCAGGTGGATGACGAGGCGCTGGCCATCTTCCGCGGCCGGGACCGCGCCGCGCGGATCGTCGAGCAGGGAGACGAGTTCTATCCCGCGAGGCAGCCGGGGCTCTGGGCGGGCGGCCATGACGAACTCGCACTGGCGCCCGAGTGGGGCCTCGTCAACGGCTGCGGGAGCGTGCCGATCTTTTCGGCGCGGACCTTTCTGTCGACGTCCGAGATGCGGCCGACGCTCTGGCTGCGCTGGAGAGACGATCCGACCTGCCGGATGGTGTGAGGGAAGGGATTGTCGCGGCCGCGCGCGTCGGCGACGCTGAACCGGGGCGCGGTTGCGCCGGAGGGCATGGAACCATGACGGCACTTTCAGTCCTGCATTCGTCGGACCTGCATCTGGGCCGCGCCTTCGGCGGCTACCCGGAAGGCATCCGGCACCGTCTGCGCGAAGCGCGGCACGGGGCGATCGGGCGTCTCGCGGCGGCGGCCCGGGCCGGCGGCGCCGGGGTCGTGCTGCTGGCGGGCGACACCTTCGATGCCGAGACCCCGGCCCCCGAGACGCTGCGACAGGCGCTGCGCGCCATGGGGGAAGAGCGCGACCTCACCTGGGTGCTCTTGCCGGGCAACCACGACAGTCTGGCGGCCTCGGAACTCTGGCGGCGGATCGCTCAGGACGCGCCGCCGAACCTGCGCGCGGTGACCGAGGCGCAGCCCTTCGAACTGGTTCCCGGCCATTGGCTCCTGCCCGCCCCCTGCACCCAGCGGCGGCCCGGGCGCGATCTGACCGAGGCCTTGTCCGCCCCCACGCCGGAAGGCGCGCGGCGGATCGGGCTTGCGCATGGGGCGATCACCGATTTCTCGGGCGAGGAGGGCACGCCGGGCATCATCCCGGCGGATCGCGCGGCACGGTCCGGTCTCGACTATCTCGCACTGGGAGACTGGCACGGGCTGATGTCGGTCGGCGCCGCCACCTGGTATTCCGGCACGCCGGAACCCGACGGGTTCAAGCACGACGCGCCGGGGGCGGCGCTTCTGGTGCGGCTTGGCGAAGGGCCGCCGCGGGTGAAGCGGGTCGAGACCGGACAGTTCCGCTGGACCTCGCCGGTGCTGGACCTCCTGCCCGGCGACGATGCGACGTCGCGGCTGGCCGGCGCGCTGCCCTCCGCGAAGGCGCGCGATCATCTGGTGCGCCTCACCGTCACCGGACGGCTGCCGCTTGCCGCGCGGGCCGAACTCGAGGTGGAGCTGGCCGCCCGCGCCCCGGACTTCGGCTGGTTCGGGGCCGATCTGTCGGGTCTGGCGATCGAGGCCCTTCCCGACGATCTGGACCAGATCGACCGCGGCGGTGCCCTGCGTGTGGCGGCCGAGGCCCTTCTGGCCGAGACCACCGACGCGGCCCGGCCGCAGAGCGAGCGCGACATCGCCTCGGTGGCGCTGGCGCGGCTCTACGCCCTCACCCAGGAGGTGCGGTCATGAAGCTGCGCGCGATCGAACTGACCAACGTCCGCCGCTTTGCCGGCAAGAGGGCGCGGCTCGGCGGAATCGGCGACGGCATCACGGTCCTGTCCGAGCCGAACGAGTTCGGCAAGTCCACCTTCTTCGATGCCCTGCACGCGCTGTTCTTCGAACGGCACACCAGCCGCAACGCCGAGGTCAAGACGCTTCAGCCCCACGCCGGGGGCGGCCCGGAGGTGGCGGTGGAGGTGGAGCTTCGCGATGGCCGTTACCGGATTGTGAAGCGCTGGCTGGCCCGCCCGCAGGCCCAGGTGACGGATGCGACCGGACGCCTGATCGCTCAGACCGACGAGGCCGAGGCGTGGATCGACCGGCTGATGGCCGGCGGCCTGGCGGGGCCGTCCGGCCTGCTCTGGGTTCGCCAGGGGCTTCTGGGGCTCGAGCCCGAGGGGAACTCGGCCGACGAGAAGCGCGCGCGCGAGACCGGGCTTGCGGCGCGGCGCGACCTTCTGTCGTCGGTGGCGGGCGAGATCGACATGATGACGGGCGGGCGGCGGATGGACGCCGTGCTGGACCGCGTCACCGACGCCCTGTCCCGGCTGGCCACGAACACCGGCCGCGCAAAGGCGGGCGGAGAATGGGCGCGCGCCGAGGACGAGGCGTCCGCCCTGGCCGCCGAAGAGGCCACCCTGCGTCCGAGGGTCGAGCAACTGGCCGGCGCCCTGGCCCGGCGGGGCGAGGCGCAGCGGCTTCTGGCGCGTCTGACCGACCCGGCCGAGGCCGCCACCCGCGCCCAGGCGCTGCGCGACGCCGAAGCCGCGCTGCTGGCGGCCCGGGACCACCAGACCAAGGTCGAACGGGCCGAGACGAACCTGCGGCTGGTGCGGCTCGACGCCGACCGGGTGCAACAGGACATCGCGGCGGCCGAGGCGCTGGCCGCGCGGCTCGAGGAGGCCCGATCCGAGCTTCGCCGCGCCGAGGAGGCGGCCATCGGCGCCCGAAAGCGCGCCGACGATCGGGCCGCGGCCGAGCGGTCGGCGGCCGAGACGCTCGAGGCCGCCGCGGCACGGACCATCGCCCAGCGGGAACGGCTGGCCCTGGCCAACCGCGCGCAGGCGGCCCGCCTCGCGCAGGCGCGGGCCGAGGAAACCCGGCGGCGTCTCGATCGGGCGGCCGAGGTGCAGGCGACGCTGGACCGGGCCCGGGCGCAGCGCAGCCGCCTGCCCGTGACGGCGGCCCTGATCGCGGCGGCGGAAGCGGCCCAGACCAGGCTGGATCTGGCGCGGGCGCGGACGGAGGCCCAGGCCGTCACCGTCGAGGCCCGGCCGGATGGCGCGGCACAGGCCATGATCGGGGACCGCCCGCTGCCGCCCGGTCCGCAGCCGGTTCTGACCGCGACCGACCTGCGCCTTCCGGGCTTCGGCAGCCTTCGGATCGATCCGGGACAGGCCCGCCGAGCCGAGGGCGCGGATGACGTGGCACGGGCCGAGCAGGATCTGGCCCGACGGCTCGCACCGATCGGGGCAGACTCGCTTGCGGCGGCCCGCGCGGCCTGGACCGAGGCGCAACGGCTGGATGGCGAGATCGGGACGGCGGAGGCGCTGCTGGCGGAACTGGCCCCGGACGGTCTCGACCCGCTGCGGACCGCGCTGGCACGCCTGCAACTCGACGCCGAAGCGGCCCCGGACGAGCCCGAGGATGCCGCCGTTCTGGGCGAGGCCGTCGCCCTGGCCGAGACCGAGGAACAGGCGGCCCGGGCGGCGGCACGAGCCGCGCAGGAGCTGGCCGGCGAAGCGCGCGAGGCCCGGGCAAAGGCCGACGCCCACCGCGCCTTTGCCGAGCGGCAGCGCGACGCGGTGCTGGCGGAGGCGGGCGACGACGACGCGATCCGGCGGACGATCGACATCCTGCGCGCGCGCCTGCCCGAGCTGATGCGGGCCGTTGCGGTGGCGGAACAGGCGCTTGCGTCGCTGCGCGCGGTCGCTCCCGACCTCGAGACGGTCGAGGCCCGCTTCGCGCGGGCGCGGAGCGCGGTCGAACAGGCGGCGCGGGACGAAGGCCGCGCGCGGGAGGATCTGGCCAGCCTGAACGCGACCATCGCGGCGCTCGCCGACGAGGGGATCGAGGAACGGCTGTCCTCGGTCGCGGAGGCCCGCGCCGAAGCCCGGGCCCGCGCCGCGCGCTACGAGCTTGAGGTCAGGGCGTTGACCCGCCTGAAACGCGCGCTGGAAGAGGCGCGAACCCGGGCGCGCGACGCCTACTTCGGCCCGGTCCTGCGGGAACTGCAGCCCCTGCTGTCGATCCTGTCGCCCGGCGCGCATCTCGCCATCGACGATGCAAGCCTGCTGCCCGTGACGCTGACCCGCGACGGACAGGAGGAGTCGATCGAGATCCTGTCCGGGGGGACGCGCGAACAGGTGGCGATCCTCACGCGGCTCGCCTTCGCGCGGCTCTTCGCATCCTCGGGCCGGCCGGTTCCGGTCATCCTCGACGACGCGCTGGTCCATTCCGACGATGACCGGATCGCGGCGATGTTCGACGCGCTGCATCGCACCGCGCGCGACCAGCAGATCCTGGTCCTGACCTGCCGCCAGAGGGCCTTCGCGGCCCTGGGCGGCGAACGGGCGCTGGTGACGGTCGAGCCGTGCTGACCCCCGAGCCGTTCTGGCCCCCCGATCTGTGACGGTCCTGATCCCCGTCGCAGATCGAAGGCGCAGGGGCACGGCACGCCGACCCGTCGCGCCGGACAGCGACCCCGCAGCCCGCCCCCGCGCCGTTCCGCGACCAACCGCCGCCGGGGGTTGCGACGGAAGGACCGGATCGCCACGTTTGACAGCGACGCGTCAGGACAATCCGGACCATGCGACGACTGATCACCTTTGCGCTGCTTGCCGCGGCCCTTGCCGCGGCCGGCTGGTATGGCTGGACCCGCTATCGTGGCGCGACCGAAACCGCGGCGGCGCCCGCGACGACCGAGGTGCGCCGCGACGACATCGCCCGCAACGTGCTGGCATCGGGCATGATCGAGGCCGCGCAGCTCGTCTCGGTCGGTGCGCGCGTGTCGGGACAGGTGCAGACGCTCGCGGTCGGACTGGGCGACCGGGTCGAGGCGGGTCAGCTTGTCGCCCAGATCGATTCGGAGGACCAGAGGAACGCGGTGCTGCAGGCCGAATCCGCCCTCAAGCAGGCCGAGGCGCAGATCGCCGCCAAGCGCGCGGGCATCACCGAGGCCGAACTGGGCGTCCGTCGGAAGCAGACGCTGAACGACAAGTCGCTGACCTCGACCGAGGATCTCGAGTCCGCCCAGGCGGCGCTGGCCGTGGCCGAGGCGGAACTCCAGTCGCTGGAGGCCGCGCGCGACCAGGCCGTGATCGCGCTGTCCTCGGCCAGGACCGAACTCGAACGCACCCGGATCGTGTCGCCGATCGCCGGGACGGTGGTGGCCGTCGTGACCGAACAGGGCCAGACGGTGAACGCCAACACCCAGTCGCCGACCATCGTCAAGATCGCCCAGCTCGATCGCATGGTGGTCAAGGCCGAGATTTCCGAGGCGGACGTCATCGCCCTTGCCCCGGGTCTGCCGGTGACCTTCACGCTCGCCGGCGCCCCCGACCGCCGGTTCGACGCGACCCTGCGCGCGATCGCCCCCGCTCCGGCCTCGATCAAGACCGAAGACGACGTCCCGACCGACGAGGCGGTGTATTACAACGCGCTCCTGGACGTGGCCAACCCCGACGGCATTCTCCGGATCGGCATGACGGCCGAGGTCGTCATCCAGCTCGACCGGGCCGAGAAGGCGCTGGTGGTGCCGGTCTCGGCGCTGGCGCGAGACGAGGCGGGCAACACCATCGTCTATGTCTGGAACGACGGCGCCGGGCAGGCCGAGCCGCGGGTGGTGACGGTGGGGCTGCGCACCTCGTCACGGGCCGAGATCCTGGACGGGCTGGCCGAGGGCGACCGGATCGTGACCTCCGCCCGCGACCGGCCCGCATCGGCCGCGCCCCAGAGGCGGCCCGGAATGATGGGGTTCTGACATGGCGGCCGCCGGCACGGGCGACGAGGCGCCCCTGATCGCGCTGCGCGGCGTCAGCCGGGAATTCCCGGCCGGCGAGCACACCATCCGGGTGCTCGACAACATCGACCTCGAGATCCGCCGCGGCGAGATGGTGGCGATCGTGGGCCCATCGGGTTCCGGCAAGTCCACCCTCATGAACATCCTCGGCTGCCTCGACCGGCCGACGTCGGGCCGCTATCTCTACGACGGCCAGGACGTGGCCGCGATGCCCGAGGAGGACCGCGCCCGACTTCGGCGCGCGCATTTCGGGTTCATCTTCCAGCGCTACCAGCTGCTGCCCGACCTTGACGCGCAGTCGAACGTCGAGGTGCCGGCCATCTACGCCGGCATGAGCCGGTCCGAGCGCCGGAGCCGCGCGCGCGGCATTCTGGAACGGCTCGGGCTCGGCGACCGCACGCGCCACCGGCCGGGCGCGCTTTCGGGCGGCCAGCAGCAGCGGGTCTCGGTCGCGCGCGCCCTGATGAACGGCGGCGAGGTGATCCTGGCGGACGAGCCCACCGGCGCGCTCGACAGCCGGTCGGGCGCGGAGCTTCTGGCGCTGATCGACGACCTGCACGCGCGCGGCCACACCGTCATCATCATCACCCACGATCCGGCGGTGGCCGAGCGCGCCGCCCGCATCGTCGAGATCAGCGACGGCCGCATCGTCGCCGACCGCATCCAGGGCAACGCCCGCCCGCCCGCCCCGCCGTCCGAGGCTGCACAGATGGAAAGGAAGGGGCCGGGGGCCGCGGCGCGACGGATCACCGAGGCCTTCGTCATGGCCGTGCGCGCGCTGAACGCCCACCGCCTGCGCAGCTTCCTGACCATGCTCGGCATCATCATCGGCATCGCGGCCGTGGTGTCGGTGGTGGCGCTGGGCACCGGCAGCCAGCAGCAGATCCTCGAGCGCATCGCCTCGATCGGCACCAACACGATCACCATCCGCGCCGGGACCGGATTCGGCGACCGTCGCGCCCAGGCCATCGACACGCTGGTCGTGGCCGACGCCGACGCCCTGGCCGTCGAGCCCTTCGCCGCCTCGGTCTCGCCCGAGATCTCGGCCACACGCGCCGCGACCAGCGCCGCCGCGACCGCCCAGGTGTCGATCCGCGGGGTCGGCACCGGCTATTTCGACGTGGGCGGCTACACGCTGACCCGCGGGCAGCTCTTCGGGGCCGAGGCGCTGGATTCCGCCGCGCAGGTGGCCGTGATCGACGCCGACGCCGCCCGGACCTTCTTTCCGGACGGCCGCGACCCGGTGGGCCAGAGGCTGATGGTCGGTCGGGTCCCTCTCGAGATCGTCGGCGTCGTGACCGCGACCTCCTCGGGGTTCGGCCCGCAGACGATCCGTGTCTTCGTGCCCTTCACCACCGCAAGCCTGCGCATCACCGGCGATCCGCAGGTCAGCTCGATCGCGGTCAAGATCCGCGACAGCGTGGACATGGCCGAGGCCGAGGCGGCGATCGACGCGATCATGCTGGCCCGCCACGGCAAGCGGGACTTCTTCCTGTCGAACTCCGACACCATCCGCGGCACCATCACCTCGACCGCGCGCACCATGACGCTGCTCGTCTTTGCGATCGCCGTCATCTCGCTGGTCGTCGGCGGCATCGGCGTGATGAACATCATGCTGGTCTCGGTCACCGAGCGCACGCGCGAGATCGGGGTGCGCATGGCCGTCGGCGCGCGCCGGTCCGACATCATGGCGCAGTTCCTGACCGAGGCGGTGCTGGTCTGCCTGATGGGCGGTGCCCTGGGCGTCCTGCTTGCCTATGGCGTGGGCGAGGTGGCGTCGCGCGCCCAGGACATGATGCGGCTGGTCTATTCGCCGCTTGCCGCGGTCGTGGCCTTTGTCTCGTCCACCGTGATCGGCGTCACCTTCGGCTTCCTGCCGGCGCGGGCGGCGGCACGGCTCGACCCGGTGGTGGCGCTCAGCCGCGAATAGCGGGCGGCGCCGGTTTACGGCGCCGGCCCGAGCGCCTAGATTGGCCCGGACACGCTTGCAGAGGCCCTCATGTCCGACACGCCCGGGACCGGCTATCAGGTTCTCGCCCGAAAGTACCGGCCCCAGACCTTCGCCGACCTGATCGGGCAGGAGCCGATGGTGCGCACGCTGAAGAACGCGTTCGCCGCCGACCGGATCGCCCATGCCTTCATCATGACCGGCGTGCGCGGGGTCGGAAAGACCACCACCGCCCGCATCATCGCCAAGGGCCTGAACTGCACCGGGCCGGACGGCAACGGCGGCCCCACGACCGAACCCTGCGGCGTCTGCGACAACTGCCGCGCCATCGCCGAGGGCCGTCACGTCGACGTGCTGGAGATGGACGCGGCCTCGCGCACGGGCGTGGGTGATATCCGCGAGATCATCGAAAGCGTGCACTATCGGGCGGCCAGCGCGCGCTACAAGATCTACATCATCGACGAAGTGCACATGCTGTCAAACAACGCCTTCAACGCGCTTCTGAAGACGCTGGAGGAGCCGCCCGCGCATGTGAAGTTCATCTTCGCCACCACCGAGATCCGCAAGGTTCCGGTCACGGTGCTGTCGCGCTGCCAGAGGTTCGACCTGCGGCGCATCGAGCCCGAGGTGATGATCGCGCATCTGGCGGCGGTGGCGGCACGGGAAGGCGCACAGGTCTCCCCCGATGCGCTTGCCCTCATCACCCGCGCAGCCGAAGGATCGGTGCGCGACGCGATGAGCCTTCTCGACCAGGCCATCGCCAACGGCGCCGGCGAGACCGGGGTGGAGCAGGTGCGCGCGATGCTGGGCCTGGCCGACCGCGCCCGCACGCTCGATCTCTTCGACATGATCCTGCGGGGGGATGCGGCGGGGGCCCTTGGCGAGATCGCGGCGCAATACGCGGACGGGGCGGACCCGCTGGCGGTGCTGCGCGATCTGGCCGAGATCACGCACTGGGTGTCGGTCATCAAGATCACGCCCGAGGCGGCCGAGGACCCCACGGTATCCCCGCACGAACGGGCGCGCGGCCAGGCGATGGCCCAGACGATCCCGCTGCGGATCCTGGGCCGGATGTGGCAGATGCTGCTCAAGGCGCTGGACGAGGTGGCGCAGGCGCCGAACGCGATGATGGCGGCCGAGATGGCGGTGATCCGGCTGACGCATGTGGCCGACCTGCCCGACCCCGAACAGCTCGTCCGCCGGCTGACCGAGACCGCCGGGCACCCGCCGGCCGCCGGCGGCCCGCCGCCCGCAGACGGGGGCGCGTCGGGTGTCCGCCCGGTGCGGGGCGCCGCCGCACCGGCCTCGCACCCGCCCGCGCGGCAGCGCATGGCGGCGGGGGCCGTCACCACGCCGGCCATCGCGCCCGAGACCGCGCTTGCACGCTTCGGCAGCTTTGACGCGGTCGTGGACCTGATCCGTGCCAACCGCGACGTGAAGCTGCTGGTCGAGGTCGAGAACCACCTTCGGCTTGCCCGCTATTCGCCGGGACGGATCGAGTTCGAGCCCACCCCCGACGCGCCGCGCGATCTGGCCTCACGGCTCGCGCAGCGGCTCCAGGGCTGGACCGGCGTGCGCTGGGGCGTGTCGGTGGTGGCCGAGGGCGGTGCGCCCACGATCGCCGAAGACCGCGACGCGGAATTCGATGCCGCCCGCGCCGGCGCCATGGCCGACCCGCTGGTGCAGGCGGTCTTCGCCGCCTTTCCGGGCGCGAAGATCACCGCCATCCGGTCGCTGGTCGATGCGGCCGCAGGGGCCCCCGGCCCCGCGCCGAACGCCGGCGAGGATGGTGACGACGACTGGAACCCGTTCGAGGACTGAAAGGAACGAAGGATGCTGAAAGGTTTGGGCGGTCTTGGCGACATGACCAAGATGCTGAAGGCCGCGCAGGAAATGCAGCAGAAGATGGCGGACCTGACCGAGGAGCTGCACCGGATCAACGTCGTCGGCCAGAGCGGCGGCGGGCTGGTGACGGCCACGGTCAGCGCCAAGGGCGAGCTCAAGGCGCTCGACATCGACCCGTCGATCTTCCGCGCCGAGGACAAGGAAGTGGTCGAGGACCTGATCCTGGCCGCGATCAAGGACGCGCAGTCCAAGGCCGATGCCCGCACCAAGGAAGAGATGGGCAAGCTCACGGCGTCGATGGGGCTGCCGGCCGACATGAAGCTGCCGTTCTGAGTCCGGGGCGGCGGGATCACGGCACGCCGGGGGGGCAGGACAGGCATGTGCAACCTCTACACCCAGACCCGCAGCCAGGAGGCGATGCGCCGGCTGTTCCGCGTCGAGCACGACCGGGCCGGCAATCTCGGCGCGGGCGAGGTCTATCCCGACCGGATGGCGCCGATCCTGCGCAACGGACCCGGGGGGCGCGAACTGGTCCTGGGGCGCTGGGGCATGCCCACGCCGCCGATGTTCATCCGCGGCAAGGTCGATCGCGGGGTGACCAACATCCGCAACACCGTCTCGCCGCACTGGCGGCGCTGGCTTGGCCCCGCGCATCGCTGCCTGGTGCCGTTCGACCGCTTCGCCGAGCCGAGGGCGGGGGGCGGCAACGTCTGGTTCCGGCTGGCGGCGGGCGACGGCGTCTTTGCCGGGCTGCGCACCGAATGGACCTCGGTGCGCAAGCTGCGCGACGGCGAGACGACGGATGAACTCTTCGCCTTCCTGACCACCGAACCCAACGCCGAGGTGGCGGCGGTGCATCCCAAGGCGATGCCGGTGATCCTGACCGACCCGGCGGAATGGGACCGGTGGCTGACGGCCCCCTGGGACGAGGCGCGCGCGCTTCAGCGCCCGTTGCGGGACGGCGCGCTGGTCGTCGAGCCCGACCCCGCGGCGGCCGCAGCGGGAGGGCTGTCATGACCGATCCATCGTCCGGAATCGAGGATCTGATCGGCCTCATGGCCCGGCTTCCGGGGCTCGGGCCGCGGTCGGCCCGCCGCGCGGTGCTGCATCTGCTGCAAAGGCGCACCGCACTGATGGCGCCTCTGGGCGCGGCCATGACCGCGCTGGCCGCCGAGGCCCGTGACTGCCTCGAATGCGGCAACATCGGCACCGCCGACCGCTGCGCGATCTGTGCCGATCCGGCGCGCGCCAACGGCGAGATCTGCGTGGTCGAGGATGTCGCCGATCTCTGGGCGATGGAGCGCGGCGGCGCTTTCAAGGGGCGCTACCATGTGCTGGGCGGCACGCTATCGGCTCTCGATTCCGTCGGGCCGGAGGATCTGGGCATTCCGCGGCTGGTCGAGCGCGTCCGGTCGCAGTCCACCCGCGAGGTCATCCTGGCGCTGGGCGCGACGGTGAACGGCCAGACCACCGCCCATTACATCGCCGAAGCGCTGGAAGGCACCGGGGCCAGCGTTACGACACTGGCCCGGGGCGTGCCGGTGGGCGGCGAGCTCGACTATCTCGACGAAGGCACGATCGAGGCCGCGCTCCGGTCGCGCCGGGCGTTCTGACCCGAGGATTCCGCGCCGGGGCGGGGGGCGCTGCCCCCCGAGCCCCCCGGGGTATTGCCGCGAAGAAGAAGGAGCGCCTGGGGGCGGAGGGGTCGGCGCGCCGTCAGTCCTCGTCGTCCTCGTCGTCGTCGCCCTGCGGCAGGTTGAAGAAGCTCTCGGCGTCGGAATAGTCCTTCGCAGATTTCTCCTCGTCGTCGCGCGACAGCGAGAAGGTCTCGAGGCCGGCGATCGACGACGGCAGCCTGGGCTCGGGCGACATGCCCAGCGACTGCTCGGTCGAGACGAGCTTGCGGCGCTCTTCGTCGCTCATCACCACGCCTTCCGCGGCCTTCTTGCGCGCGGCCTTCTGCACGGCCGCGTCGAGTTCGGTCTGCTTGCAGAGCCCGAGGGCCACCGGGTCGATCGGCGTGATGTTCTGGATGTTCCAGTGGCTGCGGTTGCGGATCGATTCGATGGTGGGCTTGGTGGTGCCGACCAGCTTGCCGATCTGGGAATCCGCGAGCTCGGGGTGGAACTTCACCAGCCACAGGATCGCCGCCGGGCGGTCCTGACGCTTGGACAGGGGCGTGTAGCGCGGGCCGCGGCGCTTTTCCTCGCCGGCCGAGGCGGGGTTGTACTTCAGCTTGAGCCGGTACGCCGGGTCCTTCTCGCCCTTCGCGATCTCGTCGGCGTCAAGCTGGTTGTTCGCGACCGGATCGAAGCCCTTGATGCCCGCGGCCACGTCGCCGTCGGCGATGCCCTGAACCTCGAGCTCGTGAAGCCCGCAGAAATCGGCGATCTGCTTGAAGCTCAGCGTGGTGTTGTCCACAAGCCAGACGGCGGTGGCCTTGGCCATCAGCGGTTTCGTCATCAGGATCACTCCTTTACAAATCTCTCCCGGGCCGGGAAAACGGCTGCGCCCGGGGGCGCCATTCCACGTTTTCGGGGAAGTCGGGGGCTGTATAATCGTGCCGGGCCGATGAGGGAAGAGAAAATGCGCGTGATCGTGGCGGCCCTGGCGCTGGTCGGCATGGCGTCGCTGGCCGGACCGGCGGCGGCCGAGGGCGAGCGGGCGGGCGACTTCGACTATTACGTGCTGTCGCTCGGGTGGTCGCCGACCTGGTGCGCGCTGACCGGCGATGCCCGCGGCGACGACCAGTGCGACGCGCGCCACGACCACGCCTTCACACTGCACGGGCTCTGGCCCCAGAACGATTTCGGCTGGCCGTCCTTCTGCCGCACCGGGGCGCGCGATCCGTCGCGGGCCGAGACCGCGGCGATGGCCGACATCATGGGATCGGGCGGGCTGGCCTGGCACGAGTGGAAGAAGCACGGGCGCTGTTCGGGCCTGTCGGCGGCCGACTACTTCGCGCTGTCGCGGCGCGCCTATGCGGCGGTCGTGATCCCCGACGCCTTGCGCCTCCTCGACCGCGACATCCGCCTTCCGGCCCGGGTGGTGGAAGAGGCGTTCATCGAGGCCAACCCCGGCTTCGACCGGGCCTCGATCACCGTGACCTGCGAGGCGGGGCGCATCGACGAGGTGCGGCTCTGCCTGACGACGGATCTCGAACCCCGCCCCTGCGGCGAGGATGCGGCCCGCGACTGCCGGATGCCCGACGCGCTGATGGAAGCGGTGCGCTGACGGCCGGGCCCCTGCGGCCCGGCCCTCCGGGTGTCACGCCACGCGCAGGACGATCTTGCCCACATGGGCCGAGCTTTCCATGCGCGCATGCGCGGCCGAGGCATCGGCAAGCGGAAACTCGGAATCGATCACCGGGCGCGCCCGGCCGGCCTCGATCAGGGGCCAGAGGCGGGCGCGCAGATCGGCCGCGATCCGCGCCTTGGCCAGGTCGGACTGCGGCCGCAGGGTCGAGCCCGTCACCGTCAGCCTCCGCACCATAATCGTCGAGAAGTTCACCTCGGCCTTCGGGCCCTGCAGGAAGGCGATCTGCACCAGCCGGCCATCGTCAGCCAGCGCGCGCAGGTTGCGGGCGATGTAGTCGCCACCCACCATGTCGAGGATCAGGTCGGCGCCGCCCTCCGCCGTCATCACCGCCACGAAATCCTCGGTGCGGTAGTTGATCGCCCGCTCGGCCCCGAGCGCGACACAGGCCGCGCACTTGTCGTCCGACCCCGCCGTTGCGAACACCCGGGCGCCCAGCGCCCGGGCGATCTGGATCGCCGTGGTGCCGATCCCCGACGACCCGCCGTGGACGAGAAGGCGCTCGCCGGCGCTCAGCCCCCCGCGTGTCACCACATTCGACCAGACGGTGAAGCAGGTCTCCGGCAGGCAGGCGGCCTCGCGCAGGGTCAGGCCGGCGGGCACCGGCAGCGCATGAGCCGCTGGCGTCACCGCAAACTCCGCATAGCCGCCACCGGGCAGAAGCGCGCAGACCGCGTCGCCGACCCGCCATCCGGTCACGCCCGGCCCCACCGCCGCCACATGGCCCGCGGCTTCCAGCCCCGGCAGGTCCGAAGCGCCCGGCGGGGGCGCGTAGGCGCCGGCGCGTTGCAGCGCGTCGGGCCGGTTCACGCCGGCATAGGCGACCGCGATCAGGATCTGGCCGGCACCCGGCTCGGGCTGCGGCCGCTCGGCCGGCACCAGCACTTCGGGCCCGCCGGGGCGGGCGATCTCGATGACGCGCATCAGGTCGGCCGCCCGCTCTGCCCGGCCAGGTCCGCCGGCGTCCGCCCGGGCGCGCGCACCATCGCGCCGACGCGTTCCGCCAGGCGACCGACCAGCGGCGCCTTGCGCAGCGCGGCCTTGAATTTCTCGATGCGCATCACGTCCTCGATCCGGCGGTCGAGGAAGTCCCATGTGGCGGCATGATCGGGGCTGTCGTCGCCCAGCCAGTAGAGCAGCGTCGCCGAATAGACCGCGGCCAGGCTTGCGCGCTTGGTGTACCAGTTCACGTCCTCGGAGCTGTCGCCCAGCGCCCGCCAGATCGCGTCCGCGGTTTCCCAGACCAGCCGCGACCCCGTCGCCGCATGCTGCGGAAGCGCAAAGAGCGTCATCCCCCGCCGCACGATCTCGCGGTCGGCCGAGGCGAGCCGCAGCCGCACCGCCTGCGCGACCCGGTCGCGGAACCGCATGCCCTCGGGCAGCCCCTTGCCGATCGCGGCCACCATGGCCGCATCGCCGCGCCGGTGGTAGGCCACCGCCAGATCGACCGCCCCCCGCGGGCAGAGCACACGGGCAAGGGCCGGGTCGATCCCCGCCCCCCGGGCGGCGGCGAGGAACGCGGTTTCGGACCAGCCGTCGAAGGGCACATGGTCCAGTGCGGCGTCCAGAAGCCGGTCGATATCGGCGCGGCTGTCGGTCTGCTCGGTCATCGCACTCTCCTGTTGCAGGGCAGTGGACTCGGCCCCGTCACTTTGTTATAGGGCGGCTTCCTGCACATGCATGCAACTCTAACCTAGGAAGGTGGTGACAACCACATGCAGGTCAGCGTCCGCGACAACAACGTCGAACAGGCGCTTCGCGCCCTGAAGAAGAAACTTCAGCGCGAGGGTGTGTTCCGCGAAATGAAGCTCAAGCAGCATTTCGAGAAACCGTCCGTGAAGAAAGCCCGCGAACAGGCCGAGGCCATCCGCCGTGCCCGCAAACTGGCGCGCAAGAAGGCCCAGCGCGAAGGCGCTCTCTGAGGTCTGCGCCCGGGTGCCTCTCGGCATCGGCGCTGGCGGGGAAACCCGCTTCTGGTGAACCCCCGCGGCCTGGCCCGGGGGTTTTTCCTTGCCCGGCCGCCATCCCCGTGGCATGCAACCGCAGGATGACCGACCGCAGCCCCACCCCCCGCCGCCTGTTCCTTCTGGGTCTTGCCGGCCTTGCCGCCTGCGGCCGCCGCGAGCCGCCGCCCAGCCGCGGCCCGGCCGAGATCAACGGCCTCATCCGCCATTATGCCCGCGTCTATGACGTGCCCGAAGGGCTGGTCCACCGCGTGGTGCGGCGCGAGTCGAACTACAACCCGGCGGCGCGGAACGGCCCCTATTACGGACTGATGCAGATCCTGCCGCAGACCGCGCGGACGATGGGCTACCAAGGCGCGCCCGAGGGGCTGCTCGACGCCGACACCAACCTGCGCTACGGGGTGAAATACCTGCGCGGTGCCTGGCTGGTGGCGAACGGCAGCCACGATCGGGCGGTCATGTGGTATTCGAAGGGCTACTACTACGAGGCCAAGCGGCGCGGCCTGCTGGAAGAGACCGGCCTGCGCGGCTAGGGATCAGACCGGGATCGCCGTCGTCTTGAAGACCGTGCGCAGCGCGAAGGACGAATGCATCTGCGCCACGCCCGGCAGGCGCGCAAGCCGCTGGCGGTGTATGCGCGCGAAATCCTCGGTGTCCTGCGCCACCACCTTCAGAAGATAGTCGGCCGTTCCCGCCATCAGGTGGCATTCCAGCACGTCCGGGATCTTGCGCACCTCGCGCTCGAAGGCCTCGAGCACCTCGTCGGCCTGCCCCGAAAGCGTGATCTCGACAAAGACCGTGGTCGGCCGGCCGAGCTTGCGCGCGTCGAGAAGCGCAACATAGGCGGCGATGTAGCCGGCCTGCTCCAGCCGCTGCACCCGCCGGTGGCAGGCCGAGGCGGACAGCGCGATGCGGTCCGCCAGCTCGGCGTTGGCTATCCTGCCCTCGCGCTGAAGCACGGTCAGGATGCGGCGGTCGGTGGCGTCCAATTCGAAGTCCATCGAACGTTCTTTCAGAAAACCGTCAGCTCATCGCAGATCATCCCGATATTTCCGGCGCAGGCAACGAAGAAACCTGAAAACTTGCACATGCGGCGCGGCAATCTTCCACCAGATGAGATCAGGGAGGATCCCAGCATGAAGATCGGCTGTCCGAAGGAGATCAAGCCGCAGGAATTCCGGGTCGGCATGACGCCCCATGCCGTGCGCGAGGCGGTGGCCCACGGCCATCAGGTACTGGTCGAAACCGGGGCCGGGCTGGGCGCGGGCTTCGCCGACGCCGATTACGTCGCCGCCGGCGCACGGATCCTGCCCACGGCCGAAGAGGTCTTTGCCGCCGCCGAGATGATCGTGAAGGTGAAGGAGCCGCAGGCCATCGAGCGCAAGCGCCTGCGCGAGGGCCAGATCCTGTTCACCTACCTGCACCTTGCCCCCGACCCGGACCAGACGCGCGACCTTCTGGCCTCGGGCGCCACCTGCATCGCCTACGAGACCGTGACCGACCGCAACGGGGGCCTTCCGCTTCTGGCGCCGATGTCCGAGGTGGCCGGGCGCCTCGCGCCGCAGGTCGGCGCCTGGACGCTCCAGAAGGCCAACGGCGGGCGCGGCGTGCTTCTGGGCGGCGTGCCCGGTGTCGCGCCGGCGCGGGTGATGGTGATCGGCGGCGGCGTGGTCGGCACCCACGCCGCCCGGATCGCCGCCGGCATGGGCGCCGACGTGACCGTGCTTGACCGGTCGATCCCGCGGCTGCGCCATCTCGACGACGTGTTCGGCCGTGACTTCAAGACGCTCTACGCCAACGACGGCAACATCGCCGAACAGGCCATGGAAGCCGACATGGTGATCGGGGCCGTGCTGATCCCGGGCGCCGCGGCGCCCAAGCTCATCTCGCGCGCGCAGCTCGCGACCATGAAGCCCGGCGCGGCCCTGGTGGACGTGGCCATCGACCAGGGCGGCTGCTTCGAGACCTCGCGCCCGACCACCCATCAGGATCCGGTCTACGAGGTGGACGGGATCATGCACTATTGCGTCGCCAACATGCCCGGCGCCGTCGCCCGCACCTCGACCATCGCGCTGGGCAACGCCACCCTGCCCTTCCTGCTGGCGCTCGCCGACAAGGGCTGGCGCAAGGCCTGCGAGGACGACGTGCACCTGATGAACGGTCTGAACGTCCACAAGGGCCATCTGACCTACGCCGCCGTGGGCGAGGCCCTGGGCCTTGCGACCGTGACCCCGCTCAAGGCGCTGTCGCTCTGACGCGACGAACAGCGCAGGGCCCGCCCCGCAGCGAACGGGGCGGGCCCTGGCTTTTCGGCCGCTCAGACCCCGCCGATCAGCGTTTCAGCGCGTCGCGGATCTGCATCAGCACGTCGATCTCGGTCGGGCCGGCCGGCGCGGGGGCGGCCTCTTCCTTCTTCACCGCGGCGTCCTTGATCCGGTTCACCATCTTCACCAGAAGGAACACGACGAAGGCGATGATCAGGAAGTTGATCACCGCGGTGATGAAGGACCCGTAGGCGAAGACCGGCGCGCCCGCCTCTCTGGCGGCGGCAAGCGTCGGATAGTCGGTCGAACCGAGGTTCACGTAAAGGTTCGAGAAGTCGATACCCCCGGTGATGAGACCGATGATCGGGTTGATCAGGTCCGACACCAGCGAGGTGACGATCGCCGTGAACGCCGCCCCGATGATGATGCCCACGGCCATGTCCATGACATTGCCCTTGGCGATGAAGTCCTTGAACTCTTGCAACATTTCATTGTCCCCACTTGAACTCCGCACGATCCGGCATCCGTGCACCGTCACTGTGCGCCCAGAGGGTAGCACGAAACGTCGCAGGGGGTTGTCTTCGCCGCTTAATTCGGCGCCATACGTGCAGTGAAGACACAACACGCAGGACCGCCCGAGATGACCGACCTGTCGTCCTTTGACATCACCCGCCGCTGGCCGCCACGCAACCCCGACGCGATACAGCTGTACTCCTGGCGCACGCCCAACGGCTACAAGGTCTCGATCATGCTGGAAGAGACCGGCCTGCCCTATGACGTGCACCCGGTTCATCTGGGCCGCAACGATCAGCTGACACCCGAATTCCTGTCGCTGAGCCCCAACAACAAGATTCCGGCCATCCTCGACCCCCACGGCCCCGGGGGCAGGCCGCTGCCGCTTTTCGAGAGCGGCGCGATCCTTCTCTACCTGGCCGAGAAGACCGGCCTTTGCCTGCCCGCGGACCCCGCTGGACGCTGGCCGGTGATCCAGTGGCTGATGTTCCAGATGGGCGGCATCGGGCCGATGTTCGGTCAGGTCGGCTACTTCCATCACACCGAGGCCGGCCGCGCCATCGACGACCCGCGCCCGCGCCAGCGCTACTATAACGAAACCCGCCGCCTGCTGGGCGTGCTCGAACGCCAGCTTGACGGGCGCGACTGGATCGCCGGCGACTACAGCATCGCCGACATCGCGATCGGCCCCTGGCTGCGCACGCTGCGCGATTTCTACAAGGCGACCGAAGAGGTGGGCTGGGCCGAGTGTCCGCGGGTTGTGGCCTATCTCGACCGCTTCCTCGCCCGTCCCGCGGTCCAGAGGGGTCTTGCGGTTCCGCCCGCGGACTGAACCACGGCGCCGCCGGCCTCGGGGCGGGGATCGGTCAGATCAGGCCCTCGCCGCGGAACAGCGCCTTCACGTCGGCCTCGGGCCGCGCGCCGAAATGGCTGATGACCTCGGCGGCGGCCACACAGCCCATGCGCCCGGCCTTCGCAAGGCTCTGCCCGGTGGCGAGCCCGTAGAGGAAGCCGGCCGCGAACTGGTCGCCCGCGCCGGTCGCATCGACCGGGGTCACCCGGTGCACCGGCACCTCGACCCTCTCGCGCCCGCGGATCAGGATCACGTCATCGCCGGACCGGGTGCAGACGATGGTGCCGCAGTCGGCCGAGGCCCGGGCCAGCGCCTCCTCGAGATCCTCGGTCTGGTAGAGCGAGCACCATTCGTGGACATTGCCGATCACGTAATCCATTTCGTCGCGCACCAGACGGCGGAAGTCGTCACGGTGGCGATCGACGCAGAACGGATCCGACAGCGCGATGCCCGCCTTGCCGCCCCCCTGGTGGCAGGCGCGCGCGGCGGCCAGGAACGCCGCCTTGCCCTTGTCCTTGTCGAAAAGATAGCCCTCGAGGAACAGGTAGTCGGTCGCCCCGGCCACCGTGTCGGCCACGTCCTCGGGGCCGAGCTCGGCCGAGATGCCGAGATAGGTGTTCATCGACCGCTCGCCGTCGGGGGTGACGAAGATCATCGACCGTGATGTCGGCAGGTCGGCCCCCTTGACCGGCGGGTTCGGGAAATCCGTGCCTTCGGCATGCAGCGAGGCCTCGTAGAACCGGCCCAGCGCATCGTCGCGGACGCGGCCGATGAAGGCGGTGGCCAGCCCGAGGTTGCCAAGCCCGGCCAGCGTGTTGGCAACCGATCCCCCGGGCGCCTCGGTGCGTTCGCGCATCGCGCCGTAGAGCACCTCGCCGCGCTCGCGCTCGACCAGCTGCATGATGCCCTTGCGGATGCCCATCAGCTCGAGAAAGTGGTCATCGGTCTGGCTGAGCACATCGACGATGGCGTTGCCGATGCCGACGACCTGATAGCGTTTCGTCACGGGGTCTTCTCCTCGAAGGGGCAGAGATCGCGGATCCGGCAATCGCCGCAGCGCGGCTTGCGCGCCAGGCAGATGTAACGGCCGTGCAGGATCAGCCAGTGATGGGCGTGGCGCTGGAACTCGGCCGGGATCTGGTCCTCGCAGGCGCGCTCGACGGCCAGCACGTCGCGGCCGGGGGCGATGCCGGTGCGGTTGGCCACGCGGAAGACATGGGTATCGACCGCCATGGCTGGCAGGCCGAACCACATGTTCAGCACCACGTTTGCGGTCTTGCGGCCGACACCCGGCAAGGCCTGAAGCGCGGCGCGACTTGACGGCACCGCGCCGCCGTGGCGCTCGATCAGGATCTCGCTCAGCCGGATGACGTTCTTCGCCTTCTGGCGGAAGAGGCCGATGGTCTTGATGTGCTCGATCAGCCCGGCCTCGCCCAGCGCGCACATCTTCGCGGGCGTGTCCACCGCGGCGAAAAGCGCCCGCGTCGCCTTGTTCACCCCGGCATCCGTAGCCTGCGCCGAAAGCGCCACCGCCACCAGCAGCGTGTAGGCGTTCACATGCTCGAGTTCGCCCCGTGGCTCGGGTTCCGCCGCCTGAAAGCGGGTGAAGATCTCGTGGATCGTGGGATAGGGCAGTTGGGCGCTCATGGCGCGGGTATGCCCGGCGGGGCCGTGCCGGGCAAGGGACTTGCGGGGAAACAGGGGGGGCCTGCGAAAGAAACAGGGCGGCCTGAAGGCCGCCCCGCGCGGGGTTCTCGCGTTTGCAGGCGCGGTCAGGCGATCTTGGCCGGCACCCGGACGGACCGGCGCAGGACCAGCGCCAAACCGCCCACGGCCGCCGCCAGCAGGCCCGCGCCGGCCGGCAGCGGCACCGGCGCGATCGGCGCGGCAAAGACCGTCATGCGCAGGGTGAAGGAGGTGCAGCGCCCGAGGTCGCCCACCTGGATCGCGTAATTGACGTTCAGCTTCGCCAGGTCCTCGATCACATCCTGGACCAGCGCGCTGCCTAGCCCAAGCTGGGCGTTCAGCGCGTCGAAGGTGGCAAAGTTCAGCACGTCGGTCCCGGTCAGCGACCCGGCAAGCCCGGCGCCGAGGTCCAGAACCTCGCGGCGCAATTCCCAGAGCCCCGTGGCCGGGTTCAGCCAGGCCATGAGCAGCGCATCGGTCAGCGGGTTGCCATCATTGTCCCAGAACGCGCCCTGCGGGACCGCATCCTGCGACAGCCAGTTGCCGAACAGGGACGGGTACGGGCCGTAGAAGCCGGTGCTGGTCAGCCTGGTCGATGCAAAATCGACCGACAGTCCGGTCCGCTCGGGGGCAAAGAACCCGTCGAGGTTGAAGTTCGGATTGCCCGTCGCGTCGCCGAACAGACCGAAGGGGAACTGGGTGCTGACCGGTCCGCTGCCGGTCGGCTGCGCCGAGAAGAGCGACGAGAAGGTCAGCGGACCGCCATCGGTCGCGGCGACGAAGCCCGATCCGACCCCTTAGCCAAGCTCGATCGCGAAGCCGGCGAGGGCCGCGCCCGTGGCATTGATGATCCGGTCGAACACCTGATACACCGACGTCGTCGTTCCCGGCTGGACGTCGAACACCAGATCCACCGGCCCGAGCCCGGTCATCTGCTTCTTGATCCGCTTGCCGCTCTGGAACGGGCTCGAGCAGGTTCCGCCCGGGTTCGATGTCATGAGGCATCCGTCAAGCGTGATCCCGGCCGGTCCTCCCTGGGTGTAGGTCTCGGGCTGAACCTTGATCCCCGGGCTGACAGCCTCGGGCGGCGTGAACGCGATGCGGCCGCTGGTGGTCGATGTCGGTTCGGTCGGCGATCCGTCAGAGGGCGCAAACCACCGTCTTGCGCAGGAACCGGGTCGCGGTGAGACCGGCCGCGGTCTATTGTGATCGGCAAGGAGACCGCCATGACAGCCCAACCCGAAGCCGCCTATCACTACAAGGTCATCCGTCGCGCTCTCGAGGCCATCGACGCGGGCCCCGCCAACCAGTCGCTGGACGATCTCGCCCTGCGCATCGGCATGAGCCCGGCCCATTTCCAGAGGGTGTTCTCGGCTTGGGTCGGCGTATCGCCGAAGCGCTACCAGCAGTATCTGACCCTCGGGCATGCCCGCAAGCTTCTGGCGCGCAAGGCCAGCCTGCTCGACACCGCCCATGAGGTCGGGCTTTCCGGCACCGGCCGGCTGCACGACCTGTTCCTGCGCTGGGAGGCTATGAGCCCCGGCGATTTCGCCCGCGCCGGCGCCGGGCTGACCATCCGCTGGGGCCGCTTCGAGACACCCTTCGGGCCGGCCATAGCCATGGGAACGGATCGCGGGCTCTGTGGCCTGGGCTTCGCCTCCGAAATGGGCGAGGCGGGCGCGTTCGAGGACCTGCGGGCCCGTTGGCCGAACGCGGCTTTCACCGAGGATCCGTCCGCGCTGGCACCCTGGATCGAGGCCGCCTTCGCGCCACCCGGCAAGGCGCAGTCCGGGGTCGATCTGCACCTGATCGGCGCCCCGTTCCAGATCAAGGTCTGGGAGGCGCTGCTGCGCATCCCCTCGGGACAGGTCACCACCTATTCCGACATCGCCGGTGCGATCGGCCATCCGCGCGCAATGCGCGCGGTGGGCAGTGCGGTCGGACGCAATCCGGTCTCGTTCCTGATCCCCTGCCATCGGGCCATCCGCCGGGACGGCGGCCTTGGCGGCTATCACTGGGGCCTGCCGGCCAAGCGGGCGATCCTTGCGTGGGAAGCCGCGCGCGCCGACAGCGCCGCGGCGGTCGCCGCCTCGTGATCGGCAGAAACCTGCCGGGACGCGGCGCGCGCTGTCCCGCCACCGGAACCTTTGCTATAAGGCGCGCGTAGTCCAGCGGGACGACCACGAACCAAGCGAGGCGGCAGACATGACCTTCAAGACCCCCGTGATCCTGGCGATCGTCGGCACCTTCGGCCTCACGGCCTGCATGGAGCCCGGCCCGGACGGCAAGCCGACCAACACTCAGTCCGGCGCGGTGGCCGGGGCCCTGATCGGGGGGTTCCTAGGAGCCTCGGGCAAGGGCGACGACAAGCTGGCCAAGGCGGCCACCGGCGCCATGATCGGCGGCGCCATCGGCGGGCTGATCGGCAACCAGCTGGACAAGCAGAAAGCCGAGCTTCAGCGCGACATGGGCGATCCCCGCGTCCAGATCGTCAACCTGGGCGACCGGCTGGTGGTGACCATGCCCGAGGGCATCCTCTTCGCCACCGACAGCGCCGCCGTCCAGCCGTCCATCCAGGACGAACTCTACGTTGTCGCCGACAGCCTCAACCGCTACCCGAACAGCCGGGTCGAGGTGATCGGCCACACCGACACCACCGGCTCGGCCGCCTACAACATGGACCTCTCGCAGCGGCGCGCGCTGGCCGTCTCGGCGGTTCTGCGCAACGCCGGCGTCTCCCCCGTCCGGCTCGTGGCCTACGGCCGGGGCGAGGACCAGCCGGTGGCGTCAAACCTGACGCCCGAGGGACGCGCCCAGAACCGTCGCGTCGAGATCGTCATCATCCCGAACCGCTAGACGCACGAAAGCGACATTCCGCAGACGGAAAGGCCGGGTTCGTCCCGGCCTTTCCTGTTGTGGTTCGCCCCCTGTGGTCATAGATTTTGACCAATCCTGGGGGAGGGATCATGCCGTTCCAGAAAATCGAGCCGGAAAAGCTGTCGCGGTCGGTCGTGCATCAGATCGAGGGTCTGATCCTTCAGGGCGTGCTGCGGCCGGGCGAGCGGCTTCCCTCGGAGCGCGAGCTCTCCGACCGGCTCGGCGTGTCGCGACCCAGCCTGCGCGAGGCGGTGGCCGAGTTGCAGGAGGCGGGCCTTCTGGTCAGCCGTGCGGGATCGGGAATCTTCGTGGCCGATGTCCTGGGGTCGGCCTTCGCGCCGGCGCTGATCCGGCTCTTTGCCACGCATGACGAGGCGGTCTTCGACTACCTGTCCTTCCGGCGCGACATGGAATCGCTCGCGGCCGAGCGGGCCACCCGCCACGGGTCGGCCACCGACCTCGAGGTGATCGACGCGGTCTTCCGGAAGATGGAGGCGGCCCACCAGAAGCGCAATCCCGACGACGAGGCCCGGCTCGACGCCGAGTTCCACATGGCCATCCTCGAGGCCAGCCACAACGTCATCCTGCTGCACATGATGCGATCGATGTTCGACATGCTGAAGGAAGGCGTGTTCTTCAACCGCGAGATGATGTTCCGCCACAAGGCGACGCGGGACATCCTTCTGGACCAGCACCGCGCGATCAACCACGCCATCCAGTCGCGCGATCCGGCCGCGGCGCGCGCCGCGGTCGAGGCCCACCTCACCTATGTCGAGGAATCGCTGGCCGCACAGCGCAAGGCCGACCGCCACGAGGAAGTCGCCCGGATGCGGCTGGAGCAGGAAGTGAACCGCGGATAGCACGAACCCGGCCCCTTGCGGGACCGGGTCCTGAACCGGCGGGCCGGCTGCGCCTCAGTGAAGAAGCGTGCCCACCTCGGCAATCGCCTCATCGACCAGCTTGCCCTTGTCGGCGGCGCTCATCTGACGGGCGATCAGATCGCCCGCGGCGGCCACGGCGACCGTCACCGCCTGATCGCGAACGGCCTTGACAGCCGCGGCCTCGGCCGAGGCAATCTGGTCCTCGGCCGCCTGGAGCCGCCGGGCGATCGACTGCTTCAGGTCGGCCTTCGCCTGCTCGGCCGCCGCAAGCGACTCGCGCCGCGCGGCCTCGACGATCAGCTGCGCCTGCTCCTGCACTTCCTTCTGCTTGCGCTCGTAGGAGGCAAGGATGACGCGCGCCTCGTCGTGCAGCGCCCGCGCCGCATCGAGGTCCGAACGGATCCCCGCCGCGCGCTTGTCGAGCATGCGCCCCAGCGTCTCGGGCACCTTGAAGTAGAGCAGCACGCCGACGAACAGCAGGAAGGAGATCGTCACCACGAAGTCGGTGTTGTGCAGCGAGAAGAACGGGCCGGAGGCCGCCATTGCGGGCGTGCCGGCGAGGATCAGCGCGACAGTCAGCTTCTTCATCGCCTCACCCTTTCATCCGCTCGGCCACCGCCGCGGTGACGGCCGCCATGTCCGCCTTGCCGCCCAGCGCCGCCACGATCTCCGACGCGGCCTCGCGGGCCACCTCGGTCACGCTCGCGACCGCACCGGCCCGGATCTCGGCGATCCGCCGTTCGGACTCGGCCGCCTTGGCCGCGATCTCGGCGTCGGCATGCGCGATGGCCTTGTCCAGGTCGCCCTGGATTTCGGCGCGCGCCTCGGCGGCGATGCGGTTGGCCTCGGCGCGGGCATCGGCCAGCGCCTGGTTGTAGGCCTTCTCGGCCGCGACGGCCCGGGCCTTCAGATCCTCGGCCGCCGCGATGTCGCTGGTGATCTTGCCCTGCCGTTCCGACAGGATCGCCCCGATGCGCGGGATCGCGACCCGCGACAGGATGAGGTAGATCACGACCAGCGCCACCAGAAGCCAGAAGATCTGGTTCGGGAAGGTCGAGAAGTCGAGTTGCGGCATCCCGGCCGACTGCCCGGCATGGCCCGCGGCTTCCGCCCCGTGCCCGGCCGCGGCCGCGGCGTCGGTCGCGTGCCCTGCGGCCGCTGTGGTTTCGTTCGCCATGTCGTCCCCCTGGAACCGTCAGTCAGCGGGAGGGGGCACCCTGGCCCCCGCCCCTGCAAGCTGGTCCTGTCGGAATCAGACGGCGAACATCAGCAGCAGCGCGACGAGGAACGAGAAGATCCCCAGCGCTTCGGCGAAGGCGATGCCGATGAACAGCGTCGCGGTCTGGCCGGCAGCGGCCGACGGGTTGCGCAGCGCGCCGGCGAGGAAGTTGCCGGCAACGTTGCCCACCCCCATCGCCGCCCCGCCCATGCCCATGCAGGCCAGGCCAGCGCCGATGTAAGCACCCATCTGAACGATATCGCCTTGCATTTCAGTCACTCCTTGAGGTGTTGGAATTCAGTTACGGATCGGACCGGACCTAGTGGTGCGGATGCAGCGCATCGCGCAGATAGACACAGGTCAGGATGGTGAACACGTAGGCCTGGATGAAGGCCACGAGGATCTCGAGACCGTACATCGCGGTGATCGCGAGGATCGACAGCGGCGTGACGGCGATGCCGATCGCCGAGGCGAGGATCAGCGGCGCAAAGGCCGCGAACACCTTGATGACCGCGTGGCCCGCCATCATGTTGCCGGCAAGTCGGATCGAGTGGCTCACGGGGCGCACGAAATACGAGATCACCTCGATCAGCGCGAGGATCGGGCGCAGCGCCAGCGGCGCCGAAGTCACCCAGAACAGGCTGAGAAAGTCCGCGCCGTTCTTGACGAAGCCGACGATGGTCACGGTCAGGAACACCAGAACCGCCATCACCGCCGTCACCGCGATGTGCGAGGTGGTGGTGAACGCCTTGGGCAGCAGCCCGAGGAAGTTCGAGAAGACGATGAACAGGAAGAGCGTGAAGATGTAGGGGAAGAACTTCAGCGCGTCCTTGCCGCTGACCTCCTCGACCATCTTGTGGATGAAGCCGTAGCCGAGCTCGGCGATCGACTGGATGCGGGTCGGGATGATCGCCCGACCGCGGGTGCCGATCACGAAGAACAGGATGATCGCCAGGACGGTCAGCGCCAGCCAGAGCGTGACGTTGGTGGGCGTGTACCAGTGGATCGGGCCGTCGCCGAACAGCGGCTTGACCATGAACTGATCCATCGGGTGGAACACCAGCCCCTCGGCCTGGGCTTCCTGCGCAATGTCCATCGGTTCGGTCGCCACGCTCGTCCCCTCAATCCTCGTCGTCGGCGGATGCCGCCGGGTGATCCTTCGCGGGGGGCAGCCCCGCATTGCCCTTCTGGATCTCGGTCGCGGTACGAAGCATCGTCTTCACCCCCGCGGCGAAACCCGCCAATGTCATCAGCACCAGGAAGATCGGCAAGGTCCCGAACAGAAGGTCGAGCCCGTATCCCAGCGCAAAGCCGATCCCGAGACCCGAGACCAGCTCGATGACCATCCGCCAGCCCTGCGAGGCCTGGTCGTAGGAACGCGCGGCCAGTGGTTCGGGCTCCTGCACCCGCTTCACCGCCTTGATCCGCTCCTCGAGCCGGCGCAGCCGTTCGGGATCGGGCTCTTCGGCCATCTCCGCCCCCTTGGACAGTCGCCCTCTGACTAAGCGGGCGCCCGGCCCGAGTCAAGCGCGCAGCACGCAGCCTGGAAACCGGACAACCCACTGACAGAAAAGGACTTTGCGGGAACGCCCGGACTGGCGTTCCCGGCGGCACGGCCCGCCCGCGGTCCCCGGCATGTTCAACCGTCCGGTTGACCAACGGCGGCGTCCATCGCAGGATCGCGCCATGTCCGACGATGAACCCGCCCTTCCGCAGCCCCCCGTGTCCGACCCGAGGCTCGACGCGATCTTCGCCGCGCTGGCCGATCCGACCCGGCGCGCGATCCTCGCCATGCTGCTCGAGGACGACATGGCGGTGACGGATGTGGCCGCGCCCTTCGCCATGTCGCTGGCCGCGATTTCCAAGCACCTTGCGGTGCTCGCCGAGGCCGGGCTCATCAGCCAGGACAAGCGCGGCCGGGTGAAATGGTGCCGGCTCGAGCCCGACGCGATGCGCGCGGCCACCGTGTGGATTCAGGGCTTCGGTCTGGTCGATCCGCTCGACTTCGACGCCTTCGAGCGCTTTCTCAGCGCCGAACTCGATGTGGACGAGGACGAGGACGAGGCGGAACCGGACCCTCCGGCCGCATGAGCAGCACCAGCGCCGCGACGGTGGCCGCGACCCCGGGCAGGACCAGCGCGCGCGGCGCCGGATGGCCCAGCGCGATTTCCCACAGGATCACCCAGCTCGGCACAAGATAGGTGTAGGCCATGACCTTGGCCGCGGGCAGCCGCAGCGCCGCGTATTGCAGCAGCACGAAAGTTGCCGCCGACGCGAACACCGCCGTGTAGACCAGCGTCGCCCACACGATGGCCGGCAGCGCCGCCCAGTCGGTGGCGCGGATATCGGCCCAGCCGATCGCGGTCAGCATCAGCCAGCCCGCCACCAGCACGCCCAGGCTGAACACCACCGGGCTTTCGCCCCGGTTCAGCCGGCGCACCAGCGGCGTGTAGAGCGCATGGGCCGCGCAGCCCCAGAAGTAGATGAATTCGCCCCTTTCCACCCGGAACGCCATCAGCGCCGTCACGTCGGCGCGAAAGATCACCCAGACCGCCCCCGCCGCGCCCAGCGCCAGCGCCAGCGCCACGGCCACCGAGGTGCGCTGGCGCAGGATCAGCCAGCCGAAGACCGCGGCCATGGCCGGCGTCAGCGTGAACACCGCCGCGGTGGACACCGGCGGCGCCGTCTTCAGCCCCTCGAACATCAGCACGAAATAGGCGGCAAGGCAGGCGCCGAGCACGCCGTAGCGCCAGGGCGCCGCGAAATCCGCGCGGCGAAATCCGCCCGTGGCCAGCGCCAGCGCGCCCAGGACCGCCGCCGCCAGCAGAAACCGCGCCGCGCTGAACGCAAGCGGCGAGATCCGGGTGGCCATCATGGCGCCCAGCGAGAACGACCCGGCGACCAGCGCCGAAAAGGCCAGCATGGCAAGATGCCCCCGCCCGCTCTCGCTCAGGGCCCGGATCAAGGCGCGTCGCAGGCCCGCGCCGCATCCTTGAGCGCCGACAGCAGCGCCTGGACCTTCGGGCTGCGGTGCAGATCGACATGGCTGACCAGCCAGAGTGGCGACACCCATTCGTCCTTCGCGGGCATGGCCTCGGCCAGGGCCGGATCCCTGCGCGCCGCCAGAACGGGAAGAAACCCGAGCCCGACCCCCGCAGCGATCGCGTCGCGCTGCGCCTCCGGGTCGTTCGACCGGAACACGATCGCCTGCGGCGGCACCCTCTCTTCGAGCCAGCGGTGGAAGGGCGCCCGCGACCCGGCCACCTCCGGCCCGACGAAGCGATGCCGGGCGAGATCGGCCTCGGCCACGCCGTTTCCGGCAAGATAGCCCGGCGCGCCGTAAAGCCCGACCCGATGACCGGCCAGCGCCTGCACCACGTAGTCGGGCTCCTGCGGGCGGGTTCCGGCACGGATCGCCACATGCGCCTCGCCCATTTCGAGCCGGAAGAGCCGCGGATCGGTCACGTGGCGCATCCGCAGCGCCGGATGCTCGGCCATCAAGCGCGCCAGCGCCGGCGTCACCAGGGCTGAAAGCCCCGGCAAAGACGTCACGATCAGCTCGCCCGAAAGATCCGCGCCCGCGCCGCTCAGCCGGGCGCGTAGCTGGGCGAACCGCTCCTGCGCGCCCTGCGCCACCTGCATCAGGTCCTGCCCGGCCTCGGTGGGCGTGTAGCCGCGGGGATGGCGCTGGAAGAGCCGCACGCCAAGCCGCGCCTCGAGCGCGTCGATGTGCCGGATCACCGTCGCATGATGCACGCCCAGCGCCTCCGCCGCCCCGCTGACCGTGCCCAGCCGTGCCACCTGATAGGCCGTGCGGATCTCGTCCCAGTTGTCCATGCGCGCCCTCCGCCTGCCGCGCATTCCAGTGCGTTCGGCCGCCGACCGCAAGCGCTTTCGGACATGCGCGGCGCGGCAAGCGCCCTGTGCGCGCCCGGCCGCCCGTCCGCCGATCTTGACTTCGCGCTGCCCCCGGCGTATCGCACCCGGCAATCCCCGGAGGTCCTCAGGCTTCCGGTCCCTTGGCCTGTGCCGGGATCGCCACCTGTCAGCGCGTCGCGCCCACAGGTGCCGCCGCGCATTGGACTTGGCCCCGCCCCTGCCGGACACCATATCCGGCGCACTGGAACCGTGACGGAGAACGGCCGATGTTCGAAAGCCTTTCCGAACGCCTTGGCGGCGTCTTCGACCGCCTGACCAAGCAGGGCGCGCTCTCGGCCGAGGACGTGACCGCGGCGCTGCGCGAGGTCCGGGTCGCGCTGCTCGAGGCGGACGTCTCGCTGCCGGTGGCGCGCGATTTCCTGAAGCGGGTCGAGGCCAAGGCCACGGGCCAGGCGGTGACGAAATCGGTCACGCCCGGCCAGCAGGTGGTCAAGATCGTCCATGACGAACTGATCCGCGTCCTCGCCGGCGACGGCCCGACCGAGGCGCTCAAGATCGACAACCCGCCCGCCCCGATCCTGATGGTCGGCCTTCAGGGCTCGGGCAAGACCACGACCACCGCCAAGCTCGCCCGCCGCCTGAAGGACCGCGAGAAGAAGCGCGTCCTCATGGCCTCGCTCGACACCAACCGCCCCGCGGCGATGGAACAGCTCGCGATCCTCGGCACCCAGATCGGCGTCGATACCCTGCCGATCGTCAAGGGCGAGACCGCCGTTCAGATCGCGAAGCGCGCCCGGCAGCAGGCCACGCTGGGCGGCTATGACGTCTACATGCTCGACACCGCCGGCCGCCTGCACATCGACGAAGTCCTGATGGACGAGGTCCAGGCCGTCCGCGATGCGGTCAACCCGCGCGAGACGCTCCTGGTCGTCGACGGGCTCACCGGCCAGGACGCGGTCAACGTCGCCACCGAGTTCGACGGCAAGGTCGGCATCACCGGCGTGGTGCTGACCCGGATGGACGGCGACGGCCGCGGCGGCGCGGCGCTCTCCATGCGCGCCATCACCGGCAAGCCGATCCGCTTCGTCGGTCTCGGCGAGAAGATGGACGCCCTCGAGACCTTCGAGCCCGAGCGCGTCGCCGGCCGGATCCTCGGCATGGGCGACCTCGTCGCGCTGGTGGAGAAGGCCCAGCAGACGCTCGAGGCCGAACAGGCCGAACGCATGATGAAGCGGTTCCAGAAGGGCCTCTTCAACATGAACGACCTCAAGGGCCAGCTCGAGCAGATGATGAAGATGGGCGGCATGCAGTCGATCATGGGCATGATGCCCGGCGTCGCGAAGATGTCGAAGCAGATCGAGGCCGCGGGGCTCGACGACACCGTCCTCAGGCACCAGATCGCGCTCATCAACTCGATGACGAAGAAAGAGCGCGCCAACCCCGACCTCCTGCAAGCCAGCCGCAAGAAGCGCATCGCCGCCGGCGCGGGGCTCGAGGTGAGCGAGCTGAACAAGCTCCTCAAGATGCACCGCCAGATGGCCGACACGATGAAGAAGCTCGGCCAGATGGGCAAGGGCGCCATGCTGAAGCAGGCCATGAAGAGCATGCTGGGCAAGGGCGGCGGCATGCCCGACCTGAACGACCCCAAGGCCATGGAAGAGGCGGCCAAGGCGCTTCAGACCGGGATGGGCGCCGGCATGGGCGCGCGGCTGCCGGGTCTCGGCGGGATGAACCTGCCCGGCGGCCTGTCGGGCTTCGGCAAGAAGAAATGACGACGCTCGCCGCCGATATCCCGGTGCTGATCACCGACCGGCTGATCCTGCGCGAACCGCGCGAGGCCGATTTCGAGGCCGCGGCCCGCTTTGCCTCCTCCGAGCGGTCCGGCTTCGTCGGCGGCCCCATGGACCGCTGGCAGGCCTGGCGCGGCTTCTGCGCCTCGATCGGCCACTGGATCCTGCGCGGCTACGGCTTCTGGACGCTGGAAGTCCGCGCGACCGGCGCGGTCGCCGGGCGCGTGGGGCTCATCAACCACGACGGCTGGCCCGAACCCGAACTCGGCTGGCACATCTTCGAGGGCCACGAGGGGCAGGGCTTCGCCTACGAGGCGGCGATGGCGATCCGCGACCATGCCCGGACCGCGCTCGGCCTCGGCCCGCTGATCTCGCAGATCCATCCCGACAACATCCGTTCCCGCCGGCTGGCCGAACGGATGGGCGCCACCGTCGAGCGCGAGACCGAGCTTCTCGGCCATCCCTGCCTCATCTATCGCCACCCGGGGGTCGCCGCGTGATGCTCGATTTCGCCCCCGCCATCCCGACCCTCGCCACCGAAAGGCTGGTCCTGCGCGGACCCGGGCCCGGGGATTTCGAACCCTTCGCCGCCTATTTCGCCGATGCGCGCAGCTGGGGCACCGGCGGCCCCATGGACCGCGCCCAGGCCTGGCGCGCCTTCGCGAGCCAGATCGGCCACTGGCACCTGCGCGGCTACGGGCTCTGGACCGTGGTCGAGCGCACGACCGGCGCCATCGCCGGCCAGGTCGGGTTCTGGAACCCCGAGGGCTGGCTCGAGCGCGAGATCGGCTGGACGATGTATCCCGGTTTCGAAGGCCGCGGCTACGCCTACGAGGCGGCGATGACTGCCCATGACCACGCCTGCCGCACCCTGGGCTGGGGCCCGCTCACCTCGGTGATCGCGCCGGGCAACGACCGTTCGATCCGGCTCGCCGAACGCATGGGCGCGCGGCTCGAACGCGACTGGACCACCCCGAACGGCAAGGCCGCGCTGATCTACCGCCACCCGGCGCCGGAGGTCTCCGCATGACCCGTCGGACCTCCCGCATTTCTTCTTCGCCCAAATACCCCGGGGTCCGGGGCAGCGCCCCGGCCGCGCCCCCGGCCACCGTCCCAGGCAGGAGACCCGCATGACCGACGCCGCACGCGACACCTCCGGCCGCGCCGCCGCGCTGCTGGGCGAGCACCGCGCCTCGATCGACCGGCTCGACGCCATCCTCGTCTACACCCTGGCCGAGCGGTTCAAGCACACCCAGTCCGTGGGGCGCCTCAAGGCCGAGCACGGGTTGCCGCCCTCGGACCCCTCGCGCGAGGCGGCGCAGATCGAGCGGCTCGAACGGCTTGCGGTCGAGGCCGATCTCGACCCGGCCTTCGCCCGCAAGTTCCTGAATTTCGTGATCGCCGAAGTCATCCGGCATCACGAGAGCTTCCAGAAATAGCCGGGGCTTTCCCGGCACCCACGCCATCCCAAGGAGATACCGACATGGCAATGAAGATCCGACTGGCCCGCGGCGGCTCGAAGAAACGCCCGCATTACGCAATCGTCGCCGCCGACTCGCGCATGCCGCGCGACGGCCGCTTCATCGAGAAGCTCGGCACCTATGACCCGATGCTGGGCAAGGACGACGAGAAGCGCGTGGTCATGAACATGGAGCGCGTGCAGTACTGGCTCGGCCAGGGCGCGCAGCCGACCGACCGCATCGCCCGCTTCCTCGAGGCCGCCGGCGCCCGCCCGAAGGCAGAGCGCGCCAACATGAAGAAGGCCGAGCCGGGCGAAAAGGCGAAGAAGCGCGCCGAGGAGAAGGCCAAGAAGGCCGCCGCCCCGGCCGACGCCGCCGAGTGATGCCGGCCCGCGCGTGTCCATGATCCCCGGGCTCGGCCTCGTCCGCCGGACCGTGACGCTGGCGCTGATCGCGGCGGCGTTCTGGGCCGGGGTGCGGTTCGGCGCATCCGGCCAGCCGGTCGCCTGCCGCAACGCCGGGGGATCATGGGACGCGCGCGGCTTCTGTCGCGAGGGCGGGCCATGACCGACCGCATCTGTGTCGGCGCCGTTGCCGGCGCCTTCGGGGTCAAGGGCGAGGTGCGGCTGAAGAGCTTCTGCGCCGACCCCGAGTCCATCGCCGCCTACGCCCCGCTCTGGACCGAGGACGGGGCGCGCAGCTTCTCGGTCCGGATCACCCGGCCGATCCCGGGCGGCCTCGCCGCGCGGCTGGGCGGGATCGCCACCCGCGAGCAGGCCGAGGCCCTGCGCGGGCTGCGGCTCTTTGCCGACCGCGACCGCCTGCCCGCGCTTCCCGACGACGAGTTCTATCACGCCGACCTGATCGGCCTTGCGGTGCACGACACCGGCGGCGCCCCGCTGGGTCGCGTGCGCGCGGTCCACAATCACGGCGCCGGCGACTTTCTCGAAATCCAGGCTCCGGGCGGACGCGCCATACTTCTGCCCTTTACCCGCGCCATCATTCCCACCGTCGATCTCGGGTCCGGCCGCATCATCGCCGACCCGCCGGAGGAGGTTGAATGATGGGAAGACACACCCTGGGCATGACGGCCACCGCGGCCCTGCTCTATCTCGGGCCGCTTCTGGCCGGCCTGTCCCTGGCGCCGCTGGCCAGTCTTCCGGTCTTCGCGGCGGTGTTTCTCGCCTGGATCTACGCGACCCGGCCCATCGTCCCGGCCGGCGCGGCGGCCGTGCGGCTGCCGGCCGAGGCCGCGCTGCATCTGGGCGGCGTCACTCTGGTCCAGTCGCTGCTGGTGTTCGTGACCTTCGGGCTCGGCCGGGGCTTCTCGGGTCTTCTGGGCGGCAGCCTGTCGATGCCGCTCTGGCTCCCTCTCGCCCTTTCGGCCGCCGCGGTTCCGCTGGCCTTTGTCTTCCGCTCGTCCTGGCAGGACAACGGCGACGGCGAAGCACTTCTCGACGAAGCCTGCACCGAGGTCGGGTCCTCGGGCCACGCCTACTGATCGCGCGGGCCCGCGGCTCTGCGATGCGCGGCCCCCGACGCCTTGACGCGGAAGCGCTTCGGGGCGACTAAGGCCGCGCGCCCGCCTTGGGCCCGGCCGCAGCGGACCGCCCGATGACCGACGACAGTTCCGACACGCCCGACGCCCCGCCGAAGACGCTGCGATCCCACGGCCGGCTGGCGGTCGGACCGACGCTGCGCCCGCGCGAGCTCATGTCCGGTCCGCCCCGCGTTCGCGGCGCCTGGTGCGCCCGCATCGTCACGCTGTTCCCCGAGGCCTTTCCCGGCACGCTGGGCCTGAGCCTGACCGGCAAGGCGCTGGCCGAAGGGCTCTGGGCGCTCGAGACCTTCGATCTGCGCCCGCACGGGATCGGCCGGCACCGCAACGTCGACGACACGCCGGCGGGCGGCGGGGCCGGCATGGTGCTGCGCGCCGATGTGGTCGCGTCGGCGCTGACCGAGGCCTCGGCGGGCACGCCGACCGGACGTGACCGCTGGCCGGTCGTCTACCTGTCGCCTCGCGGCCGCCCCTTCACGCAGGCCCTGGCCCGGCGCTTTGCGCAGACGGACGGCATGACCATCCTCTGCGGCCGCTTCGAGGGCGTGGACCAGCGGGTTCTCGACGCCTTCGCCGTCGAGGAGGTGTCGATCGGCGACTATGTCCTGACCGGCGGCGAGATCGCCGCACAGGTCTTGATCGACGCGACGGTCCGCCTTATACCCCGCGTGCTTGGGAATCAGGCGTCCACCGAGGAGGAATCCTTTTCGGACGGGCTTCTGGAACACCCGCAATACACAAGGCCCGCCGACTGGGACGGCCGCGCGATACCCGAAGTGCTTCTGTCGGGCAATCACGCGAAGATCGCCGCCTGGCGGAGGGAGATGGCCGAAAGGCTGACGAAGGAACGACGACCTGACCTCTGGCGGGCCTGGTGCGCGACGCACGGCAGGGACCCGGATGAAGACCGAGAGCTCTGAGGCCGTGCCAACACCTCCGCGGAACCACCGCGGGCAACCATAGGAGCGTGCGATGGACCTGATCGCGCAGATCGAGGCCGAGCAGATCGCCAGCCTCGGCAAGACCATTCCCGACTTCAAGGCCGGCGACACCGTGCGCGTCGGCTACAAGGTGACCGAGGGCACGCGCTCGCGCGTGCAGAACTACGAAGGCGTCGTGATCGGCCGCAAGGGCGGCAACACGCTGGCGGCTTCGTTCACCGTCCGCAAGATCTCGTTCGGTGAAGGCGTGGAACGGGTGTTCCCGCTCTACTCGACCAACATCGACTCGATCGAGGTCGTGCGCCGCGGCCGCGTCCGCCGCGCCAAGCTCTACTATCTGCGCGATCGCCGCGGCAAATCCGCCCGCATCGCCGAAGTCACCAACTACAAGGCGAAGGACGAGTGAGATGAAAGCCGATACCCATCCCGACTATCACTTCATCACCGTCAAGATGACCGACGGCTCGACCTACCGGACCCGCTCGACCTGGGGCAAGGAGGGCGACACGCTGGCGCTCGACATCGACCCGCTGGCCCACCCCGCCTGGACCGGCGGCGGCACCAAGCTGCTGGACACCGGCGGCCGCGTGTCGAAGTTCAAGAACAAGTACGCCGGCCTCGGGTTCTGAGCCGGTTGCGCTTCCCCTCGGGTGGCGCACAAGATATTGTAGAGGCGCGCTGGAAACGGCGCGCCTTTTGAGTCGGGTTCAGGGACAGGACACGTGGCGCATATCATCGTTGTCGGCAACGAAAAGGGCGGGTCGGGCAAGTCCACCACCTGCATGCATGTGGCCACCGCGCTGGCCCGCATGGGCCACAAGGTCGGCGCGCTCGATCTCGACCTGCGCCAGCGCAGCTTCGGGCGCTACATCGAGAACCGCCTGAGCTACGCGCTGCGCGAGAACCTCAACCTGCCGACCCCCGAATACCGCGACCTTCCCGAGGTGGATCAGGGCCAGATCGCGACCGGCGACAGCGTGCATGACCACCGGCTTTCGGCGGCGGTCGCGGGACTCGAGCAGGAGGCCGATTTCATCGTCATCGACTGCCCGGGATCGCACACGCGGCTGAGCCAGGTGGCGCATTCGCTGGCCGATACGCTCATCACGCCCCTCAACGACAGCTTCATCGACTTCGACCTGCTGGCGCGGGTCGATCCCGACACCAGCCGGGTCATCGGCCCCTCGATCTATTCCGAAATGGTCTGGAATGCTCGGCAGCTGCGGGCGCGGGCGGGCCTCAAGCCCATCGACTGGATCGTGCTTCGCAACCGCCTCGGTGCCCAGCACATGCACAACAAGCGCAAGGTGGGCGAGGCGCTGGAGCAGCTCTCGAAGCGGATCGGTTTCCGCGTGGCGCCCGGCTTTTCCGAACGGGTGATCTTCCGCGAGCTGTTTCCGCGCGGGCTTACGCTTCTTGACCTGCGCGATGTGGGTGTCGAGCACCTGAACATCTCGAACGTCGCCGCGCGGCAGGAATTGCGCGATCTGGTCAAGGCCCTGCGCCTTCCCGGGGTCGACGCCAACTTCTAGAGCGGCGTTGCCGTGACCGCAGAGGGTCGGTTTCGCGCATCGCCGCGCGGTCCTGGCGCCGGCATGGGTCGGGACGCCGGCGCGGGCGGGCGGTCAGGCCGTCGCCCGCGAGAACCGGAAGGCCGACGGAGCGACGACCGGCTTGGACCGGCGCGGGCGCGCGGTCGGCGCGGTCATCTTCTGCAGGCGCTGCTCGAACACGGCCTCCTTGGGGGCCTGCGGACGCGTGAAGCGGGCGATGATCGAAGCAAGTTTCATGGTTCCAATCCCGTGTCTGGCCTGCGGCCTTCCCTGCCGCTTCATGGTTAAGATGCCGGGCCGCCATGGCCGAAACATGGCGTGGCGTGGGCCATTCGGGGTCATGCACGCTATGGTTGCACACAATCTGTCGATCGTTGCCGAACAGTCCGGGGCGATTTCCGGCGGCGGCCTTTGCTGCTAGCATCAGGCATGCCTGCCCTGTGCCGCGACTGCCTTGCCGTTTTCGACGGCCTGCCTTCGGGAGGGCGATGCCCGTCCTGCGGCCGCCGGCGCCTGCTGGCCCACCCCGAGCTCCTCGATCTCGGGATCGCCCATCTGGACTGCGATGCCTTCTACGCGGCCGTGGAAAAGCACGACGATCCCGGCCTGCGCGACCGGCCGGTGATCGTCGGCGGCGGTCACCGCGGCGTCGTCTCCACCGCCTGCTACATCGCGCGGATCTACGGCGTGCGCTCGGCCATGCCGTCTTTCCAGGCGCTGAAGCTCTGCCCCTCGGCCGTGGTCGTCCGGCCCCGGATGGCGCGCTACGCGGAGGTGTCGCGGGCCATCCTCGACCGCTTCCGTGCACTGACCCCGCTGGTCGAGCCGCTGTCCCTGGACGAGGCCTTCCTCGACCTGACCGGCACCCGCCGCCTGCATGGCGCACCGCCCGCGGTTCTTCTTGCCCGCATCGCGCGCGACGTCGAGGCCGAGCAGGGGATCACCATCTCGATCGGCCTGTCGCACAACAAGTTCCTCGCCAAGATCGCCTCGGATCTCGACAAGCCGCGCGGCTTCACCGTGATCGGCCGCGCCGAAGCCGCCGGGTTCCTCGCGCGACAGCCGGTGCGCATAATCTGGGGGGTGGGGGCCGCCATGCAGGACCGCCTTGCCGGGTCCGGCATCCGCACGGTCGAGGACCTCCTCCGCTGGGATCGCGAGGCGCTCGTTGCGCGCTTCGGCCGCGAGGGCGACCGGCTCTGGCATCTGGCGCGCGGCGAGGACCGGCGGCCGGTCAACCCGGATGCTCCGGTGCGGTCGATCTCGAACGAGACGACGCTCTTCGAGGACACGGCCGATCGCAGCGTTCTGGACGGCCATCTGTGGCGCCTGTCCGAAAAGGTGGCCGACCGGGCCAAGGCGCGTGGCCTCGCGGGAAGCGTCGTCACGCTCAAGCTCAGGCGGCGGGACTTCTCGCTTCTGACCCGCAACCACACGCTGCGCGAGCCGGCGCAGCTGACCGACGCGATCTATTCGACCGCCGCCGCGCTTCTCAACCGGGTGGACGAGCCCGGACCATTCCGCCTGATCGGCGTCGGCCTATCCCGCATCGTTCCGGCGTCGGGCCTCGACCCGACGGGCGACCTGCTCGACCCGGACGCCGGGCGCCGGGCAAGGGCCGAACGCGCCACCGACGCCATACGCGCCCGCTTCGGCAAGGATGCGATCCGCCGCGGCCGGTCGCTGCGCTGACGGTAGCCCCTATTCCGCGGCCAGAGGCCGCGCCTTCGGCTCTCCGATCCCGACGATCTCGGCCAGCACGCCGGACAGAAGCCGCTTGAACCCGTCGAAATTGCCGTTCGGCCGGATCTCGCGTTCGTTCATGTAGAGCGCCCGGTCCACCTCGACCTGAACCGCATGCTGGCGGATGGACGGCCGGCCGTAGGTCTGGACGATGTAGGCCCCCGCGAAGGGGGCATTGCGCATCACCCGCAGCCCGGCGGCGCGGAACGCATCCTCGATCCGCTCCACCACCTCGGGACCGGCCGAGGCCCCGAACCGGTCGCCCAGCACGATGTCGGGGCGGCGCACGCCGAGCGAGGCGATCGAGTCTATCGCCTCGTGCGGCATCGAGTGGAAATCGACAAGGATCGCCTGCCCGAAGCGGCTGCGCGTCGCGAGCAGCAGGTCCTGGAGACGATCGTGATAGGGATGCCAGCAGGTGGCGATGCGCTTCTGCGCCTCGGCCAGGGGGATCATCCCGCGGTAGATCGGCCGCCCGTTCGCCACGACGCGCGGCACCACGCCCAGACCCGAGGTCACCCTTGGATTGTGGCCGCTGCGGCCGATCCCCTCGACCAGCGCCGGATCGAGCTCGTCGGCCGCCCGGTTCAGATCGATGTAGGCGCGCGGCGCGACGGCCGCGAGAAGCGGCGCGCCAAGACCGGGCACCACGTCCAGAAGCTGATCGACGAAGGCGTCTTCCGAAGAACGGATCGTCGTTTCGTCCAGAACCGACTGCCGCAGGAACGCGGCGGGATAGTCGCGCCCGCTGTGCGGCGAGGCGAAGACCACGGCGGTGGTCTGGCAGCCGGGCTGAAGCAGACGGTACGACGGATCGGACATTGCGCCTCCTCTTGTCCCCCGACTATAGGCGGCAAATGCAGCCGGCCAAACCCCCTTGAAAGGCCCGGCGACTCCTTTTATAGACGCGCGGACTGGCGTGGACGAGCCCGGCACCGGCATGACCGGACGGGGAGCGGACAGGCCGATGTGGGCGGTTAGCTCAGCGGTAGAGCACTACGTTGACATCGTAGTGGCCACTGGTTCGATCCCAGTACCGCCCACCATGTTCACCGCCTCTCTGGGGCACGGGTATAAGGGGCGCACCGGCGCCGCGAAGGAGACACGATGAAGGTTGCGAACTCGCTCCGCTCGCTGAAGACGCGCCACCGCGATTGCCAGATCGTGCGCCGCAAGGGCCGCATCTACGTGATCAACAAGACGCAGAAGCGCTACAAGGCCCGCCAGGGCTGACGTTTCGGCCAGGACTATAGCCGGGGGCCGCTGCGCGGGACGCAGCGGCCCCCTTGGCGTTTGCATGGCCCGGGCGTGCGCTTCCCGGCACCCGGCGGGCCAGCGGCACGGGCGGGGGCGCTGCCCCCGCACCCCCGGGGTATTGGTCCGAGGAGAAGCCGCAGGGCCGGTTCCCGGTCAGTCGTAGCGGCGCAGATCCTCGATCACCTTGCCGTCGTTCGGCAGGCTGCCGGGCGGAACGATCTCGACCCGGCCACGCATCTTCAGCGTCTCGATCACCGATCCCTCGTAACGGGCGGGATCGTCGGCCGGGGTTTCCAGCCGCACGGTCATCGCGTCCATCTCGCCCTCGCGGGTGGCGATGATGCGGGCGCGGATCACCTCGGGGTGGCGGGCGACCAGGGCCGCCACCTGCTCGGGGCGAACGAACATGCCCTTGATCTTGGTGGTCTGGTCGGCGCGGCCCATCCAGCCGCGGATGCGCAGGTTGGTGCGCCCGCAGGGCGACCGCCCCGGCAGCACCGCCGACAGATCGCCGGTGGCAAACCGGATCAGCGGATAGTCGGGGTTGAGCGTGGTCACCACCACCTCGCCGACCTCGCCCTCGGGGACCGGGTCGCCGGTGCCCGGGCGCACGATCTCGACGATCACCCCCTCGTCGACGATCATGCCCTCCATCGCCGGGCTTTCGTAGGCGATGTTGCCGAGATCGGCCGTGGCGTAGCACTGAAGGCAGGTGATGCCGCGGTCGGCGTACTCCCGTCGGAGCGACGGGAAGAGCGCACCACCCCCCACGGCGGCCCGGCGGATCCGGAGGCGTTCCCCCATCTCGTCGGCCTTGTCGAGGATCACCTTCAGGTAGTCCGGCGTGCCGGCATAGGCGGTGGTTCCGATGTCGACGGCCGCGCGCACCTGCAGTTCGGTCTGGCCGGTCCCGGCGGGCAGCACGGCCGCCCCCACCGCGCGCGCACCGGATTCGAAGATCATGCCGGCCGGTGTCAGGTGGTAGCCGAAGCAGTTCTGCACGATGTCGCCGGCCCCGATCCCGCAGGCGTGCAGGAACCGGCCCATCCGCCACCAGTCATGAGTGATTCCGCCCGGCTCGTAGATCGGGCCCGGCGACTGGAAGACATGGGCGGCGTTCGCGACCGGCAGCCCTCCGAAGGGCGGCGTCGCCTTCTGGCGGGCGGCCAGATCGGACTTGCGCAGCACCGGAAGGCCGGCGAGTTCGGCGATCGCGCGCAGCGGGCCGAGCCCGTTCTGCGCGAGCCGCGCGTTCAGCGCCGCGAGCTGGGCGGTGGCGCGCTCGTCGTCGGACCGGGTCTCGAGACTGTCGAAATGGGTCACGGCACGATCCTTCATCACGAGAGCCAGCGCTTGCGGCGGCGATAGCTGCGCACGTCGCGGAAGGACTTGCGGCCCTTGTCGGACATGCCGAGGTAGAACTCCTTCACGTCGGGGTTCTCGCGCAGGTCGGCGGCCGGACCGTCCATGACCACCCGCCCCGATTCCAGGATGTAGCCGTAATGCGCGAAGCGCAGCGCGACATTGGTGTTCTGCTCGGCCAGAAGGAAGGTCACGCCCTCGTTTTCGTTCACGGCCTTCACGATCTCGAAGATCTGCTCGACGAGCTGCGGGGCGAGACCCATGGACGGCTCGTCGAGGAGGATCATCTCGGGGCGGGACATCAGCGCCCGCCCGATCGCGACCATCTGCTGCTCGCCCCCCGAGGTGTAGCCCGCCTGGCTCTTCCGGCGTTCCTTGAGCCGCGGAAAGTAGGCATAGACGCGCTCGAGATCCGCCGCGATCGCCGAGCGCCCGTCGCCGCGGGTGTAGGCGCCGGTCAGCAGGTTCTCCTCGACGGTCAGGTGCCCGAAGCAGTGGCGGCCCTCCATCACCTGGATGACCCCGCGCCGGACCAGCGCCGAGGGATCGAGGTCCTGCACCCGGTCGCCGCGGTAGAGGATCTGGCCCTTGGTGACCTCGCCCCGTTCGGAATGCAGCAGGTTCGAGATCGCCTTGAGCGTGGTGGTCTTGCCCGCGCCGTTGCCGCCCAGAAGCGCGGTGATGCCGCCCTTCGGGACCGACAGGCTCACGCCCTTCAGCACGAGGATCACGTGATTGTAGATCACCTCGATGTTGGTGACCTCGAGCAGCGTCTCGCCGGCTCTGGCATCCAGGGGCATTCGGGATACTCCGTTCGCGATCCCCCGGCCCGGACCGGGCCGGGGGCATGGGTCAGGTCAGTTGCAGCGCTCGGCGATGTTGTTTTCCTTGGCGAAGGCCGCCGAGTCCTCGGCGATCAGCGGATCGATCACCTCGGTGTCGGGCGCGATGAAGGGCGTGATCAGCGTCCATTTCTTCGCGGTCGCGTCCCACTGCTGGATCATCGCGGCGCCCGGTCCGCCGTGGTCGGCACAGGTCGCCTTGAACGGCTGGCCGAAGTTCGGCAGGCCGAGTTCCGCCATCCGCGCCTCGGTGATCTCGAGGTTCTCGAACCCGTCGCGCAACTGGCTGGCGTTGATCGCGGCGGTGCCCGCCAGTTCCTGCGCCTTGCGGGCCGCCTCGGCGATCACCAGCGCCGCATACATGCCGCGCGAGTAGAGCACCGACCCCACCTGGTCGCCCGCGCCCGAGGCCTTGCCGGCGTCGATCACGTATTTCTTCAGGTCCGCATAGACCGGGTAGTCCATGCCGGTCCCGTGCATGGTCAGCGACTTGTAGCCGTTGGCGCCCTCGCCCGCCGGCAGCACGTCGTTTTCCGACCCCGACCACCAGACGCCGATGAAGTTCTCCATCGGGAACTTGATGTTGGCGGCCTCCTGGATGGCGACGGCGTTCATGACGCCCCAGCCGTACATGATGATGTAGTCCGGCTTGTCGCGGCGGATCTGCAGCCACTGCGACTTCTGTTCCTGACCGGGGTGATCGACCGGAATGAGGCTCAGCTCGAACCCGTGCTTCTTGGACAGCTCCTCGAGTGTCCGGATCGGCTCCTTGCCATAGGCCGAGTTGTGGTAGACGAGCGCGATCTTCTTGCCCTTGAGGTCGCCGCCGTTCTGTTCCAGCAGGTACTTGACCGCGACGCTGGCCGCATCCCAGTAGTTGGCCGGGTAGTTGAACACCCATTCGAAGACCTTGCCGTTCGCCGCCGAGGTCCGCCCGTAGCCCGGCGTGTAGAGCGGGATCTTGTCGGCCGAGACCTTCGGGATCAGCTGGTAGGTGATCCCGGTCGAGAGCGGGTTGTAGACCAGCGCCCCCTGCCCCTTGGTCGCCTCGTAGCACTCGACACCCTTCTCGGTGTTGTAGGCGGTCTCGCACTCGACCACCTTCACCTTCTCGCCGCCGATCCCGCCGTCGCGTTCGTTGAGCAGCGTGAAGTAATCGTTGAACCCGTCGGCGTAGGGGATGCCGCCCGGCGCGTAGGGGCCGGTACGGTAGCTGAGGTTCGGGATCATCAGGTCGGCCAGGGCCGGGGCGGCCGTGGTTGCGGCGATCGCCGCGGCCGCCAGTGCTGCAAAGCTCGTCTTCATGTGGTTCTCCTCCCAGAGACGTGTCAATCGGTTGGGTCGCCGGGCGTATCCCGGTCTGATTCTTGGGCGGCCCGCCCTCAGTGCGGGAAGGGCCAGAGCCGGAGCTTCTCCTTGGCCAGCCGCCAGAGCTGGGCGAGGCCGTGCGGTTCCGCGATCAGGAAGATCATGATGAGCGCACCGACGATCATCAGCTCGATGTGCGCGGCCAGATCCGTGGCCCAGCCGAGCTGGCCCACGAGAAGGTTCTTCAGGGCCACCGGCAGCAGCACCAGGAAGGCCGCGCCCGCGAAGGACCCGAAGATCGACCCGAGTCCGCCGATGATGACCATGAACAGGATCAGGAAGGACTTCTGGATGCCGAAGGCCTCGCCCACCTCGGCCGCGCCGAGATAGACCGCGAAGAACAGCGCACCCGCAATTCCGATGAAGAAGGACGAGACGGCGAAGGCCGTGAGCTTGGCGCGCAGCGGATCGACGCCGATGATCTCGGCCGCGATGTCCATGTCCCGGATCGCCATCCACTGCCGGCCGACGCTGCCCCGCGTCAGGTTGCGCGCCACGATCGCCAGGAGCGTCAGGAACACCAGGCAGACCAGGTACTTCGCCCAGGCCGCGGTCTGGGCTCCGGTCACGAACACACCGAGGACGGTACGGTCGGGCGCGGTGATCTGGCCCGAGGCCGAGAAGTTGTAGAACCACGGCACCTTGTTGAAGAGCCAGACGAGGAAGAACTGCGCCGCCAGCGTGGCGACCGCCAGGTAGAACCCCTTGATGCGCAGCGACGGCAGCCCGAAGAGAACGCCCACGCCCGCGGTGATTGCACCGGCCAGCAGCACGTGGATCAGCACCGAGACCTCGGGGAAGGCGGTCATCAGCTTGTAGCAGGCGTAGGCGCCCACCGCCATGAATCCGCCGGTGCCGAGGCTCACCTGGCCCGCGTAACCGGTCAGGATGTTCAACCCCAGCGCCGCGATCGCGTAGATCAGGAACGGCACGAAGACCGCGTTCGCCCAGTAGTCGTTGATGAGGAACGGGATGACGCCGAAGGCGACCGCCAGCAGCGCGAAGTAGCGCAGGCGGTCGGACCGGATCGGGAAGGTCTGCCCGTCGTCGCGGTAGGATGTCTTGAAGTCACCGGCCTCGCGGTACAGCATCAGGCGGCCCCCCCTTCGAAGGACCGCGCGACGCACCGGGCGGGACGGCTCAGGTCAGGCGGCAGACCCTCAGCCAGGACCACAGGCCCATGGCTGCGCCCCCGGCGGCCAGGATCGTGTTCACGACCAGATAGGTCGAGGATTCGTCCGATGGGGCGGCCAGCGCCAGAAATCCGAAGACCAGCGCGGCCGCCCACCCGACGGTGAACATGATCGAACAGAGCTTCATGGACGGGCCTCCCTTCCCTGCCACGGGCAGCCCTGCCGGGCGATGCCACCGTTTGCGCCGGATGCCGCAGTCCTCCCTGACCCGCGACAATCCGACGCAGAGATTTGTTACGCAACTTTGTTGCGCGCTCAAGAAGAATCTTTCGGTGGCAACGGGGGGCCGGCGGAACGGTGGCCATGACGGTCTGGGGATCGCGGTCCATCACACCCTCTCGATGATGCGTTCGCCGAACAGGCCCTGCGGGCGGAACACCAGGAACACCAGCGCCAGCACGTAGGCGAACCAGTTCTCGGTGGCGCCGCCGATCATCGGACCGACGAAGAATTCGAAAAGCTTCTCGCCCACCCCGATGATGAGCCCGCCGGCGATCGCGCCGGGGATCGAGGTGAAGCCGCCCAGCATCAGCACCGGCAGCGCCTTGAGGGCGATCAGGCTCAGGCTGAACTGCACCCCCGACTTCGCGCCCCACATGATGCCGGCGACCAGCGCGACGAAGCCCGCGATCGACCAGACCAGCACCCAGACGAAGCGCAGCGAGATGCCGACCGACAGGGCCGCCTGATGGTCGTCGGCCACCGCCCGCAGGGCGCGCCCGTATTTCGTGTACTGGCTGAACAGCGTCAGCGCGACCACCAGCGCCGCGGCGACGAAGGCCGCGACGATGTCGAGGTTGTCGATGAAGAAGCCGTAGCCGAACATCGCATCGGTGGCGCCCTCGATGGTCTCGTTGATCCCCTGCGGCAGCCCGATGTCCAGTTTCTTGATGTCGGCGCCCCACATCAGGTCGCCGAGCCCCTCCATGAAGTAGGCCAGCCCGATCGTCGCCATGAAGAGGATGATCGGCGGCTGGTTCACGAGGTGGCGCAGGACCAGCCGCTCGACGAGGATCGCGAAGACCACCATCACCGCCGCCGCAAGCAGGATCGCGACCAGCGGCGGAAGGGTCCAGCCCAGGGTCTCGACATGCGTGCCGAAGATCGTGTTGAGAAGATGCGCGAAAGGCACCTGCCCGTTCTGGAGCCCGACAAGCGTCAGCGCCGCAAAGAGCGCCATAACGCCCTGGGCATAGTTGAAGACGCCGGAGGCCTTGAAGATCAGCACGAAACCCAGCGCGACGAGGGAATACATGACCCCGGCCATCAGCCCGTTCAGCGTCACCTCGGACGCGTAGAGAAGCCAGTCAGGCATGGGCCACCCCCAGATAGGCGTCGATCACGTCCTGATTGTTTCGCACCTCGTCCGGCGTGCCGTCGCCGATCTTTCGGCCGTAATCCATCACCACCACCCGGTCGGAGAGATCCATCACCACGCCCATGTCGTGCTCGATCAGCGCGATCGTGGTGCCGAATTCGTCGTTCACGTCGAGGATGAACCGGCTCATGTCCTCCTTCTCCTCGACGTTCATGCCGGCCATCGGCTCGTCGAGAAGCAGGAGCTTCGGCTCGGCCGCCAGCGCCCGCGCCAGCTCCACCCGCTTCTTCAGCCCGTAGGGCAACCGCCCGACCGGGGTCTTGCGGATGTGCTGGATCTCGAGGAAGTCGATGATCTTCTCGACCTTCTCCCGGTGCGCATACTCCTCGCGCTCGGCCCGGCCCCACCACAGCGCCTGGCCGAAGAGTCCGGTCTGCATGAGCGTGAGCCGTCCGGTCATGATGTTGTCCAGAACCGACATCCCGTCGAACAGCGCGATGTTCTGGAAGGTGCGCGCGATGCCCTGCCGCGCCACCTGGTAGGGCTTCATCGGCGGGCGGCGCTGGCCGCGGAACCAGACCTCGCCCTCCTGCGGCACGTAGAAGCCCGAGATCACGTTCAGCATCGAGGACTTGCCCGCCCCGTTCGGCCCGATGATCGCGCGGATCTCGCCCTCGCGGATGTCGAAGCTGATGTCGGTGATCGCCTTCACGCCCCCGAAACGCAGGGTGATGTTGCGCATCTCCATAAGCACCGGGCCGATGCGGCGGCCGTCGGGAGTGGTGTAGCCTTGCGCCGTGTCAGGGGTCATTGCGCCGCCATTCTCTGCTGGCCCGCCGGCACCACGGCGGCGTCGCGGATCGACAGCGTCGCCTTGATGCTGCCCTTGCGGCCGTCCTCGTAGGTGACTTCGGTCTCGGTGTAGACGCTGTCCTTGCCGCCGTAGAGCGCCGCGATCAGGTCGGCGTATTTCTCGGCGATGATGGTGCGGCGCACCTTGCGGGTGCGCGTGAGTTCCCCGTCGTCGGCGTCGAGCTCCTTGTGCAGGATCAGGAAGCGGTGGATCTGGCAGCCCGACAGCATCGGATCCTCGGCCACGGACCGGTTCACCTCTTCGACATGGCCCTGGATCATCGCGTAGACCTTCGGGTGGCCGGCCAGTTCCTGATAGCTCGCATAGGCGATGTTGTTGCGTTCCGCCCAGTTGCCGACGGCGTTGAGGTCGATGTTGATGAAGGCGGTGCACATCGCGCGGCCCGCGCCGAACACCACAGCCTCGAGGATGTTGGGATAGAACTTGAGCTTGTTCTCGACGTATTTCGGGGCAAAGAGCCGGCCATCCGCCATCCGGCCCACGTCCTTGGCGCGGTCGATGATCCGCAGATGCCCGGTGCCTTCCTCGAAGAAGCCCGCATCGCCCGTCGCCACCCAGCCCTCGGCGTCCTTGGTGGACCGTGTGCTTTCGGGGTTCTTGTAGTATTCGACGAAGGTGCCGGGGCTGCGGTAGAACACCTCGCCGGTCTCGCCGATGCGCACCTCGACGCCCGGCGACGGCACGCCCACCGTATCGCTGCGCACCTGCCCGTCGGGCTGCTGGGTGATGAACACCGAGGCCTCCGTCTGGCCGTAGAGCTGCTTGAGGTTGATTCCGAGCGACCGGTAGAAATCGAAGATCTCGGGGCCGATCGCCTCGCCCGCCGTATAGCCGACGCGGATGCGCGACAGGCCCAGCGTGTTCTTGAGCGGGCCGTAGACCAGGATCTCGCCCAGCCGGTAGGCGAGCCGGTCGGCCGCGCGCACGGGCCGGCCGTCCAGGATCGCCGGCCCCACCCGCCGCGCCACCGCCATGTAGTGGTCGAAGAGCCATTTCTTGAACCGCCCCGCGTCCTCCATGCGGATCATCACGCTGGTCAGCTGCCCCTCGAACACCCGCGGCGGCGCGAAGAAATAGGTCGGTCCGATCTCGCGCAGGTCGGTCATCATCGTCGCGGCGCTTTCCGGGCAGTTGACCGAGAAGCCGGCCCAGCAGGCCTGCCCGACCGAGAAGATGAAGTCGCCGACCCAGGCCATCGGCAGGTAGGCCAGCACCGAGTCGCGCTCGGTCAGCCGGTCGAACGCGCAGGTCGCCCGCGCCGTCTCGATGATGTTGCGGTTCGACAGCACCACGCCCTTGGGCCGGCCGGTGGTCCCCGAGGTGTAGAGCATCACGCAGGTGTCGTCGTAGCCGAGTTCGGCGATGCGCGCGTCGAGCTCGCCTTCCAGCCGGTAGTGGCCGGCCTTGCCTTCGGCGCTGATGTCGGCCAGCGCGTTCATCGCGCTGTGGTCGTATTTGCGCATGCCGCGCCGGTCGAGATAGGCGATCTGGCGGATGGCGGGCAGGCGGTCCTGCACCTCGAGCACCTTGTCCACCTGCTCCTGGTCGCCGCAGATCACGAAGGCGGCGCCGCAGTGGTCGAGCACGTAGGCCATCTCCTCGGCCACCGCGTCCTGATAAAGAGGCACCGGCACCGCGCCGCACATCTGCGCCGCCATCATCGACCAGTAGAGCGCCGGGCGGTTGCGGCCGATGATCGCGACGTGTTCGCCCCGCTGAAGCCCGAGCGCAAGAAACCCCATCGCCATCGCGCGGACCTCGGCATGCGCCTCGGCCCAGGTCCAGCACTGCCAGATCCCGAATTCCTTTTCGCGCCAGGCCGGCCGATCGCCGAAGCGTTCGGCGTTGCGCGCCAGCAGCGCCGGTATGGACTGGGGCCCGGACTCCGCCGGTTCGCTCAACGCCACGCCGTTCTCCTCCCGTGTCGCCGGACGATTCTGCGCCGCCCGTTGCGAGACTGTCCCATAGGTTGCGGGCAATGGTTGCCTGACTTTTTCCCAATCCTTACGAATTGTAACAAGGGCCAGCCCATTTGCGGGACCGGCACGGCAGTGCTAGCGATGGGTGCGCAAGGGAAGGGGAATGGCATGCCGGCCGAGGACGGGCGCGAGCGATTGACCCAGGCCGGCCTCAACCTGATTGGCCAGGCGCTCTCGATCTATGACCAGACCCTGCGCCTTGCCGTCTGCAACCGCCGCTTCGGCGAGATGTTCGACCTGCCGGCCGAGCTGGTCACGCCCGGCGCGTCGTTCGAGGACACCATCCGCTTTCTGGTCCACCGGGGCGAATACGGTCCGGTGCCGGACCCCGAGGCCGCGGTCCGCGCCCGGGTCGAGCAGGCCCGGGCCTTCCGCCCCCACTACATGGAGCGCACGCGCCCCGACGGCAGCGTGATCTCGGTCGAGGGGGCGCCCCTGCCGCAGGGCGGCTGGGTCACCGTCTACACCGACATCACCGACATCCGGCGGCACGAGCAGCTTCTGTCGGCGCGCTCGGCCGAGCTGGCCGGGCAGGTCCACGCCTACACCGAGGGGCTCGCCCAGGCCAACCGGGCGCTGGCCGCGACCAACGCCGCCCTTCGGGAGGCCCAGCGCGAACTGACCGAGATGGAGGCGCGCACCCGGCTGGTGACCGAGATGATGCCCGCCCACATCGCCCATGTCGGGCCGGACCTGCGCTACACCTTCTCGAACCGCCGGCTGGCCTCGGTGATGCCCGGCAGCCTGGCCGAGCCCGTCGGCCGCCATCCCCGCGACGTTCTCGGCGCCGAGACCTTCGCCCGGATCGAGCCGCGGCTGCGACAGGCGCTCGCCGGCGAGAGCACGGTCTTCGAGATCACCCATGACGGGTCCGGGCGCCGCGTGCGCATCGCGCTGACACCCGATCGCGGCGCCGACGGCGAGGTGCAGGGCGTCTACATCCTGTCCACCGACGTCACCGCCGAGACCCAGGCGCGCGCCGCCCTGTCGCAGACCGCCAAGCGCGAGCTGGCCGCGCAGCTGACCTCGGGCCTCGCCCATGACTTCTCGAACCTGCTGACCGTCATCATGGGGCTTCAGGGCCGGATCGCGCGGACCGAGGGCCTGCCGGACGAGACCCGCGACCTCGCCCGCGCGACGCTCGCCGCGGCCCGGCGCGGCGGCGCGCTTCTGGAACGGATCGCGCGCATGTCCGGGCCGCGCGAACTGCGGCCGGTGCCGACCGACCTTGCCGCCTTCCTCGCCGATCTGTCCGCCATGGCCGGGCCGTCGCTGCCCGAGGCGGTGCGGCTGACGATCGACGCGGAACCGATCGGCGCCCCCGTGCTGATCGACGCCGGATCGGTGCAGGATGCGCTCCTGAACCTCATTCTGAACGCCCGCGACGCCATCGGCGCAGGGCCCGGCACCATCCGTCTGATCGTGCGCACCGTGCAGGACACCTGGCTGGAGCTGGCGGTCGCCGATGACGGTCCGGGATTCACGCCCGAGGCGCTGGTCCGCGGGCTCGACCCGTTCTTCACCACCAAGGGGGGCGAGGGGTCGGGACTCGGCCTCTCGATGGTCTATGACCAGGTGCGGCTTTCGGGCGGCACCCTGCGGCTGGACAACCGCCCCGACGGCGGCGCCCGGGTGACGATCCGCCTGCCCCTGCGTCTCGCCGCCAGCGCCCCGGCCGAACCGACGCTGGTCCTTCTGGTCGAGGATTCGTCCGAGATCCGCGCCGAGGTGCGCGGGATGCTGCGGCGCCTCGGCCACACCGTGCTCGAGGCGGCCAGCGCCGACGAGGCCCGCGAACTGGCCGACCTGCCGGGGATCGGTCTCATCCTCAGCGACATCGTGCTGCCCGGGCGGATGACCGGGGTCGATCTGGCCGAGGAACTGTCGCGGCGCGGCCATCCGGCCCGCATCTGCCTGATGACTTCGCTGCCGCCCGGCGACTCGCTCCGGCAGCGGGCCGAAGCCTTCGCGCTTCTGCCCAAGCCCTTCGATGTCGCGGGGCTTGCCGCGGTCCTCGACACCGGGGCCGCCGCATGACCCAGCCGCTGGTGGCGATCCTCGACGACGAGCCGGAAATCCGCCGGATGCTGGCCGACACGCTGGAAGAGGCCGGGTTCCGCACCGTGGCCTTTGCCCGCGCCACCGAGTTCGAGGCGGCGCTGAAGCGCACGGCCCCCGATGTCTGCCTGGTGGACCTGGGCCTGCCCGACCGTGACGGCCTGGCCCTCGTCCATCGGCTTGCGCTCGAATCCGGGGCGGCGATCATCATCATCTCGGGGCGCGGACAGGTGCAGGACCGAGTGACCGGGCTCGAGCTCGGGGCGGACGACTACATCATCAAGCCCTTCGACCCCGCCGAGGTGGTGGCGCGCATCCGGGCACGCCTGCGCCGGGGCCGTGCCGATCCGGGCCGGGCGACGCGCGTCGCCCGCTTTGCCGGGTGGCGGGCCGAGTTCGACCGCTATCTGCTGGTCGGGCCGGACGGGACCGAGGTTCCGATGAGCCATGCCGAGGGCGAGGTGCTGCGCCTCTTCCTCGAAAGCCCCAAACGCCTGATCTCGCGCGCGCAGATGCAGGAGAGCCTCGGCGGCGCCGCGGGCGAAAGCTTCGACCGGGCGATGGACGTGCGCATCTCGCGGTTGCGGACGAAACTGGGCGAGGACCCGAAGAACCCTCGCCTCATCAAGACAATCTACGGCGCGGGGTATATCTTCCTCGGCGACGTCAAATGGGACTGAAGGCGGGCGCGATGCGGATCCATTGGTGCGGAACGGGGCTGTCATCGGGGCCGGGGCTGAGGGCGCTTCTGGCCGACGGCCACCCGGTCACGGTCTGGACCCAGCCCGTCGAGCAGGGCCAGGCCCTGGTGGGCGACCTGACCGCGGACATCCGGCCGTTCGACACGGGCCGACTGATCGCGGCGCTGGCGCGCGGGGACATCGTGGTCTCGATGCTGCCGGCCGACATGCACGCCGAACTGGCGCGGCACTGCGTGGCCCATGGCGCGCATTTCGTCTGCTCCAGCTATGCGACGGCCGAGCTGCGGTCGCTGGACCAGGCGGCGCGCCACGCCGGCGTGTCGCTGGTGGCCGAGGTCGGGCTCGATCCCGGCATCGACCATCTGATGGCGCATGACCTGATCGCGGCCTACCGCGCCTCGCCGGCCTACCGCTCCGACAACGTGCTGTCCTTCGCCTCGTACTGCGGCGGCGTGCCCCGCCACCCCAACGCCTTCCGCTACAAGTTCTCGTGGTCGCCCTATGGCGTGCTCAAGGCGCTGTGCGCCCCGGCGCGCTACCGGCGCGACTTCGTGGACCTGCGCCTTGCCCACCCCTGGGATGCGGTCAGCGCGGTGACGCTGCCGCTTTCGCCACCCGAGGCCTTCGAGGTCTATCCGAACCGGGACAGCCTGCCCTATCTGGCCGAATACCACTTCGACCCGGCCTGGAGGGTGCGGGATTTCGTGCGGGGAACGCTCCGGCTCAACGGCTGGGCCGAGGCCTGGTCGGACATCTTCGCCGTCCTGCCCGGCGCGACCGATGCCGAGCTGCGCGACCTCTCGGACCGGCTCTGGCGCGAGAACGCCTATGCGGAGAACGAACCCGACCGGGTCGTGCTGAGCGTGGCCCTGACCGCCGAACGCGCCGGCCGCCCGGTCTGGGGTCGCAGCTGGGTGCTGGACGCCGAGGGCGATGCCCGGGGCTCGGCGATGGCGCGCCTGGTGTCGGGGACCGTGCGCCTTGCGGTCGGCTCGCTGCTTCAGCGCGAGATTCCGGTCGGCCTGCACACCACCCCGCACGAGCCGCGCATCGTCACACGCTGGCTTGACGAAACGGCGCATCAGACACAGGTCATGAGTCGGGTGACACTGGCGGGCTAGCGATCCTCTCGCTGTTGCAGCATTGTGACGAAACGTCACTAACGAAGGATGGGAACCGGACCGCCGGGCTAGGGATTGTATCGACAGGGGGCCACAGGCCCCGTGCGGGCGCGTATCCGGCTCATGGCATGGAAACACGTTTGAAAAGGGCAGGTGGGGGCATGGGGAACGCGACGCAGGGAATGGCCGAGATCAGGCACCGGACGCTGTTCCTGTCGGATTGCCACCTGGGTACGAACGGCTGCCGTGCCGACATTCTGGCCGAGTTCCTGGAGAGGAACACCGCGGAAACCCTGGTGCTGGTCGGCGACATCGTCGACACCAGCCAGCCGCTCACCCAGAACTGGACCCCCGCGGAAGACCGCGTGCTGCAACTGCTTCTGAAGCGCGCGCACGAAGGCGTGCGGATCGTCTACCTTCCGGGCAACCACGACTCGTTCTTCCGGCGTCACTACGGGCAGTATTTCGGCGCGATCGAGATCGTCGAGCGGATGGAGTACAGGACCGCGGACGGCCGAACCTACCTCGTTCTTCATGGCGACGTCTGCGACCGCTACGCCGGCCGCGCGCAATGGCTGATGCGCCTTGGCGGACAGATCGACGGCATGGTGCGGCTGGCCAACACGCTCATCAACCGGCTGCGCGCCTCGGTCGGGCTTGGCGACATGCGGATCGTCGAATACGTCCTGCTGCGCATCAACCGGATGCTGCGCTACGGCGAGCGGTACCAGGACCGTCTGGTGTCGCTGGCGCGGACAAGTGGCGCCGACGGGATCATCTGCGGCCATTTTCACGAGCCCGCGCTCCACGATGACCTCGGCCTGATCTACGCGAACTGCGGGGACTGGATCGACAACTGCTCGGCCATCACCGAGGCGGCCGACGGCTCGCTCCGGCTCGTCTATGCGCGGGGCGCCCCGGTGGCCGGCGTCACGGCCGAGGAGATCTGGGCCGCCGGCGCCGTCTCGCCCCTGCCCGTCCGAATCCCGGCCCGGCAATGACCGGCGAGACCATCGCCTGGACGGTTCTGGCGCTTGGGGTCGCCGCACAAGTGACCAGCCTTCTGGCCGTCGCCTGGCGCCTTGCCGCGGGTCGGTCACGACCGGACGCGGCGCGGATCACGCCGGACATCGCGCCGGGGGTGTCGCTTGTGGTGCCGCTCTGCGGCCTTGAGCCCGACCTTGCCCGCTGCCTCTCCTCGGTCCTCGCCCAGCTCTACCGCGACCTCGAGATCCTGTTCTGCGTCGCCGATCCGGCCGACCCGGCCGCGACGCTGGCCCGAAGGCTCCTGTCCGGGCACGCGCCGGCCAGGGCGCGCGTGCTTGTGGGCGACGACCCCGTGACCGGCAACCCCAAGCTCGACAACCTGCTCAAGGGCTGGTCGGCGGCGCGGGGCACCTGGGTCATCATGGCCGACAGCAACCAACTCCTGCCCCCCGATTATGTCGAGACCGTCCTCGCCGCCTGGCGGCCCGGCTGCGGGATGGTGTCCTCGCCCGCCTGGGGAGGCGAGCCCCGAAGCTTCGCCGCGCGGCTGGAGGCGGCCTTTCTCAACACGCATCAGGCGCGCTGGCAGCTTGCGGCCGATCAGGTCGGGCTGGGCTTCGCCCAGGGCAAGACCCTGGCCTTTCCCCGCGCCGTGCTGGACTCGGCCGGGGGGCCGGCGGTTCTCGGCTCGGAGATCGCCGAGGATCTGGCCGCCACCAAGCTGGTGCGGGGCATGGGGCTGTCGGTGCGGCTGACGCCGATGCCCTTCCAGCAGCCGCTCGGGGTCCGCACCTGGTCGCAGGTCTGGGGCCGCCAGAGGCGCTGGGCCCACATCCGGCGCGCGGGCTTCCCCGCGATCTATGCGGCCGAGATCCTGACGGGCGCCGCCCTGCCGCTGGCCGCGCTCGGCTGGCTCGTGGGGGCGGGCGACCTGCCGCCCTGGCTTCTGGCGGCCCTGCCCCTCGCCTGGTACGGGGGGGAATGGCGTCTTGCGCGCGCGGCCGGCTGGCCCTCGGCGGCGGCGGACGTGGCGGCGATGATCCTGCGCGACGCGCTGATGCCGGCTCTGTGGGTGCAGGGCTGGACCAGCCGGGCGGTCCGCTGGCGCGGCACCGCCGTCACCTCCGGCGCAAGGGCGGCAGCGGGCCGATGACACTCGACGACATCTACCGTCTCGTCCAGACCCACGGGTTCGAGATCTACTTTCCCCTCGCCGTGGTCGAAGGACCGATCGTCACCGTCATCGCCGGCTATTTCGCCCGCCTCGGGGCGCTCAATCTCTACGTGCTGATGGCGATGGCGGTGCTGGCCGATCTGGTGGGCGACGTGATCTTCTACGGCCTCGGCCGCTGGGGAAACGCCCGCCTGTCCGACCGCTGGCGCCATCGCCTGCATCTCGACGACGAACGGGTGCGCTGGCTGGAAGAGCAGTTCAAGCGTCGCGGCGGCCGCATCCTCGCCTTCGGCAAGCTGACCCATTCCGCGGGCTTTCTGGTGCTGATGGCCGCCGGCATGTCGCGGATGGCGATCGGGCCCTTCCTGCTATGGAACCTGCTCGCCACCATCCCCAAGGCGCTGGCCTTCGTGTTTCTCGGCTACCTGCTCGGCTACGCCTATGTGTCGATCGACCACTACCTCTTCCGCGCCTCGCTGGTCCTTGCGGCGATGATCGGGCTTGGCGCGCTCTACTGGTACTGGCTGCACCGGCGCTCGCAGCCATGACCACCGCCGATCCGCCCTCCGTCAGCTGCATCATCCCGGCCTACAACGAGGCCAGCCGCATCGGCGCGGTCCTCGACGCGGTCGCCGGCCACCCGGCGCTGGACGAGGTCATCGTCGTGGACGACGGGTCGCGGGACGGCACCGCCGAGGCGGCGGCCCGGGACGGCGTGCAGGTCATCGCCTGCCGGCCGAACGGCGGCAAGACCCGCGCGCTCCTGCGCGGTCTCGAGGCGGCGCGGGGCAACCACATCATGCTGATCGACGCCGACCTTCAGAACCTTACCGCCGATCACGTGCACCGGCTTGCCGCCCCGGTGCTGGAGGGCCGGGCGGGGCTGTCGATCAGCCTGCGCGGCAACGCCCCCGCGCTCTGGAGAAAGATCGGGATCGACTACATCTCGGGCGAGCGCGTGCTCGGCCGCAGCCTTCTGTCCGAGGCGCTCGGGCGGCTCTCGTCGCTGCCGCCCTTCGGCTTCGAGGTCTTCCTGAACGAGATCTGCATCCGCGACCGCACGCCCATCGCCGTCGTGCGCTGGGACGAGGTCGCCAGCCCCTACAAGCACACCAAGCGGGGGCTGGTGCGCGGCGTCGCGGCCGACATCCGCATGCTGGGCGACATGGCGCGCACCGTGCCGCCGCACCGGCTGATGCGGCAGATCGTGGCGATGCGCCGGCTGCGGATCGCCGAAGCCTGAGCGCCGGCGCCTCAGCGCCGCCTCTCGCCCAGGCGCGGATGCAGGCGGCTTGCGACGGCCGAGGCAATGCCGAGCCCCAGCGCGCAGGCCGCGAAGATGCCCGGCACCGGCGCCACCAGCAGCACAAGCCAGGCCACGCCCGGGGTGAGAATGCCCGACACGTCCCGGAAGCTCGAATAGACCGCCGCCATCTCGGTGCGTTCGGCCGGACGCACCGCCATGAGGAACGGCAGCCCCCCGAAGGTGTCGAGCATCACGAGGAAGATCGAGCCGAAGAACATCGCGATCACCGCAAGCGGCGGCCAGGCCGGCGCGAAGGCCGCGACCAGATAACAGGCGGAGGCCGCGGCAAAGGCGGTCTGCACGGCCCGGCGCAGCCCCACCGACCGCATCCAGCGCGACATCAGCGGCGACAGGAACAGAAGCGCGTTCGCCGCCGAGAAGGCCAGTGACGCGATCTGGTCGCCGAGCCCGGACTGGATGCACCAGATCGGCAGATAGACCACGAAAACCCACCAGCCCGACGACCGCAGCACCGCGAAGGAAAAGCCCGCCATCAGCCGGGGCTGCGCGAAGAAGCGGCCGAGATAGGCCAGCGGATTGGGCGCCGGTCCGCGCGCCCGGGTGATGAGCTTGCCGTTCCCGAGGCGCATCGCCCAGAACAGCACCAGAAGCGTCGTCGCAAAGCCCATGGCGACCAGGAACGGCAGCGGCGGCCAGAGTTTCCACAGCCAGACCCCCGCCACCGGCCCCACCGCCCAGGACAGCGCGCTGTAGAAGAGCTTCAGCGTCTCGGTCTGGCCCAGGTCGTGGCGCTCGATGTAGTCCATCACATAGGCGTTCGAGCAGATGAACACCGTCACCGTGCCCCATCCGGTCAGCAGCAGTCCGACCGGCACCACGCCCGGATGTCCGGTCGCCGCAAGCCCCGGCCCGATGAGGTAGAGGCCGCAGCCGGCCGTGTAGAGCCAGCGCCGCGGCAACCGGCGGTTGATCCAGGGCACGAGCAGCCCATAGGCCAGCGAGGCAACCCCGACGAGGAAATAGGCGAGGCTCACGAGCTTGGCGCTGCCGAGCGAGGCGTACATCACCAGCGGCCAGACCGAGACCAGCGTCCCGCGCACCGAAGCCTCGATCCCGGCAAGCGTCGCGAAGCCGCGGGCGCCGGGCGCGGGGGCGTGGCGCAGCCACTCGGGAATGTAACGGCCGATCATTGCGGTCTCCTGCCGGCCCAGAAAGGCCGCAGGCGGCCCGGCGGTCGCCCGCGTTTGCGACCTCGGATGACGGAATTGCTAGCTGCGCGACAGGGCGGCGGCCAGCCGCAGCCGGGCCGCCGGCATGGTGCGGTCGAGGTCGGCCAGAAGACGGGCCAGGAAATGGCCGGTCGTGCGCAGCCCGGCCGCGGCCTCGGACGGGCTGGCCGCACCCTGCCCGAGCAGGCAGGGCGGCAGGGGCAGCAGGCGGTCGGCCCAGGCGCCGGCCGCATCGCGCGCCACCGCCCGCCCGCTCGCCGGGCTGACGTAGGCCAGATCCTCGCGCGTGCCGGTCAGGGCGCAGCGCCCGAGGTCGAGGCCATAGCCCAGATCCTCGAGAAGGCGCAGCTCCCAGCGCAGGTAGTCCGCCAGCCAGTCCTCACCCGCGCACAGCGCGTCGGCGAGCCCGGTGGTCGCCGCGTAGATCGCCGGATGCGGCTCGCGCTCGGGCAGCGCCAGGTGGAGCAGCGCACAGGTCGCGTTCAGCGCGGCGAGCGCCCGGGCGTCCGACAGGATCGCGCTGCGGCTCCGGACCGGCTCGACGCGGAACGTTCCGATGTGGCCGTCAAGCCGCGCCCGCCAGGCCACATCGACCTGCGCGCCCGGTTGCAGGACCGGCGCCATGCGGCGCGAGGCGCCGCCGCGCACCACGCCCGCGTGGCGCCCGTGCGCCGCGGTGACGACCTCGACGATCGCGGAGGTCTCGCCATGCGGACGCACCGCGATCAGGATGCCCTCGTCACGCCATTCCATGGCGGGCCCACCGTCCGACCGGCCGGCGCGGGCGCCCGCTCACCACCCCAGGGACCGGCGCAACAGCCGCCGCCCGCGGCGCCAGCCGCTGCGCAGGCGGACGATGACCGACGCGACCGGAGAGCGCAGCCGGGGGATGTCGATGGCCAGGAGCATGAACCCCAGCGGCAACATCCACAGGCCGAAGAACGGCAGGAACGAGAAGACGCCACCGACCAGAAGCAGAACCGCCGCGGGCACCCGGACCAGCGCCGCATGATCCTGCTGGAGATGGACGATCCAGCGGTCGAACCAGGGCAGCGCAAGGCGCAGGCGGTGAAACTGGCGATGCAACCGCGCTTCGGCGCGATCGCGCGCCCGTCGGTGCGGATGGGGCGATGTCATCGGCGGAACCTCCGCGCAAGACATTGGCATCGGCCGGCGCCGTTTCAAGCCGTTTCAGTCGGCCAGCCCCTCTTCGTCGAGAAGCGTCCGCCCGGTCCGGCTTTCGATCTCGACGACCCAGAGGTCGGGATCCATCCGACGCTGCCGGGCGACCGCGGCATCGACCTCGGCTTCCGGCCCGTCGGCCAGAACCACCCAGGCCCGCCGGCCGCTGGCAAGGTCGAAGGACCGCTGGAACAGGCGGGCCCGGCCGTCGAGCGTGGCCAGTTTGACAAGGACCGCCCCCGCCGTCGCGTCGCCCCGCACGACCAGATGCGCCGGGATCGCCGCCATCTCGAGCCGCCGGAGATAGGCGCGTACCCAGAAATCGCTGGTGAGCCTCTGGTCCATCGGCCGCCCGCCATGCCCCCTGCGGCCTCAGCCGCCCTTAAGTTCCCGGGTGAATCGCAGCGCCTGCCCCGCGTCGCCCCGCAGCCGGGCGCGATAGACTGGAAGGCTTTCGGCGACCCGCATCACATAGTTGCGCGTTTCCTCGAACGGGATCGACTCGATCCAGTCCACCACGTCGACATCCTTGCGCCGCGGATCGCCGAAGGCGTCGATCCACTGCCGGGGCCGCCCCGGTCCGGCGTTGTAGCCCGCGGCGACCAGCACCGGCGACGGCCCGAACTCGGCCACCAGCTCGGCCAGATAGGCGCTGCCCAGCCGGGCGTTGTATTTCCAGTCGGCGGTCAGCTTGGCCGGCTCGTAGCCGAGGCCAAGCTTGCCGGCCATGCGCCTGGCGGTTGCCGGCATCACCTGCATCAGGCCGCGCGCGCCGGCGCCGGACACGACCGCGGGGTTGAACTCGCTTTCGCGCCGCGCGATCGCCAGCGCCAGTTCCGGCTCGACGGGAAGGTCGAGCGCCTCGAGACCGTTCAGCGGGAAATAGACGCCCGGCCAGACCACACCCTTCGAGGCCGCCTTCTTGGCCAGGACCAGCGCGGTGTTGGCATCGCCTTCGTCGCGCGCCATGGCGGCCAGCCGGCCGATGTCCTCGCCGGACAGCCCCTCGGCCAGATGCAGGAGGAACCGCTGCGCCAGATCGCGCCGGCCGGCCTCTTCCAGCAGCAGCGCCGCCTGAAACACCGTCGATCCGGTGAAGGCCGCGCCCCGCCAGTCCGGCAGCGTCGAGCGGCCGGTCATCGCGGGACTGAGCGGCAGGCCCACCTTTTCGGCGGACAGGAGCCCGTAGAACGCGGTCTGATAGCGCGCGCCCTCGGCATAGGCGGCCCGGGCCCGGGCCGCGTCGCCCAGCGCCTCGTGGGCACGGCCCTGCCAGTAGGCGGCCCGCGACAGGCTGATCGGCCCGCTGACGGCGGCCGCGAACCGGTCGAAATGGGTCAGCGCGGCCCTGGGATCGTTCAGCTTGCGCAGCGCGATGTAGCCCGACAGCCATTCGAGGTCGGCGTAGTCCTCGCCGGCCGCGGACGTCAGGTGATGGCGGGTCGCAATCTGATAGGCGCGCGCCGGATCGCCTTCGCGCATCTCCTTGCGCGCCAGCCGGCGGCGCCACTCGGCCCAGACCTCGGGATCGCCCAGCGCCTTGGCGCTCTGCGACCGCTCCAGCAGCAGCGCCTCGGCCTCGTCGTAGCGGTCCTTGCGGATGCGCCAGCGGAACCGGTCAAAGGCAAGCCCCGGCGATGCGGCCATGCGCGCGGGCACGGCGGCGATCAGCGCATCGATGCCCTTGCCGTTTTCCTGCAGGGCGATGCGCGCTTCGGCCACCGCGCGGGTTCCCGGGCTGGCCAGCGGCAGCATCCGCCGCGCGCTGTCCGTATGGCCGGCGGCCAGCATCGCGGCAACGCGCCCGTCATGGTGTTCGGCAAGCTCCGGGCCGAGCCGGGCAAGGAACGCCTCCTGGTCGGCCTGCGACAACGGCAGCGACCGCCAGGCCGCCACCGCCGCGGCCACGGCAGCCTTGCGCTCGCCCCGCGTCAGATGCGCGTCGATCAGCGCAAGCGCACCGGCCCCGGTCTGCGGTGCGCCCCCGGCAAAATAGGCCACGACCCGCGCCGGATCGGCACCCGCCCCGATCGTCGCTTCGCCCTTCTCGCGCAGCAGCGCCAGCCCCGGCCAGTCGGGATGCGCCGAGAGGAAGGCCGGATACTCGGCGAAGGCGCCCGATCCGTCACGCAGCCGCATCCAGTCGATGACCGAGGCGGCCAGGGGCCCGGCCCGCTGGCCGAGATCCCGCGCGCCCGGCCAGTCCTTGCCCTCGGCCAGTGTCAGCGCGCGCGCGAAGGTCGGCGCGTCATCGGCCTGCACGGGAAGGGAAAGCGCCAGCGTCAGGGACGCGGCCAGCATCAGCGGTCGGAACATCGGTCTTGCACTGCCTCGGTGTTTTGACCGCGATTGTACCCGGCCCGCCCGCGCCCGCAACACACAAACTTGGCAAAGTCTCCCGCCCCCTATAGGTTCCGCGCCGGTTTCACCGGGCGAGTCTGCCCGCCACAGCAAGGAGCGCGACATGTTCAAGGGATCCCTTCCCGCCCTCGTCACGCCGTTCAAGGACGGCGCCGTGGACTTCGACGCGCTGAAGAAACTTGTGGACTGGCACATCGCCGAAGGCTCGCACGGCCTCGTTCCGGTCGGCACCACCGGCGAAAGCCCGACGCTGTCCCACGAAGAGCATGGCGCGGTGATCGAAGCGGTCGTCAAGGCCGCCGCCGGGCGCGTGCCGGTGATCGCCGGTGCCGGCTCGAACGCCACGGCAGAGGGCATCGGCCTGATCCGCCACGCCCAGAAGGTCGGCGCGGATGCCGCGCTGGTGGTGACGCCCTATTACAACAAGCCGACCCAGCGCGGCATGATCGAGCACTACCGGGCGCTGCACGACGCGTCGGACTTGCCGATCATCATCTACAACATCCCCGGCCGGTCGGTCGTGGACATGACCCCCGAGACCATGGGCGAGCTGGCGAAGCTGCCGCGCATCGTCGGCGTGAAGGACGCCACCGGCAAGATCGAGCGCGTGAGCCAGCAGCGCGCCGCCTGCGGCCGTGACTTCATCCAGCTCTCCGGCGAGGATGCGACCGCGCTCGGCTTCAACGCCCACGGCGGGGTCGGCTGCATCTCGGTCACCGCCAACGTGGCCCCGCGGCTCTGCGCCGAATTCCAGGAGGCGACGCTGCGCGGCGACTACGCGAAGGCGCTCGAATACCAGGACCGGCTCATGCCGCTTCACGAGGCGATCTTCATCGAGCCCGGTGTCGCGGGCGCGAAATACGGACTGTCGCGTCTCGGCCTGATCTCGGACGAGGTGCGCCTGCCGCTGACCGGCCTGCTCGACTCGACCAAGGCGCGGATCGACGCGGCCATGCGCCACGCGGGCCTGCTGAACTGATCGCGTCACCGCGACGTCGCTCCACGGCTTGCCTTGGGGCGGCGGTCTGCGCAGGGTCGGGGCGTCGCTTCCACAGCAAGGCCCGCCGATGCATCCCGATCTCATCGTCACCAACGCCCGGATCCTGACCATGGACCCGGGCCGACCCCGGGCCGAAGCCATCGCCATGAACGGCGACCGCATCGCCGCGGTCGGGCCCCGATCCGGCATCGAGGCGCTTGCCGGACCCGGCACCCGGATCATCGACGCGCACGGGGCCACGGTCCTGCCGGGCTTCGTCGAAAGCCACCTGCATCTGGTGCTCGGCGGCGCGGAGCTCGCGCATCTGCAGCTGACCCATGCCGAGGGGATCGAGGCCATCACCCGGGCCTTCCGCGATTTCGCGGCGAAGAACCCCGACGCGCCTCTCCTGATGGCGCAGGGCGGATCCTACGCGATGCTCGACCATCCGATGTCGCGGCACGATCTCGATTCGGTGATCGCCGACCGACCGATCGCCATCACCGCCCACGACCACCACACGGTCTGGGCGAACACCGCCGCGCTGAAGGCCGCGGGGATCCTGCACGGCGCCCCGATGCCGCATGGCCACGAGGTGGTCATGGGCGCGGACGGCCTGGCCACGGGGGAACTGCGCGAGTTCGAGGCCTTCGCCCCGGTGATCGCGCTGGGCGGCGAGGCGCGGCTCAACCTCGGGATCGCGACCGGGGGCGAGCCCTCGCCCTGGCCCTCGGCGGCCGAACAGGCGATCGACCGCGAGAAGGTCGCGCGCGGTCTCGCCCATTGCGCCCGCCATGGCATCACCGCGATGGTGAACATGGACGGCAACCGCTACACGCTCGAACTCCTCGACGGGCTGCGGCGCGAGGGACGCCTCACCGCCCGCGTCAAGGTGCCCTTCCATTTCAAGCCGCACATGGACCTGTCGGACCTCGACCGGGCCGACGCCATGACCCGCGACTTCGCCGACGACTGGATCTCCTCGGGCTTCGTCAAGATGTTCATGGACGGGGTCGTCGACAGCCGCACCGCCTTCATGCTGGCCGACTACCCGGGCCACCCGGGCCACCGCTCAGAGCCGCTCTTCGCGCCCGACCGCTTCAACGCCATCTGCACCGAGATCGACCGGCGCGGCCTTCAGATCGCGGTTCACGCCATCGGCGACGGCGCCGTCCGCACCACCATCGACGGCTACGAGGCGGCGCGGCGGGCGAACGGTCCGCGCGACAGCCGCCACAGGATCGAGCACATCGAACTGATCGCCCCCGACGACATTGCGCGGCTCGCCCGGCTCGGCATCACCGCGTCGCTCCAGCCGCCGCATCCTCCGGGCGCCATGGACTTCGGACTCGAACCCACGGTCCACACCATCGGCCTCGACCGGCTGAAGAACGCCTACCTGTGGCGCACCCTGGCCGAGGCCGGCGCCCCTCTCGCCTTCGCCTCCGACTGGCCCGTCACCGATGTCTCGGTCCTGCGCGGCCTCAGGGCCGCGCTGACCCGTCGCCCCTTCGATGCCCCGGGCTGCCGCGACGAGCGGGTCGGTCTCATGGCGTCGCTGGCCGCCTACACCCGTGGCTGCGCCTACGCCGCCCACTGGGACCGGCTGACCGGAACGCTCGCGCCCGGCATGGCCGCCGATCTGGTGGTGCTGTCCGCCGACATCGAGGCGACCCCGCCCGAGTCGGTGGATGCGCTGTCGGTCGCCCTCACCATGGCCGGGGGGCGCATCACCCACGAGGCCTGAGTCTTCTCCTCGGTCTTCTTCTTCGCCGAAATACCCCGGGGGCGAGGGGGGCAGCGCCCCCTCAGGACCGCCGCCGCTCGATCTGCGACAGCCGGACATGGCGCAGCGCCTCGACCAGCATCGCGATCAGGAAGCCGAAGATCATGAAGCCGTTGGCCCCGGCCATGCCGCCCAGAAGCCGCCACTGCTCGGGCAGGATCACGTCCCCGTAGCCGAGGGTGGTGAAGGAGACGAGCGCGAAATAGACCGACGGCTCCAGCGACGGGAAGACGCCCAGCACGTCGAAGGCGGCGGCCCAGACCCAGACATCGACCGTCACCACGCCCATGATCCACAGCGCGGCGGCGATGAGCAGGGCCCCGAGTTTCGGGCCGTGCGGCTCGCGGGTGAGCCAGGGGTGGAAGCGCCGCAGGAGCGCCTCGACGATCCAGAGCGTCGTGCCCGTGAACACGATCGTGGTCAGCATCAGGATCGATCCGATGGCAATCTGGATGAACATCGCGGCCCTCCCCCCACCGAGATACGGTGCGCGACGGCCGTCGTGAAGGGCCAAGCTGGACTCCCGCCGCGCCTGCCCCTATCTCGGGCCATCATGGCCGACCAACCGAAATCCAACTACAAGGTGATCGCCGAGAACCGGCGCGCCCGTTTCGACTACTTCATCGAGAGCGATCTCGAGGTCGGCATCGTGCTGACCGGGTCCGAGGTGAAGTCGCTGCGCACGGGCCAGTCGAACATCGCCGACAGCTACGCCTCGGTCGAGGGGGGTGAGCTGTGGCTCATCAACGGCTACATCGCCGCCTACAAGCAGGCCGGTGTCTTCGGCCACGAAGAGCGGCGCCGGCGCAAGCTTCTGGTGTCGAAGCGCGAACTGTCACGGCTGTGGAACGCGACCGGGCGCGAGGGCATGACGCTGGTGCCGCTCGTCATGTATTTCAACGACAAGGGCCGGGTGAAGCTCAAGATCGGTGTCGCCAAGGGCAAGAAGACCGCCGACAAGCGCGAGACCGAGGCCAAGCGCGACTGGAATCGCCAGAAGCAGCGGCTGCTGAAGCAGGGCTGACAGGGCTCCAATCCGGTGGCAACGGCCGTGACATTCCGGTCACGGGCCACAAGCGGACGGGCCGGGCCCGCGCCGCGCCGTCTTGCCAGATCACGAAATCGTGCGAGCCTTCCTCTGTCCGGTGGGTGAGGGCCGGGCCTGCCCGACAGGTTCCACACGGCCCGCAGGGAAGAAGGAACGATCAGATGGTTGAACTCATCATCGCGCTGCTGTCCGGAGCAGCGGGTGGCAACATCGTCGGCAAGGTTCTGAAGAACCTCGACCTCGGACCCATCGGCAACTCGATTGCCGGCATCATCGGCGGTGGCCTCGGCAGCCAGATCCTGGCCATGCTGAGCGGCGGCGCTATGGATGCGGCGGCCGGAGCCGCGGGCCCGGCCGGCGGGCTCGACATCGGCGCGATCATCTCGCAGGTGGCCTCGGGCGGTGTCGGCGGCGGCGTCCTGATGGCGATCGTCGGCATCATCAAGAGCATGATGGCCAAGTAGGGCCGCCACGCAGCAAGACGGCTTGCCCTTCCCGGCCCGGCCCGGATAATCAGGCCCGGCCGGGGAGGTGCAGCATGGCTCAGGACGATCCCAAGACGCTGGTGTCCACTGCGTGGCTCGCCGACCATCTGCGCGACCCCGACCTGCGCATCCTCGACGGATCCTGGTTCCTGCCGGCCATGCAGCGCGACGCAAGGGCCGGCTACGCCGAGGCCCACATTCCCGGCGCGCGCTTCTTCGACATCGACGAGATCTCCGATCAGCGCTCGGCGCTGCCCCACATGGCCCCCCCGCCCGAGAAGTTCATCAGTCGGATGCGCGCGATGGGCGTGGGTGACGGCCATCAGGTCGTCGTCTACGACCAGCACGGCATCTTTTCCGCGCCGCGGGTCTGGTGGACCTTCCGGCTGATGGGCAAGACCGACGTCGCGGTGCTGGACGGCGGGCTGCCGAAGTGGATCGCCGAGGGCCGCCCGACCGAGGACATGCCGCCGATCACCCGTGACCGCCACATGACCGTCCAGCGGCAGGCGGGACTGGTCAAGGACGTGACGCAGGTCGCCCACGCCGCCAAGCTGGGCGACCACGAGATCATCGACGCCCGCCCGGCCGGCCGCTTTGCCGGCCGCGACCCGGAACCGCGTCCGGGGCTGCGCGTGGGGCACATCCCCGGATCGAAGAGCGTGCCCTGGTCCGATCTTCTGAACCCCGACGCCACGATGAAATCGCCCGAGGCCCTGCGCGAGGTCTTTGCGCGGGCCGGCGTGGACCTGTCGAAGCCCGCCATCTGCACCTGCGGCTCGGGCGTGAGCGCCGCGATGCTCGCGCTCGCGCTCGAACGCATCGGCCACCGCGACCACGCCGTCTATGACGGGGCCTGGGCGGAATGGGGCATGTACAACGACCTCAAGGTCGCAACCGGAGACAAGTGATGCTGTCCAACCTCAAGCCGCAGGCGCCCGACAAGATCCTGGCGCTCATGGGCCAGTTCCGCGCCGACCCGCGCACGGACAAGATCGACCTCGGCGTCGGCGTCTACAAGGACGCCGAGGGCCGCACGCCGATCATGCGCGCGGTCAAGACCGCCGAAAAGCGGCTCTGGGACACCGCGACCACCAAGACCTACTCCGGGCTCGCCGGCGAGGCCGACTTCCACAAGGCGATGGCCGAGATGGTGCTGGGCAAGGGTTTTCCCGCCGATCGGCTGTCCTGCCTTTCGACCGTGGGCGGCACCGGCGCCTGCCGCATGGGGTTCGAGCTCGGCCGGCTGGCCAATCCCGGCACCACGGTCTGGGTCTCGGACCCGACCTGGCCCAACCACAACTCGATCCTGTCCTTCATGGGGCAGGCGCAGCGACCCTACCGCTATTTCGACGCGGCGACGCGCGGCGTCGATTTCGACGCGATGCTGGCCGATCTTGCGCAGGCGAAGGCCGGCGATCTGGTGCTGCTGCACGGCTGCTGCCACAACCCGACCGGCGCGAACCTGACGCTGGACCAGTGGGGGGCGGTCGCCGACCTTCTGGCCCGGACGGGCGCGGTGCCGATGATCGACCTCGCCTATCAGGGCTTCGGCGACGGGCTCGACGAGGACGCGGCCGGCACCCGGCTGATCGCCGCGCGCCTGCCCGAGGTCCTGATCGCGGCCTCCTGCTCGAAGAACTTCGGCATCTACCGCGAACGCACCGGCTGCCTGATGGTGCTGGGCGATCCGGCGACCCGAGAGGTGACGCAGGGCACGCTCGCCTATCTGAACCGGCAGGCCTATTCCTTCCCGCCCTTCCACGGGCAGGCGCTGGTGACGGATGTATTGAGCACCCCCGAGCTGCGCGCCGACTGGGAGGCCGAACTCGAGGCCGTGCGCGGCGGGATGCTGGCGCTTCGCACCCAACTGGCGGACGAACTGCGCCGCCTCACCAACTCGGACCGCTTCGACTTTCTCGCCCGCCATCGCGGCATGTTCTCGCGCCTCGGCGCCACGCCCGAGCAGGTGGAGCGGATGCGCGCCGAACACGGCATCTACATGGTGGGCGATTCGCGGCTGAACATCGCCGGGCTGAACGCTGCGACCGTGCCGGTTCTGGCCCGCGCCATCGTTGCCGTCGGCGTCTGACCCTTCGCCGCCAGAATGCAGAACGGCGGGGCCCTGGCCCCGCCGTTCCGTTTCCGCCGCCCGGGAGGACGGGGATCAGGCGTGATAGGCGCTTTCGCCGTGCGAGGTCTGGTCAAGACCGATACGCTCGCTCTCGGTATCGACGCGCAGGCCGGTGATCGCCTTGACGATGTAGAGCAGGATCAGCGAGCCGATGCCCGACCACACCAGCGTCACCAGAACGGCCTGGATCTGCACCATCACCTGAGCACCCATGGTGCCGGCCTCGACCACGAAGCCCGTGCCGCCCAGCGACGGCGCGCAGAGGATGCCGGTGCCGATCGCGCCGACGATGCCGCCGATGCCGTGCACGCCGAAGACGTCGAGGCTGTCGTCATACTTGAACATCGCCTTCACCTTGGTGACGAACAGGTAGCAGATCGGCGAGACCACGAGGCCGAGCACGATCGCGCCGACCGGGCCGGTGGTGCCGCAGGCCGGGGTGATCGCCACCAGACCGGCGACCATGCCCGAGGCCGCGCCCAGACCCGAGGCCTTGCCCCGCGTCATCGTCTCGACCAGCGACCACGAGATGACCGCCGCCGCGGTGGCCACGAAGGTGTTCAGCATCGCCAGCGTCGCACCGGCGGTCGCTTCCAGGTTCGAGCCGGCGTTGAAGCCGAACCAGCCCACCCACAGCATGGCCGCGCCGACCATGGTCAGCGTCATCGAGTGCGGCGCCATGTTGTCCTTGCCGAAGCCGACGCGCGGTCCGATCACGATGGCGGCCATGAGCGCGGCGATACCGGCGTTGATGTGCACCACGGTGCCGCCGGCAAAGTCGATGGCCCCCCAGTTGTAGACCAGACCCGAAGCGTCCCACACCATGTGCGCGATCGGGAAATAGATGACCGTCACCCAGAGCACGGTGAACAGGATCACCGCCGAGAACTTGATGCGTTCGGCGAAGGCGCCCACGATCAGCGCCGGCGTGATCGCCGCGAAGGTCATCTGGAAGGCGATGAACACGTATTCCGGCAGCACGATGCCGTCCGAGAAGGTGGCGGCCGTCGTCTCGGGCGTCACGCCGGCAAGGAACAGCTTGCCCAGCCCCCCCCAGAAGGGCGAGGTGCCGCCGCCGAAGGCGAAGGAATATCCGTAGAACACCCAGACCACCATGACGACCGAGGCGATCATGGTGCACTGCATGAGCACGGAGAGCATGTTCTTGGACCGGACCAGGCCGCCGTAGAACAGCGCGAGGCCCGGAATGATCATGAAGAGGACAAGAAGCGAGGAGGCCATCATCCAGGCCACGTCCCCCTTGTCGATGATAGGTGCCGCCGCCTCGGCCGCAGGCGCGGCCGCCTCTTGCGCCAGCGCGGGCAGGGCCGACGCCGCGGCCATCAGCCCGGCAAGCCCCGAGAATTTCATGAGTTTCGTCATGTCGTTTGTCACTTTCCCCAAAGCGTTGCCTGTCAGATCGCGTCTTCGCCGGACTCGCCCGTGCGCACGCGCAGCACCTGTTCCACCTCCAGAACGAAGATCTTGCCGTCACCGATCTTGCCGGTCTTGGCCGTCTTCTGGATGGTATCCACGACCTGCTCGGCCACCTGGTCGGGGACCACCAGCTCGAGCTTCACCTTGGGCACGAAATTCACGGCGTATTCGGCCCCGCGATAGATCTCCGTGTGGCCCGACTGCGCGCCGAAGCCCTTGATCTCGGTCACCATCATGCCGCGCACGCCGATGGCGGTGAGCGCCTCGCGCACCTCCTCGAGCTTGAACGGCTTGATTGCAGCGATGATGAGTTTCACGTTCTGTCCCCTCGCTTGACGGATGACCCTCGGACCGGGCCACCCCGAAAGGAGGCGCGGGTCGGCCGGACCGGACAAGGCAGGCGGGGCGACGGGACGGGCGGTGGCGCGAAGTATTGCCCAATTTATATACATCTTGGGCGACTTGCCGTTTTTTTGGGCATATCGCAAACCGAATCGTGAAGGCAATTCCCTCCACTTCCGGGCGGCGACCCTGTATTGTCGCGCAAAACAAACGGCAGGCACGAGCACGAGGGACGATGAGCGGCACGCGCAAGGAACCCCCGCTGACCGCAGGGCGACGGCAGCCTTCAAGGCCGTCGCGGGCAGCGGCCAGGGGCGCGTCGGGATCGAAGGCGGCGACCGGCAAGCCGAGGGCGGCGCGCGCCACGACGGCAAGCCAACATTCGTGGCCGGTCCGGCTGGTGCGGGGCCTGCTGCGCGGCCTCTGGCGCGTGGTCTGGGGCATCGGCTGGCGGGTTGCGGCCGTCGCCGTCCTGATCGTCGGCCTGACGACCGCCTATTTCTACGCGCAGCTTCCGCCGCTCGAGCGCATGATCGACGCGCGCACCCGCGGCTCGGTGACGCTTCTGGACCGTGACGGAAAGGTCTTCGCCTGGCGCGGAGAGACCTTCGGCGGCCAGATCACCGCCGAAACGGTCTCGCCCTACCTGAAGAACGCGGTCGTGGCGACCGAGGACAAGCGGTTCTACCGCCACTTCGGCATCAGCCCGCGCGGCATTGCCAGCGCAATCCGCATCAACCTGTCCGAAGGCCGCGGGGCCCTGGAAGGCAACGGCGGCTCGACCATCACCCAGCAGGTGGCAAAGCTCCTCTGCCTTGGCGTGCCCTACGATCCGAAGACCTGGAAATCCGAGGCCGATTACGAGGCCGACTGCCGGAAGGGCAGCGTGTGGCGCAAGCTCAAGGAAGTGCCCTACGCCTTCGCACTCGAGGCGCGCTATTCCAAGGACGACATCCTGACGATCTACTTCAACCGCGCCTACCTCGGTGCGGGCGCGCGCGGGTTCGAGGCCGCGGCCCAGCGCTATTTCGGCAAGTCCGCCAACGCGGTGACGCCGTCCGAGGCGGCGATGCTGGCCGGTCTGCTCAAGGCGCCGTCGAAATACGCGCCGACCGCGAACCTCCAGCGAGCGCAGGACCGCGCGGCGGTGATCCTGGGCCTGATGCACGACCAAGGCTATCTGACCGACAGCGAATACGACCAGGCGATCAAGCATCCCGCGCAGCTGTCGCCGGCCGCCGCCGCCCGCGCCGGCGGCTATTTCGCCGACTGGGTGATGGAAAGCGGTCCGAGCTTCCTGACCAAGGACACCACCGAGGATGTCATCGTGCGCACGACGCTGGATCCGAGGATCCAGAAGGCGGCCGAGGACGCGCTGAAATACGTCTTCGAGACCAAGGTGAAAGGGGGCTCCAAGGCCGAGGCGGCGATTATCGTGATGTCGTATGACGGCGCGGTGCGGGCCATGGTCGGCGGGCGCGAGACGCAGGTTGCCGGCGCCTTCAACCGGGCGACGCAGGCTCTGCGCCAGACCGGGTCCGCCTTCAAGCCCTTCGTCTATGCCGCCGCGCTCGACCTCGGCTACAACATGAACACCATTGTCGAGGACGCCCCGCTGACCCTGTCGATTCCCGGATCGGGCACCTGGTCGCCGAAGAACTACGACAAGGATTTCCGGGGTCCGATCACGCTGACCGAGGCGCTCGCCCAGTCGATCAACACCGCAGCGGTGCGGGTGTCGGAGGCGGTCGGCCGGGATGCGGTGCGCGAGGTGGCGTCCGGCTTCGGCTTCACCCAGGATCTGGCCGACGGCCCCGCCCTGGCGCTCGGGGTCTCGGAATCCACCTTGATCGACATGACCGGCGCCTACGCGGGCATCCTGAACGGCGGCTCGGCCGTCACCCCGTACGGGCTGGTCGAGCTGCGCATCCAGGGCGACGACACCGCTCTGATCGGCCAGGAGGGCGGCCTGCGCGAGAGGGTGATCTCGGAACAGGCCGCGCGCCAGCTGACCTACATGATGACGCAGGTCATCGACGTCGGCACCGGGCGCCGCGCGCGGCTTCCCGACCGCGAGGCGGCGGGCAAGACCGGCACCACCCAAGCCGCCCGAGACGCGTGGTTCATCGGCTTCACCGCGGATTATGTCGCGGGTGTCTGGATGGGCTATGACGACAACACCCCGCTTTCCGGCGTGACCGGTGGCGGGCTTCCCGCCGAGATCTGGCACGAGGTCATGCTGCGGGTGGACGAGGGCGTCACCCCGTCGCCCCTGCCGATGCTCTATCCCGAGCAGGTGGGACCGGGGGGCTGGATCGGCCAGCCCTGGCCGCAGCCGGGCGTGCCGCCCGATCCCTACGCGCCATCCGGCTATCCGCAGGACGCCTACGATCAGGCCTATGGCGGAGGTGGCGATCCGAACGCCGTCCCGGTCGAGCCGCGCCGCGAGCGCAACGGCAACCTGGCCGACCAGATCCTGCGCGAGGTGCAGGGACTGTTCCGCGGCGGCGGCTGAAGGGGTCGGCCCCCTCGGCCGCAGCCGGCCCTGCGGCTCAGCCGGCCTTGGCCAGCTGCTGGGTCAGCCTGTCGATGCTGCCGCCGGCCTTGTCCAGCATGGCGCCGATCTCGGTCCGTTCGGCCGCCAGCATGTTCACTCCCTCGATGATGAGGTTGAAGAACTGGTTCTTGCCGGACTTGTCGAAGACGTGCCAGTCCACCTCGAACGGGGCCTGCCCCTTGAGCTTGGCGATCGACGTCACCTCGTAGAAGCTCTTGAGCGGATGCGCGCCCGTCACCTCGATCTGCCCGCCGATGAACTCGCGGAACCGGCGGCCGTATTTGCGCGAGATGTAGCCCTGGAACGCCTTGACGTAGGCCGCCATCTGCGCGGGCTTGGCCTGGCGGCCCGCCGGGCCGAGCGCGCTTTGCGCGATGTAGCGCACGTCGGCGTAGCGCACGAAGATCTGCTCGAACTGCGCGAGCATCTGGGGTTCCGACGCGCCGGAGCTGATGACCGCGTTCACGTCGGCGACCGCCCGGCCGATCAGCGCGCGCGCCTCCTCGGTGCTGAGCGCCGCCGCCTTTCGCGGCAGCGCCAGCATTGCCGACGCGCCGGCGATCAGGCCCAGCACGCCGCGACGGCGGAAGTCATTGTCCGTAGGGATCGGCATAGGGATCGAAAACCTCCTGCTCGATGCCAAGCTTGTAGTGCCGGTTCTGGAGATAGTAGAGCCGGAGCTGGGCATAGCTGTCCGCGCTTCCATATAGGACCGAGTCGACCGTATCGGAATAGCGCAGGCGATCGTCCACCTTCGACGCGGCGGTAAGGCCGAGCACATAGGAGCGTTCCGGCTCGCCCAGCGCGTTCAGTGGGTTGATGACCATGTCGACGACCTTGCCGGCAAGGTCGCGTTCGGTGGTCGGGCCCGCCAGGGGCAGTTCGAGGTAGGCGCCCTCGGGCACCCCCCAGACATGCAGGGTCTCCCCGAAGTCGGTCGCGACCTCGTCAAGGCCGACGACCGAGGCCGGATCGAAGAGACCGCCGATGCCGAGCGTGGAGTTGAGCGCGAAGCGCAGCGCGTTCTGGGCAACCGTCTTCGGCCGCGCCTGAAGCACGCCGTTCAGCGCATGCCCCGGCAGCCGGAGGTTCGAGACGAAGTTGCCGAGGCCCCGCGCCACCGGCGCGGGCAGGAACGGCGCCTTCTGGGTGCCCGGCCCTCCGAAGACCGCCGTGTCGAGCGACTGGTTGAACGCGTGCGCCCGGCGGTTCTGCGCCTCGTAGGGGTCGTTGAACTCGGCGCCCGGCGGCGCGGCCGTGCAGGCCGTGACCAGCGCAAGCGCGGCCGCCGCGAACGGTGCGCGCATCCATGCCCCTGGCGCCCCTGATCGTGAATTGGTCATGCTGGCGTTCGCAATGGCCTGTGAGGACTGGAGGAAGGGCCCGCGGATGCGTCGGGTGGCCCGGAACCTGAATACGGGTCCGCCGGATGCGATGCAAGGCGATGGCGCCCCTGCCCGGCGATCGTGGCGAAAATGCACTCACGCCGCCGCCCGCACACCCCGTCGCCCGGCCGCCGCCCCTTTTCCCCGCCGGGCAGGGGCGCTAGCCTCGCGCCGAACCGACGGAGGACTGACATGCCCGGAACGATTGATGCCCGACTCGCCCAGCTTGGCGTGACCCTGCCCGATGCGCCGGCCCCGGCCGCCAATTACGTGCCGTTCGTGCGGGTGGGCGACCTCGTCTTCGTGTCCGGCCAGATCAGCCAGGGGCCGGAGGGTCTCATCAAGGGCCGGCTCGGCGCCGACATGGACGTGGCGGCCGGGGCCGCCGCCGCACGCCGCTGCGGCATGAGCCTGCTGGCGCAGGCGCGCGCCGCCTGCGGGGGCGACCTCGACCGGATCGAGCGCCTCGTCAAGCTCACCGGCTTCGTCAACTCGACCCCCGACTTCACCGACCAGCCGAAGGTCATCAACGGCTGCTCCGACTTCATGGTCGAGGTGCTGGGCGACAAGGGACGCCATGCGCGCGCCGCGGTGTCGGCGCCCGCGCTGCCGCTCGGCGTCGCGGTCGAGATCGAAGCCATCTTCCAGGTGCGCTGACATGCCCTCGCCCGTACCCCTGCACCACTCCTTCCTGCGGCTGCCGATCGCGCATCGGGGCTATCACGACCGCGCCGTCGGGCGCGTCGAGAACTCGCGCGCGGCGGTGCGCGCGGCGGTCGAGGCCGGTTACGGGATCGAGATCGACGTCCAGCCCTCGGCCGACCGGGTGCCGATGGTGTTCCACGACTACGACCTGCGCCGCCTGACCGGGGTGGCCGGACGCCTGCGCGCGCATGACGCCGAAGCCCTGGGCCGCATCCGGCTGACCGACAGCGACGAGGGGATCCCGACGCTTTCGGAAATCCTGCGCATCGTGAACGGCCAGGTGCCGCTTCTGGTCGAGATCAAGGATCAGGACGGCGCGATGGGGCCCGACGTCGGCCCGCTCGAGGAAGCCGTGGCGGTGCTGCTGATGGCCTATCGCGGCCCGGTAGCGGTCATGTCCTTCAACCCGAACTCGGTCGCGGTCATGGCGCGCGCGGCACCCGGCATCGCCCGCGGCCTGACCACCAGCGCCTTCTCCGCCGAGGGCTGGCCGCTTCTGCCGGCATCGGTCCGCGACCACCTGCGCGAGATCCCGGATTATGACCGCACGCTGTCGAGCTTCATCTCGCACGAGGCCTCCGACCTCGGCCGGCCGCGGGTCGAGGAGCTGCGGCGCAGGAAGGCGGGCATCCTGTGCTGGACCATCCGCTCGCCCGAGGCCGAGGCCGAGGCCCGGCGGATTGCCCAGAACATCACCTTCGAAGGCTACGCCGCGCCGGTTCCGGCCTGAGCGACTTGACGCCCGCCGCCGCCGCAACATCTGATCGGTCGAGGAGTGCGCAGCCTTGCCCGACACCGAACGCGCCGCAGCGGCGCTGCAGATCGAGACCGTCGGCGGCATCGACCGGATCGAACCGGCCGAATGGGACGCCTGCGCCTGTCCCGAGGCGCAGGACGGGGGCCGGCCGGACGATCCCTTCACGACCCACCGGTTCCTTCTCGCGCTCGAACGCTCGGGCTCGGTCGGGCCCGGCACCGGCTGGCAGCCCCGGCACCTTCTCGTGCGGGACGCGGGTCGGCTGATCGGCGCGCTGCCGCTTTACGTGAAGTCCCACAGCCAGGGCGAATACGTCTTCGACCACGGCTGGGCCGAGGCCTGGATCCGGGCGGGCGGCCGCTATTACCCGAAGCTCCAGTCGGCGGTGCCCTTCACCCCGGTGACGGGGCGCCGGTTCCTTGCGCGGCCGGACCGTGCACCCGAGGCGCGCGCGGCCCTTCTGCGGGGGCACGTCGCCCTGGCGCGGCAGACGGGCGTGGCTTCGGCCCACGTCACCTTCTGCACCGGCGACGAGGCCGAGACGGGCGCGGCGGCGGGTCTCCTGCACCGGATCGGCCAGCAGTATCACTGGACGAACGCGGGCTATGGCCGCTTCGACGACTTCCTTGCGGCGCTGTCGTCGCGCAAGCGCAAGACGATCCGCCGCGAACGGGCCGCCGCGCAGGCCTTCGGCGGCACCATCCGGCAGCTGACCGGCGACGCGATCGAACCCCGGCATTGGGATGCCTTCTGGGACTTCTATCAGGACACCGGCAGCCGCAAATGGGGACGCCCCTACCTGACCCGCGCCGCCTTCGACGAGCTGCACCGCACCATGCGCGACGACATCCTTCTGGTGCTGGCCGAACGCGACGGCCGCCCGGTGGCCGGCGCGCTGAACTTCATCGGCCGCGACACGCTCTTCGGCCGCTACTGGGGCGCGATCGAGGACCACCCCTTCCTGCACTTCGAATGCTGCTACTACCAGGCCATCGACCACGCGATTGCCCGGGGGATGGCTCGGGTCGAGGCAGGGGCGCAGGGCGAGCACAAGATCGCGCGCGGCTATCTGCCGGTCGCCACCCATTCGCTGCACTGGATCGCCGATCCGGGCTTTCGCCGGGCCGTCGCGCAGTTCCTCGACGCCGAGCGCCGGGCCGTGGCCCAGGAGATCGAGGTGCTGACCGACTACGGCCCGTTCCGGGTCGGACCGCCCGGCGGAGGCGGCCCCGTGGCCCCGGCGGAGGAAGGGGACAACCGATGACCACGCTGACGCTCTATTCCAATCCGCGCTCGCGCGGCCGGATCGCGCACTGGATGATCGAAGAGACCGGACAGCCCTACGAAATCCGATGGCTGGACTACGACACCACGATGACGGCGCCCGAGTATCGGGCGATCAACCCGATGGGCAAGGTGCCGGCGCTGGTGCACGGCGACCGCGTGGTGACGGAATACGCCGCGATCTGCGCCTATCTCGCCGATGCCTTTCCCGAAGCCGGCCTCGCCCCGGCCGACCGCAGCCGCTACTACCGCTGGCTGTTCTTCGGCTCCGGCCCGCTCGAGGCCGGCATCATCCTGAACGCCCTGGGCCTGTCGGTCCCCGAGGACCGGCGCCGGATGGTCGGCTTCCGCGACGTCGGCACGATGCTCGACGCGATAGAGGGCGCGCTTGCGCAGCACCCCTACCTTGGCGGAGACGACTTTTCGGCGGTGGACGTGGCAACCGGTTCGCAGATCGGCTGGGGGCTCCAGTTCGGCACCCTCGAACCGCGCCCCGTCCTGCAAGCCTACTGGGATCGCATCCGCAACCGTCCGGCGCGGCTTCGGGCCGAGACCGCATCGGACGCCGCCGCAAGGGGAACCTGACCGATGACGACGATTCTCGACGAAACCACGCGCCTCGCGGAACTGCCGGCGCTCGGCGAAGCCGGCTGGGGCGCGGTCCCGGATCGGGACGCGATCCGCAAGATTTGGAAGTTCGCCAGCTTTTCCGAGGCCTGGGGCTTCATGTCCCGCGTGGCGCTGGTGGCCGAGAGGATGAACCACCACCCGGAATGGACCAACATCTACAACACCGTGGATGTCACCCTGACGACCCACGATTGCGACGGGCTGAGCCGGCTCGACCTCGACCTTGCCCGGGCGATGGACCGTCTGGCGGGTGCCGCCGAGGTGCAGCGCGACCATTCCGAACCGGTGGTCTGCCTGTGCCGGATCCACGCAAAGAACGGCGCGCCGGACTGATCCGGCGCGCCGGTTTCGCTCCCTTCGAGGCCCTCAGAGATCGGCGAGCAGGCTCTCGCCGGTGGACACGTCGCAGACGCCCGGCTTGTCCACATGCGCCAGCACGATCCGTCCGTCGTCCACCACCACCGCATAGCGGTTCGACCGGCCGATCAGCCCCAGATGCGGCGCGGTGAAGTCCATGCCGAGCCCCTTGGTGAAGCTGCCGTCGGCATCGCCCAGAAGCGTGATGCCGGCCTTGGTCGCGCCGCTCTGGTCGCCCCAGGCCTTAAGCGTGAACGGATCGTTCACCGCGATGCAGATGATCTCGTCGATGCCCTTGGCGCGGAACTGGTCGGCCGTCCGGATGAAGCTGGGCAGGTGGATGGTGCTGCACGGGCCGGTGAAGGCACCGGGCAGGGCGAAGACCACGACCTTCCGGCCCTTGAGCTTCTCGGCCAGCGACACCACCACCGGTCCGTCGGATCCCATCGTCACCAGCTGCGCGTCGGGCAGCCGGCCTCCCACGTCAATCGCCATGTCGTTCTCCTGTCGCGTTGCGTTTTCCCTGCCCTCAGTTATAGCCTGCCCCGCGCATCCGGCCAGAGGGAGCAGGGCACATGGCGGGCATCGTCATCATCGGCGCCGGTCAGGCGGGCGCGGCGCTTGCGGCCAGACTGCGCGCGCTGGGCTACGACGGCGCGGTGACGCTTCTCGGCGCCGAGCCCGTCGCCCCGTACCAGCGCCCGCCCCTGTCGAAGGGCTATCTTCTGGGCGAGATGGGGCTCGACCGGCTGATGCTGCGCGGCCCCGAGTTCTGGGAGGATCAGCGCATCGCGCTCTACACCGGCCAGGCCGTCACCGCGATCGACCCCGCGGCGCGCACCGTGCAGGCCGGGGGCGAGACCCTCGGCTACGACCAGCTTGCGCTCACCACCGGCGCGCGTCCCCGCCGGCTGCCGGCCGCGATCGGCGGCGACCTTGCGGGCGTCTTCACCGTCCGCACCCTCGCCGATGTCGATGCCATGGCCGGCGAGTTCCGCCCCGGCCGCCGGCTTCTGGTGGTGGGCGGCGGCTACATCGGGCTCGAGGCGGCGGCGGTGGCGTCGAAGCTCGGCCTCTCGGTCACCCTCGTCGAGGCTGCGCCGCGCATCCTGCAACGCGTCGCCAGCCCCGAGACCGCGGCACACCTGCGCGCCCTGCATCAGTCCCACGGCGTGCGGATCCTCGAAGGCCGACCGCTCGCGCGGCTTCTGGGCGAGGGCCGGGTGACCGGTGCGGAACTCGCCGACGGCGAGACGATCCCCGCCGATTTCGTCATCGTCGGCATCGGCATCGAGCCCGAGACGCGGCTGGCCGAGGCCGCGGGCCTTGTCCTCGACAACGGCATCCGGACCGACGCGCTGGGCCGGACCTCCGACCCGCGGATCTGGGCCGCGGGCGACTGCGCGTCCTTTCCGCACGGGGACGGGCGCATCCGGCTGGAAAGCGTGGGCAACGCCATCGACCAGGCCGAGGCGGTCGCGGCGAACATGCTGGGCGCCGCGCAACCCTATGTGGCCCGGCCCTGGTTCTGGTCGGACCAGTATGACGCGAAACTCCAGATCGCCGGGCTCAACACCGGCTATGACCGCGTCGTGACCCGGCCCGGCGAGGCGGGGGCCGTCTCCTTCTGGTACTACCGCGGCGCGGAACTTCTGGCCGTGGACGCGGTCAGCGACCCGCGCGCCTACATGGTCGGCAAGCGGCTGATCGACGCCGGACGCAGCCCCGACGCGGCGGCCGTGGCCGACCCGGCGACCGATCTCCGGACATTGCTGCGCTGATGCGGATCATCGGGGGCGCGCGCCGGGGGCTGAAGCTCGCCGAGGTCGGGGCCGGCGATCCCGCCGCCCACCTGCGGCCGACCTCGGACCGCGTGCGCGAGGCGATCTTCAACCTGATCGTCAATGGCGGCCATGGCGACCCGGTGACGGGCGCGCGGGTGCTCGACCTCTTTGCCGGGACCGGCGCGCTCGGTCTCGAAGCGCTGTCGCGCGGCGCCGCGCGCGTGGCCTTCGTCGATTACGGCGCCGCCGCGCGCGCGCTGCTGCGGAGCAACATTGAACGGATGCAGGCGATGGGGGTCACGGATGTCTGGCGGCGCGACGCCACCCGGCTCGGCCCGAACCGCGGCCCCGGCTACGGGCTCGTGTTCCTCGATCCGCCCTATGGCAAGGGCCTGGGCGAGGCCGCGCTCGCCTCGGCCCGGGACGGCGGCTGGCTGGCTCCCGGCGCGCTGGTCGTCTGGGAGGAGGGCGCGCCGCCCGTTCCGCCGGCCGGATTCGAGACGCTGGACCAGCGCCGCTATGGCGACACGCTCGTGACCATCCTCAGGGCCGCACCATGAGCCGGGCCCCCGCTGTCGCGCCCGCCGCGATCCCCGCCGCCGTGCTCTTCGACTGCGACGGCGTGATCGTCGACAGCGAGCCGATCCTCTTCGACCTGCTGCGCTCGGAACTCGCGAGCCGCGGCCTGCCGCTGTCGCGCGCGGTGATCGCGCGCGATTTCGTCGGCGGCACCATGGCCAGCGTCGCCGAACGGGCGCGCGACCTTGGCGCCGACCTGCCGCCCGACTGGCCGCAGCGGTTCTACGCCCGCCTCTATCCCCGCCTCGCCCAAGGCACCCCGCTCATCCCCGGCATCGAGTCGGTCCTCGACGCGCTGGACGCGGCCGGCATCCCCTATGCGGTGGGCTCGAACGGCGCGCCGGAAAAGATGCGCATCACGCTCGGCCAGCACCCGCGGATCCTCGCCCGTCTGGAACGCCATCTCTACTCGGGCCAGGCGCTTGGCTGCCCGAAGCCCGACCCCGGTCTCTACCTGCACGCGGCCCGCGCGCTCGGCGTCGATCCCGCGCGCGCCGTGGTGATCGACGACAGCCCCTCCGGCGCCCGCGCCGCACGTCGCGCGGGGATGCTCTGCCTCGGTTACGCCGCCCATGACGACGGCGCGCGCCTGGCCGCCGAGGGTGCCGAGGTCTTCCACCGCATGGCCGACCTTCCCGCGCACCTCGGACTCTAGGCTTCACCTTTGCCCAAATACCCCGGGGGTGCGGGGGCGGCGCCCCCGCGCCGCGTCGTCACCGCCCGGCCACCGGTCTCAACCCCAGGTGGGGTGGAACCGCCCGGCGGGTGACAGGGTGAAGATCTCGCAGCCGTCGGCGGTCACGCCGACCGAATGCTCGAACTGCGCCGACAGCGACTTGTCGCGCGTCACCGCGGTCCAGTCGTCGGCCAGGATCTTGGTTTCCGGCCGGCCGAGGTTCACCATCGGCTCGATGGTGAAGAACATGCCTTCCTCGAGCACCGGGCCAGCCCCGGCCCGGCCGTAGTGCAGCACGTTCGGCGGCGCATGGAACACCCGGCCCAGGCCGTGGCCGCAGAAGTCGCGCACCACGCTCATCCGGTTGGCCTCGACGTAGCTCTGGATCGCGTGGCCGATATCGCCGAAGGTGTGTCCGGGCCGGACCTGCTCGATCCCCCGCAAGAGCGCATCATGCGTCACCTGGATCAGCCGCTCGGCCTTTCGGCTGAGGCTTCCGGCCACATACATCCGGCTGGTGTCGCCATACCAGCCGTCCACCACCACGGTGACGTCGATGTTGAGGATATCGCCGTCCTTCAGCAGCTTGTCGCCGGGGATCCCGTGACAGACCACATGGTTCACGCTGATGCAGGTCGCGTGCCGATAGCCGCGGTAGCCGATCGTGGCGGACATCACCCCGAGCGCCTCGATCCGGTTGCGGATGAAGTCGTCGAGAGCCCCGGTCGTCACGCCCGGCTGCACGAGCGGCGCGATCTCGTCCAGAAGCCCGGCCGCGACCTGCCCCGCCCGGCGCATCCCGGCGAAGTCGGAGGGCTCGTGGATCCTGATGCCGTCCCTGGTCAGACGGCCGCGCGGCTCATCCAAATCCGGTTCCCTTTTCCTGGCGCCCCCTAGATAGTCACAATCCCGCGGCTTGGCCAGAGGCGCGGGCTTCACCGCGGGCCCGCGCTTTCCTATACCGGAACGGCCAGACCGGAGGCCCGCCATGCCCAACCCCACCGCCGCCATCCTTGTCATCGGCGACGAGATCCTCACCGGCCGCACCCGCGAGGGAAACGCCCACTTCCTGGCCGGCGAGCTGGCCCGGTCCGGGATCGACCTCGGAGAGGTGCGCATCGTGCCCGACGACCATGAGCGGATCGTCGAGGCGGTGAACGCCCTGCGCAGGCGCTTCGACCACCTCTTCACCTCGGGCGGCATCGGGCCTACCCACGACGACATCACGGCCGATGCGGTGGCGGCCGCCTTCGGCGTGCCGCTCGGCATCCGCGAGGACGCGCGCGCGATACTGGCCGCCCATTACGAGAAGTCGGGGCTCGAGCTGAACGCCGCGCGCCTGCGCATGGCGCGCATCCCCGACGGCGCCACGCTGATCGAAAATCCGATCTCGGCGGCTCCGGGCTTCACGCTCGGCAACGTCCACGTCATGGCCGGCGTGCCGAACATCTTCCAGGCGATGGTCGCCTCGGTGCTTGCCGGGATCACGGGCGGCAAGCCGCTCCTGTCGCAGTCGCTGCGGCTCATGCGCGGCGAGGGAACGATCGCGGCCGAGTTCGGCGCCCTGGCTGCCGAATTCCCCGATCTGTCGATGGGCTCGTATCCCTTCGTGCAGAACGGGGCCTACGGCACGCATCTGGTGATCCGCGGCACCGATCCCGGGCGGATCAGCGCCGCCATGGCGCGACTCGCGGCGCTGTTTCCGGACGGCACGGCATGACCGGTCTTTTCGCGGTCATGGATGCGACCTGGCCCGCCGCCGCACTGCATCGGGCCAGCCCCTGGCTGGTGCGCGAGGGACTGGGCGGCGGCAGCCGGGTCTCGGCGGCGACCGCCGAGGCGGACTGGGACGAGGCCGAGATCGCCGTGGCGGAGGCGGTCCACGACCGGCTCGGTCAGCCGCGCCTCTTCATGATCCGCGACGGCGAGACGGCGCTGGACGAGGCCCTCGCCGCGCGCGGCTACACGGTGGCGACGCCCGTCGCGCTCTACGAGGGCGCGACCGCAAAGCTCGCCGCCGAACCGCCCCCGCCGGTGTCGGCCTTCGCGCTCTGGCCGATGCTGGCCATCCAGCGCGACCTCTGGGCCGAGGGCGGAATCGGCCCGGCGCGGACGGCGGTGATGGAGCGCGCCCGCGGCCCGAAGACCACGATCCTGGGGCGCGTCCGCGACCGCGCGGCCGGCACGGCCTATGTGGCGATCAGCGGCGACACCGCCATGCTGCACGCCCTGCACGTCGCGCCGGAACTGCGTCGGCAAGGAACCGCCGTCAACATGATGCGGTCAGCGGCCAGATGGGCGCAAGATCATGGCGCAGAACGGTTTTCTCTGGTGGTCGAGACCGCAAACGCGCCGGCGAACGCTCTCTACGCTTCCCTCGGAATGCGGATTGTGGGACAGTATCACTATCGCATCCAAAAGCCGCAAAGGCCTGCGAGCAGTGACCAAGGACACCGCACGTCCGACCGCTCTTGACCTGCCGATGGTCGCGCCTCTGCCCGAGGCGACGCAGGCCTATTTCGACAAGTGCCTCGACAAGCTCGGCCTCGTGCCGAACGTGCTGCGCGCCTACGCCTTCGACATCGGCAAGCTCAACGCTTTCAGCGCCTTCTACAACGACCTGATGCTCGGCCCGAGCGGCCTGTCCAAGCTCGAACGCGAGATGATCGCGGTCGTGGTGTCGTCGCTCAACCGCTGCTGGTATTGCCAGGTGGCGCATGGGGCGGCGGTGCGGCAGCTGTCGGGGCGGCCGGAACTGGGCGAGGCGATGGTGATGAACTGGCGCGCGGCCGATCTGTCGGAGCGCGAGACGGCCATGCTGACCTTTGCCGAGAAGGTGACGGTCGAGTCGCATCGGATCACCGAAGCCGATCGCGCGGCGCTGCGGACCGCGGGGTTCAGCGACCGCGACATCTGGGACATCGCCTCGGTCGCCGGCTTCTTCGCCATGTCGAACCGGGTGGCTTCGGCCAGCGGCATGCAGCCCAACCCCGAATACCACCGGGTTGCGCGATGAAGCGGGCGCTGGCCTGCCTTGCGCTGCTCGCGCCTGGCCCGGACCCGGTCCGGGCCGCCCCGACGCTTGCCATGCCGAACCATGCCCTGTCGGTCCGCCAGGACGTGATCCCGGTGGACAGCGTCGCCGTGCCGGTCGGTCCCTGGGCCGCGGGGACCATCCCGACCGAAAGCGCCGAAGGCGAGGTGACGATGACCGCCTGGCAGGTTCCGGGCCAGACCTCGACGCTGGCGCTGGTCCGTCCGCTGCGCGAGCAACTGCGCACCGAGGGGTTCGACATCCTCTACGAATGCGCCACCGACGCCTGCGGCGGCTTCGACTTCCGCTATGCGCTGACCGTGCTGCCCGAGCCGGAGATTCACGTCGATCTGGGCGACTTCCGCTATCTGGCCGCGCGCAAGGGCACCGACTACGTGATGCTTCTGGCCAGCCGTTCGGAACGGACCGGCTTCGTGCAGCTGACCCGGATCGGGGCGACCCAGCCCCTGCCGGTCGCCATCGTTCCGCCCGAGCCGCGCGGGGCCGACGAGCCGCCGCTTGCCGGATCTGCGGCCGCCCCGCCGGCCCTGCCGGCCGGCACCACAACCGCGGACCTCGCCGCGCGCCTCGAAGGCCATGGCGCCGTGGCGCTCGACGATCTGGTTTTCGCGTCGGGATCGTCGGAACTCGGCGCGGGCGACTTTGCCTCGCTGGCCGCGCTGGCCGCGTATCTGAAGGCCCACCCGGAGTCCCGGGTCACGCTGGTGGGCCACACCGACGCCTCGGGCGCGCTGCCGGCCAATGTGGCCCTGTCCCGGCAGAGGGCGCAATCGGTGCTCACGCGCCTTGTCGCGCAGTACGGGGTGCCCCCGGTGCAGCTTGCCGCGGATGGCGTGGGTTTCCTCAGCCCCCGGGCCTCGAACCTCACCGAAGCGGGTCGCCAGGAAAACCGGCGGGTCGAGGTGATCCTCACCTCGACCCGCTGAGACCTCCCCACCTACGGACAGTGCCCGTCCGGCGCATCACCAGTTGTCCGGGCCCTTGTCCGCAAAGACGGTCGCCAGGAAGTCGATGAAGGCGCGCACCTTCGGCTGGGTGAACCGGCCCGGGGGATAGACCGCATAGATGCCCAGCGTCTCGATCGGCAGATCCGGGATCGCCTCTTCCACAAGGCCCTTCTTCATCGCCTCGGCGTAGAGGAAGGACGGGAGGTAGGCGATGCCGAGGCCCGAGATCGCGGCGTTCAACAGCGACTGGCCATCGTTCACCGTCAGCCAGCCCGCCGTCCGCACCTGCCGCTTCTCGCCCGAGGGCGCGGTGATCTTCCAGACGTTCCCCGACGCCTGGTTGGAGTAGTGCAGCAGCTTGTGTTCGTTCAGGTCGTCGATCTTCTGCGGGCGGCCATAACGGGCGAAGTAGGCGGGCGAGCCGATCATCCGCTTCGAGGTTTCGGTGAGCTTGCGGGCGCGCAGCGTGCTGTCCTCGAGCTCGCCCACGCGGATGGCCATGTCGAAGCCTTCCGAGATCAGCTCGACATAGCGGTTGTTCAGCACCATGTTCACGGTGATCTCGGGATACTCCAGCAGGAAATCCCCCAGGATCGGCGACAGCAGGTTCACCCCGAAGTCGGTCGCCACCGAGATGCGCAGAAGCCCCGAGGGCGCGGACTGCATCGAGGTGACGAGCGCGTCCGCCTCGCCGGCGTCGTTCAGGACACGCCGCGCCCGGTCGTAATAGGCAAGGCCGATCTCGGTCGGAGAGACCCGGCGCGTGGTCCGGTTCAGGAGCCGCGCCCCCAGCCGCGCCTCCAGAGCCGAGACGTGTTTCGAGACGGCAGACTTGGAAATCCCCATCTTCTTGGCCGCATCGGTGAACCCCCCCTGGTCCACGACGGTGGCGAAGGCCTCCATTTCAGTCAGTCGGTCCATTGTGCACCCTAGATAGACATTGCCCGCCACGAACCGGTATCGGGGGCAATTCAGGCAAGAATGCGGAGGTCGGCAGACAACTCTAGGGTATTGTCGAGAACCTGTGTGGCGATTTTCCGCCTATGGTTGACGGATGATCAACCGCAATCCGTCACAGTGTTGCGGCCAGCCGGGTCGCCTGGTCGATCGCGCGCTTGGCGTCCAGCTCGGCGGCCACATCGGCGCCGCCGACGACATGCACCGTCACCCCCCCGGCAATCAGGCGCTCGGCCAGTCCGCGCTCGCTTTCCTGACCGGCGCAGACCACGATGGTATCGGCCGCAACAAGCGTCGGATTTTCCCTTTTTTCCCCGAAGCTTATCCGCAAGCCGCCGGGCTCGGCCCGGTCGTAGTTGACCCCGCCGAGCATGGTCACGCCATGCGCCAGAAGGCTGGCGCGATGGATCCATCCGGTGGTGCGCCCGAGGTGGCGGCCGGGCTTCTCGGCCTTGCGCTGCAAGAGCGTCACCTGCCGGGCCGGGGCGTCGGGCGCGGGGTCGGCCAGACCGCCGGGCGCGAGGGCCGGATCGGTGACGCCCCATTCGGCGCGCCACAACTTCGGGTTGATCGTCGGGCTTTCCCGGGTGACGAGGAACTCGGCCACGTCGAAGCCGATCCCGCCGGCCCCGATCACCGCGACCCGCGGCCCCGCGACGACCGCGCCCGACAGCACGTCGGCGTAGGTGACGACCTCGGCGCCCGGCTCGGCCGGGATCTGCGGGTCGCGCGGACGCACGCCGGTGGCGACGATCACCGCGTCGAAACCGTCCAGATCGCCGGGCTCGGGCCCGGTCGAGAGCCGCAGGTCGATCCGCGACAGACCGACCCGGGTGGCAAACCAGGCCAGCAGCCCCTCGAACTCTTCCTTGCCGGGGACGCGCGCCGCAAGCCGGAGCTGCCCGCCGATCTGCGCCGCGCGCTCGTAGAGCACAACCGCATGGCCCCGCGCGTCGAGCGTCAGCGCCGCCGCAAGCCCCGCCGGGCCGGCGCCGACCACCGCATAGCGCCGCCGCGCGGGCGCGGGCCGGATCACCAGCTCGGTCTCGTGTCCGGCGCGCGGGTTCACGAGGCACGAGCTGATCTTGCCCGCAAAGGTGTGGTCGAGACAGGCCTGGTTGCAGGCGATGCAGGGGGCAATCTCGGCGGCGCGGCCCGACCGCGCCTTGGCCACGAACTCGGGATCCGCAAGGAACGGGCGCGCCATGCTCACCATGTCGGCGCAGCCTTCGGCCAGCACCCGCTCGGCCACCTCGGGCGTGTTGATCCGGTTCGAGGTGACCAGCGGGATGCCGACCGCGCCCATCAGCTTCTTCGTGACCCAGGCGAAGGCCGCGCGCGGGACCGACGTCGCGATGGTCGGAACCCGCGCCTCGTGCCAGCCGATCCCGGTGTTCAGGATCGACGCGCCGGCCGCCTCGACCGCCCGGGCCAGGCGCACCACCTCGTCCCAGCTCTGGCCGTCGGGCACCAGGTCCAGAAGCGAGATGCGGTAGATCAGGATGAAATCGCGTCCCACCGCCGCGCGGACGCGCCGCACCACCTCGACCGGCAAGCGCATCCGGTTCTCGGGACTGCCGCCCCAGCGGTCCGTGCGGTGGTTGGTGCGGGGAGCGAGGAACTGGTTCAGGAAATAGCCCTCGGACCCCATCACCTCGACACCGTCGTAGCCCGCCTCGCGGGCGCGGGCGGCCGCCGTGGCGATGTCGGCGATCTGCGTCTCGATGCCGGCCTCGTCCAGTTCGCGCGGCGGGAACGGCGAGATCGGCGACTTGATCGCCGAGGGGGCGACGCAGTCCTTGCCGTAGGCGTAGCGGCCGGCGTGCAGGATCTGCATGGCGATCCGCCCACCGGCGTCGTGCACCCGGTCGGTGACGGTGCGGTGGTGCGCGATGTCGCCGGGCGTGAACAGACCCGCCGCGCCGGGAAACACCCCGCCTTCCCGGTTCGGCGCCATGCCGCCCGTGACCATCAGCGCCACCCCGCCCCGCGCCCGTTCGACGTAGAACTCGGCCACCCGGTTCCAGTCGCCGGTCTCTTCGAGGTTGGTGTGCATCGAGCCCATCAGAACCCGGTTGGGCAGCACGACATGGCCGAGATCGAGCGGCGCGAAGAGATGCGGATAGGCTGTCATGGCGGTCCTCCCCCGAAGCGCAGGATGACCGGGCGCAGCCGGCCTGTCATCCCTGACGCTGCGTCCGCGCCGCCCGGCTCGACACTCCGGCCGCCGCAGGACGGCTTCGCCCTCGGCCACCCCGTCCCGAACAGTCCGTTAGGCCATGCCCGAGGCCCGCGCGGCGAGGCCCGCGCGAGAAAGCCGGTGATCTCGGCCGCGATCCGCGCGCCGCCGCCGATCCGCGACGCGACCTCTGGCGCGGAGCGGCGCAGGGCCGAGCCTGTTGCGCTCCGCGCGCAAGACCCCGATGGCGTGGGCATCGAAGCGGCTCCCGGGTTCGCGCCGCGGGGCGGCCCCCCCAGCACACCAAGACGCAGGCCCGGTTCCGCAGGCGCTGGCGTCCGAGCGGCGCCGGTTCGGTTACCGGCGGCTGCATGTTCTGCTGAGACGGGAGGGCCATGTCGTGAACCGCAAGAAGACCCAGCGGCTCTATCGAAAGAAGGCCCTGTCGCTGCGCAATCCGGCGCCAACTCCGATGGCGATCGGCGCGCGCGTCGGACCCCGCCGAAGCCGCCGGATCGACGAAGCAAGGCCCGGCATGGAAGAACGGACCATCAGCCCCGAGCAGGGCAGCCTCTGTGCGAGGCGGCTCTTCGGGCACTGAAACACGGGCGCGACCCGCACGATGGCGGAAAGACCGACCAGCGCGACGGATCGCCAATCCCGCCACCGCTCGGGACGCCGGCATCCGGCGCTTTCGCCAGCGGCATGATCGGCAAGACCGGCCAGATCGGCATCGGGGCCGGCTCTCGGACCAGTCGTTCGATGCGCTCCTCTGTTGATCCCTCCGACGTCAAGGCTCCGGCCTTTTGCGGTGTCGATATCCCGTTCGCCCGGGGACCGAGACCGTTGCGGGAGTCTTCCGCGTGTTCGGACACGAAGGCGTGAGCGCTGTAACGGATGCCAGGCCTCGGCGAACAGAACGCTGTGACCGCACGCTGCGCCCGGTTGGTCGGACAGGGAGAACCGAATGACCCGCATGAAATCGACGCTCGGTCCTGGCGCTGCTTTGTCCTGCGCCGTGACTTTGGCCGCCACGACCGGCGCGCGTGCGCAGGAGGGCATGGAGAAGTGCTTCGGCGTGGCGCTGGCCGGTCGGAACGACTGCGCGGCCGGGTCGGGCGCGACCGGCGCCGGCATGTCGAAGGTCGATTATCAGGGCAATTCCTGGAGGTTGGTGCCGACCGGAGCCTGCGCCCGGATCGAGATGCCTGCCGCCCCCGACGGCACCCCGCGCGCCGGTTCCCTGGAACTGTTGACCCGCGACATCCCCGCATGACCCAGCTCGGGCGGGGAGTGGTCCTCTCCGCCCACATCGACCGGGAAAGGACCCGATGCGCCACTCGCCGAATCAGCCCGCAGAACGCCCAAAGCCGGAGCACGTCACGGAGGTCCGTGACGATACGGGTCCGGCGGGGTTTCGCAAGGGGCTCGCCGAGAACGGCCCGGGCGACGGCGGCCTTCCCCAGGCCCAGCTTGCCGCTCGGCGCGCGGATTTCGCGCCGTCGCTGCATGGCGTCAGGCGCTCCATCGGCGGGCCGTGGCGGCTGGGGGCCTCGCCCGCCACCGCCGCTGAACGGGCACAAGGGGCCGAACGCGGGCATGACCCGCACCTCCTGATCCAGCGTCCGACCGAAGGCCGGCGTGGTCCTCGACCCGAAGGAGGCTGTCTGATGCAGCCGCGGACGCCGACACGCATCGCAACCGTCATGGCGGCCAGGGCAGAATGATGCAGCGGCGTGCCTTCCTGTCACTTGTGGCTCTGCTCTGGCCTCTGCCGCTCTGGCCGCAGGCGGCAAACCCCTTTGCCCGGGCCTGGCCGAACACCGATTTCAGGCGGTCCGAGATCGACCTTTCCGAGGTCACGTCCGGCGGTCCGCCCAAGGATGGCATCCCCGCGCTGACAGCGCCGGACTTCCTTGCGGCGTCGGACGAAACCCGGCTGGCGGGCCGGGAGCCCGTCATGAGCATCGCGCTGCCGGGCCAGGTCGCCCGAGCCTATCCGATCCGCTATCTGATATGGCACGAGATCGTGAACGACCGGATCGGAAAGACACCCATCGTCGTGACCTTCTGCCCGTTGTGCAACACGGGGATGGTCTTCGATCCCCGGGTCGAGGGCCGGGTGTTGAGTTTCGGCGTTTCCGGCCTTCTGCGCCATTCCGACATGATCATGTATGACCGCCAAACCGAAAGCTGGTGGCAACAGGCATTGGGTGAGGGGATCGTCGGCACTCATGCCGGGCAGCGCTTGAAGCAACTGCCCGCCCTGATGGAAAGCTGGAACAGCTTCCGCGCGGCCCATCCCGACGGGCTGGTGATGGATGAACCCGACTGGTCGCGGTCCTACGGCACCAACCCCTATGTCGGATACGACACCTCGCGCCCGTTTCTGTACACGGGCGAGAACCCGCCCCACGGCATCGACCCGCTGGAGCGTGTGGTCCGCGTCGGCAACCGGGCCTGGCCGCTGACGCGGCTGGCAAAAGCCGGAGAGCTGCGCGAGGCCGGCTTGATCCTGACCTGGCGCGAGGGCCAGGCCTCGGCGCTGGACGGCCGGGCCATTGGCCGGGGTCGCGAGGTCGGGAACATCCGCGTGACCGACAAGGCCGGACGGCCGGTCGTCCACGACATACCCTTTGCCTTCGCGTTCCATGCCTTTCACCCGAACGGGATCTGGATGCTGGGGAACTGAATGGACCTGATCTTCGCCTACCTCGCGGGGCTTCTGACCCTCATCAACCCCTGCGTCCTGCCGGTGCTGCCCATCGTGCTGGCCACCAGCCTGCAAGCCGATCGGCGTGCGCCGATCGCGCTTGCGCTTGGGATGAGCGTCAGTTTCGTCACGCTCGGCCTTGGTGTCGCCGCGGTCGGGCCGGCCATCGGCCTCACCGAAGAGACGGTCAGCCGGGTGGCGGCGCTTCTGATGATCGGCTTTGGCACGGTGATGCTGGTGCCCGCCCTTGGCGGGCGCTTTGCCCTGGCCACCTCGGGCCTGGCCGCGCGGGCCGATGCCGGCATGACGACGACAACGGGCGGGGGGATTGGAATGCAGGCCCTGGGCGGTGTGCTGCTTGGTGCGGTCTGGAGCCCCTGCATCGGCCCGACCCTTGGCGCGGCCATCGCCATGGCATCGCAAGGGCAGGATCTTGCCCGCGCCGGGGCGATCATGGGCAGCTTCGCCCTGGGGGTTGCGACCCTGATCCTGCTGATCGCCTACGGGGCACGCAACTGGCTGCGGCGCAACATGGCACGGATGCGGGCCTTCGCCGAACGGTCAAAGCCCGTGCTGGGCGGGGCGTTCATCGTGATCGGCCTCGGCCTCTTGCTGCGCGTGAATCACACCGTCGACGCCTGGATGATCGAACACCTGCCCGCCTGGATGGTGGACCTTTCCGTGTCAATCTGAGGAGACCTGTCCCATGAACCGCCGTTTCTTTCTTGCCGCTTCCGGCGCCGCCCTGATCCTGCCGCTGCCTGCCCTGGCCGAGGACCGGGTGTTCTACACGCCCGGCCTTGCCGAAGAGGCGATGGCGGCGGGCAAGGTGGTGTTTCTGGATTTCTGGACCAACTGGTGTTCGACCTGCGCCGCGCAGGACCGCGTCATTGCAGAGCTGCGGGCGGCCAACCCCGCCTATGACGCCGCGATCACCTTCATAACCGTGGACTGGGATCAGTACGCCGATGGCGAGCTTGCGAAATCCCTGAAGATCCCACGCCGGTCCACGCTGGTGGCGCTGAAGGGCTGGACCGAGATCGGGCGCATCGTCGCCGGGACCGCGAAGGCGGAGATACAGGCGCTGATGGACGCCGCCCTCTCCGCGGCTCAGGTCTGAAGGCGGACGTCGTTCCGTGGCGACCGGGCGCCGGATTGCCGGACTATGCCTGGCCTCTCGCGCGGTCTTTGCGGCGGTGTTGCTGCCCTGGTTCGTCATCGGCAGCCTGTCCAAGATTGGCGGGTCGTCCCTGTCGCTTGGCCCCACGGTCGATGGCCTCCCGCTTTCGCTGGGGGCCTTCTTCGCCTACGTGCCGGGTCAGGTCGGCGATCTGTCCGATGGACTGCCCCAATTCGGGGCCGCCACGCTGGCCTATGTCGGGCTGATGGTCGCGGCGGAGCTTCTGCTGCCGATCCTGATCGTCCTTGGCCTCTGGGCCCGCACGGCAGCCTTTGGCCTTGCCTTGCACCAACTGGTGTTTCTGCTGACGACCGAAAGCGCCGAAAATCCGGGCGCGGCCTTCGACGCCAATCCCTTCGACATTATGCCGAATCAGCTGCTGCTCTGGATCATGCTGTTGGCTCCGGTCGGGCTTTTCGGGGCTGGCCCGCTTTCGGCGGATGCCCTTGCCGCCCGATGGCGGGGTCGGCGGAGGTGATCCCTAGGCCGGGCAGGGCGTTTCAATCCACCTTGTAGGCGGCAAAGACCGCATCCACCGGCGTGCCGGCCAGGTGATTGACATAATTGGAAAAGGTCTTGCAGGCGATGGCCAGGACCACCCCCAGCGCATGCTGTTCGGTATAGCCCGCAGCCAGGAAGGCATCGATCGCCGCCTTCCCCGGATTGCCGCGCTTGACCACCATCGCTTCGGTAAAGGCCGCCAGGGCCTGCAACTTCGCGTCCGGCAGCGGCTTGCCCGACCGCAGCGCGGCAAGGCTGTCGGCCGGAACGCCCGACCGCTTGTCGGCGATCATCGAATGGGCCGCGGTGCAATAGGCGCAGCCGTTCACCCGGCTGACCGTCAGGAAGACGGTTTCCTGCTCGGCCGGCGTGAAGCCCGCCTGGCTGCGGAAGGCGTCATAGGTGGACAGGTAGCCCGCAAGTACTGGCGGCAACTTGCCCATATAGCCATACATGTTCGGAACGAAACCCAGCTTGACCTTGGCGCCTGCCAGCAGGGTCTGCGCCTCGCCACTGGCGGTCTCCAGCGTTTCGGGGGTCATCTCGAGAAGGGGCGACTGGCTCACGTCTGGTCTCCTTTTTTGCAGAACAGTCGTTCTTTAAATTGAATCGGCAGACCCGGCGATCTATTTTCAGAACGATCCGTTCAAAACAGAGTGACCCATGAGCGTGCCGGCCCGCCCGAGTCCCCGTCACAGGGGACGACCTCGGGGATTTGACGAGGACCAGGCCCTGGAAGCGGCCATGCGCAGCTTCTGGGCGCAGGGCTATGATGGGACTTCGGTCGATACCATGTGCCGGGTGACGGGGATGTCGCGCGCAAGCCTCTACCAGTCCTACGGCGGCAAGGAGGGGCTGTTTCTGGCGGCGGTGGCGCATTACGCCGAGACGCGGGCGGCCCTCGTCACGGCGGCACTGGGACCGAAGGGATCGCTGGTCGAGGATCTTGCGGCGTTTTTTGACGCGGTGGTCGATCTGGGCACCGCCGACCCCGAAACGCCCGGCTGTCTCGTCTCTTGCGTTCTCGCCGATGCTGCGGGGGCAAGCGCTGTCTTCCGGAAGGAACTTGAACGCCGCCAGCAGACCCTAGAGGACCGGATCGCGGACCGGCTGCGCGTCTCCGCCTGGCCCGAGGATGCCGATGTTTCGCTGACGGCGGCGGCCGGTCTTGCCGCCGCGGCGGCGCGGGGCATCATGATCCGCGCCCGGTCCGGGCAGCCGCGCGATGCGCTTCGTGCCGTCGCGTCCGCCGCTGCGCTGGCCGTGGCTCAGCTCTCGCTCTGACCGCCGGCCTTCGATCCTTTCGAGATCGTCTTCCACAGATGGGTGTAGCGATACTTGCGGCGCATCTCGTCGGTCATGTTCATCACCCGGACGTGCCGCTTGATCCCGGCGCCTTCCAGGATGCGGTTCATGAAGTTGTAGAGCGCCGTCACCGAGATGATGTCGAAGAGGCCCTCTTCGGTGAAGCCCGCATCATAGATCGCCTGCGCATCCGCCTCACCCGTCCCCGCCGGATCGACCGTCAGGCGCCGGACGAAAGCCAGCACCGGGCGCAGCCGGGCGTCGATGAAAGGGTGGTCCAGGTCGATCTGCACGTTTCCGAACAGCTCGGCCGGAACGCCCCAGGCCTTGGCGTGATCGCGGTGTGCCGAGAAACAGTAGTGGCAGTCGTTCAGCGATGACACATAGGCGGCGATAAGCTCGCGTTCGCCGATGCTCAACTCGCTGTCGTTGCGCAGTATGGCGTCGTGGTATTCCAGCAGGGGCAGGATGCCACGTTCGGGAAACTTCCGGAAAAGACCCAGAAGTTCGAGATTCGGGATCGACGGAAAATGGGACATTCTGGCTCCTGCGGTGGCGGGTCCGACACTGTGACCGAAGGGTTTGATTCGCCTTTCGGGGCTATCTCGCGCCGCCGGAAGTCCGAATTCCACGGTTTAACAGGGGAAAATCACCGATCAACAAAAGTTGACCGGGCCGCAAGAAGGCAAGACCGCTCACGCGGACTCACCGATCTGTGAGCGGTCGACATGTAACCCACCCTCCAGACCCGGATTGTGTTCCGGTTCTCACGGCATCGTGAAAAAACGTTCCGTTACAGTTATTTGCCTGAATTTTTGCGTGAGCATCCGCGATCCATCGGTGATTTTCCAGCAGCGGTTTTCTTCGTCAGGGTGACCTCATCGGAAGGCAACAACGCCCCGACGAACACTGAACCGAAAGGAACTCGACGTGAAAACGCTCATTCTCTCCGCCATGATTGCGGCCATCGCCGGCAGCGCGTCCGCCGCCTCCAGTCTCTACCACGAGCGCCCTGAGAGCCGTCTTGGCACGGCCAGCGCGCAGAAGGCGGCTGCGGCCACCGCCGGATCGGTCTACCTCACCAGCAAGGATCTGCAGAGGTCCGGTTTCGCGGCTTCGGACGTCATCCGGGTGACCGTGTTTCCGACCACCAACATTGTCGAACCGAATCGCCGTGATGACTGAGCGGTTCGGCGTCGGGCAACAACGCGAAATGCGAATTCCGACGTGTTCTCCGAACGCAGCAATCCGAAGACAAGGGACCGCGAACGCCTGCGGTCCCTTTTTTTCCGCGACCGCGTAACGAATCCCCGGATTGGCGGACCTCCTTGCGGTGGCTCCGAAGTCGGGCCATTCCCTGAGTGACATGAGGGATCGACCTTGAAGAAACCGCTGCTTCTGAGCGTCGCCCTTGTGGCGGTGATCGGGCTCCTGTTCGCCATGCGCGGACAGACGCCTGACCTCGAAACCCTGCGCGCGCAGATCGCGCACTTGCGCGGCTGGCAGGCCGAGAACGCAGCGACGCTCATCCTCGCCTTCTTTCTGGCGTACATTGCCGTCACGGCGCTGTCCCTGCCCTTCGCGGTCTGGATGACGCTGGGAGCGGGCGCGCTCTTCGGCTTCTGGCAGGGCCTTGTGATCGTCTCCTTCGCCTCGTCCCTGGGCGCAACCCTGGCCTTCCTGGCCGCGCGCTATGTGCTTCGGGACTGGGTGCACGACCGCCTTGGCAACCGGGCCGACGCCATTGACGAAGGGATGCATCGTGACGGGCCCTTCTTCCTGTTCTCGCTGCGGCTGATCCCGGCCATCCCGTTCTTTGCGGTCAACCTTCTGATGGGGCTGACCTCGATGCCGGCGCTGACCTTCTATCTGGTCAGCCAGGCGGGCATGCTGGCCGGCACCGCGGCCTATGTGAACGCCGGCACCCAGCTCGCACGGCTGGACAGCCTGTCCGGCATCGTCTCTCCTGCGCTTCTGGCGTCCTTTGCCCTACTCGGCCTTCTTCCCTGGATCGCACGCATGGTTCTGAACCTTCTGAAACGCCGCAAGGTCTATGCCCGCTGGCAAAAGCCCCGGAGCTTCGACCGCAACCTGATCGTGATCGGCGCCGGTGCCGCAGGCCTTGTCTCGGCCTATATCGCTGCCGCGACCAAGGCGAAGGTGACCCTGGTCGAGGGGCACAGGATGGGGGGGGACTGTCTGAATTATGGCTGCGTCCCGTCCAAGGCGCTGATCATGAGCGCCAAGCTCGCCCATCAGATGCGCAACGCCGATCACTACGGGCTGACGGCGGCCGAGCCGCAGGTGCCCTTTGCCAAGGTGATGGCCCGGGTCCATCAGGTGATTGCCGACATTGAGCCGCATGACAGCGCGGAACGCTACACCGGGCTTGGGGTCGAGGTAGTGCAGGGCTACGCCCGCTTGATCGACCCCTGGACGGTCGAGATCACGCGGAACGACGGCGGCGTGCAGCGGCTGACCACGCGGGCGATCATCCTCGCCACCGGGGCCGCGCCCTTCGTGCCGCCGCTGCCGGGGATCGACGAGGTGGGCTATCTGACCTCGGACACGCTGTGGGAGCGGCTGCGAGACCGCGAGACCGCGCCGAAGCGGCTGGTGGTGCTGGGCGGCGGGCCGATCGGATCGGAACTGGCGCAAAGCTTCGCGCGGCTCGGCTCATCGGTCACCCAGATCGAGATGGCGCCCCGCATCCTGATCCGCGAGGACGAGGAGGTCTCGGCCCTTGTCAAGGCGTCGCTTGAGGCCGATGGCGTCACCGTGCTGACCGGGCACACGGCGCTGGCCTGCGGGGTGACGGACGGCGAGAAGTGGATCGAGGTCGAGCATCAGGGTCGGACTCGGCGGATCGGCTTTGACGAGATGATCGCCGCCGTGGGCCGCGCGCCGCGGCTCACGGGCTTCGGGCTTGAAGAGCTGGGCATCAAGACCGGCCGCGTGGTCGAGACGAACGAATATCTCGAAACGCTTTACCCCAACATCCTGGCGGCGGGCGATGTGGCGGGGCCCTACCAGTTCACCCATACCGCCGGCCATCAGGCGTGGTTCGCCGCCGTCAACGCGCTCTTCGGCGATGTGAAGCGGTTCAAGGCGGATTACCGGGTGATCCCCTGGGCCACCTTCACCGACCCCGAGGTGGCGCGGGTGGGCCTGTCCGAGGCGGAAGCCAAGGAAAAGGGCATCCCCTACGAAGTCACCCGCTATGGCATCGACGATCAGGACCGCGCGATAGCCGATGGAACGGCGCATGGCTTTGTCAAGGTGCTGACCGTGCCGGGCCGCGACCGCATCCTGGGCGTCACCATCGTCGGCGAACATGCGGGCGACGTGATCGCCGAGTTCGTGCTGGCGATGAAGCACGGGCTGGGCCTGGGCAAGATCCTGGGCACGATCCACATCTACCCGACGCTGGCCGAGGCCAACAAATACGCCGCCGGCGAATGGCGCCGCGCGCATGTGAACCCGCGCCTGCTGGCCCTTGTCGAACGCTATCATGCCTGGAGGCGCGGATGATCGACGCGCGCCTTCTGCCGATCCAGTCGGCGGTTCTCACCCCGCCGGCCCGCTGGCTGCACCGGCGCGGGGTCCATGCCGACCGCCTGACGCTGGCGGGCTTCGTGCTGGGGGTGCTGGCCTGCGGCGCTGTGGCGCTCGGACTCTGGGCGCTGGCGCTGGCCTTGATCCTGGCCAACCGGGTGATGGACGGTCTGGATGGGGCGGTTGCCCGGTTGAACGGGCCGACCGACCGGGGGGCGTTCCTCGACATCGCGCTTGACTTCGTGTTCTACGCGCTGGTGCCTCTGGGCTTCGCGCTGCACGATCCGGCGGCGAATGGCCTGCCCGCCGCGATCCTGCTGGCGGCCTTCATCGGTACCGGATCGTCCTTTCTGGCCTTCTCGGCCATCGCCGCCAAGACGGGCCTTCGGGCACAGGACTATCCGACCAAGGGGATCTACTACCTGGGCGGGCTGACGGAAGGGTTCGAGACCATCGCGGTCTTCGTCGCCATGTGCCTCTGGCCCGCCGCCTTCCCGGTGCTGGCCCATGTCTTTGCGCTGGCCTGCGCGGTCACCACCGTCTTGCGCTGGTCGCAGGGCTGGGTCCTGTTCGGGAAAAACGGTGCGCGCTGCCGTGACGTTGCGGCCCAGGACGCGACTGATGTGCGGAAAATTCCGACGGTGGAGGCGGCATGTCCCCGCGCGAGATCGCCCTGACGGCCGTCCTTTTTGCCGTCTTCGCCGCAGCCGCAGCTTTTGGCCTGCCCGAGGCCATGGGCGCGCATCCGTCCTGGGCGGTCCGGAGCGGGGTCATCGGCAGCGCCATCGGAGCGCCGTGCCTTGCCGGGCTGCGATGGGCGGGCCTTTCCACGCGACACAGTATCGCCCTTTCGGGCGTCTGCCTGACTCTCACGTCACTCTCCGCCGGGCTTGGCAAACACGCCTTCGCGGCCTCATTCGCAGAAGACGTGCTGGCGGGCCGGTTCTGGTTCCTTGGCTGGTTCGGTGTCGCGGCCAGCCTCTTCGTCCTCGTCGGCGTCCTTCTCCTCGACCGCGTCCGCCGCTGACCCTTCGCCCCATTCCAGGAGATGCGGATCGAACCCGGCTTCGAGGTTCGGCTTCACGACCTGAAACCATGGGGACAGATCGAAGTCGCGCGGCGTGAAGAGCGAATGATGCCGGATGTGCAGGATCTCGCGCCGGGCGTAGTTCGACCCCTGCCGCGCCCTGATGGTGCGGACGTCGGGCAGGATCGGATAGCGCACCGACTGGAAGGCGCGCGCGATCAAGGACGAACAGATCGCGCGCGTCGGATCGCCCGAACCGATGGCCAGCATCCGCCGGCGCCAGCGGACGGGCACAGGCGGCGTGGGCAGGAAATACCGCAACAGATCGAAGATGTTGCGCAGGTCGTAGGACAGGCCGATGCGGGTTGTCATGAAGGCGATCACCTGGTCCCTCTCTTCGGGGGTCAGGCCGACCGGGCGGCAGATCCGCGTGTTGTAACGCGCGTATCTGCTCAGGGGGGCCGAAACGCAACCCTCGCCCAGATTGACCTCGACCAGACGATGCCGCTCGCCGTCGTCGGTCCTTGTCTCCAGCCGGTCGCCCACATACATCGCGGCATGGGACCAGGTGGATTGCGTGAGATACTTGATCGCGTTCGACACCCTTTCGCGCCCCTCGACCAGAAGCACATCGCCGGGTCGCAGCGTCTGGCAGAGCGTGTCGAAATCCGAGGGCGTGAACGGTTTGTAGCCCGCACTCGGCGCGTTCAACTTGCGCGCCAGACGTCGGCCCACCGCGTCAAGAAGCCGGTCGACGACATTGCTGTTCCGCTCGGGCATGACCGTTCTCCCTCTCCTGTCCTTTGGAGAAAGGACTCACGGCTGGGCAAAGCGTTACGGCAGGCTGCGGCAGACGTCGCCCTCGCAGCTGATCTTCGGAAGATGCAGGCCAAGCCGGCGCATCAGGGTCAGCGGCAGCGCGATCCCGGCAACGATGGCCAGCCAGGCCGGAAGGGCATGCGGCGACAGGGCGGGCAGCCCGAACAGGATCAGCCCGTCATTGCCGCCCGGGATCAGGCTGGCCCCGGTTCCCATCGCAAGGCCGCCGAGAAAATGGCGCACGGCGGCGGCCGGGCGCGGAGGGCGCAGGCGGAAGCTGCCGCGCAGGCGGGCCGAAGCGATCATCGTCATCAGCGCCGTCCCCGAGATCAGCCACAGGAACCCGGTGTCCCGGCAGGGTGCAATCGGAAGGTTGCCTGCGCTGCAGAGTGCCGTGGATGTGAACGACCACGGACGACCCGCAAGGATCAGCGCGCTGTTTGCCAGGGCGATCAGAAACACGGCAAGCGACAGGGCCCATGCCCCTGCCCGGATCGAATGCGCGATCGGCCTGCGCCGACGCCACAGCCCCGTGAGTTCCCAGAGCATCCAGAGGAACAGCGGAAGCACCACCGGACGCGGGATCCCGGCCTGCGGCACGGGCTGATGAAAATCCGGCCAGACCGTCGCGAAAGGCGGGATGGCGACGGCCCATCCCGCCAAAGTCGCAAGGATCACCAGATGCCCCTCGGCCAGCCGAGAGAGGGTGGAGAAGGAACAGGCCCCGTTGAGCGCGGCGCCCATGCCAAAGAAAAGACCGCCCAGCACGGCGCTTGCCAGCAGGGGGCGTTGACCCAGTGTGACCTCGGTTCCGAAGAGGGCGGCTGCGGACAGCAAACCCGTGGTCCAGAGCGACGCCTTGATAAAGGACCAAAGCACATGGGCGCGGCGCGTGGTCAAGAGCTCGGCCACCGCCTTGACCGTGCACAGCCCGGCCCGGTGCGCCGAGGCCCCCAGAACGACACCCGCCAGCAGGGCGATGGGAAGTTCAGGTGACATGGGGCCCCGGCGCGTCTGGCTGCCCGAAGTCAGTACTTCAGGTAGTCAGAGGTGAAGACCATGTCGTCGCCGCCACCCTTGTGGCAGGCGATGCAGCCTTGATCCATTCCCTTCGCGATCTGGCCCGCCATCGGCATCCCGTTCGGCATCTTGTCCAGCGATCCGTCGGGCAGGAACTTGACCCAGAACCAGTCCTTGTCCTCGGGGTCGTAACCGGCTTCGCGGCGGAACATCACGGTATAGGCGCCCAGATGCTTGTCCGGCTCGGCCAGCACGGCATCGGCCGAGACACCTTCGGGGCCGAAGTTCCGCTTCACGATCAGATCACCCGTGTGGCCGTTGATCGTCGCTGTCGTGTAGAAGGTTTCCAGCATCATCCCGTGCGGGTCGGTGCCCTCGTAGGGTCTTGCGCGGATCATCCCCGGACCGGCGAGCTTGGACGCGGTCATCACGTCCCAAAGCAGCTTTGCGTATTCGGCATCGGCGTCCGAACCGAAGGGCATCGGCATGTCCTGCGCGATGGCAAAGCCTGCCCCCAGGACGAGAGTTGCGGCGAGTGCGATCCTTTTCATTGTGGCCTCCCTGACCAATGCGTGAAAGTCCCAGTAGGTCTCACCGGCAACGAGCGTGTTACGGATCCCACGATCACGAAGCCGCGATCGACAAGGCTTCAACTCGGCGAGATACCCGTGTTTTTCGTTTGTGCCGGCGCGATCCAGGGGAAGGATGGGATTGGAGGACGGATGCACAGGCTCGTGATTCCTCTGGCCATGGCCCTCCTTGCACCGCTTCCGGCGGCCGGGCTCTGCGTGGCCAATGACACCGACGTGACGCTCTATTTCACCGTCGCCGCGCCCGATGGCGTGGAGGCGCGGATCGGGGCCTATCTGGAACCGGGACAAGAGCTTTGTCTGGCCGATACGCGCTCGGGCGTGGTTGCCGCCTTCGAACGCGACTCCAGCCTCGAAGGCTGTTCCCGCCTGGCGACGGGCGCGGACCGCCTGAAGCGGTTTGCCCGGTTCGACCGCTGCACCTGGGCATCGCATCAGACGGATGGCAGTGCGGCGAATGACTGAACCGACAGGGTCCAAGGCGCCCCCCGGTGCGCTGCGGCGAACGCTTCTGCGGCTTGCGGGCCTGGTGCTGATCCTTCTGTTGCTGCATCAGCTTCTGAACTGGGCCAGCGCCGAGGCCGCGCAGGTCGCGGGCCGGATGCGGGTCTGGATGCTGGTCCCGTTCCTGCTGGTCTATGCCCTGCTGCTCGCCGTGCCCTTTGTCCCGGGGGTCGAGGTCGGATTGACCCTTATGGCGCTGGAAGGGCCGTGGATCGCACCCTGGATCTATCTGTCGACCGCCGCCGGTCTTGCCCTTGCCTTTGGCATTGGCGATGGGCTGTCCTATCAGCGCCTGCACCGGATCCTCGCCGATCCCGGCATGCGCCGCGCCTGCCGGCTGATCGAACGGCTGCAACCCCTGACCAAGGCGCAGCGGTTGCAGCTTCGGGAGCAGCGTGCCCCTGGCTGGGCAAGGCCGCTGGTCACGCACTATCGCTATGTGGTGATCGCGCTTCTGATCAATCTGCCGGGAAACAGCGTGATCGGTGGCGGCGGCGGGCTGATGTTCCTGGCCGGGTTCAGCCGCCTGTTCCGGACCGGGCCGATGATCCTGACGATCCTTGTCGCCGTTTCCCCGGTTCCGCTTGCCTTCTGGGCCTTTGGCATTGACGTCAGCGCCTGGCTCAAGCCGTCCCCCTAGCGCGAGGGGCGGGATCGACCAGCCTTGAAGAATCCGCCCAGCCGGTCGCCGATGCTGCTGCGGGCGGGAGCCGGCCCCTCTGGCCTGGCCGATTCCGTCAACCGCTTGAAATACAGCGTCAGATCGTCGAACCCGCCGATGTGCCGACCGTCGAGAAAAACCTGCGGCACGGTTCGAAACCCCGGCACGCGCGACGTGATCTCCTCCCAGTGATCGCGCCGGGTGATGTCCCGTTCGACAAAGGGAATGTTGCGCTTGACCAGGAGTTGCTTGGCCGCAACGCAATAGGGGCAACCGGGTTTGGTGAAGACTTCGGCGTTCATCATGGAACCTTTCAGGTTGGAAGCCGCAGGATGTCGGACAGCGCAAAGGGCGCGACGACGCGGGGCGTGGAAAGACGTTCGTAAAGCGCGGGCGGCACCGAGATGTCGGCCAGGTAAAGATCGCCGACCGCGTACCGGTGGGTCGCGGCCTGCAATCCGCGTTTGGGCAGGGCCAGCGTCAGCGTGGCGGCGGCGTGCACGACCGTCCGGGCCAGGAAACCGCCCTGCGCGTCTAAGCCCGAGGGGACGTCCAGCGCCAGGATGTCGGTTGCGGCGGAATTGGCCCAGCGGATCAGGTCCAGCGCGCGTCCCCGAGGCTCGCCCTTCAGCGAATAGCCGATCAGTCCGTCAAGGATCAGGTCGGCCGCCTGCGGCGGAACCGCCGCGACCGCGATGCCCATCTGGCGCAGGGTGGACAGCTGCTGCGCCGGAACCGGCGTCAGGGCCGAAGCCTCCTGCGTCAACACCACCGTGACGCGCGCGCCCCAGGCCGCCAGCCGCCGTGCTGCGGCAAGCGCCCCGCCACCGTTGCTACCGGCCCCGGCCAGAGCCGTGACCGATTGCCCTCCGACCTGACCGCCCAGAAAGCGGCCCCGCGCCAGCGTGGCCAGCGCCCGCCCTGCGTTCTCCATCATCTGCGGAAGGGTGATACCGTAGCTCTCGATCATCAGGAGATCGACCTCGGCCATGTCCGCCGCATCAATCTCGGGCCAGCCGGCAGAGATTGGAAAGCCATAGTGGTCCTTCGTCATCCGCTAACCCTGATGCTCGGGCCCGATGCCCTGGAACATCGCGCGCAGATCGACGGTGCTGCGCTGCCCGATGTCGTCGAAGTGCCGCGCCAGCCAGTCGCGCGCGGTCTGGCGGCCAAGGTCGCGCAGATGGGTCAGGAAGGCCCATTCCGCGTTCAGCTTGGAACTGGCCCCCAGCGAAAGAAGGGCGTTCTGGTTCTCGATCACATGGATCCGCGCGCGGCGGTAGCGCTGCGGGTCCAGCTTGCCCTCGTCGATCAGGCGGGCGACGAAGTCGATGGACCGCAGCTCCTTCAGCAGGCTGCTGTTGAAGGTGATCTCGTTCAGCCGGTTCTGGATGTCTTGCGCGGACATCGGAACGCCCTTCCGCTCGACCGGGTTGATCTGCACGATGATCGTGTCGGCCGTGTCGCTTTCGGTGTGGAAGGGGAACAACGCCGGATTGCCCATGAAGCCGCCGTCCCAATAGGGCACGCCGTCGATCACCACGGCCTTGTAGAGGTGCGGCAGGCAGGCCGAGGCCATCACCATGTCGGCCGTCAGCGTGCGGCTGTCGAAGACCTTGACCCGCCCGGTCTCCACATTGGTGGCCGAGATGAAGAGGCGAATGCCGGTGCAGTGCCGGACGCAGTCGAAGTCGATCGTCTCCTCGACCAGATCGCGCAGCGGGTTCAGGTCCAGCGGGTTCAGCTGATAGGGCGAGAACATCCGCATCATCATGTCCAGCCACTGATAGCCGGGGGATCGTTCCAGGTTCCAGTAGCCCATCATCACGTCGATGGGCGCGCGGCGGATCGGCGAATGACGGGCGGAATGGCTGATCGCGCGCCAGAACTGCTCCAGCTTCTCCCGCGCCCGCTCCGGCCCGCCGGCGGTGAAGCCATCGGCCAGCGCCACGGCATTCATCGCCCCCGCCGAGGTGCCGGAAATGGCGGCGATCTCCAGCCGACCGTCTTCGAGAATGTGATCCAGCACGCCCCAGGTAAAGGCGCCATGCGCGCCGCCGCCCTGGAGGGCGAGGTTGACGCGCTTCGCGATACGGGATTTCTGTGCCATCATTGCGCTGTCCATCCGCCATCGAGGGGCAGGACCGTCCCGGTGATCGAGGCCGCCCCGTCCGAGGTCAGAAACACCGCAACCGCGGCAATCTCCTCGACGGTGGCGAATTTCTTGGTGGGTTGCGCGGCCAGAAGGACATCGCGGATCACCTGCTCCTCGGCCATCCCGCGCGCCCTGGCCGTGTCGGGGATCTGCCTCTCCTCCAGCGGCGTCCAGACATAGCCCGGGCAGATCGCGTTGACGGTGATGCCGTGTTCGGCCACCTCCAGCGTGATGGTCTTGGTCAGCCCGACCAGCCCGTGCTTGGCCGCGACATAGGCCGACTTGAACGGCGAGGTGACAAGACCGTGCGCCGAGGCGATGTTGATGATCCGGCCCCAGCCCCTTTCCCTCATTCCGGGCACCGCCGCCTTGATCGCATGGAAGGCCGCCGAGAGGTTCAGGTTGATGATGGCCTGCCAATTCTCGTCCGGGAAATCCTCGACCGGCGCGACGAACTGGATGCCCGCGTTGTTCACCAGCACATCGACGCCGCCGAACCGGTCGGCAGCCCCCGACATCAGCTCTACAACCCCGGCCGGTTCCATCAGATTGGCCCGGTCATAGGTGGTCCCGACGCCAAAATCGGCCTCGATGGCGCGGCGGAGCGGGCCGATCCGGTCTTCCGGCTCGATTCCGTTCAGCACGACATTCATGCCGGAAGCGGCAAGTCCGCGGGCGATCCCCAGGCCGATGCCGATGGACGATCCCGTGATGACGGCGGTCTTCATTCGGTTCATGTCAAGGCTCCTTCGGGCGCAAGGTCGTCAGGCAGGATGCGGCAGGAGGCAGGACGGATTGGCCGCGCCCGGGTCACCGGCCGGGCGGCGGACTTGCCCGGAACGATGATCCTGTCGCGTGTCACGCACCAGCCCCGCTTCGCTTCCGTGGAAAGGGCGGGCATGGTGACCGCGCCATGCCCGTGGTCCCGGCAGTCTTAGGCAAGGGCCGGGCGCGACTGCGCCTGATAGACGGCACCCAGCACCACCCCGAAGATGACATGGAGCACCAGCGTCATCATCGGCGCCATCAGCCCGAAGGCCATTCCGAACAGTCCCGCGCCGGCCATCGGCATGACGGCGAACATCATGCCCAGCCACGCGGCGATCCCGAAAGGAATACCCTTCTGCACGGCGCCGGATCCCGGGATCACGCTGTAAAGGATGGCGAACCCGGCGCCCCAGGCAATGGTGCCGATCATGAAATGCGCCAGCCAGCCGAAGACCGGCGGCACCTCCAACATGCCGCTCAGCATCTGGATCACGTCCAGCTCTGGCATCACGCCCATCATGCTCTTGCCCACCATCATGGCAGACAAGACGACAGTCGCAGAGAACCCGGCGACGAGGCCGGCCTTGATGTTGCTCATTTCCGTGGTCCTTGTCCTGGGCCTCAACGGCCCGGTTGCTTGCCTTCGTGCAGCTGGGACAGGATTGCCGATATGTGCGCATCCACTTCGTCCGCGGGCAGAACATCCTGCACCGAGGACAGGTGGGTGAGGTCGTCGGTGGTCTTCATCTGGTCGATGAAGGCACCGCATCCCTTGCACATCGCCAGATGCAGACGCACCTGGAAGCGTTCGAACAGCCCGAGTTCCCCGTCGATAAGGGCGCTCGCGCGTTCGGCGACTTCCTTGCAGCTCAGCATCGGGATGGCTCCTTGTTCAAGCTTCACACGAGTAAGTCAGACCAGACGTCAATCCGTTACGCAAAGGATCGGAAAAAGACTCGTCGGGCAGATCAGGCGCGCTTCTCGGCCAACAATGCATCCAGAGACTTGCGCACGGCAAGCCGCGCCCGGTGAAGCAGAACGCGCATGTTGCCTTCCGTAATCGAGAGAGCGGCACACACCTCGTCCGGCTCCAGTCCCTGTTGGGTGCGCAGGATCAGAACCGACCGTTGCGCCGGAGGAAGCGCGTCGATGGCGGCGGTCACATGCGCCATGATGTTCCGCCCTTCCACGATACGGTCCGGGGTCAGGGTCTCCCAGAGCTCGGGCATGTCCTTCCAGCGCCCCCGGCCATCGAAGGCGGCGGCAAGACCGTCGTCTTCGCCCTCTCCGTCGAAGGAAATGGTGCGCCCGTCGCGCTGAGCCCGCGACCGCGCCTTGTTGACCAGAATGGCAAAGATCCAACCGGCCAGCGAGGAACGGCCCTCGAACCCGCCGATGCCTTTCAGGACGGCAACCCATGTATCCTGAACGATCTCTTCCGCCGATGCCCGATTGCAGACAAGACCCTCGCAGACGCGAAGCATGGAAGCGTTGTGCTTGCGAAAGAGGCATTCGAACGCGGCGCGATCACCGGCAATGAGCCGCGCGACCAGCGCGCCCTGATCCGCCATGCTTGCCTTCATATGCGTCCTCGTACCTCCTGGAAGCACTTTGCAGAACACATGTTCTGAAAGTCTAGAGGGAATTTTCCGGACAAGGATTCGTGCGTCAGTCCCTTCTGCAGACCCGTGCACTCACAACCAGGTGATTGAACCGACTGTTACGGGAAAGCGCGCGCAAAGACTTCTACGATGCCGGTCGGGGCCTGACGCCCTTGGCAGGGCGGCTTCCGCCCTGGTCGGCGCGAGCCCCGGGCGATGGAGGAAGGAGACGTGCGGAAACTTCGGGTCGATGCCTCGGGCGGAAGATCCCAATGCCGTTGCCGATGACCCGGTCCGGGCGGGTGCCGCAGGCGCGGGCAAGGCGGCGCGGCCGCGCCAAGCGGGCGGGACGCCTTGGCGTCATCGCGACGGTTGCGATGATGCCCGCTTCCGTCGGGGCCGCATGTGCCGAGCCGATTTCGCTCGACGGCTGGACGCATCAGAAGTTCGGCCTTTTCGGCGACAACGTCTGGCATCAATCCGCGGGGCGGATTTCGGTCGAGTCGGACGACAGCGTTTCGTTGCTCTGGCGCGCCGTGCCCGATGGCCTGCGGACGGCATCAAGCGCTTCGTGGACGTGGAGCGTTCAGGAGGGGGTGCCGCCGACGAACCTCTCGCAGAAAGGCGGCGATGACAGGAACCTGTCGCTCTATTTCATCTTTGCCCCGGCGGAGGTCGCCGCAAGGCTGGGCGACCTCGGGATAAGGGGCCTGCTCGAGCAGCCGGATATCCGCGTGCTGATGTATGTGTGGGGCGGGCTGCATCGCCCGGGCAGCCTCGTGCCCAGCCCTTATCTGGGGGCGCGGGGTGTCACGATCGTCCTTCGCCGGGAAGAGAGCGGTCAGTATGCCGAAAGGGTCAACCTGCGGTCGGACCTGGAACGGGCCTTCGGCCGCAGCGATCTTTCGTTGATCGGGCTTGCGCTCAGCGCGGACTCGGACGACACGAATTCGCGGATCCGCGCCGGCATCACGGATCTTGGCGTTTCCGACAGCCCTTAGGCTCCGGGCTGATTGATCATCAAAGCCAGAACAGGACAGTCGCGGTGAGGGCGACGGCGGACAGGAAGACTCTGGGGCACCTGTCAGAGCGAGTGGCGACCCGGCGCCAGTCCTTGAGCCGGCCGAAGATGATCGCGATGCGGTTGCGGCGTTTGCAGCGCCGCTCGTCGTGGCGGACGACCTAGCCGCGCGACTTCCGGCCCCCGGCGTCCGCCACCGGGTGCAGCTTCGTGTTCAGCCCGCCCTTCGTGCGCCCGATCAGGCGCCCGCGCCTGTCGTCGGCCCACCTTTCTGACCCGCAGGCTCGAGGTCGTGCGGTGCGCCTTGAGACAGGTCGCGTCGACCAACACGACCTTCTAATCGCCACCTTCGCAGGCTGCCCCTCCATGATCCGGGCGAAGACCCCCCACCCGGCTCCAGCGGACCCAGCGGCCGCAGAGCGTCTTCGGCGGCCCATACTCGGGCGGCGCGTCACCACCTCAACCCATCGCGGTTGATGAAGATCCTGCCGCTCAAAACGCGCCGGTCATCGACCTGCGGACGACCATGGCCCTTCGGGAAGAACGGCCGCAGCCGCGCCATCTGCGCGTCCGTCAGCTAGCAAAGGTTGCTCATCATCAACCCCGTCAACGCGGGCCCTGAGTCACGCAGGCCGCGCAGCCTCAAGCCGATCAACGGGTCCTGTCCCCAAGAAGCTGAAACAACCTGGTTATTCTTCGTGCAGGGGCAGCCCTCACGACCTGAAGGCCGGGAGCCACAGGTCCGACCCCTCGATCAGGATCGCCCGCCGGTCAGGCGTCGCGCCGGTGTTGGTCGGGGAGCCCGCGCCGGTGGTGCGGCCCGGTCATCCTTCCGTCTCGGCGCAATGCCGCCGGAACGCCCGCTTCAGCAGGTCGAGCTCGGCCCGCAAGAGCTCGACCTCGGCGCGCAGGTCGGCCTCGACCGGCGCGCCACCGATCACCACGAAGCTGGCCAGCGTGCCGCCGGAACCGTCGACCAGGGCCACGGTCCGGACCCCGTCGCCGATCAGCGCGGCCGGCAGCCGGGCGACCAGGTGCCAGTGGCCGGGCGCAACCGCGACCATCTCGGGCGGGTCGATCGAGACACCGTCGCAGCGCAGCGACAGGCCGGAGACAACCGCATCCGGCGCCCCGGCCAGGACCGCCTGCCAGCGGCCCTCGACCAGCCGCGCCGCCTCGACCTGCAGGTCGCGCAGGGCGCCCGCGTCAGACATCGGCGCGCGCCGTTCGCCTTCACGGCGTTCTCGCCCGCCACGTCAAGCCGGACGATGTGGCGCAGCTTCAGACCCTGCACGGCGCTGTCGGGCAGGTCGATGACCAGCGACAGATAGCTTCCGTCGAACCCGAACACGTCCATCCGCAGGCCGAAGGGCGCGAGGTCGCTTTCACGCTGGTTGCGCACCTGGCGCAGCGTAATCTCGCTGGTGGCGCAGTCGTGGAAGACGGTCGCCTCGCGGCCGAAGCCCGTCCGGGTCGCGACCGCGGCAAGCCCCGGCGGATCGACCGGGCCGCTCCAGATCTCGGGTCGCAGCGACCAGTCGCAATGCAGCGGCCGGGGCATCGACGACGCCCCGTGCAGCGGGACCGCGAGCCGCCCCTCGGCCAGATGCAGCCAGCGGCCCAACTCGTCACGCAGCGCGCGCGCCGCCAGACGCTCGGCCTGAAGGGTCCGCAGGGGCAGGGAGGCGGCACCACGCGACGCCCGGCGCCAGCGCCGCAGGGCGCGGCGGTCGGCCAGCCTGTCCATCAACGCGGAAAGCGGTGTCGGCACCGGAGCCTCGGTCCATGGTCGTCCTGCCCTGAATTACGGGAGATCGGGCCGCGGGCGCAATGGCGGAGTTGCAGGGAAGAGCCGCGCCGCAATTACGGCGCGAGCGGCCGCGTCACCGCCCGCAGTCACCCCCCACAGTCACCGTCCCGAGTTCGCGGCCTGCATCCGCGCGAGGAAACCGTCAAGGATGCGGCGCCCCTCGCTCTCGCTCAGCGGTTGACCGGCAAGCCCCATCACGCTCAGCGACACCAGCCGCCCACGCAGGGTCAGGATCGCGCGCCAGTACGCGGCCTCGACCGCAGGGCCAAGCGGCGGCGACCGGTCGCGCAGCGAAAGGAACATGATCCCGTCGCGCGTCGAGATGCGGGTGACTGTCAGGTCAGCCGCACGGCCCGACCGCGCCAGCGTCGCCCGGCCGCGCTCGGACTGGAAGAAGGCCGCCATGTCGCCGAAGGACTCGGAGAGGGGCTGCAACCTCGGCGCGCCGCCTGACACCGTCAACGACAGGAGTGCCTCCTGCCGCGGCGCGCTGCGTCCGCCAAGCGCGGCGCAGCTGGCCAGCAGCACGGCCGCGCCGCCATCCTGCGCGTGCAGGCTTTCGCGATCGACGCAGAACCCGGGCGGGCCCACCGCCGTGACCGACCCGCCGAGGATGCGCAACGACTGCGCGGCCCGCGCGCCCGACGCCGCGCCGGCCGCGACCTCGGCCGCCACCCCCGCCGGAACGGCCAGCGCGGCCGCCAGCGCAAGGGCAGCGACGGCCGCTCTACTGGTCCATGTAGACATGCGACTCGGCCCGCGCACCGGGATGGGTCACCGCCCCCCAGCGCGCGCCTCCGACCTGCCGGGCGTATTTCCACAGCGCGCCCGAGGTGTACTGCGTTGCGCGCGGCCCCGTCCACGCGGCACGCCGCCGCGCCAGTTCCGCATCGTCGAGACCGACCGAAATCTCGCCGGTCAGCGCGTTGATCGTGATCAGGTCGCCGTCTTGCAGCAGCGCGATCGGTCCGCCATGCGCGGCTTCGGGGCCCACATGCCCGACGCAGAATCCCCGCGTGGCGCCCGAAAACCGCCCGTCCGTGATGAGAGCGACCTTCTTGCCCATGCCCTGGCCCGAAAGCGCGGCGGTCGTCGCCAGCATCTCGCGCATGCCCGGCCCGCCGGCGGGCCCCTCGTTGCGGATCACGATCACGTCGCCGGCCCTGTACGCACGCTGGCGGACGGCCTCGAAAGCGTCTTCTTCGCATTCGAAGACGCGAGCCGGACCGGAAAAGACCTGCTCGTCCTCGGTCATGCCCGCCACCTTCACGATGGCGCCATCCGGGGCGAGGTTGCCCCTGAGCCCGACCACGCCGCCAGTCCGGGTGATCGGGGCGTAGATCGGATAAATCACCCGCCCGTCCGGCTCGCCGGGGATTTCGTCGAGAGCCTCGCCGAGCGTCTGGCCCGAGGCCGTCATGCAGTCCTCGTGCAGAAGGCCCGCCTTCAGCAGCTCCTTCATCACCACGGGCACCCCGCCGGCTTCGTAGAGATCCTTGGCCACGTACTGGCCACCGGGGCGCAGATTCACGAAATAGGGCGTGTCGCGCATGATGTCGGCCACGTCGAACAGGTCGAAGTCGATCCCGGCCTCGTTGGCGATGGCCGGCAGGTGCAGCGCGCCGTTGGTCGAGCCGCCGGTGCAGGCCACCACCCGCGCCGCGTTCTCGAGCGACTTGCGCGTGACGATGTCGCGGGCGCGGATGTTCTTCGCGATCAGCCGCATCACCGCCTCGCCGCTGGCCTCGCAGAAGCGGTCGCGCGACTCGTAGGGCGCGGGGGCGCCCGACGAGTTCAGGAGCGCAAGGCCGATCGCCTCGGAGACGCAGGCCATGGTGTTCGCGGTATACTGCCCGCCGCAGGACCCGGCCGAGGGGCAGGCCAGCCGCTCGATCAGGGCCAGTTCCGCGTCCGAGCAGTCCCCGGCCTGGTGCCGGCCCACCGCCTCGAACACGTCCTGGATGGTCAGGTCGCGCCCCTCGTGCCGTCCCGGCAGGATCGACCCGCCGTAGATGAACACCGACGGCACATTGAGCCGCACCATCGCCATCATCATCCCCGGCAGCGACTTGTCGCAGCCCGCCACGCCGACCAGCGCGTCGTAGCAGTGCCCGCGCATGGTCAGCTCGACCGAATCCGCGATCACCTCGCGCGAGGCGAGCGAGGACCGCATCCCCTCGTGGCCCATCGCGATCCCGTCGGTCACGGTGATGGTCGTGAACTCGCGCGGGGTGCCACCCCCCTTCTTCACCCCCATCTTGACCGCCTGCGCCTGCCTCGAAAGTGCGATGTTGCAGGGCGCGGCCTCGTTCCAGCAGCTCGCCACGCCCACCCAGGGCCGGTGGATCTCCTCATCCGAGATGCCCATGGCGTGGAAGAAGCTCCGCTGCGGCGCCCGCGCCGAGCCCTCGGTCACATGGCGGCTGGGCAGGCGTGACTTGTCGAAGCGGTCGTTCCTCATGGCGGTCCTCCCTGGGGTGCCTGGCGGCAGATGCCAGTGAATCCCCCATGCGGCCCGGGACGCAAGCCCGCCCGCGGCCCTTGTTGCCGCCGGGCGCGGGGGCTAGCGTGCGCGCGCCATGCCCGACTATCCCAACCTGCGTGCCTTCGCCGCCCTTGCCGCCGGTCGCGCCGAGCTCTGGCGCACGGTCGCGGGGCTCGTGATGATCGTCGTGCTGACGGCCACGGGCTACCGGCTTCTGGGCCTCTACCTCGACTGGCGCTACGGGCAACTGATCGCGGGCGCCATCGTCTGGACCATGCTGGTCGGCCAGTCCGCGGGCGGAATGCTCATGCTTCTCTACAGCTTCCTCATTCCCGCCATGGCGGTGCTGGCGACGACCCGGTTCCTGCACGACCGGCCGGCGGGCACACTCTTCGGCCCGGTCCCGTGGCAGGCGGTGCAGGATGCCCTCCGCGTGGCGATGGTCGCGCTTGGCCTCGCCGTCGTGATGCTTCCCGTCGCGCTGGCCGACGACCGCGTGTCGGCGAACCTCACGCTGGTGCAGTTCGTCACCCTCCTGCCCGTCGCCCTTCCGGCCATCGCGGTTCAGGTCTGCGCCGAGGAGCTGATCTTCCGCGGCTACCTCCAGCAGCAGCTCGCCGCCCGGTTCCGCTCGCCGATGGTCTGGATGGTGCTGCCCTCGGCCCTTTTTGCGGCTGGCCACTTCGACCCCGACACCTTCGGCGCCAATGCCCCCCTGGTCGCGGCCTGGTCGGGTCTCTTCGGCGTTCTTGCGTCCGACCTGACCGCCCGCACCGGCAATCCGGGTGCGGCGATCGGCCTGCACTTTGCCACCAACGCCTCGGCGCTGCTGATTCTGGGACTGTCCGGGTCGCTCGACGGCCTCGCGCTCTGGGTCCACGGGGTCGGCGCCGATGCCGGCGATCTGCCGCCGCTGCTCATCGTCGATGCGCTGGCCGTCGTGGCCTCCTGGCTGGCGGCGCGGGTCGTCCTTCGGGTCTGATTGCATTTCCGGCCCGCGCGGACTATCTGGGAAACCCTGTGCAGGCCCCGAGGCAGCCCCATGAACTGGATCACCAACTACGTCCGGCCGAAGATCAATTCGCTGTTCTCGCGCCGCGAGGTGCCCGAGAACCTTTGGACCAAATGCCCCGAATGCGGGACCATGCTGTTCCACCGTGAACTGGCCGACAACCTCAACGTCTGCACCAACTGCGATCATCACATGGCGATCGCCCCCCGGGAACGTTTCGCCGCGCTCTTCGATGGCGGCGTGTTCACCGAGATCAAGGTGCCCGAGCCGATCGTCGATCCGCTGAATTTCCGCGACCAGAAGAAATACACCGACCGGCTGAAGACCGCCCAGAAGGAGACCGGCGAGAAGGACGCGATGCTGGTGGCCGAGGGCGAGATCCTGCGCACGCCCGTCGTGGTCGCCGCCCAGAACTTCGCCTTCATGGGCGGCTCGATGGGCATGTTCGTCGGCAACGCCATCGTCGCCGGTGCCGAGCGCGCGGTGAAGCGCAAGCTGCCCTTCGTGGTCTTTTCCTCGTCGGGCGGCGCACGGATGCAGGAGGGGATGCTCTCGCTCATGCAGATGCCGCGCACGACGGTGGCGGTCCAGATGCTGCGCGACGCTGGCCTGCCCTACATCGTGGTGCTGACCCATCCCACCACGGGGGGCGTCACCGCGTCCTACGCGATGCTGGGCGACGTGCAGATCGCCGAGCCGAACGCGCTGATCGGCTTTGCCGGGGCCCGCGTCATCGAGCAGACCATCCGCGAGAAGCTGCCCGAAGGCTTCCAGCGCGCCGAATACCTTCTGGATCACGGGATGCTGGACCGGGTGACCCATCGCAAGGCGCTGCGCGACGAACTGGCGCTGATCCTGCGCATGCTGACCCGCCAGTCGCCGCCGGTGAAGGGCGATCTGCCGCGCCCCGAGGTCGCAGCCGCACCGAAAGACGCCGCGAAATAACGGCCATCCCCCGTCTCGCTGGCCGAAACATCCTCTCGAGCAGTCCGCGGGATGGGGCCGGACCGCCGCCGTCCGCGCACGCCCCCGACGCCCTGGGTCATGAACGACACCTCCGACGCCATCCTTGCCCGCCTGATGCGCCTGCATCCGAAGGTGATCGACCTCACCCTCGGACGGATCGAGCGGCTTCTGGCCGCGCTCGGCCATCCCGAGCGCCGGATCCCGCCGGTCATCCACATCGCCGGCACCAACGGCAAGGGCTCGACGCAGGCCATGATCCGCGCGGGGCTCGAATCGCGCGGCGAGCGGGTCCACGCCTACACCTCGCCGCATCTCGCCCGCTTTCACGAGCGCATCCGCGTGGCCGGCCGGCTGATCCCGGAAGACGACCTCGCCGCACTTCTCGAGGAATGCGAACGGGTGAACGGCGGCACGCCGATCACCTTCTTCGAGATCACGACGGCCGCGGCCTTCCTCGCCTTCGCCCGCACCCCCGCCGACTGGACGCTGCTCGAGGTGGGGCTGGGCGGCCGGCTCGACGCCACGAACGTCGTGGACCGCCCGAGGCTCACCGTCATCACCCCGGTCTCGATCGACCACCAGCAGTATCTCGGCGAGACCCTGCCCGAGATCGCGGCCGAGAAGGCCGGCATCCTCAAGCGCGGGGTGCCCTGCGTCGTCGGCCCGCAGCGGCCCGAAGGGCTGGCGGTGATCGAGGCGCGCGCCGAACGGCTGGGCTGCCCGCTCCTCGTCCACGGCCAGCACTGGCACGCCCGGTCCGAGGCGGGACGGCTGATCTTCGAGGACGAGACCGGGCTTCTCGATCTGCCGCTTCCGAACCTGCGCGGCCCCCATCAGATCGACAACGCCGGAGCGGCGCTTGCGGCGCTGCGCCACCTCGGCGCCGATGCCGCCGTCTGCGAGGCCGCGGTGACGCGGGCCGAATGGCCCGCACGGATGCAGCGGCTGCGCCGCGGTCCGCTGGTCGAGGCCGCCGGCGGCTGCGAGCTCTGGCTCGACGGCGGCCACAACCCGGCCGGGGGCGAGGCGATCGCCGCGACGCTCGCGGCCATGCCGCCCGCGCCCACCCATCTGGTCGTCGGCATGCTCAACACCAAGGACATCGCCGGCTACCTGCGGCCGCTGGCGGTGCGGGCGACGACCCTCACCGCCGTCTCGATCCCCGGCGAGGCCAACACCCTTTCGGCCGAGCAGACCCGCGAGGCGGCCCGCGCGGCGGGAATCGACGCCGGTACCGCACCGTCGGTGCTCGACGCCGTCCGCGCCATCGCCGGCCGCGATCCGCGCGCCCGAATCCTGATCTGCGGCTCGCTCTACCTCGCCGGCTCGGTCCTGCGCGAAAACGGCTGACGACGGCGGGCGCAGCGGCTGTGCGCGGCTGCGCAGTCGCAGAAAGGCGCGATCCGGCCTACCTTCACGCCGACAGGAGACCGGACCATGCCCCTCGAACTTGCCCTCGACACCTTCGGCGACATCCAGAACGATGCCGACGGCCACCCGTTGCCGGCCGACCGGGTCATCCGCAACATCCTCGACCAGGCGGTGCTCGCCGATCAGGCGGGCGTCGACTTCTTCGGGCTGGGCGAGCACCATCGCGGCGATTTCGCCGTCTCCGCGCCCGAGCCGATCCTCGGAGCCATCGCCGCCCGCACCACCCGCCTGCGCTTCGGCACCGCCGTCACGGTGCTCTCCTCGGACGATCCCGTGCGCCTCTTCCAGCGCTTCTCCACGCTGGCCGCCCTGTCGCAGGGCCGGGCCGAGGTCATCCTCGGGCGCGGCTCCTTCACCGAAAGCTTCCCGCTCTTCGGCTACGACCTTGCCGACTACGAGACGCTCTTCGAGGAAAAGCTCGACCTCTTCGCGGCGCTCCTCAGGGGCGGTCCGGTCACCTGGTCCGGCACCACGCGCGCGGCCCTCGACCGCCAGCGGGTCGTCCCGGATCTGCCGCCGCAGGGGCTGAAATGCTGGATCGGAGTCGGCGGAAGCCCCGACTCCGTCATCCGCGCCGTCCGCTACCGGATGCCGATGATGCTGGCGATCATCGGCGGCCCCGCTGCGCGCTTCCGCCCCTATGCCGACCTCTACCGCGAGGCCCATGCCCGTCAGGGGACCACCCCTCCCGGACTCGGCGTGCATTCCCCAGGCCATGTCGCCGACAGCGACGAAGAGGCCCGCGACCAGCTCTGGCCGGGATACCGGGTGCTGCACGATCGCATCGGCCGCGAGCGCGGCTGGCCGGCGATGACCCGCGCGCAGTTCGACCGCGAGGCCGACTCCGGCGCGCTCTATGTCGGCAGCCCCGAGACCGTCGCCCGCCGCATTGCCGGCACGGTGCGCCTGCTCGGCCTCGACCGGTTCGAGCTGAAGTTCGCCTCGGGTCCGATGCCGCAGGGCGAGCTCCTGCGCTCGATCGAGCTCTACGGCACCCGGGTCGCGCCGATGGTGCGCGACCTCCTGGGCTGATCCTCCCTCTCGCTGGCCAAATATCCTCGGGGGTGAATGCCCCGACAGGGGCAGAGGGGGCAGACAGCCCCCTTGCCCGCCCTCAGGCGCCCCAATCGGCGCCCTGCATCTCGTTCAGCCGGCTTGCGGTGCGCTCGAACTCGAAGCTGCCCTCGCCCTCGACGTAAAGCCGGCCCGGCAGGTCCGCCGCCGAGGCGACGAGGCGCACCCGCGCCTCGTAGAGCGCGTCGATCAGGGTGACGAACCGCTTGGCCTCGTTGTAGTTCGCCGCCGACAGGCGCGGGATGTCCTCGAGGATGAGAACCTTAACCGCGCCCGCCAGCGCCAGATAGTCGGCCGGACCGAGCGGCCGTCCGCAGAGATCCCAGAAATCGGCGCGGGCGACCCCGCTGCGGAACTGCGGCACCGCGACGTCACGCCCCTGCACCCGCAGCACCAGACGCTCGCCCGCCGCATCCGTTCCGGTGAGATCCGCCCAGATCCGGTCGATGGCGCGGCGCGACGCGGCGTCCGCCGGCATGAACCAGAGCTGCCCGCCCCCGATCCGCCCCAGCCGGTAATCCCGCCCGGCATCGAGATGCACGACCAGAAGCCGTTCCTCGATCAGGGCGATGAACGGCAGGAAGAGCTGCCGGTTCAGCCCGTCCTTGTAGAGATCCGACGGCGCGAGGTTCGAGGTGGTGACCACCGTCACGCCCCGCTCGAACAGCCGCGCGAAGAGCCGGCCGACGATCATCGCGTCGGCGATGTCCGGAATCTGCATCTCGTCGAAGCACAGAAGCCGGATCTCGTCGGCGATGGCATCCGCCACCGGCCGGATCACGTCCTGCCGGCCGGCCTTGCGCTGCACCTCGAGCGCCGCCTGCACCTCCTGCATGAAGGCGTGGAAATGCACGCGCCGCTTGTCGCGGATCGCCACCGCGCCGTGGAAGAGATCCATCAGCATCGACTTTCCGCACCCCACCGGCCCCCAGACATAGAGGCCGCGGATCGGATCGGGCGCGCGGGCGAAAAGTCCGCCCAGAAGCCGCGGGCGCCGCGCCTCGGCCGCCTCGAGCGCGGTCCGGATCCGTTCGAGCTCCGGGAGCACCGCCCGCTGCGCCGGGTCGTCGCGCAGCGCTCCGGCCGCGACCTTGGCCTCGTAGTCTTCGGTCAGGGTGGTCATGGCCCTGCGATACCGTGGCGCGGTCCCCCTGTCACCCCCGGGCGCCGGTCCCGCGATCCATCACCGCCCGGAATTGTCCCCATTACAAAACGCCATTTGACGCCGCCGCAGCGCAGCGGCACCTTCCCCCCTGCCTTCAGGAACCCCGGACATGACCGACAGCCGCGCCCGCGCCCCCCTCTTCACACCCGTGCTGATCGCGGGATGCGTCATCATCATGTTCACCTTCGCGGTGCGCGGCAGCTTCGGCGTCTTCCAGATCCCGATCGCCTCGGAATACGGCTGGCCTCGGGCCGAGTTCAGCCTGGCGATCGCGATCCAGAACCTGGCCTGGGGGTTCGGCCAGCCGCTCTTCGGCGCCATGGCCGAGCGCTTCGGCGACCGCCGCGCCATCATCCTCGGGGCCTTCACCTACGCCGCGGGGCTTGTCCTGTCGGCCTTCGCCACCACCCCCGAACAGCACCAGCTCCTCGAGATCCTCGTGGGTTTCGGCATCGCAGGCACCGGCTTCGGGGTGATCCTCGCCGTCGTCGGCCGGGCGGCCTCGGACGAGAACCGGTCGATGGCCCTGGGCGTCGCCACCGCCGCCGGTTCGGCCGGGCAGGTCTTCGGCGCCCCGGCCGCGGAATACCTGCTCGGGTTCTACACCTGGCAGACCGTCTTCCTGATCTTTGCCGCCGTGGTTCTGGCCACGCTCAGCGTGCTGCCGCTGATGCGGGCCCCGGCGCGCGCCAGCCGGGCCGAGTTGCGCCACAGCCTGGGCGGGGTGCTTGCCACCGCCTTCCGCGACCCGTCCTACACGCTGATCTTCCTCGGGTTCTTCTCCTGCGGCTACCAGCTCGGCTTCATCACCGCGCACTTCCCGGCGATGGTGACCGAGATGTGCGGGCCGATCTCGCCGGGAAGCCTGCTGGCCGGGCTTGGCATCACCTCGACCGCGGCGCTGGGCGCCATCGCCATTTCGGTCATCGGGCTGGCCAACATCGCCGGCAGTCTGACGGCGGGCTGGCTGGGCAAGCGCTATTCGAAGAAATACCTGCTCGCCATCGTCTACTCGCTGCGCACGCTGGTCGCGGCCGCCTTCATCCTCACGCCGATGACGCCCGCGACGGTGCTGCTCTTCTCGCTCGGGATGGGCGCGCTCTGGCTGGCGACGGTGCCGCTGACCTCGGGCCTCGTCGCCCACATCTACGGCATCCGCTACATGGGCACGCTCTACGGCATCGTCTTCCTCAGCCACCAGATCGGGTCCTTCCTCGGCGTCTGGCTCGGCGGTCGTCTCTACGACATCTACGGCGACTACACCGCGGTCTGGTGGGTGGGCGTCGCGATCGGGGCCTTCTCGGCGCTGGTGCACCTGCCGATCCGCGAACGGCCGCTGCCGGCGCTCGCGGCCTGACGGGCGGATCACTCGACCGGGCGGATCAGCCGGCGTTCGAGAACCCGCAGCACGACCGGCAGGTCATGGCCGCGGCGCAGCACCAGCCCGTCGGCGCCGATCACCGCATAGATGCCCTGGCGGCCCCGCAGCCGGGGGTGCTTCTCGATGCGGTAGAGCGGAAACTCCGTCGCCCGGCGGAACACCGCGAACACCGCATGGTCGCGCAGGAACGACATCGCGTAGTCCCGCCATTCGCCGGCCGCCACCATCTGCCCGTAAAGCCGCAGGATGACGCCAAGCTCCCGTCGGTCGAAGGTGACCTGCGCCTCGGGCGCTGCGGCGTGCGGGAACGGGCTGGGCGTCTGGACCGTCATGGGGCCAGTCTGGCGCGCCGTGGCCCGGGTGGCAAGCATTGCCACGAACATGACACGAAATGACCCGCGGATCGGCCCGCCCGTTTCCTTGTTTCGCCGGGATCGGGGACGACAACGGACCCATAGCGAGAGACGCTAGACCCCGGCGGCGCGGTGGACAGCCCCCACCCAAGCCGCACCGCCGGGGTCACTCGCTCGAAAGCCCCGCCCCTCCCGCGGGGCTTTTCCTTTGCCGCTCAGCCGCAGCTCAGCCGCAGGATCCGGCCGTCGGTGCCGATCTCGATGTTCAGCCGCGTCGGGCTGTAGTCCATCGTCACCGCCATGCCCGGCCGCAGGATCCGCACCGGACCGGGGGCCTTCACCGCCGCCGCCATGCCCTCGGGCTGGCCGACGAGCCCCTGCAGGGTTGCAGCGCCGCAGGCATCGGCGGGCGGCGCCGGCGGGGGCGCGGCCTCGTCCTGACAGGCCGCAAGAGCGGCGAGGGCCGCAGTCAGTGTCGCGATCCGGCGCATTCGGCGTCCTCCGTGGTTGCGCGTGGGCGGGCTTTTGCTCAGGGTCGGCGCAAAGCCTTAGGGAGACAAGTCATGAGAACCCGCGCCGCCGTCGCCTTTGCCGCCGGACAGCCCCTGGAAGTCACGGAGGTGAACCTCGAGGGGCCGAAGGCCGGCGAGGTCCTGGTCGAGATCAAGGCCACCGGCATCTGCCACACCGACGAATTCACCCTGTCGGGCGCCGATCCCGAGGGCCTCTTCCCGGCGATCCTCGGCCACGAGGGCGCGGGCGTCGTCGTCGATGTCGGCCCCGGCGTGACCAGCGTGAAGAAGGGCGACCATGTCATCCCGCTCTACACGCCCGAATGCCGCGAATGCCCGTCCTGCCTGTCGCGCAAGACCAACCTCTGCACGGCGATCCGCGGCACGCAGGGCAAGGGGCTGATGCCGGACGGCACCTCGCGCTTCTCCACGCTCGATGGCGATCCGATCCTGCATTACATGGGCTGCTCGACGTTTTCGAACTTCACCGTGCTGCCCGAGATCGCGGTGGCGAAGATCCGCGAGGACGCGCCCTTCGACAAGGTCTGCTACGTCGGCTGCGGCGTCACCACGGGCGTGGGTGCCGTGCTGAACACTGCCAAGGTCGAGGTCGGGGCCAAGGCCGTCGTCTTCGGGCTGGGCGGCATCGGCCTGAACGTGATCCAGGGCCTGCGGCTGGCGGGCGCGGACATGATCATCGGCGTCGACATCAACAACGACAAGAAGGCCTGGGGCGAACGCTTCGGCATGACCCATTTCGTCAACCCCAAGGACGTGGGCGGCGACCTGGTGCCCTATCTCGTGAACCTCACGAAGACGCCCTTCGACCAGATCGGGGGCGCGGACTATTCCTTCGACTGCACCGGCAACGTCGAGGTGATGCGCGCGGCGCTTGAATGCACGCACCGGGGCTGGGGCCAGTCGATCGTGATCGGGGTCGCGCCTTCGGGCGCCGAGATCCGCACCCGGCCCTTCCAGCTTGTCACCGGCCGCGTCTGGAAGGGCACCGCCTTCGGCGGCGCCCGCGGCCGCACCGATGTCCCGAAGATCGTGGACTGGTACATGGACGGCAAGATCGAGATCGACCCGATGATCACCCATCTCCTGCGGCTCGAGGACATCAACAAGGGCTTCGACCTGATGCACCGCGGGGAATCGATCCGCAGCGTGGTGGTCTACTGATGGCCCGCTCCGGCACGCCCCTTCTCGCCGTCCTGATCGACGCCGACAATTCCAGCCCGCAATGGGCCGAGGCGATCTTCGAAGAGATCGCGAGCCTCGGCGAGGCCTCGGTCCGGCGCATCTACGGCGATTTCTCGCGGCCGGGCCTCAAGGGCTGGTCGGACCGGCTGGCGACGCTGGGCCTCGTGCCGCAGCATTCGCCGATGAACACCGTGGGCAAGAACGCCTCGGACATCGCGCTGGTCATCGACGCGATGGATCTTCTGCATTCCGGCCGGTTCGACGGATTCGTGCTGGTCTCATCGGACAGCGACTTCACCCGGCTGGCCTCGCGCATCCGCGAGCAGGGGCTCGATGTCTACGGCATCGGCCAGCAGAAGACCCCCGAGGCCTTCCGGCGCGCCTGCAAGCGGTTCATCTTCGTCGAGAACCTGCTTGCGGCCGACGCCGCCCCGGAAGGCAGCACCCAGAAGGAGGCGCCCGCGCGCAAGGAGCCGCCGCAGAAGGTGATCCCGCTGATCGTGGCAGCCATGCGCGCCATCGGCGACGAGGAATGGTACTCGCTCGGCCAGATCGGGCAGTTCATCGTGCAGGCCAATCCCGAGTTCGACGCCCGCACCTACGGCAGCGCCAAGCTGTCGGACTTGATCCGCAAGACCGGCCGCTTCGAGGTGAAGCAGGGACAGGGCAACCACCTTCTGGTGCGCGACCTGGCCTAGACCGGTCGGCGCAGGCCGCGCGTCTGCGACCGAAGGTGCACTTGCGCGCCGAAGGGGCGGTGCGTAATCTGGAATCATTCCAAATTTCAGAGGGCCATCATGATACCGGGCATCGCCTCCCGTCGCCGCTTTTCCGATCTGAGCGAACCCGAGATCCTGGCGCTTGCGATCTCGTCCGAAGAGGACGACGCGCAGATCTACCGGCTCTATGCCGAGAAGCTGCGCGCCCAGTATCCCGAGACGGCCGCGGTCTTCGACGGCATGGCCGCCGAGGAGGACACGCACCGGCAACGGCTGATCGAGCGGTTCCGGGCCCGCTTCGGCGAGGTGATCCCGCTGATCCGGCGCGAGCATGTCGCGGGGTTCTATGCCCGCAAGCCCGTCTGGCTGATGGAGAACCTCGGGATCGAGAAGATCCGGGCCGAGGCCGAGGCGATGGAGCGCGAGGCCGGGGCCTTCTACACCCGCGCGGCCCAGCACACACAGGACGCGGCGACGCGCAAGCTGCTGGGCGATCTGGCGGCGGCCGAGGCCGGGCACGAGAAGCAGGCCGAACATCTGGTCGGCGCCATGCCCGAGGACGCCAAGGCCGAGGAGGACCGCGCGGCGCATCGCCAGTTCATTCTGACCTGGGTGCAGCCGGGGCTGGCCGGTCTGATGGACGGGTCGGTCTCGACGCTCGCCCCGATCTTCGCCACCGCCTTCGCGACCCAGGACACCTGGACGACCTTTCTCGTCGGTCTCGCCGCCTCGGTCGGCGCCGGCATCTCGATGGGCTTCACCGAGGCCGCCCATGACGACGGGGTACTGTCGGGGCGCGGCTCGCCGATCAAGCGGGGCATCGCCTCGGGCGTGATGACGGCGCTGGGCGGGCTCGGCCATGCGCTGCCCTACCTGATCCCCGAGTTCTGGACGGCGACCTTCATCGCCTTCGCCGTCGTGTTCGTCGAGCTCTGGGCGATCGCCTGGATCCAGAACCGCTACATGGAAACGCCGTTCCTGCGCGCGGTCTTCCAGGTGGTCGTGGGCGGGCTTCTGGTCTTTGGCGCGGGCGTGCTGATCGGCGGCGGCTGACCGGGCGATTGAAGGGGCGGGGGGCCGTCGGCCCCCCGGGGCCTGGCGGCCCTCCCCCCGAGGGTATTTGCACGAAGAAGAAGCGCACGGGGTTTCTCCGGGGGGCGCGGGCCGCTAGAGTCCCGCGCCGGAGGCCCCCGATGCATGTCCGCGACCCGCTGCGCTACACGCCCCTGCCGCTGCCCGATCGGGTGCGGCTGCCCGACGACCGGTCACAGGCCGCGGCCGAGGCCTTCCGGGACCACATGCGCAAGCGCCATTCGGTGCGCGACTTCCTGCCCGATCCGGTGCCGCGTGCGGTGATCGAGGCGGCGGTGGCGGCGGCGGGTTCGGCGCCATCGGGCGCGAACCAGCAACCCTGGCACTTCGTCGCGGTGGGCGATTCGGCGATCAAGGCCCGCATCCGCGAGGCCGCCGAGGCGGAGGAGCGCGCCTTCTACGCCGGGGGCGGCAGCGACGCGTGGCTGGCGGCGCTCGAGCCGATCGGGACCGGGGCCATGAAGCCGCATCTCGAGATCGCGCCCTGGCTGATCGTGATCTTCGCCCAGCGCTGGGGTATCGCGCCGGACGGCAGCCGCCGCAAGCACTATTACGTGCCGGAGAGCGTCGGCATCGCCACCGGCGTCCTGATCACCGCGCTGCACCAGGCCGGGCTGGTCACGCTGACCCACACGCCCAATCCGATGGGGTTCCTCAACGCGCTCTGCAGCCGGCCCGAGGCCGAAAAACCGGTGATGATCCTTGCCGTCGGCCATCCCGCGCCGGACGCGACCGTACCCGAAGCGGCCAAGCGCAAGAAACCGCTGCCCGAGATCCTGACGGTTCTGGAATGACCGCGATCTACGTCGATGCCGACGCCTGTCCGGTGAAGGATGACTGCGTTGCGGTGGCCGAACGGCTGGGGCTTCGGGCCTGGCTGGTGTGCAACGGCGGCCTGCGGCCGCTGGACCATCCGCTGGCCGAGGTGGTCTTCGTGCCCGAGGGGCCGGATGCGGCCGACCGCTGGATCGCCGAGCGCGCCGGTCGCGGCGATGTGGTGGTGACGGCCGACATCGTTCTGGCCGGCCGGGCGGTGGCGGCCGGGGCGCGGGTGCTGCGCCACGACGGCGAGGCGTTGACGCCCGCCAACATCGGCAACGCGCTGGCGATGCGCGACCTGATGGCCGACCTGCGCGGCGCGGATCCGTTCCGGCAAGGCGGCGGCCGACCCTACGGGCGCGCGGACCGGGCGCGGTTCCGCGACGCGCTCGACCGGGTGACGCGGGCAGCGATGAAGGAGGGTTCCGTTGATTGAGGCCGTGGTCTTCGACATCGGCAACGTTCTGGTGGAATGGCACCCCGAGCGGGTCTACGACGCGGTGGTCGGGCCGGCGCTGCGCGACCACCTCTTCCATGTCGTGGGGCTCGACGCGATGAACGCAGCCGTGGATGCGGGGGCGCCCTTCGCCGCCTCGGTCGAGGCGCTGGCCGCGCGCCACCCCGAGCACGCGCCGCACATCCGGCTCTGGCACGACCGCTGGGCCGACATGTTCGCACCCGAGATCCCGCTGAGCGCGCATCTGCTGCGGGCGCTGCGGGCGCGGGGCGTCCCGGTGCTGGCCCTGTCGAATTTCGGGCGCGAGACCTTCGCGATGGCCGAGCGCATGTATCCGGTCCTGGCCGAGTTCGATCGGCGTTACGTGTCCGGCCACCTCGGCGTCATCAAGCCCGATCCGCGCATCTACGAAATCGTCGAGCAGGACGCGGGCGTGGCGCCCGGGGGGCTTTTCTTCATCGACGACCGCGCCGACAATATCGCCGCAGCCGCCGCGCGCGGCTGGCAGGTGCATCATTTCACCGGCCCGGAGGCGCTGGCGGCGCGGCTTGTCGCCGAGGGGATCCTGAGCGCAGAGGAGGCCAGACCATGAGCATCACCTACATCGGGCCCGAGGTCGAGAAGCGGCTGGACTGGATCGCGCTGACCGAGGCGATCCGGGCGGGCCACCGGTTGCCGAAGGCCGAGGTGGCCGACAGCCTGCTCTACCGGGGCAAGGACACGCTTCTGACCCGATCGGCCTGGATCGACGGTCTGGGTCTGGCGGTGAAGGCCGCGACCATCTTTCCCGGCAACGCCGGGACGGGAAAGCCCAGGGTGCTCGGGGCGGTGAACCTGTTCTCGGACCACGACGGCGATCTCGAGGCGGTGGTGGACTTCCGGCTGGTGACGAAATGGAAGACGGCGGGCGACAGCCTCCTGGCCGCGCGCCTGCTGGCCAGGCCGGACTCGCGGCGGATCCTGATCGTCGGGGCCGGAACCGTGGCCGAGTCGATGGTCGCGGCCTATCGGGCGGCCTTCGCCCACGCCGAGATCGCGGTCTGGGCGCGCAATCCCGAGGCGGCGCGCGCCTTCGCGGCCCGCCACGGTGTCGCGGCCGCGCCCGATCTGGAGGCCGCCGTGCGCGAGGCCGAGATCATCGCCACGGCCACGATGGCCACCGAGCCCCTGATCCGGGGCGCCTGGCTTGCGCCGGGCACGCATCTCGACCTGATCGGCGCCTATCGCCCGGACATGCGCGAGGCCGACAGCGACTGCTTCCGCCGCGCGAGCGTCTTCGTGGACAGCCGGGCCACGACCATCGAGCATATCGGCGACATCCGCATCCCGATCGCCGAGGGGGCGATCAGCGCGGCGGACGTGCGCGGCGATTTCTACGACATCGCCTCGGGCGCCTTCGGCCGCACGCATGACGACGAGATCACGCTGTGCAAGAACGGCGGCGGCGCGCATCTCGACCTGATGACCGCGCGCTACATTCTGTCGGCCGCGCGCGGCTGAGGCCTCAGCGCGGGCGCCGCCGCGCCGTCACCGGGCCTCCACCCTGCGACAGGATCCGGTCGATCGCGGCGGAGAGAGGTTCGCGCACCACCGCCATGAAATGGCCGGTCGCGTGGATGATCGCGTCCGGGCCGCTGATCAGAGCCACATGGCCCTTCCAGAACACCAGATCGCCGGGGGCCACCGGCTCGTCCTCGGCCAGGGCCCGGCCGACTGCGGCGGCCTGAAGGTCGCTGTCGCCGGGACAGGCGATCCCGCAGGCCAGAAGCGACGCCTGCGCAAGCCCCGAGCAGTCGATCCCGGCGCGGGAATTGCCGCCCCAGAGATAGGGCGTGCCGAGGAAGGCCGCGGCGACCGCCACCGGGTCGGAGGCCGGTTCCGCCACCGGCCGGATGTGCATGACTGGCACGAACCGCCCGCAGGCGGTTTCGGCAAAGGCGCCCCGGGTGCCGGTGACGGCAAGGCGCACCCCCATCGTGAGCGCCGCCACCTCGCGGCTCTTGAGGTCCGGCCGGGGGTAGAGGTGGCTGGCCGGCGCCGAAACCCAGTGCGTCGGCCTGCTGTCGGGGCCGAGCACAGCGTCGGCGAGCCAGCCGCAGTAGCTGTCCTTCTCGGCCTGCACGAAGGCATGCCCCCGGTCGCGGTCCAGAACCAGCACCCGGTCGCCCATCAGCACCTGACGGTCGCGCGCTCCGTCCGGGGCCGCCCGAAGATCGGCGAGCGGCGCCACGACGGCGGCCCACTGGCCCTCGACATAGGACGGGGCCTCGATCCGGCCGCGCAGCGAGACATGCGCGACCCGGCCATTGGACGGGGTGGTGCGCCGGTCGGTCATCCGAGAATCTCCGGCAGGGCGGCGAAGAGCGCCCGCGCGCCCTGGCCCACACCCCCCTTCGGTCGCGCCGGCGCCGCAGCGGGCTGCCATCCGTAGATGTCGAAGTGCATGTAGCGCGGTGTCGCGGTCACGAAGCGGCGCAGGAACAGCGCCGCGGTGATCGACCCGGCAAAGCCCCCCGAGGGCGCGTTGTCGAGATCGGCGATTCCCGGCTCGATCATCGGCTCGTAGGGCGTCCAGAACGGCATCCGCCAGACCGGGTCGGCCACGCGGGCCGCGGCGGCGGCCAGGGCCGCCGCGGTGCGGTCGTCGTCGCAGTAGAAGGGCGCGAGGTCGGGGCCGACCGCCACGCGCGCCGCGCCGGTCAGCGTCGCCATCGACACGATCAGGTCGGGCCGGTCCTCGTCGGCCAGCGCCAGCGCATCGGCAAGGATGAGCCGGCCCTCGGCGTCGGTGTTGTTCACCTCGACGGTCAGACCCTTGCGGCTGGTCAGAATATCCTTGGGGCGGAAGGCGTTGCCCGCCACCGCGTTCTCGACGGCGGGGATCAGCACGCGCAGCCGAAGGTCGAGCCGCGCCTCGAGGATCATGCGCGCGAGCCCGAGCACGGTCGCCGCGCCGCCCATGTCCTTCTTCATCAGCTCCATGAGGCCGGCGGTCTTGAGGTCGAGCCCGCCGGTGTCGAAGCAGACGCCCTTGCCCACGAGCGTGAGCGCCGGCCCTTCCTTGCCCCAGCGCAGGTCGATCAGCCGCGGCGCGCGGGTCGAGGCGCGGCCCACCGCGTGGATCATCGGAAACCCGGGCAGCAGATCGTCGCCGCGCGTCACCGAAACGCGGGCGTCGTGCGCGCGCGCAAGCTCGGCCGCGACCCCCTCGAGCTCCTCCGGCCCCATGTCCGAGGCCGGCGTGTTGATGAGGTCGCGCGTCGTCGCCTCGGCCTGCGCGATCGATTCGATCCGGGCCGCATCGATGCCCTCGGGCGCGACCAGCCGGGCCCTGGGCGACGGCCCGGACTTGTAGCGGGTGAAGCGGTATGACGCGAGGAGCCAGCCAAGCGCCGCCTCGGCGGCCTCGTCCGCCGCCAGCGCGCCCTCGATCCGCCAGACGGCTTCCGGCAGGGCCTCGGCGGCGCGGGCCAGATGGAACCGGCCCCGGGCACGCGCCGCCGCGTCCCCCCAGCCGAAGAGCGCCCCCGCGGGTGCGCCATCCGGGCCGGGCAGGACGCAGAGCTGGCCGAGAGCGCCGGTAAAGCCGGACGCGGCGGCCCAGGCGCGCTGCGGCGCCGGAAGCGCCGCCAGGGTCGCGTCGAGGGCCTGCGGCTCGACCAGGCGAAGGGCAAGTGCCGGGCTGCCGGCGGGCGCGAAGGCCAGGGTCATGGCGCATCCTTGCTGACTGCTTTGCCGCGGAGCCTAACCGGGCGACCGGCCGCCGCAAGGGCCGGGCCGCGAAAAACAACTCGAATTCGGCGGCGGCGCGTCCTATCCAGTCCGGGCGAAGGAACGAGGCGACGCGATGATACCGACCCGACCGCTGCCAAGCTATCTCATCCAGCGCTACCACGGCTGGAAGGCGACCACCTACGAAGAGAACCGCGCCTGGTATCGCCGTCTGGCCACCGTTGGCCAGCGTCCGCGCGCCATGGTCGTCTCGTGCTGCGACTCGCGCGTGCATGTCACCTCGATCTTCGGGGCGGATCAGGGCGAGTTCTTCATCCACCGCAACATCGCCAACCTGGTGCCGCCCTACAACCCGGACGGCGACCACCACGGCACCTCGGCGGCGGTGGAATACGCGGTGACGACGCTGAAGGTCGCCCATCTGATCGTGCTCGGCCATTCGCAATGCGGCGGCGTTCAGGGCTGCAACGCGATGTGTTCCGGCGAGGCACCGGAGCTCGAGCGGAAGACCTCCTTCGTGGGGACCTGGCTCGACATCCTGCGGCCGGGATACGAGCGGGTCGCGCACCTGCCGCAGGCCGAGAGGATCGCGGCGCTCGAACGGGCGGCCATCGTCATCAGCCTCGAAAACCTGCTGACCTTCCCATTCGTCAAGGCGGCCGTCGAGGCGGGCGACATGACGCTGCACGGGCTCTGGACCGATCTCGGGGCCGGCGGGCTCGAACAGTTCGACGCCGCCTCGGGAGGCTTCGCCCCGGTCTGAGCCGCCATACCTGCGGTTAACCGATTCGGCCTCAGGCTTGCCGCATGGACCGCGACCGTCTCGTCTCCCTCCGCCTGCCCGAATCCCTGCTCCTTGCCCTGGGCCGCACGGCGCGCCTGCGCGGGATGGCCGCCGCCGACCTGGTGCGCGCGATCCTGGCCGAAGGCGCCGGCCAGACCGCCGGCGTCCTGCCCGACCGGCCGCTGGGCGCGCCGCTGGCTGATGAATTTGCCTCCGCCACCGACTGGGTGGACCTGCAATCGCGGCTGAGACGGCGGGGCTTTGCCCTGCGCTGTTCGGCCGACGGCGGCCTTGCGCTCCATGACTGGCCCGGCGACCGGCACCTCGTTCCGCTGTCGCGGCTCGGTCAGGACGAGGCCGCCCTGACCCTGCGCTTTCGGGGGCCTTTCCCCGGTCGCGTCATCCCGACCGCGACCGCCGCGGGTCGGGCCGCATGACCGGGGGCTCTGCCCCCATCCCCTTCGGGGATTCCCCCGGGGTATTGGGACGAAGCAGAAGCCGGGGACTTCTTCTTCGCGCAAATACCCGCGGGGGTGCGGGGGCCGCCGGCCCCCGCCCTTTCCGCCAGCACATGTGAAGGACCTGGCGCAGACGGCCCCGGCCCTGTGGCAGGCGGGTCTTCCGGGCGCATCTCAGCCCTTCTTCAGGCAGCGCTTGCCAAGGACCTCGGCGATCTGGACGGCGTTCAGGGCCGCGCCCTTGCGCAGGTTGTCGGAGACGCACCAGAGCGACAGCCCGTTGTCGATCGTCGAATCCTGACGGATGCGGCTGACGAAGGTCGCGTAGTCGCCCACGCATTCCACCGGGGTGACGTAGCCGCCGGGTTCGCGCTTGTCGACGACCATGACGCCCGGGGCCTCGCGCAGGATGTCGCGCGCCTCGTCCTCGTCGAGGAAGTCCTCGAACTCGATGTTCACCGCCTCGGAATGGCCGACGAAGACCGGGACACGCACGCAGGTCGCAGTCACCTTGATCGTCGGGTCGAGGATCTTCTTGGTCTCGGCGACCATCTTCCACTCTTCCTTGGTCGAGCCGTCCTCCATGAAGACGTCGATGTGGGGAATGACGTTGAAGGCGATCTGCTTGGTGAACTTCTTCGGCGGCACCTCCGAGACCGGGTTGTAGATCGACTTGGTCTGGTCCCAGAGCTCGTCGATGCCGGCCTTGCCGGCCCCGGAGACGGACTGGTAGGTGGCGACGACCACCCGCTTGATGCGGGCCCGGTCGTGCAGCGGCTTCAGCGCCACCACCATCTGCGCGGTCGAGCAGTTGGGGTTGGCGATGATGTTCTTCGCCGTGTAGCCGTCGACCGCCTCGGCGTTCACCTCGGGCACGACCAGCGGCACCTGCGGGTCGTAGCGGTAGAGCGACGAGTTGTCGATCACCACGCAGCCGGCGGCGGCGGCCCGGGGCGCGTAGATCTTCGTCGCGTCGGACCCCACGGCAAAGAGCGCGATGTCCCAGCCGGCGAAGTCGAAGGTGTCGAGATCCTGGGTCTTCAGGGTCTTGTCGCCGAAGCTGACCTCGGTGCCCAGCGACTTGCGCGAGGCAAGCGCGGCAATGGCATCGACCGGGAATTCCCGTTCGGCCAGGATGTTCAGCATTTCACGGCCCACGTTCCCCGTGGCGCCGGCGACGACGACCTTGTAGCCCATTCTCCGGGTCTCCTGCAGTAAGGACGAAGCCCCTTAGCGCAAGGGCAGGGACATGGGAAGGGGCAGGCGCGTCACGCCGCGCGACTGATGCGCGGATCGCGCGCCATCATCTCCGCGACCATGCGCGCTTCGGCGGCGAAATCATGCGGAACCTGGGCCGCGGTGCGCCGGCCCGAAAGCGATTGCGAGGCGAAGAAGTCGAAGCCGAAGAGCGTGAGACCGGCCAGGCCCGACCGGGCCAGAAGGTCGATCATCATCGCGCCGGTCGTCGGCGGCGCGCCGAGGCGGTCCATCAGCCGGTGATAGTCGGCCAGGGGGTGCAGATAGAAGCCGGGGCTGGTCGCGAGCGCATGGGACAGCCGCTTGCGCTTGGGCGACATCCAGAGGATCCGCGGCCGCCCGAGCGCCCGCCACTCGGCCGGCGGCAGCGCGGTCGCCAGCGCCAGCCAGTCGGTGCGCGTCCCGTGCGAGGCGACCGAGGTCATCGGTGCACGGTTGATGCGGATCACGCGGTCGGCCGCGTCGATCGCGGCGCCGTGGGCAGAGGCGGACAGCGACCGCGCGTTGCCGACCAGCGCCACCCGCAGCCCGCTCAGGTCGGACAGGAGGGTGGCCTGCGGCACCGACAGCGCCGCGATCGGTCCCTCGCGCCGGAGCGTCCGTGCCAGAAGGAAGGCCGCCCGGTTCACGGCGCCCTCATTCCGGCGCGTCCCGGCTGAACAGGTAGATCGCAAGCCCCGCGGCCAGCGGCACAAGGAAGAACAGGAAGATGGTCGAGAAGGCGGCGGCGGCGTTCCCCCCGGCCGAGGCGGCATCGTAGACGGGACGCGAGGCGAATTGCAGGATCCCCGCGCCTCCGATCCCGAACATGTTCAGGAAGGCCACGCCCCGGCCCATCAGATGCGCGGGAAAGAAGGCGCGGCCATGGGTCATGATCGCCGGAAACGACGCCCCGAAGAAGCCGATCGCCGCCAGCAGCCCCGTCGAGGTCCAGAAACCCGGCGCGGGCCAGACCACCAGCGCGGCCAGCGCAAGCCCGCACAGGACGGTGCCGCCGGTGATGACGACCTTCCAGGACCGGAACAGGCGGTCCATGGGACCGTAGGCGAAGTTGCCCGCCACCATGGCCAGGCCCATCACCAGCGTGGCACGGCCGATCCCCGCCGCATCCGCCCCGTATACCCCGCCCAGATACGGCCCGGCCCAGAGCCCGCGGATCGCCGCCGCAGGCGCGTAGGCCACCGCCATCAGCGGCAGGATCGCCCAGAACCCCGGGATGCGCAGGATGTCCCGGAGGCTGCCGGACGGCTCGCCAACCCGGCCGATGCGACCCGGATCGCGCACGAAGGCCGCGATTCCCGCCGCCACGACAAGGGTCATCGCCGCCGCAAGCCACATCGTCGGACGCCAGCCCAGCGCCGCGATGACGGCGGCCAGAGGGGCCGCGCTCAGGATGTTGCCCAGCGAGCCCACGCCGATGATCGCCCCCGCGAGCGTGCCGAAGATCGCCGCCGGGTAGGATCGGGCGAAGATGTAGTAGGACGCCATCAGCACCGGCGAGCAGCCGATGCCGGTCAGGATCATGCCCAGATGGATCGCCCCGGGGCCCTGGGCCAGGGCGAAGGCGGCCGCGCCCCCTGCCCCGCCGGCCCCGAGAAGGACCGCCGCCGTTCGCCGTGGCCCGATCCGGTCGAGCGCGATGCCGACCGGGATCTGCATCAGCGCGAAGGTCAGGAACCACAGCCCGAGCGAGATCGCGAGATCGCCCGCCGTGGCGCCGATGTCGGCCTTGAGCGCCGGCGTCAGGACCGCAAGGAAGGCCCGATAGAACTGGCTGAGCGTGTAGCCCGCCACCAGAAAAGCGATGCCTGCGCGCATGATCCCCTCGTTGCGCCCGACCCTGTCGCGGGGCGGCGGAGGTTGCAAGAGGGGGCGCGGGAAAACTGGTCGGAGCGAGAGGATTCGAACCTCCGACCCCCTGCTCCCGAAGCAGGTGCGCTACCAGACTGCGCTACGCTCCGACCGTGTGGGCGGGGGTTACCGATTCCCGCGCCCGATTGCAAGGGGCGAGAGGGCCGCGGCTCAGCCGAGGCCCACGGGCCTGAGCAGACGTTGCAGGATCGACGACCGCGGCGCGGTCACGGTCTCGCTGCGCACGCGCGTCTCGAGCACCGGCCGGTTGGCCGAGGTGCCGGCCCGCCCCTCGCGCAGGACGATGTAGATGCCCGAGGCGATGACGATCGCCGCGCCAAGCGCCGTCGGCCCGTCGAGGCTTTCGTCGAAGACGAGATAGCCGTAGGCGGTGGCCCAGAGGATCTGGCTGTACTGCATCGGCGCGACGATCACCGCCTCGCCGGCGCGGTAGGCGAGGATCACGAGGAACGACCCGGCCAGTCCGAAGACCGCGATCACGGCGAGAAGCCCGAGATGCTCGAGCGGCATCGGCCGGTAGACGAAGGGCAGCGCCGCCCCCATCGCGGCGAAGTTCGCCAGCATCGGTACCATCAGCATGACCACCGGGCGCTCTTCCTGCCCGATCTTGCGGGCAATGACCGAGGCCAGGGCGCCGGTGACGGCGGCCACCATCGCGGCCAGATGGCCGAGCGACAGCTCGGCCTGGCCGGGGCGCAGCACCACGAGGACGCCGATCAGCCCGACGATCACCGCCGCCCAGCGGCGAAGGCGTACCCGTTCGCCCAGGATCGGGATCGACAGGACGGTGATGATGAGCGGTGCGGCGAAGAGGATGGCGTAGGTCTGTGCAAGCGGCAGCTTGGCGAAGGCATAAAAGGCCGTGACCCCGGTGATGACCATGCTGACCGCTCGGAAGGTGATCCACCACGGATGCACCGGGCGCAGGCTGCCCCCGGTCTTGTCCTGAAGCGTGATGAGGACCACGAGCGGAAAGCCGAGCAGCGCCGAGAAGAACACGATCTGGACCGGCGAATAGCTTTCGCCGAGGAACTTCACCACGACATCATGTGTGGCGTAGATGCCCATGGCCGCGAGCGCGATCAGCGCGCCCCGGCTGTTGTTCTGGGCCGGGCTGTGCATCCGGGTCTCCGTAACCGATCGTCCGTGTCATCGCCCGTGCATTGGCGATTGACAAGGCCCCATGCCTCGGGACCGAGTCCCGACGGGAGGTTTCCGGAGTGACAGGCGCGTTCCTTTCCCTGCTGGGCGGCATCGGACTGTTCATGGTTGGCATGCACATGATGACCGTCGCTCTGCGCGATCTGGCGAGCGGCCGGGTTCGCCGCGTGCTGTCCCGCGCCGCGACGACGCCGCTCCGGGGTGCCATCGCCGGGGCACTGGTCACGGCGCTGGTGCAGTCGTCCACCGCGGTGACGGTGGCGGTGATCGGCTTTGTCGGCGCGGGGCTCCTGACCTTTGCCCAATCGGTCGGCATCGTCCTCGGCGCCAACATCGGAACGACCATCACCGGCTGGATCGTGGCCCTTGTCGGGCTCAAGCTGCACCTCGGCACATTGGCCCTGCCGCTGATCTTCGTCGCGGCGCTGATCGGCGCGTTCGGACGGGGACGCCTGGCGCGGGCCGGGCAGGCCCTGGCCGGGTTCGCGCTGATCTTCGTCGGCCTCGACGCGATGCAGGAGGCGACCTCGGGGATCGGCGGCCTGTTGCACGCCGATCGGCTGCCCTCCGACACCTGGGGCGGGCGCGCGGGCCTTGTCCTGCTGGGAGCCGCGATCGTCGCGGTGATCCAGTCGTCCAGCGCCGGAGTGGCGCTGGCGCTGGTTTTCTACTCGGCGCAGGCCATCAGCCTGCCGCAGGCGGCGGCGCTGGTGATCGGCGCCGACATCGGAACGACCGTCACCGGGCTTCTCGCCGCGCTGGGCGGAAGCCGCGCAATGCTGCGCACCGCCGCGGCGCATGTGTCCTACAACCTCCTGAGCGGAGCGCTGGCCTTCCTCCTTCTGGGGTTCTACGGCGCGCTTGCGCCCCATTTCTTTGCGCCCGGCGATCCCGCGGCGGTGGTAGCGTTCCACACCGGGTTCAACCTGCTCGGCGTGGTGCTGCTTCTGCCCTTCGTGCGGCCCTTCGCGCGGTTCATCGAGCGTCTGGTCCCGGACCATACCGACATCCTTCCGGAACCCCTGGACCGCAGGCTTCTGTCGGCTTCCGGCGCGGCGCTCGATGCGGCCACTGGCGCCTCGGACCGCATCGCCGCCGCCCTTCTGTCCGCCATCGCCGACGCCCTGCGCCCGGGGACTGGCGGAGTGTCGCTTGACCCGTTGCTGCCCCGGCTGCCGGTGGCGCTGGATGACCTCGGGGACTTCCTGTCCCGCATCGCGGTGCCCGAAGGTGACGGGCGTGCCCTCGCGCGGTATTCCGCGCTCCTGCACCGGCTGGATCACCTGCGCCGTCTTGCGGCACGCGCAGGTCAGCGCAGACGGATCGCGCTCATGGCGACGGACGCGACGCAGCGCCGCCCGGCATGCCTGCTGGCCCTGGCCTTCGCCCGTCACGGGTCCGACGCGCCCCGTCTGGACCGGGTTGCCCGGTCCGTCCAGGCCCGCTCCCGGCGGCTGCGGCGTTCGACCCTGCTGCGCGAGCCCATTGGCCGTGTTGCGCCGCAGGACGTCTTTGCAATCACCGATGCGATCCGCTGGAGCGAGCGTGTGGCGATTCACGCCGAACGCATCGCCCATTACGGCGCCGAGGCGAGGCGCCTCGACGACACACCCTAGAGCGAGGCGTCGAGCGCCTTGACGATCGCGTCGCCCATCTGGCTGGTCGAGACCGGCGTGCCGCCTTCGGGCCCCATCAGATCGGCGGTGCGGACGCCATCGGCCAGCACCGTTTCCACCGCCTTCTCGACCCGCGTCGCCTCGTCGCCCATGTCGAAGGAATAGCGCAGCGCCATCGCGAACGACAGGATGCAGGCGATCGGGTTGGCCTTGCCCTGTCCGGCGATGTCCGGGGCCGAGCCGTGCACGGGCTCATAGAGCGCCTTCGGGCGCCCGTTCGCCATCGGCGCGCCGAGCGAGGCCGAGGGCAGCATCCCGAGCGAGCCGGTCAGCATGGCGGCCAGATCCGACAGCAGGTCGCCGAACAGGTTGTCGGTCACGATCACGTCGAACTGCTTGGGCCAGCGCGTGAGCTGCATCGCGCCCGCGTCGGCATACATGTGCGAAAGCGCGACGTCGGGATACTCCTTGTCGTGGACTTCCTGCACCACCTGCCGCCAGAGCACGCCCGACTCCATCACGTTGGCCTTCTCCATCGAGCAGACCTTGTTGCCGCGCTTGCGCGCCAGCTCGAAGGCCGACCGAGCGACGCGCGCGATCTCGCTCTCGGTATAGCGCTGGGTGTTGATGCCCACACGCTCGTTGCCTTCGGTGAAGATGCCGCGCGGCTCGCCGAAATAGACGCCCGAGGTCAGCTCGCGCACGATCATGATGTCGAGCCCGGCCACCACGTCCCGCTTCAGCGACGAGAAGTCCGCAAGCGCATCGAAGCACTGGGCCGGCCGCAGGTTGGCGTAGAGGTCCATCTCCTTGCGCAGGCGCAGAAGCCCGCGTTCCGGCTTCACGCTGAAATCGAGGCTGTCGTATTTCGGCCCGCCCACCGCGCCCAGAAGCACGGCATCGACCGCCTGCGCCTTCGCCATCGTGTCGTCGTGCAGCGGCGTGCCGTGCCGGTCATAGGCGCAACCGCCGACCAGATCCTCGGTCACGTCGAAGCGGATGCCCCGCCGGTCCCCCATCCAGCCGATGATCTTGCGGACCTCGGCCATCACCTCGGGGCCGATGCCGTCTCCGGGCAGGATCAGAAGGGTAGGGTTGGCCATGATGCGCTCCGCTGGCAGGGGTCGCGAAGCGGCCTAGCCAAAGGGCAGGTCAGGGTCAAGCCGTGCGACGCGCCGCCGGCAGGCCGCGGCGCGCGTCAGGCCGGAAGCATGTCCGCCTCGGCGGCCAGATTGTTCATCTTCCGCTTCTCGGCGATCATTCCGGCGATGCGCCCCATGGCGACCCCGCGCATGAAGAGGCTGGCCGGCAGGAAGGCCCAGGCCGCCATGGTCCAGACCAGCGTCTGCGGGCTTTCCAGCGTCACCGGCTGGAAGGCCATCGAGGCGAGCTTGACCGCCGCCGGGATCAGGAACGGCAGGAGGAAGCCCAGCGCGATGTTGAACCGCGAGTCGCGCTGGAGCCGCTGCACCACGTCACCGCCGGTGGTCGGATCGAAGGTCGGCAGGTTGATCCAGACATTGAACTTGCCCAGCCGGGACGGCCAGCCGATCAGCCGCATCACCACGACGAAGGTCGCAAGCGTCAGCAGCGAGATCATGTAGGCGATGCCCGCGGCCGTCCGCACGAGGATCAGGTGATCGACGCTCATGTCTTCGGGCAGCATAAGCGTGACCAGGCGCACCGGGCTGTAGGGCACGTCGATCGCGATCCCGATCCGGGTGCCGATCACGTCGATGAAGTTGGTGAGCGTCGTCGGGTCGGTGCGGCCGCGGACGATGGCCGACAGCAGCAGCACCGTCAGCAGCAGCGAGATGTAGCGCACGCGGTTGAACGGCGGCGCGTCCCGGAACTCGACGAGCCCCGGGTAGGTCGAGGCATATTCGAAGAAGGTCAGCGCCGCCGCGAACAGCGCGACCAGGGCGACGATCTGTGTGGTGTCGGCCGTGGTGCCGGGCAGCATCAGCGACGGCGTGGCAATGAGAACCATCACCAGAACCGCCCGCACGAGCGCGCCTGAAAGCTGCGAGATCACTGCCCTGTACCCTCAACTCGGACCGGAGCGGTGCATGGCCGCGGCCGTTTTCCAACCTGAGTTCCGCTTCGACCGGCGGACTGCCTCATTCTTGCCACAATCTTGCCCACGTCCCATTCCCCTGGCAACTTGGGCTTAACCTTAATCGCCGCAATCGGGCCTTTTCGTGGAAAGACTGGTGCGGCTTTGCATCAATTTGCGCGCAACAATGCGCCGCGGTACCGGAAACAAAAAGGGCCGCCCCTGCGGCGGCCCAACATGTTGTGTTTTCGGGGTTTTCAGACCCAAGGGCGAGCCTGGCTCGCGGCCTTCTCGAAGGCGTCGATCGCCGCCACCTTTTCCAGCGACAGGCCGATGTCGTCGAGACCGTTGAGCAGGCAGTGCTTCTTGAACGGGTCGATCTCGAAGTGAAAACTCTGCCCGTCCGAGGAGGTGACCGTCTGCGCCGCCAGATCGACGGTCATGCGGGCGTTGGCGCCCTTGCGGGCATCCTCCATCAGGATGTCCACCGCCTCTTTCGGCAGCACGACCGGCAGGATGCCGTTCTTGAAGCAGTTGTTGTAGAAGATGTCGGCGAAACTTGTGGAGATCACGCAGCGGATGCCGAAGTCGAGAAGCGCCCAGGGCGCGTGCTCGCGCGAGGATCCGCAGCCGAAGTTGTCGCCGGCGACCAGGATCTCGGCCTTGCGCCAGGCCGGCTGGTTCAGGACGAACTCGGGAATTTCCCGGCCATCCGGCGTGTAGCGCATCTCGTCGAAGAGATTCACGCCCAGACCCGTCCTCTTGATCGTCTTGAGGAACTGCTTGGGAATGATCATGTCGGTGTCGATGTTCACGAGAGGCATCGGCGCGGCGATGCCGGTCAGTGTGGTGAACTTGTCCATGCGCGATCTCCCTCGACAGCAAAGAGGCGGACCCGAAGGCCCGCCCCTGCGCATAGCGTGAAGCGCCGCGCGCTTCCAGACCGAAATCGGGCCGCTCAGCCCCGCCGGCGACGGCGCACCAGACCGACCGCACCCAGCGCCCCGGCCAGAAGCAGGCCGGCCGCCGGCAGAGGCACCTCGGAGGGCGGCGTCGGCACCGTCGAGATCTGCAGGCTCGCCTGAAGGTAGAGGGGGGTCTGAAGATGCTCGGGCGTCAGGAAGCTGGTGATGATGGGCCCACCCAGCGTCTGCACGAAGCCGTCGATCAGGATCGTGAAGATGTTCTGCCCCTGGGTGATGACCAGCGGCGCGCCCGAAACCGTCGAAACCTTCACCATGTCGCCGCAGGGGTTCTTGCCACCGCCCTTGCACTTCTTGGCTTCGTTCGCGGTTTCGTCGTGGATGAAGCGGAACACGCTGGACAGAGAAAAGGCCTGCCCGTCGGCGGTCCCCGAGACCGAGACGTCCAGATCGGCCTGGTCCACCTGGGTCGAGACCGCCCAGATGTAGCCGTTGGTATGAACGAACTGGCCGATCAGGAAGCTGGCCGGCGAGGTCTGCGTCACCGGGCCGGTGCTGTTGAATTCATAGCTGCTCTGCAGCGTGGTCTTCTTGGCCGGAGCGCCCCAGGAGATCTTCGACGTGCCGGCACCCGTCATGGGCCCGGTCGGCCCGGCCGAGGTGGCCACGTTGGTCCAGCTGCCGGTCGTGCTGTCGATGGTCAGGGTAGCCGCCCAGGTCGCGGCACTCACCACCATGCCCGCGGCAAAGGCCACGGCACTCAAAATACGCTTCATGTTTCCACACCCATTTCCGCCCGGAAACCCGGACGGCCCACATCAGAGAATAGGGCAGAAATGGGGCAGGAAAAAGACGCGAGGCCGATTCGGCCCTGTTTCTGTCACTGTTTGGCCACAATCGACGAAACGCATGGGCATTGAAACGGAAAGGGCTGGCGCATGGCCAGCCCTCGGAACCTGCCGATTCGCGTCGGTCAGACCAGTTCGGGCGCAAACTCCCGCACATCGGTGAGATGGCCGGTGACCGCGGCCGCCGCGGCCATGACCGGGCTCATGAGGTGGGTGCGCCCGCCGCGGCCCATGCGGCCCTCGAAGTTGCGGTTCGACGTGGCCGCGCAGCGTTCGCCCGGCGCGAGCTGGTCGGGGTTCATGCCCAGGCACATCGAGCAGCCCGCGAGCCGCCATTCGAAGCCCGCGTCGATGAAGATCTGCGCCAGCCCCTCCTCCTCGGCCTGCGCGCGCACGAGGCCCGATCCCGGCACGACCATGCCGCGGACGCCCTTCGCGAGATGCCGTCCCTTCAGGATCGCCGCGGCCGCACGCAGATCCTCGATCCGGCCGTTGGTGCAGGACCCGATGAAGACCGCGTCGATCCTGATGTCGGTCAGCTTCATGCCGGGCTTCAGCCCCATGTAGTCGAGCGACCGCCGCGCCGCCTCGACCTTGCCCCCGGCGAAATCCTCGGGCGCGGGCACGGTGGCGGTGATCGGCAGCACGTCCTCGGGGCTGGTGCCCCAGGTCACGACCGGCGCGATGTCCTCGCCGCGGATCGTCACCACCTTGTCGAAATGGGCACCCTCGTCGGTGTAGAGCGTCTTCCACCACGCCAGCGCCGCCTCCCACTGCGCGCCCTTCGGCGCGTGCGGGCGGCCCATCACATAGGCGAAGGTCTTTTCGTCCGGAGCGATCAGGCCCGCGCGCGCACCGCCCTCGATCGCCATGTTGCAGACGGTCATGCGGCCTTCCATCGACAGGTCGCGGATCGCCTGGCCGCAGTATTCGATCACATAGCCCGTGCCGCCCGCGGTCCCGGTGTGGCCGATGATCGACAGCGTGATGTCCTTGGCCGTGACGCCGGGGCGGAGCGACCCGGTGATCTCGACCTTCATGTTCTTCGATTTCTTCTGGATCAGCGTCTGGGTGGCGAGAACGTGCTCCACCTCCGAGGTGCCGATCCCGTGGGCGAGCGCGCCGAAGGCGCCGTGTGTCGCGGTGTGGCTGTCGCCGCAGACCACGGTCATGCCCGGCAGGGTCCAGCCCTGTTCCGGTCCGACGATGTGCACGATGCCCTGGCGGATGTCGCTGACCGGGTAGTAGTTGATCCCGAAATCGCGGGCGTTCTTGTCCAACGCCTCGACCTGGATGCGCGATTCCTCGTTGTCGATGTGGGTCTCGCGCCCGGCGGTCGTCGGCACGTTGTGGTCCGGCACCGCGATGGTCTTTTCGGGCGCGCGGACCTTGCGCCCGGCCATGCGCAGCCCCTCGAAGGCCTGCGGGCTGGTCACCTCGTGCACGAGGTGGCGGTCGATGTAGAGCAGGCAGGTGCCGTCGGGCTGTTCGTCGACGACATGGGCATCCCAGATCTTGTCATAGAGCGTCTTGGGGCCGGGCATGGCGGAACCTCGGAATATCGGTGGCTGAGAGGGCGGCGGGCGACAGGCGCCGTTCGGCGCGTCCGGTCAGAGCCGGGCAAGGACCGACACGCGGGCGCCGAAAAAGCGCCAGGGCAGGCGGTCGTGGTCGCCGATGTCGAAATACCGGATCATGGCCAGCCAGATAGCGCGGACCGGCCCTGCCCGCAAGGATTCCCGTCGCGGACGCGGCGCCGCCGGTCAAGTCCGGTGGCCGGCCGGCTGGATCAGGTCCCAGCGATTGCCGAAGGGATCGCGGAACTTCGCGACAAGCCCGTAACTTTCCCGCCGGGCCTCCTCCTCGAAGACGCCCCCCGCCTCGATGATCCGTGCCGCGTCCTGACGGAAATCCGTGGTGGTCAGGAAGAACCCGACCCGCCCCCCGGCCTGCCGGCCCACGGTCTCGGACTGCTCGCCCACGGCGCGCGCGATCAGGATGTCGGAGCCGCCCCCCGGCGGCCGGACGACCACCCAGCGCTTGCCGCGCACATGCGGGCTGTCCTCGATCAGCTCGAAGCCGATCGCCGTGAAGAAGGCGATGCCTTCGTCGTAGTCCGGTACCAGAAGGGCGATCAGCGAGAGGCGCATGAGCCGAGCCTAGGCGAGCCCCGGGCCGCCGCGCAAGAGGCGGCGCGCCACCCGCCGCCGCGGGCCTGCGACGGGTGGCGCGCCGCCTTGCCGCCGGGCCGGAACGCCCGCGGCGTGGCGTCATTGAGATTTCGCACTGCGGATGTTACATTCATGACGTGCCTTGCGCCGGGGGCTTTCCGGCGCGCAACCCCGGAGGACGATGTCCTGTCTAACCTTGCACCAGCGGCCGGTGATGGGGCCGCAGCGCGTGCGCCGATGATGGCTCCGCAGAAAGACCCCTCCAGCGATGTCCTGCTGTCCCGGATCCTTGCGTCGCTCGAAGACGACAAGGCCGAGGATGTCGTGACCATCGACCTGCGCGGGCGCTCCAGCGTCGCCGATTTCATGGTCGTCTGCTCGGGCCGGTCCTCGCGCCAGGTCGCCGCGATCGCCGAGAAGCTGGTCGAGCGGCTCAAGCACGAATTCGGCCGTGGCGCGAGGGTCGAGGGCAAGGAACAGGGTGACTGGGTGCTCATCGACGCCCAGGACGTCATCGTCCATGTGTTCCGCCCGGAAGTGCGCGACTTCTACCAGCTCGAGAAGATGTGGCTTCCGACCGGGGCGCAGCGCGCGGTGCACACGCTCTGATGCGGCTGCACGTCTGCGCGGTCGGCCGGCTGCGCTCCGGCCCCGAGCGCGCGTTGATCGACGACTATGTCGCGAGGCTCGAACGGACCGGGCGGCCACTGGGCTTGACGGCACTGGTCGAGCATGAGGTGGAGGCCCGCCGCGGCGGCGCCGAGGCCGAGGCCGAACTGCTGGCGCGGACCATCCCGCCCGGCGCGGCGATCTGCTGTCTGGACGAGCGCGGGCGAACCCTCACGTCGCCGGCCTTCGCCCAGCATCTGGCCGCCTGGCGCGACGCCGGCCGCCAGGACGCGGCCTTCCTGATCGGGGGCGCCGACGGCCACTCGCCGGCGCTGCGCGCCCGCGCCGACCTCGTGCTCAGCTTCGGCGCGATGGTCTGGCCGCACCTGCTGGTGCGGGTGATGCTGGCGGAACAGCTCTACAGGGCGGCGACGATCCTGGCGGGCAACCCCTACCACCGGGCCTGAACGGTTGCCGTCACCCGCGGCCGGGCGTAAACGGGGCGGGCCAAGCGACGGAGGTTCCATGTCTCGCCCGAAACCCGTGGTCCTGTGCATTCTCGACGGCTGGGGACTGTCGGACCGCCGCGAAGGCAACGCGCCGCTCCTCGCCGACACGCCGGCCTTCGATGCGCTGATGGCGACCTGCCCCCATGCGCAGCTCGTGACCCATGGCCGGGACGTGGGCCTGCCCACCGGCCAGATGGGCAACTCCGAGGTCGGCCACACCAACATCGGCGCGGGTCGGGTGGTGGCGATGGATCTCGGCCAGATCGACCTTGCGATCGAGGACGGATCGTTCCGGCAGAACCCCGAGATCCTCGGCTTCATCGACCGGCTGAAGGCGACCGGCGGCACCGCGCACCTGATGGGCGTCGTGTCCGATGGCGGCGTGCACGGCCATGTCGCGCATCTGCTCGAGGCCATCCGCATGATCGCCGGCGCGGGCGTGCCGGTCGCGGTCCACGCGATCACCGATGGCCGCGACGTGCCGCCCTCGTCCGCCCCCGCCTACATCGCGCCCCTGGCGGCCGCCCTGCCGCAGGGCGCGCGCATCGCCACGGTCATCGGCCGCTACTGGGCGATGGACCGCGACAACCGCTGGGACCGGGTCGGCCGGGCCTACGCCGCGATGGTGCGGGGCGAAGGGCTGCCGGCCGCCAGCGCCGCCGAGGCGGTGTCCGCGGCCTACGGTCGGGGCGAGACCGACGAATTCATCCAGCCGACGGTCATCGCAGGCTATGGCGGCGCGCGCGACGGGGACGGGGTGTTCTGCCTGAACTTCCGCGCCGACCGCGCCCGTGAGATCCTCGCCGCGATCGGCGATCCGGACTTCGCCGCATTCGATGTCACCGGACGGCCGCGCTGGGCGGCGCTTCTGGGGATGGTGGACTATTCGACCGCGCATGACCGCTACATGACGGCCGCCTATCCCAAGCGCGCCGTGGTCAACACCATCGGCGAATGGGTGGCCGCGCAGGGCCTGCGGCAGTTCCGTCTGGCCGAAACCGAGAAATACCCCCATGTCACCTTCTTCCTGAACGGCGGGCGCGAGACGCCGTTCGCGGGCGAGGATCGCTACATGGCGCCCTCGCCCAAGGTCGCGACCTACGATCTTCAGCCCGAGATGTCCGCCGACGAGGTGAGCGATCATCTGGTGGCCGCGATCCGCGACCGCTACGACCTGATCGTGGTGAACTACGCCAATCCCGACATGGTCGGGCACACCGGCAGCATTCCCGCGGCGATCCGGGCGGTCGAGACCGTGGACCGGGGCCTGGGCCGCGCCGTGGCGGCACTGCGCGAGGTCGGGGGCGCGATGATCGTCACCGCCGATCACGGCAACTGCGAGACGATGATCGATCCGGTCACCGGCGGGCCGCACACGGCCCACACCACCAACCCGGTGCCGGTGATCCTGGTCGGCGGCCCGCCGGGCGCGCGTCTGGTCAATGGCCGGCTCGCCGACCTGGCGCCGACGCTTCTGGACCTCATGGGCCTGCCGATCCCGCCCGAGATGACCGGCCACAGCCTGATCCAGCGGGCCTGATGCGCGGTCTTCTGGCCAGCGCCGCCATCGCGGCCCTCGCCCAGCCGGGTCTTGCGGCCGAGACCGCCGCGGACGCGGCGCTGCAGGCGGCCGCCGAGCTGCGCGCGGCGATCGGGGCACTCGAGGCGGCGCGGTCCGGCAAGGACCGGGTCGCGGCGCTGACGCGGACCATTCAGGCCTATGAACTCGGCCAGACCGCCCTGCGCGACGGCATGCGCCGCGCCGCCATCCGCGAGCGCGAGATCGCCGCCTCGTTCGAAGCGCGCCGGGCGCGACTGGGGCAGGTTCTGGGGGCGATGACCGCGATCGAGCGCAGCGCCGGGCCGCTCGTGCTTCTGCATCCCGATGGCCCCCGCGCCACCGTCGAGACCGGGTTGCTGCTGTCCGCGGTGGCGCCGGCGCTTCAGGCCGAGGCCGAGCGCCTGCGCGCCGAATTGCAGGAGCAGAAGGACCTGCGCGAGGCCCGCAGCACGGCGGCGGCGACGCTTCAGGCCGGCATGGTTGCGGCGCAGGAGGCGCGCACCGCGCTGAGCCAGGCGATGCAGGACCGGACCGGTCTGCCCCGGCGCTTTCTGGAGGATCCGGAGGAGCTACGCGCGCTTCACGACAGCGCCGGATCGCTCGCGGCCTTCGCGGCCGGGCTCGCCGCCATGGAAAGCGATGTCGGCCCGCCGGCGCCGGGCTTTGCCGAGGCGCGCGGCACGCTCGCCCTGCCCGTTCAGGGCCGCCTCCTGCGCCGGTGGGGCGAGACCGACGCCGCCGGAATTGCCCGGCCGGGCATCCTGATCGCGACCCGGCCGCAGGCGCTGGTCACAGCGCCCTGGACCGGCACGATCCGCTACCGGGGACCGCTGCTCGACTACGGAAATGTGATGATCCTCGAACCCGAGGCCGGGTATCTACTGGTTCTCGCGGGGCTGGGAACCGTGTATGGCGAAACCGGAGACATCGTGGACATGGGCGCGCCGCTGGGTCTTATGGGGGGTCCGGCCGACGGCGACGACGATCCGCTGGCGCAAGAAACCGGTGGCGCGGGGCGCACCGAGACGCTTTACATCGAGATCAGGCGGGGCGAGCAGCCGGTGGATCCGGCGGAGTGGTTCGCAGGCACCCGGGATTAGGACAAGGGAAGACGCGAAGATGCGCAAGTTCGTTATGGCCGCCTTCGGCGGGACGCTGGCGGGGGTTCTCGTGACGACGCAGGTCGCCGGTCCGCTGCTGGCGCAGGAAGCCAACAAGCCCAAGTCGCTCTACGAGCAGCTCGACCTTTTCGGCGACATCTTCGAACGCATCCGGTCCCAGTACGTCGAGCCGGTGGACGAGAAGAAGCTGGTCGAGGCGGCGATCAACGGCATGCTGACCTCGCTCGACCCGCACTCGAGCTACATGCCGCCCGACGACTACGACGCGATGCGCGTGCAGACCCGCGGCGAATTCGGCGGTCTCGGCATCGAGGTCACGCAGGAGGAGGGCTTCGTCAAGGTCGTCTCGCCGATGGACGGGACGCCCGCGGCCAAGGCCGGCATCCAGGCCGGGGACTACATCACCCATGTCGATGGCGAAAGCGTGCTCGGGCTGACGCTCGACCAGGCGGTCGACAAGATGCGCGGCCCGGTCGGCTCCGAGATCCTGCTGACCGTGGTGCGCAAGGGCAAGGACGAACCTTTCGACGTGTCGATCATCCGCGACACCATCAAGCTGACCGCGGTGAAGGGGCGCCTCGAAGGCCACACGGTCGTGCTGCGCGTGACCACCTTCAACGACCAGACCTATCCGAACCTCGAGTCCTCGCTGAAGAAGGCCGTGGACGAGGCCGGCGGGCTCGACAGGATCGACGGGGTGGTGCTGGACCTGCGCAACAACCCAGGCGGTCTCCTGACGCAGGCGATCGCCGTGTCGGACGCCTTCCTCGACAAGGGCGAGATCGTCTCGACCCGCGGCCGCGCGCCGCAGGACAGCGAGCGGTTCAACGCGACCAGCGGCGATCTGGTGAAGGGCAAGCCGATCGTGGTGCTCATCAACGGCGGCTCGGCCTCGGCCTCGGAGATCGTGACCGGCGCGCTTCAGGACCACCGCCGGGCGATCGTGGTCGGCACCAAGAGCTTCGGCAAGGGGTCGGTCCAGACGGTCATCCCGCTGCGCGGCGAGGGCGCCATGCGGCTGACCACGGCGCGCTACTACACGCCGTCGGGCCGGTCGATCCAGGCGCTGGGCATCTCGCCCGACATCGTGGTCGAACAGCCCGAGCCCAAGCCGGTGGACGAGACGGCGGTCAAGGAAGGGAAATCGGTTGCGGACAAGAACCGGTCCGAGGCCGATCTGCGCGGCAGCCTGTCGAACGACTCGATGACCGAGGACGAGAAGCGCACGCTTGAGGAAGAGCAGGTCAAGGCCGAAGAGGCCGCCAAGCTGCGCGACGAGGACTACCAGCTTGCCTATGCGATCGACATCCTGAAGGGTCTGGCCGCGATCCAGCCGACCGACCCGCTGACCGAGGCGGCCGCGGCCACCGGCGGCGCCGACGCCACCAAGAAGAACTGAGACACGGACGGCCGGTCCACCGGCCGCCCCGGCTCCGGCGGGCAGCGATGACGAAAGACGACGACCCCTCCCTTCCCTATCGCGCCAACGTGGGTGTGGTCCTGATCAACCGTGACGGCCGGATCTTCGCCGGCCGCCGCATCGACAGCGACAGCCCCGCCTGGCAGATGCCGCAGGGCGGCATCGACGACGGCGAGAAGCCGCGCAAGGCCGCGCTGCGCGAGCTGCGCGAGGAGACGGGCGTTTCGAAGGATCTGGTCGAGTTCGTCGCCAAGACGACCGGTTGGCTGACCTATGACCTGCCGCCCGAGCTTCTGGGCAAGGTCTGGGGCGGCAAATATCGCGGCCAGCGCCAGAAATGGTTCCTCTTCCGCTTTCTCGGCCGTGACGACCAGATCGACATCGCCACCGATCACCCGGAATTCGACCAGTGGCGCTGGATCGGCGCCGACGAACTGCTCGACAGCATCGTCCCCTTCAAGCGGGCGGTCTATGAACAGGTGATCCAGGCGTTCCGGGCGCACCTCGCCTGACCGGGCCGCCGGCCGGCCATCTTGCGGCCTCCACCGCGGACAGCTAGGGTCGCCGCGCAATTTCCGCAGCGCCGCGCCGCGTCCGCAGGCCGGCAGGGGGACAGACCGATGACCAACGCCGAAATCGAAACCCGCCGCAAGGGCGCCATGTCGCGTGGGGTGGGCGTGATGACCCAGATCTACGCCGATCGCGCCGAGAACGCCGAGATCTGGGACAGCGAGGGCCGGCGCTTCATCGACTTCGCCAGCGGGATCGCGGTTCTGAACACCGGACACCGGCACCCGAAGGTGATCGCCGCCGTCAAGGAGCAGATCGACCGCTTCACCCACACCTGCCACCAGGTCGTCCCCTACGAGAATTACGTGCGGCTGGCCGAGCGGCTGAACGGCATGGTGCCGGGCAAGGGCGAGAAGAAGTCGATCTTCGTCACCACCGGGGCCGAGGCGGTCGAGAACGCCGTGAAGATCGCCCGCGCCGCCACCGGCCGGCAGGCGGTCATCGCCTTCACCGGGGGCTTTCACGGCCGCACCTTCATGGGCATGGCGCTGACCGGCAAGGTCGTGCCCTACAAGGTCGGCTTCGGCGCCATGCCGGGCGACGTGTTCCACGTGCCCTTCCCGGTGCCGCTGCACGGGATCACCACCGAGGACTCGATCGAGGCGCTGCACTATCTCTTCAAGGCCGACGTCGATCCCAAGCGCGTGGCGGCGATCATCGTCGAGCCGGTCCAGGGCGAGGGCGGCTTCTACGAGGCGCCGCGCGACTTCATGAAGGCGGTACGCGCGATCTGCGACGAGCACGGGATCCTGCTGATCGCCGACGAGGTGCAGACCGGCTTTGCCCGCACCGGCAAGATGTTCGCGATGGACCACCACGAGGTCGCGCCCGATCTGACGACGATGGCGAAATCGCTAGCGGGGGGCTTTCCGCTCGCCGCCGTGACCGGCCGGGCCGAGATCATGGACGCCCCCGCCCCCGGCGGCCTCGGCGGCACCTACGGCGGCAGCCCTCTTGGCATCGCCGCGGCCAACGCCGTGCTGGACGTGATCGAGGAGGAAAAGCTCTGCGACCGCGCGAACCAGCTCGGCGCCCGGCTCAAGCAGCACCTCGCATCGCTGCGCGACGACGTGCCCGAGATCGTCGATGTGCGCGGCCCGGGCTTCATGAACGCGGTCGAGTTCAACCTCGGCGGCAAGCCCAGCGCCGACTTTGCCAACAAGGTCCGCGCCGAGGCGCTGGACCGCGGGCTGATCCTGCTGACCTGCGGCGTCTACGGCAACGTCATCCGCTTCCTGTCGCCGATCACCATTCAGGATGCGGTCTTCACCGAGGCCCTGGGCAAGCTCGAGGACTCGGTCCGCGCCGCCCGCAAGGCCTGACGGTCGCGTGACGTCCGACACCCGGCGGGTTGACTTGCCCGCCGTGTGCGCGCATCTAGCCCCGGACACGGCAGGACAGGGACCAGCATGGACAAGGCCAAGGGCGGCATCACCGAGACGATCAAGACCATCGTCTGGGCGCTGATCATCGCGGGCGTCTTCCGCACCCTGTTCTTCCAGCCGTTCTGGATCCCGTCGGGGTCGATGAAGGACACGCTGCTGGTCGGCGACTTCCTCTTCGTCAACAAGATGGCCTACGGCTATTCGCGCTATTCCTGCCCCTTCGGCCTGTGCCCGTTCACGGGGCGCCTCTTCTTCTCTCCGCCCGAACGCGGCGACGTGGTGGTGTTCCGCCATGAGGCCAGCGGCCAGGACTTCATCAAGCGCGTCATCGGCCTGCCCGGCGACCGCATCCAGATGAAGGACGGCATCCTCTACATCAACGACCAGATGGTGCCGCAGGTGCCCGATGGCGTGTTCGAGGAGATGAAGGAACCGCAGGGCCCCGAGGGCCGGCTGCCGTCCTGCGCCAACGATCCCGTCGGCATTGGCGGGGTCTGCCTCAAGCCGCGCAGCATCGAGACCCTGCCCAACGGCGTGGCGCACGATGTCCTCAACATCGGCCAGGGCCCGGGCGACAACACCCCGGTGTTCACGGTTCCCGAGGGCCATTACTTCGTCATGGGCGACAACCGCGACGACAGCAGCGATTCCCGCTTCCTGCCGTCGCTGGGTGGCGTGGGCTTCCTGCCGGAGGACCATCTGATCGGACGCGCCGACCGGATCATGTTCTCCTCGGCCGGCCGGTCGCTCTTCTACTTCTGGACCTGGCGGGGCGACCGCTTCTTCAAGAAGATCCAATGAAGCCCTCGGCCGAGCTTTCCGCGTTCCAGAACCGGATCGGCCATGTCTTCGCGCGTCCCGAGTTGCTGATCCGGGCGCTGACTCACGCCTCGCTGTCCTCGCCCACCCGGCCGGACAACCAGCGGCTGGAGTTCCTCGGCGACCGCGTGCTCGGTCTGGTGATGGCCGAAACCCTGCTGTCGCTGGACAAGACGGCCGCGGAAGGCCAGCTCGCCCCCCGCTTCAACGCGCTGGTGCGCAAGGAAACCTGCGCCGATGTCGCGCGGGACTGCGGGCTTGGCGAGGTGCTGAAGCTCGGCCGCTCCGAGATGCTGTCGGGCGGCCGCCGCAAGGAGGCGCTCCTGGGCGACGCCCTCGAGGCCGTGATCGCGGCCGTCTACGTGGATGGCGGCCTCGAGTCGGCCCGCAGGATGGTGCTGCGGCTCTGGGGCGACCGTATCGCCCGGGTCGAGGCGGACGCCCGCGACCCCAAGACCACGCTTCAGGAATGGGCACAGGCCCGCGGCATGGCCCCGCCGGCCTACGTGCTGACCGGCCGGACCGGCCCGGACCACGCGCCGGTGTTCACCGTCGAGGCACGGCTGGCCTCGGGCGAAAGCGAGTCCGCCACCGCCCCGTCGAAGCGGCAGGCCGAGCAGGAAGCCGCACGCGCGCTGCTCAGGCGGGTGGAGGCTGCGGGCGGTTCGGTCGGGTCCCGGTAGGCGGCATCCGACCCTTTTGCCGGGCGTCGCAGCGCCAGAGCTTCCGCCTGGCGTCCGCCGGCTCGAGCGACCGGTACTTTCCCCTGGAATGTTTCGGCCAGTCGAGTGCCAGACCCGCCTTCACCATCTCGGCCGACAGATCGCGGCCATCGGGCAGGAAGCAGGTGGCGACGCCGCGCTCATAGGACAGGGCACCGCTGAACTCGGCCCGGACGTCCTGCCCGCGACACAGCCGCATCAGGGTCGCCTTGGCCACCCGTCCGAAGGGATGGTCCAGTTCGGGGGCGTCGATACCCGCAAGCCGGATCTTCCGTCCCTGGATGGTGATGGTGTCGCCGTCGATCACCCAGCATTTTCCGGTGAGGATCGCACCTTCCAGAACGGCCGAGGCGACGACGGTTTCGCGCCTGACCGCGACGGAGCGCGTCACTGCCCCGCCAGCCGCCGACGATGGCGGCTCTGGGGGGCGATGGCGCACGCGGCGCGTGACGCGCGGACCGAGGATTCGAAGGACCAACCGCAACATGCCGACCATCGGAGAGGCATCTTGTGGCAACATTCGGGACGGGCCGCGGCCGGACCCCGGTCCACCGCCCCGAACTGGTGTTTCCGCTCCGAATGGGCTAATCGCCTTTGGCATCCTTCCTCGAGGGCAGAATGGAAAAGCCAACCCGCGCCGGATTCGTCGCCCTGATCGGCGAGCCGAACGCCGGCAAGTCCACGCTGCTGAACCGCATGGTGGGCGCCAAGGTGTCGATCGTCACCCACAAGGTGCAGACCACGCGCGCCCGCATCCGCGGCATCGCCATGGAAGGCGGTGCGCAGATCGTCTTCGTCGATACGCCGGGCCTGTTCCGCCCGCGCCGGCGGCTCGACCGGGCGATGGTTCAGGCGGCCTGGGGGGGCGCGGCCGATGCCGACATCGTCGTCCTGCTGGTCGAGGCGCACCGGGGCCTGACCGAGGGCGTACAGGCGATCCTGACCGCGCTGCGCGAAAAGCTGGGCGAGAACGCGAAGGTCGCGCTGGCGATCAACAAGATCGACCGGGTCAGCGCCGAGACGCTGCTGCCGCTGGCGCAGCGCCTGAACGAGGCCTTTCCCTTCGTCCGTACCTTCATGATCTCGGCCGACAAGGGCTATGGCGTCGATGACCTGAAGGCCTGGCTCGGGCAGGAATTGCCCGAGGGGCCGTGGCTCTACCCCGAGGACCAGATCGCCGACCTGCCGCTGCGGATGATCGCGGCCGAGATCACCCGCGAGAAGCTCACGCTGCGGCTCCACGAGGAACTGCCCTATCAGCTCACCGTCGAGACGGAACGCTGGGAGGACCGCCCGGACGGATCGACCCGCATCGACCAGATCGTCTATGTCGCCCGCGACGGCCACAAGGGCATCGTGCTTGGCCGCAAGGGCGAGACGGCGAAGGCGATCGGCCAGGCCGCGCGCGAGGAGATCGCGGCCTTCCTCGAACGGCCCGTGCATCTCTTCCTGACCGTCAAGGTCCGCCCCGACTGGCTGGAAGAGCCCGAGCGCTATTCCGAGATGGGCCTCGATTTCAAGGACGGCAACTGAGCGGGGCTCAGTGCCCCTTCACCCGCGCCCGCCACAGCGTGAAAAGGCCCGCTCCGACCACGATCGAGGCGCCGGCGACCACATTGGGCCGCAGCGTTTCGCCAAAGACCGTGACGCCCAGGATCGCGACGAACACGAGCTGAAGGTAGGCAAAGGGCTGGATCGCGCTGGCCTCGGCCACGGCCAGCGCCTTGATCATAAGGAAATGCCCGAGCGCCGCCGTCAGGCACAGCATCCCCATCCACCCCCAGTCCGGCGCGGTCATCGGTTCCCAGTGCCAGAGGCCCAATGGCGTGATCGCCACGGCCCCGGCGACCCCGGTCCAGAAGAAGGACACCCAGGGGCTGTCCTTGCGCGCGACATAGCGCGTGAGCAGGCCGTAGAGCGCGAACAAGAGGGCCGAGATCAGCGGCACCACCGCGAGGGGCGAAAAGACCGCAAAGCCGGGCCGCAGGATGATGAGGATCCCGACGAAGCCGATGGCGATCGCGGTCCACCGCCGCCAGCCGACATGCTCGCCCAGGACCGGACCGGACAGCGCCGCCACCAGCAGCGGATAGCAGGCGAAGACCGCGTGGCTTTCCACAAGGCCGAGCCAGACGAAGGCCATCACCATCACGCAGACCTCGGCCACGAGCAGGACGCCACGCAGCGCCTGCACCGGGAACTGGCGCGTGGCCACCGCCGCCCGAAGCCCGCCCGGCTGGCGGGCGGCCAGCGTCACCACGAAGGCCGCGAAGAACCAGAACCGGATCATCACCACCATGTAGACGTTGTATTCGCCGGCCAGGTGGCGCGAGACGCCGTCCTGAAGCGCGAAGACCAGCGCGGTCGCCGCCATCAGGATGCTGCCGAGACGGTTGTCGGGCGGGTTCATGCGCTGTCCTCGAGGCGGCCGCGGGTCATGTGGCGCTTGCGCCCGAAGCCGGGGACACGCTCGACCGAAAAGCCGGCCGTGGCAAGCCGCCGGCGCACCGCGCCCGCGGCGGTGTAGGTGGCAAAGGTGCCTCCGGGTGCGGTGTGGCGGGCAACCCCGCCCAGCACGTCCTCGCCCCACAGGTCGGGATTCCGGGCCGGCGCGAAGCCGTCGAGGAACCAGACGTCGGCCCGGCCGCCCCAGGCCGGAAGCGTGTGGCGCGCATCGCCCTCGATCACGGTCACGTCCGCGGGGCCGAGCGCAAACCGCCGTTCCCCCTCGGCCCAGCGGCGGCGGAGGATGTCGGACAGCGGCTCGAGTTCGGGAAAGGCCGCGTGGGCGCGCGCCATGTCGGCCACCGGCATCGGAAAGGCTTCGAACGAGGTGAAGGCAAACCGGCCTGACACCCCGTGCCCGAGCCAGGCCGCGACCGTGGCCAGCAGGTTCAGCCCGGTGCCGAAGCCCGTCTCGGCGATGGAGAGGCCGGGACGAAAGCGGCCGGGAAGGTCGTTGCCGGCAAGAAAGACGTGGCGCGTCTCGTCGAGCCCGCCCTCGAGGCTGAAGTAGGGGTCGCCGAACAGGGCCGAAACCGGCGTCGCGCCGTCCGCCCATGTGACGCTCTCGCGCTGGCCCGGGGAAGTCATCTGGTCTAGTCCTGTGGCGGCGCGACCATGACGGAGGGCGCAGGGATTGGCAACGGCCGATGTGACGGTGATCGGCGCGGGGATCTTCGGCCTTGGCTGCGCCTGGGCCTGCGCGCGGCGCGGCGCCCGTGTCCGGCTGATCGAACGCGACCGGATCGGCGCGGGATCGTCCGGCGGGCTGGTCGGCGCGCTGGCGCCGCATGCACCCGAACAGTGGAACCCGAAAAAGCAGTTCCAGCTGGAAAGCCTGCTGATGGCGGAAGGCTTCTGGGCCGAGGTCGCCGCGGCCGGAGGCGTCGATCCGGGCTATGCCCGCGAGGGGCGCATCCTGCCGGCGCCGGACCCGGCCCGGGCCGAGGCGCTCGCCGCGGGCGCGGCGCGCCACTGGGGCGGGGCGGCCGACTGGCGGCGGGTAGCGGCGGCCGATCACGCGGGGTGGATCGCGGCGGAGGGCGACCTGTCCTTCGACACGCTGACCGCGCGCCTGTCGCCCCGGGCGGCGGGCCGGGCACTGGCGGCCGCGATCGCGGCTCGGGGCGGCGCGATCGTCCTTGGCGAAGCGCCGGCGCAGGGAGCGGTGATCTGGGCGACCGGAGCGCCCGGACTGGCCGATCTGTCCGCCTCGCTCGGCCGCGATGTCGGCACCGGCATCAAGGGCCAGTCCGCGGCCTTCGCCTGCGACGCACGCTGCCGCCCGCAGATCTACGCCGGCGGGTTGCACATCGTTCCGCACGCGGACGGGACCGTCGCGGTCGGGTCCACGACCGAACGCGTCTTTTCCGACGGGGGATCGACCGACGACCAGCTTGACGCGCTGATCGAGCGCGCCCGCGCGCTCTGCCCGGCGCTGCGGTCCGCCCCCGTGGTCGAACGCTGGGCCGGGGTGCGGCCGCGCGCGCGCACCCGTGCCCCGATGCTCGGCGCCTGGCCCGGACGACCCGGCCACTTCGTCGCCAATGGCGGCTTCAAGATCGGCTTCGGCATGGCGCCGAAGGTGGCCGAGGTCATGGCCGATCTCGTGCTCGAGGGCCGCGACGGCATACCGGACGGCTTCCGCGTCGAGGACAGTCTCTGACGGATTGCCGTGCCGGGACGGCAGAACGCGCGCCGTGATCGCCCGCGGCGCTGCGCAACGCCGCTTGTCCCCGCCCGCGCGGTCGAGCATGGTGCCGCGCGAACGGCGAAGGAGACGGACCGATGCGGCATGGCGGCAGGATTCTGGTGGATCAGCTGGCGATCCAGGGGGTGCGGAGGGTCTTCTCGGTGCCGGGCGAGAGCTTTCTCGCCGTGCTGGACGGGCTCTACCAGAGCGACATCGCCAACGTCGTCTGCCGCCACGAGGGCGGCGCCGCCATGATGGCCGAGGCCTTCGCCAAGCTGACCGGCGAGGTGGGCGTGGCCTTCGTGACCCGCGGGCCCGGCGCGACGAACGCAAGCGCGGGCGTGCATGTCGCGAAGCAGGACTCGACGCCGATGATCCTGTTCGTCGGGCAGATCGCCCGCGACCAGCGCGACCGCGAGGCCTTCCAGGAGGTCGATTACCGGGCGATGTTCGGCGGGCTGGCGAAATGGGCGGCCGAGATCGACCAGATCGAGCGCATCCCCGAATATGTCAGCCGCGCCTTCCACGTCGCGCGGTCGGGCCGCCCCGGGCCGGTCGTGCTGGCGCTGCCCGAGGACATGCTGTCGGACCGCGCCGATGTGCCGGACCTGCCGGCGATGGCGCCCCTTGCGCCCACCGTCAGCGACGCCGAGGTCGAGGCCGTGACCGCGATGCTCGCCCGGGCCGAGCGGCCGCTCGTCATCGCGGGGGGCACGCTCTGGTCGGCGCGGGCCGCCGAGGCGCTGGCGCGCTTCGCCGAGGCCTGGGGCCTGCCGGTCGCGGTGCCCTTCCGGCGGCAGGGTCACATGGACAACCGGCACCCCTCCTACGCGGGCGATCTGGGCGTGGGCATGAACCCGAGGCTCGGGGCGCGGCTCGAGGCGGCGGACCTGATCCTGGTGATCGGGGCGCGCATCGGCGACACGCTCACGCGCGGCTACGAGCTGATGAGCCCGGGGCAACCCGGAAAGACCATCATCCATGTCTATCCCGACGCCTCGGAACTCGGGCGCGTCTACCGCCCCGATCTCGGCATCGTCGCCCCGCCGGCCGAGATGATCGAGCGGCTGGCCGCGACACGGCCGGCGCGTCGCTGGCCCGAGTGGACGGCGGAAGCCCGGGCCGATTTCGAGGCCTGGCAGGTGCCGAAGGAGACCCCCGGCCCGGTCAAGGTCGAGCGGGTGATCCGCTGGCTGTCGGAAAACCTTCCCGAGGATGCCATCCTCACCAACGGCGCCGGCAACTTCGCCGCCTTCCTGCATCGCTACTTCACCTTCAAGCAATGGGGCACGCAGGCCGCGCCCACCTCGGGCAGCATGGGCTACGGCTTTCCGGCCGCGGTCTCGGCCTCGATCGCCTTCCCCGGCCGCGCGGTGGTCTGCGTCGCAGGCGACGGCGATTTCCAGATGACGCTGAACGAGATGTCCACGGCCGTGCAGTATGGCGCCTCGCCGATCGTCGTGGTGGTGAACAACGGTCAGTACGGCACGATCCGCATGCATCAGGAGCGCACCTATCCGGGCCGCGTCTCGGGCACCCAGCTTGCGAACCCCGACTTCGCCGCGCTGGCGCGCGCCTACGGAGGCCATGGCGAGACGGTGCTCGACACCGCTGACTTTGCGCCCGCCTTCGCCCGCGCCCGCGCCGCGGGCCGGCCTGCGGTGATCGAACTTCGCGTCGATCCCGAGGCGCTGAGCACCGGCTTCACCCTGTCGGAAGTCCGCGCGCAGGGCGAGGCGAAGCACCGGCTCTAGAGAAAGAGCCGAAGGGCAAGCGGGGCGAGCAGCGCGGTCATCACCGCGTTGAGCCCCATGCCGATGCCCGCGAAGGCCCCGGCCGTCTCGTTGACCTGGAAGGCGCGGGCCGTGCCCAGCCCGTGCGCGGCCACGCCGACCGCGAAGCCGCGCGCACGCCAGTCGCGCAGCCCAAGCGCGTTGAGCAGAGGGGTTGCGACCAGCGCGCCGGTCAGTCCGGTCAGGATGACGAGGACCGCCGTCAGCGTCGGAGCGCCGCCCACCGCCTCGGCGATCCCGATCGCGACCGGGGCGGTCGCCGATTTGGGAGCGAGCGAGGCGAGCACCCCGGCCGGCAGGCCGAGCGCCCGTCCGATGGCCAGGGCCGTGACGACAGCGGTGAGCGAGCCGGCGACCAGCGCGGCGAGCATCGGCCATGCGCTGCGCCGGACCGCGGCAAGGTTCGCCTGCAGCGGCAGCGCCAGCGCGACCGTCGCCGGCCCCAGCATGAAATGGACGAACTGCGCCCCATCGAAATAGGTCTGATACGGGGTCGCGGTGAGCCAGAGGAGACCCCCCGATCAGGGCAACGGCGATCAGGACCGGATTGGCGAGAGGGGTCCGGCCCGAAGCCCGGAACACCGCGTCGCCCAGCGTGTAGGCAACGAGCGTCACGGCCAGCCACAGCAGCTGGCCCTGGCTCAGATAGCTCCAGATCAGGGCGGGATCACGCATCGGGGCGCTCCGTCAGCCGGGCGACGGCGCGGAAGGTCAGCGCGCCCACCGCAATCGCAAGGACGGTGGACACCACCACCGCCGCGGCGATGGCCAGCCCGTTGTCGCGCAGGGTGGCGAGATGACCGACGACGCCGACGCCCGCCGGCACGAAGAGCAACGACAGATGCGCGAGGATGCTCCGCGCGACCGGCCTCAGCCGGTCGGACAGGGGCGGATGCGCGACCATCGCGGCCAGCAGCAGGACCATCCCGATCACCGGACCCGGCAGCACCGGCAGCGCCCAGCGCGACAGGACCTCGCCCGCAAGCTGAAAGCCCAGGATGACGGAAAGGGCGGGAATCATCGGCTGTCTCCTCGTGCGGGCGGATCCGGTGCCGGAGCCTGACGCGGCTCCGGCATCGCCGCAAGCCGGGTCGGGGGTCAGCCGCCCTTCGCGACCGGCATCGCGAAGGTCAGGCTCGTCGGGCGATCGAAGCCGGGATGCGCCGTCGCGCCGGTCCTTTCGAACCCCATCGCCGTGAAGGCTGCATGGTTCTCGACCAGCTCGACCCGGGTCTGGAGCCGGACTTCGGGCAGGCCGCGTTCGCGCGCGCGGCTGGCGGCAAGACGGGCGAGCTGGCGCGCAAGCCCCTGGCCGCGGAACGCCTCGGCCACGGCCAGCTTGCCGAGATAGAGGTGATCGGTCCTCGGTGTCAGCACCGCGCAGGCCACGGGGCCCTCGGGTTCGTCCAGCACCCAGACCTCGCCCGCCGCCGCCATCCCGGCCAGCGCGTCCACGGTCAGCCGGTGCATCGAGGACGGCGGGTCGATGCGGCCATCCATGAAGGCAAAGGCCGTCCGGATCAGCGACAGGACCGGCGCGAAATCGTCGTCGGGCGTCAGCCGGCGGGGCGTGCGGTGCACCGGCAGGCCGTCGCAGACCGCCACCCAGGGCAGGCGTTCGTTCCAGTTTACGTGAACGGTCGGCCGATAGGCGGTCGGATCGTCGAGACTGGCGGCAAGGAAGTGGATCTCGTGCGGCCAGCGGGTACCCTCGTAGGCCATGGGGCTGCCGCAGCGCGGGCAGAAATGCCGCCGGACACCCGGCGAGGACACATGGACGGCCGGCTCGCCCCCGACCCAGCGCCACTGGCCATGGCTGACGCCGAAATAGCTGGTGAAGGGGGACGAGGTGGTCCGGCGGCAGCTTTCGCAATGGCAATGCGCCTGCCAGTTCGGCGGCCCCTCGAAGACATAGCGCACCTGCCCGCACAGGCAGTGCCCGGACCCACCCGAGGAAAGATCGGACGCCATGGCCAGCACCTCCCCCGCCATAGGACGGCAGAGAGAGAGGGTCGGTCAAGCCGTGCCAGACAGCGACATCTTGTGGACAAATGGCGTCGATCCGCCAGATCAGGGGTTCATCGGTTGACTCGGGCCCGGCCCGCGCCCGACACTCGCGGTTCCAGAGGAATCACACGGATCGCCCCAGTTGCGCTTTTCCCGGCTGCGCCTCAACGGCTTCAAGAGCTTTGTGGACCCGACCGATCTGGTCATCCACGACGGCCTGACCGGCGTGGTCGGTCCGAACGGCTGCGGCAAGTCGAACCTTCTGGAAGCCCTGCGCTGGGTGATGGGCGAGAACCGCCCCACGGCGATGCGCGGCGACGGCATGGAGGACGTGATCTTCGCCGGGGCCGCGACGCGGGGCGCCCGGAACTTCGCCGAGGTCACGCTGACAATCGACAACAGCGACCGTCTCGCGCCCGCGGGCTTCAACGATGCCGACCAGATCGACATCGTGCGCCGCATCACCCGCGACGCCGGGTCCGCCTACAAGGCCAACGGCAAGGATGTGCGGGCGCGCGACGTGCAGATGCTCTTTGCCGATGCCTCGACCGGCAGCCATTCCCCGGCCCTGGTGCGGCAGGGGCAGATCGCGGAACTCATCAACGCCCGGCCGAAGAACCGGCGCCGCATCCTCGAGGAAGCGGCCGGCATCTCGGGTCTCTACCAGCGCCGCAACGAGGCCGAACAGAAGCTGGCCGCCGCCGAGCAGAATCTCGCGCGCGTCGATGACCTGGTGGAAAGCCTCGCCCAGCAGCTTCAGAGCCTCGCCCGGCAGGCGCGGCAGGCGGCGCGCTACCGCGAGATCGGCACCGAGCTGCGCCGGGCCGAGGGCATGCTGCTGTGGCGGCGCTGGCGCGAGGCGGAACAGGCCTTCGCCGGAGCCGAGGCGGCGCTCGCCGCCTGCGTCCGCGAGGCCGCGGCGGCGGAATCCGCCGCCCGCGCCGCATCGAAAGCCCGCGCCGAGGCCGAGGCCGCGCTGCCGCCTCTGCGCGAGGAGGAGGCCGTCGCCGGCGCCATCGTCCAGCGGCTGCACCTTCAGCGCACCGCCCTGTCGGACGAGGAGACGCGCGCCGCGCAGGCCATCGCGGGGCTCGAGAGCCGCATCGTCCAGCTCACCGCGGACCGCGCACGCGAAGAGGCCCTGAATCGCGACGCGGGCGAAACCATCGGCCGGCTCGAGTGGGAACAGGGCCAGATCGAGGCCGCGACCGAGGGGCATGAGGCGCGGCTCCAGAGCGCGGCCGAAGCCGCCGCCGAGGCGGCCGCCGTACTCGCCGACCGCGAGGCGCTGCTGTCCGAACGGACCGAGGACGCCGCCCGGCTGTCCGCCCGCCACCACTCGGCGGAACGGCTGCGCGGCGAGGCCCAGGGCAATCTCGCGCGGGCGATGGAGGCCGCCGGGCGGGCGGCGGCGCAGGCGGCCGAGGCCGAAGCGGCGGTCGTCGCGGCCACCGAGGCGCAGAACCGTGCCCAGACCGCGCTTGCCGACGCCCAGTCGTTGTCGTCCCGGGCCGAGGCGGCGCTTGCGAAGGCCGACGAGGCGCGCACCGAGGCCCAGTCGCGGGAAGCGGATGCGCGCGCCGCCCGATCGGCCGCCGAGGGCGAGGCGGGCGCGCTGCGCGCCGAGCTGTCGGCGCTGGCCCGGCTGGTCGAACGCGAGACGCAGGCGGGCCGGCAGCTTCTCGATCGGGTGACCGTCGCGCCCGGCTACGAGGCCGCACTGGGCGCCGCGCTGGCCGATGACCTGCGCGCGCCGGAAGTGACCGGAACGGGCGGAAGCGGCTGGGCGACCCTGCCGCCCTATGACGGCGGCCATCCCCTGCCCGACGGGGCCGAACCGCTGTCCCGCCATGTCACGGCCCCCGCCGCCCTGGGGCGCCGGCTTTCGCAGATCGGGCTGGTTGCCCGCGAGGACGGTGCCCGATTGCAGCCGGCGCTGCGGCCCGGCCAGCGTCTGGTCAGCCGCGAAGGCGATCTCTGGCGGTGGGACGGCTTGCGCACCGCCGCCGAGGATGCGCCCAGCGCCGCTGCCCTTCGCCTGCGGCAACTGAACCGGCTGGTGGAACTGAAGCGCGATCTCGAGGAGGCCGGTGCGCGCGCCGACGGCGCACGGATGGCGCACGAGCACCTGTCGCAGGCGCTGGCCGAGTCGAACCGCATCGACCAGATTGCGCGCGAGGCCCGCCGCGAGGCCGACCGCCGCCTGGCCGAGGCCAGCCGGGCGCAAAGCCGGGCCGAGGCCGAGCGGTCGATAGCGGCCGGCAAGCTCGAGACCGCGCAGTTGGCCCGGGCCCGCCACGAGGACGAGGCCCGCGAGGCGCGCGCACGCCTGGCCGAGGCCGAGGCCGCCATCGCCGATCTGCCGGACCTCGACGGCGTGCGCGCCGGCGTCGATGAGGTGAAGCTCGCCGTCGAGGCGGCGCGCGTCACCATGCTGACCCGTCGTTCGGCCCATGACGAGGTGCGCCGCGAAGGCGAGGCCCGGTCCCGCCGGCGGCAGGAGATCGCGCGCGAGCTGGCCGGCTGGCGGCAGCGACTGGCGACGGCGGCCGAACGGATGGCGGACCTGACCCGTCGCCAGGACGAGGCCGAGGCCGAACTCGCCCTCGCCCGGCAGGCCCCCGAGGCGCTGGCGGCCCGCCGCAGCCAGCTGGCCGAAGCGATCGCCCGCGACGAGGCCCGCCGCGTCGCCGCGGCCGACCGGCTGGCCGCCGCCGAGGCGGCGTTGCGCCGCTCCGCCGAGGCCGAGCGCGAGGCCGAACGGCTTGCCGGCGAGGCGCGCGAGGCCCGCGCCCGCGCCGAGGCGCGCACCGAGGCCGCCCGCGACGCTGTGGCGCAGGCGGCGACCCGCATCGAGGAAGAGGCGGGGATGACGCCCGAGGGGCTGCTGGACGAGCTGGGCGCGCCGCCCGATGACATGCCCTATGCCGAGGTGCTGGAGACCGAGGTGAACCGGTTGCGCCGGCAGCGCGACGCGCTGGGCGCCGTCAACCTGCGCGCCGAGGACGACGCGCGCGAGGTTCAGGCCGAGCACGACACGCTGGTGCAGGAGAAGAGCGACCTCGAGGAGGCGATCCGCAAGCTTCGGGGTGGCATCGCCGGCCTGAACCGCGAAGGGCGCGAGCGGCTGCTGACCGCGTTCGAGCAGGTGAACACCAACTTCCGTGCGCTCTTCACCCATCTCTTCGGCGGCGGCGAAGCGAACCTTGTGCTGGTCGAGAGCGACGATCCGCTGGAGGCCGGGCTCGAGATCATGTGCCAGCCGCCCGGCAAGAAGCTTGCGACGCTGAGCCTGCTGTCGGGGGGCGAGCAGACGCTGACCGCGATGGCGCTGATCTTCGCGGTGTTCCTGGCGAACCCGGCCCCGATCTGCGTGCTCGACGAGGTGGACGCGCCGCTGGACGATGCGAACGTGACGCGGCTGTGCGATCTGCTGGACGAGATGACCCGGCGCACCGAGACGCGCTTTCTCATCATCACCCACCACGCCGTGACCATGAGCCGGATGGACCGGCTGTTCGGCGTGACCATGCAGGAGCAGGGGGTGAGCCAGCTGGTGAGCGTCGATCTGAAGCGCGCCGAGGCCCTGGTGGCCTGACCCCGGAGGTAACCGGCGATTCACCGTTAATGGCTAGAACGATTCGGGAACAAGAACCCCGAGGTCTGCCATGCACGAACCCATTGCCATCGCCACCATCCTGGCCCTGCTGGCCTTCTCCGGCACGGCCCCGACGCCGACCGGCGCCAAGACCTGCCATGCCGCTCCGGTCTTTGCCTTCCTGACCGACTGCCGCAACTGACGCGTGCCGCGACCGCCGCCCGCCGGCCGCTCTCCGGCGGGCTAGAGCGCGCCCAGAAGCTCGGCGGTCGGCCAGGCATCGGCGGGAAGCCCGAGACGGGCCTGCTCGGCCTGCACCGCCTCGCGGGTCTTTTCGCCCAGGATGCCGTCGATCTTGCCGACATCGTGACCGCGGGCCGCGAGCTTCTGTTGCAGCGCCTTCATCTGCGTGTCCGACAGGCCGGGCTCGGGCGAGCGGGGGTCGAGCACCGGCGCCCCTTCCAGCCGGGTGGCGAAATAGGCCGCGGTCGTCACGTAGACGAAACTCTGGTTCCACTCGAAGAACACCCGGAAATTCGGATAGGCCATGAAGGCCGGCCCCTTGCGGCCCATGGGCAGAAGAACCGAACCCGCAAGGCCCGCCGGCAGGTCGCCCTTGCGCGCCCGGACGCCCATGGACGCCCATTGCGACACCGGCAGGCTGTGGTTGAGCCCGGTCTGCGCCCAGTCGAGACCCTCAGGCACCACGATCTCCTGCAGCCACGGCTCACCCGGGCGCCAGCCGAGGCCGCGCAGCATCTTCGCCCCCGACAGGAGTGCGTCCGGGGCTGACGACTTGAGCCGGACATGCCCGTCGCCGTCGCCATCGACCCCGTTGCGCAGGATGTCCTCGGGCAGCATCTGCACCATGCCGATCTCGCCCGCCCAGGCGCCGGTGGTGCGGGCGGGGTCGAAGTCGCCGCGCTCGTAAAGCTCGAGCGCGGCGAAGATCTGCGGGCGGAAAAGCTCGGGCCGCCGGCAGTCATGGGCCAGGGTCACCAGCGCGTTCAGCGTGTTGAAGTCGCCCTGCACCGCGCCGTAGTCCGTCTCGAGCGCCCAGAAGGCAAGGAGGACGCCCGGCGCGACCCCGTATTCGGAGGCGGCGCGGCGCAGCGCCGCCGCCTGCTTCTTCGCCTGAGCCTGACCGTTCGCAAGGCGGCTCTGGCTGATCATCGCGCGCGAGAAATCGAGGAAGGTCTTCTTGAAGACGCCCTGCGCGCGGTCGGCCTTGATGACGCGCGGATCCTGGCGGACGCCGGCCAGAAAGGTGGCGACGCGGTCGGGCGCGTGGCCCCGCGCCTTGGCCTCGGACGCCAGACCCCGCACGAAACCCGCGAAATCCCCGCCGCACTCGGCGTGCGCAAAGGACGTGGCCAGGCAGAAAGCCGCCGCGGTCAGGGCCAGGCGCATCGATCATCCTCCATCTTGCTGCGACGAGCCTACCAGCCTCGCAAGGTGAGGCAATGCCTCCGGCGCCCGGAGACAATCCGCCGACTGTTGCCGAAAGCGGCGCGCCTTAAGACAATGTTAACCTCTGTTCACGACTGTCCAACTGTTGCCGAGAACGGTTCGAACGTGTCTGATGTCCGCGTTTGACGAAGCCGGGGAAACCGGTGGCAAGGAACCGGCACGCTTGGCCGGCGGGGGGCTGAATGCGCGTGCTGATCGTCGAGAGCGACCCGAACCTCGGCTGGCTGTGGCAGCGCCACATGCAGCGACAGTTCGGCGAGGTCCTGCTGGCGGACGGGCAGGACAGCGCCGTGGCCGCGCTGGAGCGCGAGTCCTTCGCTGTCATCGTGCTTGACCTCGTGCTCGCGCAGGGCAGCGCGCTGGCCGTGGCCGACTACGCCGCCTACCGCCGTCCCGAGGCCAAGATCATCTTCGTCACCAACACCACCTTCTTCTCGGACGGCTCGATCTTCAGCCATGTCCCGAACGCCTGCGCCTTCCTGCCGGCGCGCACGCCTCCGGACGATCTTGCGGCCCTTGTCGAGCATTACGGGTCCGGCTGAGTCGCGCAGCCGGGACCAGGCCCGCGCGTTTGCGCAACAGTCGTCATCGGAGCACCCGCATTGTTGTCGCAACCGGCGCGCAGTGTCACGGAACTTGCGATTCGCCGGAACCGCGCGATCATGAACCGGGGTGTGAGGTGTGCGATGTTCGAATTCCTGTCCAGGGAAGTGCGGTCCGGTCTCGAGGAAGCCCGCAAGCGGGCCGAACGGCGCCGGTCGCGCCTGCGGGTGCACGCCGGCACCGAGATCTACCCGATCCTCCGCTTCTGGCACGACGGGCTTGCGCTGGAAGCGTCGAAGGTGTCCCAGCTGCGCGGTCTGGTCGAGATCCACGATGGCAGCCGCCATCTTTACACCAGCCTCATCGTCGCCTCCGAAGTCTCGGGGGGCGAGCTCATCTGCGAGATGAAGCGATCCACACCGGCGGCCGACCAACCGCTGGCGGACTGGGTGCGCGACGAGGATGCCCCCGTCGCGCTGATCCCGCGCTACTGAAGATCGGCGAAGGCGTCCTGCAGGCGCGACACCGCCTCGGCGACGCGCGAACGCGGCGTGGCGAGGTTGAAGCGCAGGAAGGTCTCGCCCCCCGCCCCGAAGGTCTCGCCCTTGTTGGCGGCGATGCGCGCCTGCCCCGCGACGCGGCGATCGACCTCGGCCATGTCCATGCCGGTGCCGGCGAAGTCCGCCCAGGCCAGATAGGTCGCCTGAAGCTCCATGGACCGCAGCCCCGGAATGGCGTTGATGCCGGCATCGAACACCCGCCGGTTGCCGTCGATGTAGTCCATCAGCCGATCGACCCAGACCGCGCCCTCGGGGGAATAGGCGGCGGTCGCCATCATCAGCCCGAAGCTGTTGGGCGAGATCCCCAGCGCCGCCATCCGCGCCGCAAACGTCCGGCGCAGCGTCTCGTCGGGTATGATGACGTTGCCGGAATGGGTGCCGGCGATGTTGAAGGTCTTGGTGGTGGCGGTCATCATGACCAGCCGGTCGAGGATGTCGGGGGCGGCCTTGGCCATCACCTGGTGCCGGTAGCCCGGCATCACCAGGTCGTGGTGGATCTCGTCCGACACCAGGATCAGGTCGTGGCGCTTGCAGAAATCGGCGACCCCGCGCAGCTCCTCGGCCGACCAGACCCGCCCGCCCGGATTGTGCGGCGAGCAGAGGATCATCATCCGCTCGCGGCCGGTCATCTGCGCGTCCCAGGCGGCGAAGTCCGGAACGTACTGCCCGTCCTCGATGGCCAGACGGCATTCCACCACCTGCCGGCCGGCGGCTTTGATGACGCGGGCAAAGGCGTGATAGACCGGGGACATCAGCACCACACCGTCGCCCGGCTTCGTGAAGGCATCGACGCAGAGCCCGGTCCCGTTGACCAGACCGTGGGTGGTGAAGATCCAGCCCGGCTCGACCGCCCAGCCGTGGCGGTTCGCCATCCACCAGCGGATCGCCTCGAGATAGGCGCGGTCATCGCCGAAATAGCCGTAGATGCCGTGGGCGGCCATGCCTTCGACGGCGCGCTGGACGCATTCCGGCGGCCGGAAGTCCATGTCGGCCACCCACATGGCAATGCCGTCCCGCGCCGGGACGCCATACATCGGCTCCATCATGTCCCACTTGACCGAGTGGGTGCCGCAGCGTTCGATGATCAGGTCAAAGCTCATGGGCAGGGCGTCCGTCCGCAGGAAAACATCCGCGTTCCATGATGTGACAGTCTTGCAAAACTTGGTCCCTTATTTCTATCTGAAACTGGGACAAAGTTCCAATCGACTGTCGTTTGGCAGAACAAACGGGTTACGCCGTTTCGCGCTCCGCCGGCATTGCGCGCCCCCCGCCCTTCGCCTAAATCTGCGGCATGACCCGCCGGACCATCCTGCTTCATCCCGACCCGCGCCTGCGCAAGCCGGCCGAGACCGTCACGACGGTGACGGACGAGCTGCGCGCCGTGGCGCAGGACATGCTGACCACGATGTACGAGGCCCCCGGCATCGGCCTCGCCGCCCCGCAAATCGGCCTCTCGATCCGGCTCATCGTGATGGACTGCGTCAAGGATCCCGAGGCGGCACCCCGCCCGATGGTGCTGTTCAATCCCGAGGTGGTCTGGTCCTCGGACGAGCGCAGCACCTACGAGGAAGGCTGCCTGTCGATCCCCGAGCAATACGCCGAGGTCGAGCGCCCCAGCGAGGTCCGCGTGCGCTGGATGGCCGAGGACGGCAGCGTGCAGGAGGAGCATTTCTCGGGGCTCTGGGCAACCTGCGTCCAGCACGAGATCGACCATCTGAACGGCCGCCTGTTCATCGACTACCTGACACCGCTCAAGCGCCAGCTCATCACCCGCAAGATGGAGAAGCTCAAGCGCGAACGGGCACGGGCATGACCCTGCGTCCGATCCTGCGCCTGCCGGACCCGCGGCTGCGGCAGGTGTGCCCTCCGGTGGAACGCTTCGACGCCGGTCTGGGGCGGCTCGCTCTCGACATGCTGCGCACGATGTACGCCGCGCCGGGCCGCGGCCTGGCCGGGCCCCAGATCGGCGCCATGCAGCGGATCTTCGTGATGGACTGCGGCTGGAAAGAGGGACGCCCCGACCCGCAGGTGATGGTCAACCCCGAGATCCTCGCCGCCGAGGGCGCCGCCGAGCACGAGGAAGGCTGCCTGTCGGTGCCGGGCCTGGCCGTGCCGGTCATCCGTCCGGACCGGATCCGGTTGCGCTGGCAGGATCTGGCGGGCGACTGGCAGGAAGGCGCCTTCACCGGCTTTGACGCGGTCTGCGTCCAGCACGAGCGCGACCACCTCGACGGGATCCTGCACATCGACCGCGCCGCGCCCGACGTGCGCGCGGCGCTTGCCCCGGCCCTCGCGGCCTTCGCATGACCCATCGTCCGTTCCTGCGCTGGCCCGACCCGCGCCTGCGTCGCCCCGCCGCGCCGGTCGCGGCGATCACCGACGAGACGCGGGCACTCTGGGACGAGATGATCGAGGCGATGGACGCGATGCCCGGCTACGGGCTTGCCGCACCGCAACTGGGCGTGATGCAGGCCCTCGCCGTCGTGGACTGCTCGGACACGCGCGGCCAGGCGGTGCGGATGGCCAACCCCGAGATCCTGCACGCCTCCGGCCGGATGCGCACGCACGAGGAGGCAAGCCCGAACCTGCCCGGCGTCTCGGCGCCGATCGAGCGCCCGCGGGCGGTGACCGTGCGGTTCCTGAACGCCGAGGGTGCGGTCGAGGAGCGCGACTTCGTAGAGCTCTGGGCGACATCGGTGCAGCACCAGATCGACCACCTGCAAGGCCGGATGTATTTCGACCGGCTGTCGCCGCTCAGGCGACGGATGCTGCTCGCCCGCGCCGGCAAGATCGGGAAGCGCGCATGAAGGTGGTGTTCATGGGCACGCCCGACTTCTCGGTGCCGACCCTCGACGCGCTGGCCGGGGCTCATGAGGTGGTCGGCGTCTATTGCCAGCCGCCCCGCCCGGCCGGTCGCGGCCAGAAGGACCGGCCGTCGCCGGTGCAGGTCCGGGCCGAGGCACTGGGGCTGCGCGTTCGCCACCCGAGGACCCTGCGCGATCCGGCCGAGCAGGCAGCCTTTGCCGCGCTCGGCGCCGACGTGGCGGTGGTGGTGGCCTACGGCCTGATCCTGCCGCAGCCGGTGCTGGACGCGCCGCGCCACGGCTGCCTCAACATCCACGCCTCGCTCTTGCCCCGCTGGCGCGGAGCCGCGCCGATCCATCGGGCAATCCTGGCGGGGGACGCAACGACCGGCGTCTGCATCATGCAGATGGAGGCCGGGCTCGACACCGGACCGGTGCTCCTGTGCGAGGAAACCCCGATCGCGGCCGAGGACACCACCGGCGATCTGCACGACCGGCTGTCGGTGGCGGGCGCGCGGCTGATCCTGACGGCGCTCGACGGCATCGACCGGCTGCCGCGCCGCCCGCAGGCCGAGTCCGGCGTCACCTACGCCGCCAAGATCGACAAGGCCGAGGCGCGGATCGACTGGACCCGCCCCGCCGTCGAGATCGACCGCCAGATCCGCGGGCTGTCGCCGTTTCCCGGCGCCTGGTGCCGGGTCGGGAACGAGAGGGTCAAGCTCCTGCGGTCGCGCCTTGCCGAAGGCGAGGGTCCGCCCGGCGCGCATCTCGGCGGCCTCCGCATCGCCTGCGGGACAGGGGCCGTGCAGATTTCCGTGGCGCAGCGCGAAGGCAAGCGGCCGATGCCGTCGGACGAGCTCCTGCGCGGCTGGACCCTGCCCGACCGGCTCGACTGAGCATTCCCTTGGCCGCCGCGCCGGCGCATAGTGGCGGCGGACCCAAGACAGGTGCGCAGCATGCAGATCCTCGGCCTTCTCATCATCGGCGCCGCGGCGGGGTTCATCGCCACCCGGCTGATGAAGCTTGACACGGACATCGTCACCACCATCGCCATCGGCGTACTCGGCGCCCTGGCCGGCGGGCTGGTGCTGCGGGCGCTTCTCAGCGTTCTGGGCTTTGCCGCGGGCTTCGTCGGCGCGGTTCTTGGCGCGCTCGTGCTGATCTGGCTGTGGGAGACCTACGGGCCGAAGGGCGGACGCTAGCGGCGCGGTGGCCGCGCCCGGTAGACCGGCAGCCGCCAGCCGAACAGCAGGCTTCCGCTCCGCAGCCCGAAGGTGACGGCGGCGCAGGCCAGCAACGCCGCTCCGGCCGGCATCACCGCCATCGCCAGCACCGCCGCACCCGCGCCGGCAAGCGCCGCCGTCGCATAAAGCTCGCCCTGCTTCAGCACCAGCGGCACCTCGTTGCAGACCACGTCGCGCATGAGGCCCCCGAAGCATCCGGTGGCGATCCCCATCATCAGGACCACCGACCAGTGCTGGCCCGCGGCCAGCGCCACGCCCACGCCCGCCGGAACCGCGACCGACAGCGCCAGAGCGTCCAGCCAGGTCAGAACCCGCAGCCGGCTTTCGAGAAGATGGGCGGTGAAGAAGACCAGCACCGAGGCCGCCACCGCCACGGCGATCAGCGCGGGTCGGGCGACCCAGAACACCGGGCTGCGGTCGAGGATCACATCGCGGAGCGTGCCGCCACCGACCGCAGTGAGGCTTGCCAGAAAGGCAAAGCCCACGATGTCGAGCTGCGCCCGGCTGGCCGCCAGCGCGCCGGTCAGGGCGAAGACAAGGACCGAGGCGTAATCGAGAAGGTCGATCACGGTCATCGTGCCTGGCCCGCTCCCGCCTTGTAGGGCGCCATTCCGGCCCGGGCCAGCGCATCGGCGCGCTCGTTCTCCGGGTGGCCCGCATGGCCCTTGATCCATTCCCAGCGCACCTTGTGGCGGGCCTGCGCCGCATCGAGCCGCTGCCAGAGATCGACGTTCTTCACCGGCTTGCCGTCGGCGGTGCGCCAGCCGTTGCGCTTCCAGCCGAAGATCCAGCCGGTGACGCCGTTCTTCACATAGGCCGAGTCCGTCACCAGCGTGATCGCGCTCGGCCGCCCAAGCGCCTCCAGCGCCGCGATCGCCGCCATCAGCTCCATGCGGTTGTTGGTCGTCTCGGCCTCGCCCCCGCTCAGCTCGCGTTCGCGCAGCACCCGGCCGTCGCGCAGGGCCTGCAGCACGGCGCCCCAGCCTCCGGGGCCGGGGTTGCCGGAACAGGCGCCGTCGGTGTGGGCGATCAACTCGGTCGGGGCGGCACTCATGCATTCACCTTGGCAGACATATCCTCGGGCATGGCCTCGGAAGACGGCCGCGGGCGCGGGGGACAGACAACCCCCGCCGCACCCTCAGACCGGCTCGCGCAGCACGCGCGGGACCTTGAACTCGACATCCTCGCGCGCGGTCTCGACGATCTCGACGGTCACGTCGAACCGGTCGCGGAAGGCGTCGATCACCTCGTTGACCAGCACCTCGGGCGCGGAGGCCCCGGCGGTGACGCCCACCGCCCGGATCGAGCCAAGCGCCCGCCAGTCGATGTCGGTCGCCCGCTGCACCAGCTGGGAATAGGCACAGCCCGCCGCCCGGCCCACCTCGACCAGCCGCTTCGAGTTCGACGAATTCGGCGCCCCGATCACCAGCAGCGCGTCGATCTTCGGCGCGATCGCCTTCACCGCCGCCTGGCGGTTCGTGGTCGCATAGCAGATGTCCTCGTGCGCGGGCACCAGCATCGACGGAAACCGCGCCCTCAGCGCCGCGACGATCCCAGCCGTGTCGTCCACCGAAAGCGTGGTCTGGGTGATGAGCGCCAGCCGGTCGGGGTCGCGCGGGTTGACCGACGCGGCGTCGGCGACCGTCTCGACAAGGATCACCTCGCCGTCCGGAAGCTGTCCCATCGTGCCCAGCACCTCGGGATGCCCGGCATGGCCGACCATGATGATCTGAAGCCCGTTCTCGTGGTGCCGCGCGGCCTCGTTGTGGACCTTGGTCACCAGCGGGCAGGTGGCGTCCACCGCGATCATCGCGCGTCGCGCCGCCTCGGCCGGAACCGATTTCGGCACGCCATGCGCGGAAAAGATCACCGGACGGTCGTCGGGCACCTCGTCCAGTTCCTCGACGAAGACCGCGCCCTTGGCGCGCAGCCCGTCCACGACGAACCGGTTGTGCACGATCTCGTGGCGCACGAAGACCGGGGCGCCCCACTTCTCGAGCGCCATCTCGACGATCCGGATTGCTCGGTCCACCCCCGCGCAGAACCCGCGCGGGGCGGCCAGATGGAGGGTCAGCGGAGGCTTCGGCATCGGGCTCCCTTCGGCTTTGGCGCAGGGTTATCCCGCCGGCCGACGGGCGTCCAGCGCATCCGGGTCACTGGCCGCCGGCCGTGACCTCTTCGCGCTCGGGCCGCGGCTCGCGGGGCGGCCGGCCGATGACCTCGCGCAGCGCGTCGAGCTCGATGAAGTTGTCGGCCTGCCGGCGCAGTTCATCAGCGATCATCGGGGGCTGGCTGCGGATGGTCGACACGACCGAGACCCGCACGCCCTGACGCTGAAGGCTTTCGACCAGCGGCTTGAAATCGCCGTCGCCCGAGAACAGCACCGCATGATCGAGCCGCGGCGCGAGCTCCATCGCGTTCACGGTCAGCTCGATGTCCATGTTGCCCTTGACCTTCCGGCGGCCCTGGCTGTCGGTGTATTCCTTGGCGGGCTTCGTCACCATGGTGAAGCCGTTGTAGTTCAGCCAGTCGACCAGCGGGCGGATCGGCGAATAGTCGTCGTTCTCCAGCAGTGCGGTGTAGTAGAACGCCCTCAGCAGCTTGCCCCGCCGTTCGAACTCCTGGCGGAGAAGCTTGTAGTCGATGTCGAAGCCCAGCGCCTTGGCGGCCGCGTAGAGGTTCGACCCGTCAATGAACAGCGCAAGCCGTTCGTCCTTGTAAAACATCAAATGCCCTTTCTAAATGGCCCGCCGACCGGCCTCCGAGGTGGCTCCGGAACGACACTGAAAATGGACGGCGGACGTCCGAGTGGAAAGTAACCGATAATCACAATGTCACAAGTTTTTGAATCTGTCCAAAAGGATAGGGTGGCCGCCGTAGCGCTGGGCGGGAACGCACCGTCCAGCCTGGGTGACCCTGCGGCAACGCTGGTGGCGGCCCTGCGGCGGCTCTCCGGCTTTGACGAATCGCTGCGGCCGGTGGCGGTCAGCCGCTTCTACCGCACGCCCGCCTGGCCCCCCGGATCGGGCGACGACTACGTGAACGCCGCCGCGCTCCTGCGCACGCGCCTTCCGGCGCAGGCGGTGCTCGACCGGCTCCACGCCACCGAGGCGGCGTTCGGCCGGCAGCGGACCGAACGCTGGGGCCCGCGCGGCATCGATCTCGACCTCCTGTTTCTGGACGACGCCGTGCTGCCCGACGCCGAGGTCTTCGCGCAGTGGCGCGACCTGCCGGCGCAACGCCAGCGCAGCGAGGCCCCCGACCGGCTGGTTCTGCCGCATCCGCGGCTTCAGGACCGGGCCTTCGTGCTGATTCCCCTCGGCGAGATCGCGCCGCGCTGGCGCCATCCGGTGTCCGGCCGGACGGTGGCCGAGATGGCCGCCGACCTTCCGGACGCGGCAAAAACCGGAATTCGGCCGCTTTAGGCGCCGCTATTTGCTTGTCAAGCAAAACCTGCCGACATAAATAGCGGGCTTCCACCCTTCCACGTCGGATTGGAGCATCCCATGGCCCGCGTAACGGTCGAAGACTGCGTCGACAAGGTTCCCAACCGGTTCGAACTGGTGATGCTTGCCGCTCATCGTGCGCGGGAGATCGCGGCGGGCGGTCACCCGACCGTTCCGCGCGACAACGACAAGAACCCCGTCGTCGCCCTGCGCGAGATCGCCGAGGAAACGCAGTCGGCCGACGAGCTGCGCGAACGGATGATCGAGAGTCTGCAGACCCAGATCGAGATCGACGAGCCGGAGGAAGACGCGATGGCGCTTCTGACCGCGACCGAGATCGACCGCCCCGTCCTGGACGACATGAACGAGGAAAAGATGCTCCGCGCTCTCATGGCGGCTCAGGAACAGGACTGACCCCCCGGACGCGCAGCGGGCCATCATGATCGACGTCGAAGACCTGATCGCGCTGGTCCGCAACTACAACCCGAGAACCGACGCAGACCTCATCCGGCGGGCCTATGCCTATGGCCGGGCGATGCATCAGGGCCAGCTGCGCCGGTCGGGCGAGGAATACTTCACCCATCCCGTCGCCGTCGCGGCCATCCTGACCGAACAGCGGCTGGACGACGCCACGATCGTCACCGCGCTCCTGCACGACACCATCGAGGACACCAAGTCCACCTACTCCGAGGTGGCGCGCGAATTCGGCGAGGAGATCGCCGAGCTTGTCGACGGCGTGACCAAGCTCACCAACCTTCAGCTCTCGTCCTCGGAAACCAAGCAGTCGGAGAACTTCCGCAAGCTGTTTATGGCCATGTCCAAGGACCTGCGGGTGATCCTGGTCAAGCTGGCCGACCGCCTGCACAACATGCGCACGATCAAGTCGCTGCCGCCGGAAAAGCAGGCCCGCAAGGCGCGCGAGACCATGGACATCTTCGCGCCGCTCGCCGGCCGCATGGGCATGCAGTGGATGCGCGAGGAACTCGAGGACCTTTCGTTCAAGGTTCTCAACCCCGAGGCGCGCGCCTCGATCATCCGCCGCTTCATCACGCTTCAGAAGGAAACCGGCGACGTCATCCACGTCATCACCGCCGACATCCGCACCGAGCTGGACAAGGCCGGCATCGAGGCGGACGTCTTCGGCCGCGCCAAGAAACCCTATTCGATCTGGCGCAAGATGCAGGAGAAGCAGCTCGCCTTCTCGCGTCTGTCCGACATCTACGGCTTTCGGGTCATCACCCGCTCCGAGGCGGACTGCTACACCGTCCTTGGCCTGATCCACCGCCGCTGGCGGGCGGTGCCCGGACGGTTCAAGGACTACATCAGCCAGCCCAAGTCGAACGGCTACCGGTCGATCCACACCACCGTCTCGGGCCGCGACGGCAAGCGCGTCGAGGTCCAGATCCGCACCCGCCAGATGCACGAGGTCGCCGAGGCCGGCGTGGCCGCGCACTGGTCCTACCGCGACGGCGAGCGGGCGCAGAACCCCTTCGCCGTCGATCCGGCGAAATGGCTGGCCAGCCTGACCGAGCGCTTCGACAGCGGCGAGGATCACGACGAATTCCTCGAGAACGTCAAGCTCGAGATGTATGTGGACCAGGTGTTCTGCTTCACGCCCAAGGGCGACGTGGTGCAGTTGCCCAAGGGTGCGACGCCGATCGACTTCGCCTATGCGATCCACACCCGGATCGGAAACTCCTGCGTCGGCGCCAAGGTGGACGGCATCCGCGTGCCGCTCTGGACCCGGCTCAAGAACGGGCAGTCGGTCGACATCATCACCGCGGCGGGCCAGCGCCCGCAGCCGACCTGGCTTGACATCGTGACCACCGGCCGCGCCAAGGCCGCGATCCGCCGGTCGCTGCGCGAGGAGGACCGCGAGCGCTTCGTGAAGCTCGGGCTCGAACTGGCCCGGGTGGCCTTCGAGCACGTCGGCCGCAAGGCCACCGACAAGGCCCTGCGCACCGCCGCCCGGACGCTGGGCCTGCCGGACGAGACCGAGGTGCTTGCGCGTCTCGGCAGCGCGGAACTGACGGCGCGCGAGGTCATCGAGGCGATCTACCCCGAGCTGGCCACCCGCACCGCCGAAGAGGTGGACGCCACCCGTCCCGTCGTCGGCCTGACCGCCGACCAGAGCTTCCGCCGCGCCAACTGCTGCCAGCCCGTTCCCGGCGAGCGGATCGTCGGCATCACCTACCGCGGTCAGGGCGTGGTGGTGCACTCGATCGACTGCCCCGCGCTGGCCGAATTCGAGGACCAGCCCGCGCGCTGGGTCGATCTGCACTGGCATTCCGGCCGCCACGCGCCGGTCTACACCGTGGGGCTCAACCTCACCATCGCCAATGGCGCAGGGGTCCTCGGGCGCATCTGCACGCTGATCGGCGAGCAGAAGGCCAACATCTCGGATCTGGTCTTCGTCGACCGCAAGCCGGACTTCTACCGGCTCATCATCGAGGTGGACCTGCGCGATGTCGAGCACCTGCATGCGGTGATGACCGCGCTCGAGGCCGAGTCGGACGTGGCGCAGGTCGAGCGCCACCGCGACCTGTCCCGGCGGCCCTGAGGCGCGCCCGGTGTTCCGCCGTCGCAAACCCCGCGGCTGGCCGGAGATCCTCCGCGAATCGGTCGCGCCCCGGCGCGGCTGGAAGCGGTCGGTGCTCTATGTCGTGCATCGGCTGCGGCGGCTGCCCGACCCGCCGCATCGGGTCGCCCGGGGCGTCTTCTCCGGAATCCTCGTGTCCTTCACGCCGCTCTTCGGCGTTCACCTGGTCGTCGGCGCGGCCCTGGCCTGGGCGATCCGCGGCAACGTGCTGGCGGCCCTGCTTGCCACCTTCGTCGGCAACCCGCTGACCTTTCCGCTGATCGCGGCCATGGCCATCGAGATCGGCTACCGGATCCTCGACATCGACGGCGGCATGAGCGTCCGCCATGTGCTGGCGGCCTTCAGCGGGGCCTGGCTGGATCTCTGGGACAACCTGCGCGCGCTCTTCACCGCCGCGCCGACGAACTGGGACCGGCTGCACGACTTCTTACGGTCCGTGTTCCTGCCCTATCTCGTCGGCGGACTGGGCCCGGGGATCGTGGCGGGCCTGGCCGGCTACTGGCTGACCCTGCCGATCGTCACCGCCTATCATCAGCGGCGGGAACGGCGTCGGATCGCGCGGCACGAAAAAGCCGTTGCGGCCAGGCACAAAGCCGGTGACAACTCGGCCCCACCGGAGAATTCGCCCGAGGAGCCGTCATGACCGCCGCATCCGAACGCCTGCGCCTGGGTGTCAACATCGATCACGTCGCAACCGTGCGCAACGCCCGCGGCTCGGCCTATCCCGATCCGGTGCGCGCGGCCAGGCTGGCCGAGGAAGCGGGCGCCGACGGCATCACCGCGCACCTGCGCGAGGACCGGCGCCACATCCGCGACGAGGACATCGAGGGGCTGATGGCGGCGCTGACGCGGCCGCTGAACTTCGAGATGGCCGCCACCCCCGAGATGCAGGCGATCGCGCTGCGCCATGTGCCGCACGCGGTCTGCCTGGTGCCCGAACGGCGCGAGGAGCGCACCACCGAGGGCGGGCTCGACGTCGCCGGAGACGAGAACCGGCTGGGCGACTTCATCGCGCCGCTGCGCGAGGCGGGAATCCGGGTGTCGCTCTTCATCGGGCATGACGCCCGCCAGATCGAAGCCGCGGCCCGCATCGGCGCGGCGGTGGTGGAACTGCACACCGGCCACTACTGCGACCTGCACTACGAGGGCCGTCTGGCCGAACGCGACGCCGAACTGGCCGCGCTGGCCCGCGGGGCGCGGCTCGCGCATGGGCTGGGGCTCGAGGTCCACGCCGGCCACGGGCTGACCTACGAGACCGTCAGCCCCATCGCCGCCTTCCCCGAGGTGCGGGAGTTGAACATCGGGCACTTCCTGATCGCCGAGGCGATCTTCGTGGGCCTCGCGCCGGCGGTCGCCGAGATGCGCCGGCTGATGGACGCGGCGCGCGCCTGAGCCTTGCGCCCAGCGCATACCTGCGTGCCTTTGGCCCTCCGGGCCGTGCACTCGCCGCCGGTTGCTCCTATATGCTGCACTGCAGAAATGGAGAGCAAGATGTTTGCACGACTGTTCGGGCGCGACCGCGCGCCCAAGGGCCGCGAGGGCGCGGTCGACCTGATCGACCATCCGGTGTTCGCGGCCATGAGCCCGCGCGAGCTGGCCGACCTTCCCTTCCCCCGCCCCGGCCGGGACGGCTGACGCCGCGCGCGTCCGCCCGACTTGCCGGACAGCCCGGCACGCGCCATACCCTGAACGGGCCGGCGCGGCGCCGGCAGGGAAGGCAACCATGATCCTCGGCATCGGCACCGACCTTTGCAACATCGACCGCATCGCGGCGACGCTGGCGCGGCACGGGGATCGTTTCCGCAACCGCGTCTTCACCCCGCGCGAACAGGCCAAGGCCGGCTCGCGCCGGGACGAGGCCGGCACCTATGCCAAGCGCTGGGCGGCCAAGGAGGCCTGTTCCAAGGCGCTGGGCACCGGGCTGCGCATGGGCATCGCCTGGAAGGACATGGGGGTGTCGAACCTGCGGTCCGGCCAGCCCGTGATGCACCTGACCGGCTGGGCCGCGGAACGGCTGGCCGCCATGACGCCGCCCGGGCACGAAGCCATCGTCCATGTGACGCTGACCGACGACCACCCCTGGGCGCAGGCCTTCGTGGTGATCGAGGCGCGGCCGGTCAGCGCAGCCGGTTGAGGATCTCGAGGCTCGCGTAGCCGTCGGGCACCATGCCGATCGACCGCTGGAAGGCGCGAACGGCGCCAAGCGTCTTCGGCCCGATCTTGCCGTCGGCCCCGCCGGTGTCGAACCCGGCCTTGGTCAGCCGTTCCTGCAACTCGATGCGTTCGGCCAGCGCCAGCGCCCGGTCGCCGCGCGGCCAGGCGGCCCGGATCGGACCGCCGCCCTTCAGCCGGTCCGACAGGTGCCCGACCGCGATCACATAGGCGTCGGCGGCGTTGTAGCGCTCGATCACGTGGAAGTTCGGAAAGATCATGAAGGCCGCGCCGCGCGCGCCCGCGGGCAACAGGATCGAGGCCGGTCCGTGATCGCCGATCCGGCGCCCGTCGGCCGCCTGCACGCCCAGCGCCTGCCAGTCGGCCGCGGATTTCGTCACCTTCTCGCCGGTCAGGCCGTAGTCGAAGCCCTGCGGCAGGGTGACCTCCATGCCCCAGGGCTCGCCCTTCCGCCAGCCGAACCGGGCAAGGTAGGCGGCCGTCGAGGCCAGCGCGTCCGACGGATCGTCCGACCAGATGTCGCGCTTGCCGTCGCCGGTGAAATCGACCGCATAGGCCAGGTACGAGGTCGGCATGAACTGGGTGTGGCCCATCGCCCCCGCCCAGCTTCCGGTCATGCGTTCGGGTGTGACGTTGCCGGCCTCGATGATCTTGAGCGCGGCGATCAGCTGATCCTCGAAGAACCCGCCGCGCCGGCCGTCATAGGCCAGTGTCGCCAGCGCCTCGATCAGGGGAATGTCGCCGCGGACCTTGCCATAGGCGCTTTCCAGACCCCAGATTGCCGCGACCACCTGCCGGTCCACGCCGTATTTCGCCTCGACGGCCTTCAGCACGCGCGCCTGCTTGCGCAGGGCGTCCTTGCCGTTCGACACGCGGTCGTCGGACACCGCCTTGTCGAGATAGTCCCAGATCGCCTTGGTGAACTCGCCCTGGGTGCGGTCCTTCTCGACCACATAGGCGTTGTAGCTGACCCCCCGGAACGCGCGATCGAAGGTCCGGGCGCTGATGCCCCGGGCCAGCGCGCGGGCCCGGAACCCGGCGATCCAGCGGTCGAGCCCGGCCTGAGACGCCACGTTCATCGGTCCGCTCCCCTCCGGCACCGCCACCGGCGGGATCACCGGCCCGGCACCGGCGCCGCCCGGCAGCAGCAACGCCGCCAGCACGGCGGCCCTAACGGTCTGTGTCATTGCAATACCGCCCGCGTTTCTTGTGTCTTGGCCACAGCCTAGCGCGACGGACCGCCCGTCGCAAAGCCCTGCCACCGCAGGCCGCGCGGGGCACCGCCTATTTCCGCCGGCGCTCGACCTTGCGGATCTTGCGCGCCTTGGCCGCCGCGGCACCGGCCTTGCGCATCGGGCCGCGCCCGCGCCGGGACGACCGGCCCCCGGCCACCGCCTGCCCCTCGATGTCGAGAAGCTCGAGCATCAGCCCGCCGGTCACCGGGACCGCCTCGGACAGGCGCACCGTCACCCGCTGGCCAAGCCCGATCACGCGGCCGCTGTCGGCGCCCATCAGGGTCTGGCTTTCGGCGTCGTGGTGGAAGAACTCGTTGCCCAGCGTCCGGATCGGGATCAGCCCGTCGGCCCCGGTCTCGTCCAGCTTGACGAAAAGCCCGAAGCGCGCGACCCCGCTGATCCGGCCGGTCATCTCGCTGCCGACCCGTTCCGACAGGTAGGCCGCCAGATAGCGGTCGGTGGTGTCGCGTTCCGCCGCCATGCTGCGCCGTTCGGTTTCCGAGATGTGCTCGGCGGTTTCTTCCAGCCGGTCGATGTCCTCCGCCGACAGCCCATCCGCCCCCCAGCCGTGGCCCGAGATCAGCGCCCGGTGCACGATCAGGTCGGAATAGCGCCGGATGGGCGAGGTGAAATGCGCGTAATTGCGCAGCGCCAGCCCGAAATGGCCGAAGTTCTGCGCGTGGTAATAGGCCTGCGGCATCGACCGCAGCGTGGTGATGTTGATGAGCTCGTCGAACTCCGACCCCTCGGACTGAGCCAGAAGCCGGTTCAGGTGCCCGGTCTTCAGGACCTGGCCCCTGGCCAGCGTGAACCCCGACGCCTCGGCCACCTGCCGGAGCGCGTCGAGCTTCTCGGGGCTCGGCTCCTCGTGGACGCGGTAGAGCAGCGGGCGCTTCAGGCGGATCAGCTCCTCCGCCGCGGCGACATTGGCGAGGATCATGTATTCCTCGATCAGCCGGTGGGCATCCAGCCGTTCGCGGAAGGCGACCGAGGTCACGCGGCCGTCCTCGGAAAGCTCGATCCGCCGTTCCGGCAGGTCGAGATCCAGCGGCTGGCGCCGGACACGCGCCTTGTCGAGCGCGGTCCAGGCGGCATAGAGCGGCGCGATCACCTCGGTCATCAGGGCCGCGCAACGGTCGTTCGGCCGGCCGTCGCGCGCCTCCTGCACCTCGGCGTAATTCAGGCTGGCGCGGGAATGGATCATCGCGCGGGTGAAGCGGTGCGACAGCTTCTCGCCCGCCGCGTCGATCTTCATCCGCACCGCCAGCACCGGCCGGTCGAGACCCTCGTGCAGGGAACAGAGGTCGCCCGACAGCCGCTCGGGCAGCATCGGCACCACCCGATCCGGGAAATAGGTCGAGTTGCCCCGGTGGCGCGCCTCGCGGTCGAGCGCCGTGCCCGGGCGCACATAGGCCGCGACGTCGGCGATCGCGACCCAGACGATGTGCCCGCCCTCGTTCTTCGGGTCGTCGTCGGCATGGGCGTGGCAGGCGTCGTCATGGTCGCGCGCATCGGCCGGGTCGATGGTGACGAAGGGCAGATGGCGCAGGTCCTCGCGGTCGCCCAGCGGCACGGGATGCAGCGCGTCCGCCTCGGCGATGACCGCGTCGGGGAAGTCGTCGGGGATGCCGTGCTGGTGGATCGCGATCAGCGACACCGCCCGGGGTGCGGCGGGATCGCCCAGCCGGTCGGTGACGCGGGCGCGCGGCAGGCCCAGGCGCCCCTTCGGCCCCGCCTGCTCGGCCTCGACCAGTTCGCCATCCTTCGCGCCCTGCGTCGCATCGGCGCCGACCAGCCATTCCTTGTCCGATCCCTTGTCGATGGGCAGGATGCGACCGCCTTCGGCGCCCTTGCGGAAGATCCCGAGGATGCGGTGGGGGTTCACGCCGATCTTGCGGATGAGCCGCGCCTCATAGTCGTGGTCATCGGCCGTCACCTCGACCAGCCGGCCAAGGATGCGCTCGCCCGCGGCCAGCGCCGGGTCGGACTTGCGCGCAACGAACAGGATGCGCGGCTCGGGCCCCTCGCCCTGCCACTCAACCGCGCGGGCAAACTGGTCGCCGTCGCGGTCGGGCGCAAGCAGCACCAGCACCGCCACCGGCGGCAGCTTGTCGGCGTCGCGATAGGACTTGCGGCGGCGCTCCAGAACGCCCTCCGCCTGAAGCTCCTTCAGCATCCGCTTCAGCTCGATGCGTTCGGCGCCCTTGATCCCGAAGGCGCGGGCAATGTCGCGCTTGGCGGTCTCGCCGGGGTTCTCGGCGATCCAGGACAGGAGTTCTTCGCGGGAAGGGATGCGTGCCATGCCCGAAGGGCTAGCACGACGCGCGGGCGGCGTCATGCCCCGCACCCGGCCTCAGGCGAAATAGTCCCGCAGGATGCGCGCATAGACCGCCTTGAGCGCGTGGATCTGCGCCACCTCGACCCGTTCATCGACCTGATGCATCGTCTTGCCTACCAGGCCGAATTCGACCACCGGACAGTGGTCCTTGACGAAGCGCGCATCCGAGGTGCCGCCCGAGGTCGAAAGCACCGGCCGGACCCCGGTCTCGTCCGCGACGGCGCGCGCCACCAGATCGACGAAGGGGCCGGGTTCGGTCAGGAAGCTTTCGCCCGAGATGTCGGCGCGCATGTCGATGGCGACGCCGGTCGCCTGCTCGATCTCGTCGGCCATGTCGCGCAGCCATTGCGACAGGCCCGCTGCGCTGTGCAGGTCGTTGAAGCGGATGTTGACCGAGCCCGTCGCCCGCGCCGGAATGACGTTCGACGCCAGATTGCCGGTGTCGATGGTGGTCAGCGCGATGGTCGAAGGGTCGAAATGCGCGCTGCCGGCATCCAGTTCGTGGCTCGCGATGCGGTCGAAAAGCCGGACCAGCGCGTGCAGCGGGTTCTTCGCCCGGTGCGGATAAGCGGTGTGGCCCTGCACACCCCGCGCCGTGAAATGCGCGGTCATCGAGCCGCGGCGACCGATCTTCATCATCTCGCCCATCCGCTCCGGGCAGGTGGGCTCACCCACCAGACAGTCGGTCATCGCCTCGCCATTGGCGCGCATCCAGTCGAGGATCGCCACCGTCCCGTCCTTGCCGGGGCCTTCCTCGTCGCCGGTGATGGTCAGGATCACCGCGCCCTCCGGCGGGGTCGTCCGCACGAAATCGACGGCGGCGGCGACAAAGGCGGCCACGCCCGACTTCATGTCGGTCGCCCCCCGGCCCCAGAGCCAGCCGTCGACGATCTCGCCCCCGAACGGGTCGTGCGTCCAGGCCGCGCGGTCGCCCACCGGCACCACGTCGGTGTGGCCGTTGAAGCCGAAGCACCGGTTCGCCCCCCGCCGGCCCCAGCGGGCAAAGAGGTTGGACGTGCCCCCCCGGTCCACCCGGTGGCACTCGAAGCCCGCCCCGGCCAGTACGCGTTCCAGAAGGACCAGGGCGCCGCCCTCCTCGGGCGTGACCGAGGGACAGCGGACCAGGTCGGCGGTCAGGGCGACGGGGTCGAGCGGCGTGTCGGTCATCGGATCCCTGCGGGCTGAGGTCTTTGCCGACGTGGTTACCCCGAGCGTCCGCGCGCCGCAACATCGGCATCTGTGGCCCGGCCGCCACCATGTGGTGCCGGAAGGCGACCTTCCTGCCACAGGGGGATTCCCAACCGGCGGCGCCTTTCGCATAGTGTCGGAAAACAAGACACGATCCGAGGCAGGTTGCAGATAAGGGTCCGCAGAGACCCGGTCGGCGCGCAGAGGGGGCCTGGCCCCGGCACGCCCCTACACCTGTCCGAAGGCAAGAGGGGCAGAGATGGCGACCGGCGCCGAGTTGACGTACAACACCAGCGCCACTGCGACGCAGATGGCCAACACGATCTTCGGCGCCGGCGTGACGGTTGTCGGCGCCAGCTACACCGGCGACAACCGCTCGTCCGCGATCTATTCGAACGGCCAGCTTTCGCCCGGCGTGGTGCCCTCGACGACCGGCGTGATCCTGTCCACCGGCCTCGCCGCCAGCTTCACCCAGTCGAGCGGCGATCCGAACCGGTCCACCCAGACCTCGACGGACACGTCCGGCCCGAACAACAACGCCCAGTTCAACGCGCTGGCCGGCGCCAACACCTATGACGCGTCGATCCTCGACGTGGACTTCATTCCCACCGGGTCGGTGATGACGATGACCTTCGTCTTCTCCTCCGAGGAATACCCCGAATACGCGACGTCCCAGTTCAACGACATCGTCGGGGTCTGGGTGAACGGCACCAGCGTTCCGCTCGCGATCGGCACGGGCAAGGCCAGCGTGACCAACATCGGCCCGGGCACCAACGCCAACCAGTACATCTCGAACACCGGCGACCAGTTCAACACCGAGATGGACGGCTTCACGCTGAAGCTCACGCTGACGATTCCGGTCAATTCCGGCGTGGTGAACTCGATCCGCATCGGCATCGCGGACGTGTCGGATTCCGGCTACGACTCGAACCTCCTGATCGGGGCCGACTCGGTCCAGACCACGCTGGTGGCAATGGACGACAGCCGGACGATGACCCCCGGGCAGACCAAGACGCTCGACATCCTCGGCAACGACACGAACACGACCGGGGGCACGCTGACCATCACCCACATCAACGGCGTGGCGGTCAGCCCCGGGCAAAGCGTCACGCTGCCCTCGGGCGACGTCGTCAGGCTGAACGCCGACGGCACGATCACCGTGACGACCGACAGCGACGTCGACAAGTTCAGCTTCACCTACGAGGTCGCGAGTTCAACCGGGGCCATCGACGTCGGATTCGTCACCATCGACACCGTGCCCTGCTTCGTGGCCGGAACCCGCATCCGTACGCCGGACGGCGATGTCGCGGTCGAGACGCTTCGTCCCGGCGACCTGGTCGAGACGCTCGACCACGGTCCCCGGCCGCTGCGCTGGGTCGGCAGCCGCCGGGTCTGCGCGCAGGGCCCGCTGGCGCCCGTCCGGATCGGCGCCGGGACCTTCGGCCCGCACGGCCCCCTGATGCTGTCGCCGCAGCACCGGGTTCTGATCCGCGACAGCCGGGCCGAGATGCTCTTCGGCGAGGCGGAAGTCCTGATCGCCGCCAAGGATCTGGTGGACGGCCAGCGGGTGCGCGTCCTGACCGGGGCCTCGGTCGAGTACGTGCATCTTCTCTTCGACCGCCACGAGGTGATCTTCGCCGAGGGTCTCGCGACCGAGAGCTTCCTGCCCGGGCCGCAGACCGCCGACGCCTTCGACGCGGCGCATCTCGAGGAAATCCGGGCGATCCTGCCCGGCTTCGACCCCGGAACCGGCCGCGGCTACAGCCCCGCCGCCCGGCGCGCGCTGCGGTCCTACGAGGCCGGAGTGCTGCTGCGCGGAGAACGCGCGGCATGAGCTGGCGGGCGACCTGGAGCCGGACAGCCGGCGCGGTCCGGCTTGGAACGGCCGAACTGCCGGGGCTTTTCCACCGCGGCACCCTGGTGGCCGAGGTGGACCTGTCGCTTCTGGGGGGCAACGGCGACCCGCTTCTGGACCAGAGGATCGGCGCGCAGTCGCTGACCCTTGGCCTGCGCAGGGACGGGCGCCTTTACGGTCGGGCGGCGGACGGGCCGGCCGGCGTGGAGGCAGCCTGCGGGACCGGGACCGAGACCGCGCATGGCACGCTGCGCGCGACCTGGCACTGGGACAGCTTCAACCGGCGCAGCCTCATCACCGCCGAGCATCTCGACAGCGGCACGCTGCGCCAGAGCGAAACCGGTGGCGCCCAGGTGGTCCCGCGCGCACTGGTCACCGCGCTCTTCACCGGTCGCCGCGGCCTGCGCCATCCCGGGGTGCAATGGTTCGCGCTGTCGGACACGATCGAGCCGGTGGGATGCCCGCCCGGCCTGCATCCGCAGACCGAGGTCGAGACCCCGGAGGGTCCGCGCCCGGTCGCGTCGCTGCGGGCCGGCGACCGCGTGCTGACCGCCGATGCGGGCGCTCGCACCGTGCTCTGGTCCGGTCCGCTGCGCGCGCCGGGTCTGGGCGGAGCCCGGCCAGTGCGTCTGCTGACGCCCTACGACCGTCGGCAGAAGGACATCATCCTGCACGGGCAGCACCGGATCGCGGTCAGCGGCTCCGAGGTCGAGTATCTCTTCGGCGTGGACGAGGTTCTGGTCGAGGCGCGGCATCTGGTGGACGGTCGCACCGCAATCGACGCGCCCTCCCCCGGAATCGTCGCCTGGCACGGGATCGTGCTGGAGCGGCACCATCTGCTGAAGGTCGCGGGCGCGCGCGTCGAATCGCAGTTCCTCGGCGATCTCGGCGCCGATCCGGACCTTTCAGCGCTGTCCGCATACCGGAGCCTTGCGCAGGCGCGGGGCCTGCCCCGCCACCGGGCCGTGCGGCGCCAGCTGGCCGCGCTCGAGGCGGCGATGCTGGTGCAGGCGCGCGCGCGACGCTGCGCGCCGCTGGCGGCCTGACCGGGACGGGCCACCGGAGGGCGGGATGCCGGAGGGCGGGCTGCGGGGGTTTGCCACCCCCGCGGGCCTGCCGGCCCTTCCCCCGCGGATATTTGTCCCCAGTGAGAAAGGCCCTCAGTCGAAGAAGGGCGTGACCTGCGCGACGATCACCGCGTTCTCGGCCAGCGCATGGTCCATCAGCTCGCGCTCGCCCTCCTCGATCGCGTGCCCCCCCGCCTCGCGTTCGGCGGCGGTGCCGTAGCCCTGCACGTCGAGCACGGCCATGTCGGCCTGCTTGAGGATGGCCACGGCCTCGCGCACCGCCTCGGCCTCGTCCACGCCCGAGGCATAGACCATGAGCGCGGCTCCGGTCGCGCCCTTCGGCAGGCCGTCTCCGGCCTTGCGGCCGACCTCGACCAGCAGGGTGTAGACCTGCTGCGGCCGCTTGGGGACGTCCTCAGTCACGCAGCAGCTCGTTGATCGAGGTCTTGGAGCGGGTCTGCGCGTCCACCTTCTTCACGATCACGGCGCAGTAGAGGTTGATGCCGTTCTTCGACGGCATCGAGCCGGCCACCACGACCGACCCGGCCGGAACCTCGCCATACATCACTTCGCCGGTCTCGCGGTCGACGATCCTGGTGGACTTGCCGATGAAGACGCCCATGCCCAGGACCGAGCCTTCGCGGACGATGCAGCCCTCGACCACTTCCGAACGCGCGCCGATGAAGCAGTTGTCCTCGATGATGGTCGGGCCGGCCTGCATGGGTTCGAGGACGCCCCCGATGCCGACGCCGCCCGAGAGGTGGACGTTCTTGCCGATCTGCGCGCAGGAGCCGACGGTGGCCCAGGTGTCGACCATCGTGCCCTCGTCGACATAGGCGCCGAGGTTCACGAAGGACGGCATCAGGACGACGCCCTTCGCGATGTAGGCCGACCGGCGGACGACGCAGTTGGGCACGGCGCGGAACCCCGCGGCCTTCCATTCGGCGTCACCCCAGCCGGCGAACTTGCTGTCGACCTTGTCCCACCAGCTTCCGCCCTGCGGACCGCCGTGCTGCTGCGCCATGTCCTTGAGCCGGAACCCGAGGAGCACCGCCTTCTTCGCCCACTGGTTGACGTGCCAGTGGCCGTCCGCCTGGCGCTCGGCGACGCGGAGCCTTCCGCTGTCGAGCGCCGCCAGCGTCGCCGCGACCGCGTCGCGGGCCGGTCCCCTGGTCGCGGGCGTGATGGTGTCGCGCGCCTCCCAGGCGGCGTCGATGGCGGTTTCGAGGTCGGCAAAGGACATGGGGGGCCTCCCGTCTGGATCGGTTTTTGCGGCTATACGCGGCGCGGGCCCCGCGTGCAATCCGGCCCGCGGCCACGGTCACAGTTTGGCCATTTCGACCGCCGAAACTGGCCGAAGCCGCACCGTTCCGCTAAGTCTGGAGGCAGAGCCCAGCGAGAGCCGCGATGAAAGACGAGCCCGTCCACCCCTTCCGCCACAGCCACCAGGACCTCGACGCGGCCCGGCGGATCCCCGACACGCCGCAGACGCGGGCGCCGGCCTATCGCCTGGCCTTTGCCGATCCCGAGTTCCTGACGCGCGAGGAGCTGCGGCCGGTGCGGCTGCAGCTCGAGCTGCTGAAGCCGCAGATGATCCTCGACGAGCGGGGCATCAACTCGACCGTGGTCATCATGGGCTCGGCCCGGATACGGCCCGAAGGCGGGGCCGCCGCCGGCCTGTCGGCGTGGTACCGGGTGGCCTGCGATCTGGCGCAGAAGATCACCGCCCGGAGCCTCGAACACTACGGCCGCGAAATGGTGGTCATGACCGGGGGCGGGCCGGGGATCATGGAGGCCGGAAACCGCGGCGCGCATGACGCCGGCGGCCATTCGGTGGGCCTGAACATCGTGCTGCCGCACGAGCAGGCCCCGAACGGCTATGTCACGCCCGACCTCTGCTTCAACTTCCACTATTTCGCGATTCGGAAGATGCATTTCCTGATGCGCGCGCGCGCCATCTGCATCTTCCCCGGCGGCTTCGGCACGCTGGACGAGATGTTCGAGGCGCTGACCCTGATCCAGACCGGCCGGATGAAGCGGATTCCCTTCCTGCTGTTCGGGCGCGCCTTCTGGGAACGGCTGATCGACTGGCGGATGCTGGCGGACGAAGGCACGATCGCGCCCGAGGACCTGGATCTGATCACCTTCGTCGAGACGGCGGACGAGGCGCTGGCGGTGATCGACGGCTGGCAGGACGGCTGCTAGGCGTCCCGGGGACGCTGGCGGCCCGATACGGCGCTTGCACCCGGCGGCGCATGGCCTAGCCTGTCGCGACTCCATCCTTGCGGTTCCGCCTTGTCCCACGACACTCCCCTGATCGCCACAATCGTGGTGGGCCTCTGCCTCGCCTTTGCGCTGGGCTTCCTCGCGCACCGGCTGCGCATGCCGCCCCTGGCCGGCTACCTTCTGGCCGGGATCGTGGTCGGGCCGTTCACGCCGGGCTATGTCGCCGACCAGCACCTTGCGACCGAGCTTGCCGAACTGGGCGTCATCCTGCTGATGTTCGGGGTGGGGCTGCATTTCTCGCCCGGAGACCTGATGTCGGTCCGCGCGATCGCGGTGCCCGGGGCGGTCGGCCAGATCGCCTTGGCGACTGCCGCCGGGGTCGGCCTCGGGGTGGCGCTCGGCTGGTCCGCCGGCGCGAGCCTGATCTTCGGCCTTTCGCTGTCGGTCGCCTCGACCGTCGTGCTCCTGCGCGCGCTTCAGGACCGGGACCTCGTCACCTCGGACCGCGGCCGGATCGCGGTCGGCTGGCTGATCGTCGAGGATCTGGCGATGGTCATCGCCCTCGTGCTCGTGCCGCCCTTCTCGGAGATGCTGGGCGGCAATCCGGTCCCGGTCGCGGTGTCGCAGACGGTCCGGCAATGGCTGCCCGGCGTGGCGCCGGTCTGGCTTGCGCTCGGTCTCACCATCTTCAAGGTCGCGGCCTTCGTCGTGCTGATGCTGGTGGTCGGGCGACGGATCATCCCGGCGCTTCTGCACCATGTCGCCAACACCGGGTCACGCGAACTGTTCCGGCTGGCGGTGCTGGCCGTTGCCCTGGGGGTGGCCTTCGGCTCGGCGCGGTTCTTCGACGTCTCCTTCGCGCTGGGCGCGTTCTTTGCCGGCATGGTCATGGCCGGCTCGACGCTGAGCGCGCAGGCCATGAAGGAGACGCTGCCCCTGCGCGACGCCTTCGCGGTCTTGTTCTTCGTCTCGGTCGGCATGCTCTTCGACCCCGGCATCCTCATGCGCGAACCGCTGGCGGTTCTGGCGACGGTCGGCGTGATCGTGCTGGTCAAGTCGGTGGCGGCCCACGCCATCGTGCGCGCCTTCGGCCATGATCGCGACACGGCCTTCACCATCGCGGCGAGCCTCGCGCAGATCGGCGAATTCTCGTTCATCCTGATCGTGATGGGCGTCACGCTCGGGATCGTGCCCGAGACGGCCCAGGCGCTGGTCGTGGCCGGGGCGCTGATCTCGATCCTGGTGAACCCGGTGCTCTTCGCGCTGCTGGACCGCCGCGCCGCCCGCAAGGCCACCGAGGCTCTGCCGCCCCCGGAGGACGGCGACGGATCGGCGGGGATCTAGAGCCCCGCCTCGGCCTCGATCTCGGCGCGGCTCCTGCGGGCGCGCTCGGTCGCGGACTTGAGCTGTCCGCAGGCGGCCATGATGTCCTCGCCCCGCGGTGTGCGGATCGGGCTGGCGTAACCCGCCTTGTAGATGATGTCGGCGAAGGCCTCGATCCGTTCCCAGTCCGACCGCTCGTAGGGTGCGCCGGGCCATTCGTTGAAGGGAATGAGGTTGATCTTTGCGGGGATGCCGGCGATCAGCCGCACCAGACGGCGCGCGTCCTCATCGCTGTCGTTCACGCCCTTGAGCATCACGTATTCGAAGGTGATCCGTTCGCTGTTCGACAGCCGCGGATAGTCGCGCAGGGCCGCCAGAAGCGTGGCGATGTTCCACTTCCGGTTCACCGGCACCAGCTTGTCGCGCACCGCGTCGGTGGTGGCGTGGAAGCTGATCGCCAGAAGGCAGCCGATTTCCTCGGCGGTGCGGGCGATTTCGGGGACGATGCCCGAGGTGGACAGCGTGATCCGCTTGCGCGAGAGGCTCAGCCCCTCGCCGTCCATGACCACCTGCATCGCGTCACGGACGTTCTCGAAGTTGTAGAGCGGCTCGCCCATGCCCATCAGCACGACGTTGGACACAAGCCGCGTCTCGTCCTTGGGCTCGCCCGGCCTCGGCCATTCGCCGAGGTCGTCGCGCGCCAGCATCACCTGACCGACGATCTCGGCGGCGGTCAGGTTGCGCACCAGCTTCTGGGTGCCGGTGTGGCAGAAGGAGCAGGTGAGCGTGCAGCCGACCTGCGACGAGATGCAGAGCGTGCCGCGGTTTTCCTCGGGGATGTAGACCGTCTCGACCTCGTGGCCGCCGGCGATGCGCAACAGGTACTTGCGGGTGCCGTCGGCGCTGACCTGACGGGTCACGATCTCGGGCAGCGCGATCTCGAACCGTTCGGCCAGGAAGGCGCGGTAGTCCTTGGCGAGGTTGGTCATCTGCGCAAAGTCGCGCACGCCCCAGTGATAGACCCAGGCCCAGATCTGGCCCTCGCGCATCTTCGCCTGCCGCTCGGGCGTGCCGGCGGCAATGAGCGCCGCGCGCAGCTGCGGGCGGGTCAGGCCGACGATGTTCGTGCGTCCGCTTTCCGGCAGCTTGCGCGGCAGGGTCAGCACATCCTGGGTGATGGGCGCGGTGGCGTCGGTCATCGGAGGCTCCGGGGCGGGTCGAGACGGACCTATATAGGCGAACGCGCACCGAAACGGAACAGGGCGCCGATGGCGCCCTGCGTCACGTCACCCGCTGACCGTGCGTTACTGGCAGCGCTTCTTCGCCTCGTCGAGCGCGGCGCTGACCCCCAGAAGCGAGAACGTGTCCTTGGTCTGGGTGCCGCGCCCGGAGCGGCCGCTGACCACGGCCGAGGATCCCGACTTCAGCGCCGCCACGATCCTGGCGTCGTCCTCGGGTCCGCCCGACCAGGCCCATTCGCCGTCGGTGAAGAGGTCGAACTTGGTGCCGCCGATGTCGAGCTCGACCTTCGACCCCGTGGCGAACGGATAGCCGCCCGAGAAGGAGACCTCGCCCTCGGCCGCACCCGGGCGGTAGGTGACGAACAGCAGGATGTCGCCGCGCTTGACCGTCGCCGGCTTGCCGTCCTTGGTGTTCACCGTTTCCTTGGGCGCGGACACCCCCCAGCACTCCTTGGGGCTCTCCTCGACAAAGACGCTCCAGTCGGTGTTGGCGGCGACGCGGTTGGTCGATGCCTCCTGCGCCATGGCCGGCACGGCGGGCGCCAGACCCATCAGCGCGACCAGAGCCAGCGAAAAGCGATATGTCATCTGTGCCCTAACCTCCGGTTACCGCCATTTGCGCCGGGATCGGAAATCCCGGGACGCGGGGTGTTTTCATTTTGCGCCGCGAGTAATAACCCAAGGTGAGCCCGGGGCGAAAGCCCCGCTGGCGGGTTTTCGCGCAAACCGGGAGGTCACGAGATGGCGAGCGTTCCTATGGTCGAGCTTTGGCGCGGCGGACGGCTGGAGAGTCTGCACCGCGGACACGCCGTCATCTGCGACGCCTCGGGCGCGATCGTCGAGGCCTGGGGCGACCCCGGGGCCATCATCTTTCCGCGATCGTCCTGCAAGATGCTCCAGGCCCTGCCGCTGGTCGAAAGCGGCGCGGCCGACGCCGCCGGGCTGACCGAGGCGCAGCTTGCGCTGGCCTGCGCGAGCCACCAGGGGGCGAAGATCCACACCGACATGGTCGAGAGGTGGCTCGCCGATCTGGGCCTGGGCGAGCCGGACCTGCGCTGCGGCGCGCACATGCCGGCCGACCCCGAGGCGAACAAGGCGCTGACCTGCTCGGACACGAAGCCCTGCCAGATCCACAACAACTGTTCGGGCAAGCACGCGGGGTTCCTCACGCTCAACCGCCATCTGGGCGCGGGGCCCGAATATGTGGATCCCGACCATCCCGTGCAGAAGGCGGTGCGCGCCGCCTTCGAGGAGGTCACCGGCGAAGCCTCGCCCGGCTTCGGCATCGACGGCTGCTCGGCCCCGAACTTCGCCACCTCGGTCCACGGGCTGGCCCGGGCGATGGCGGCCTTTGCCGCTGCTCGCGAGGGGGCCGACCGGCGGCAGTCGTCGATGGCGCGGCTGCGCAACGCGATGGCGCGCCACCCGGAAATGGTGGCCGGCGAAGGCCGCGCCTGCACGATCCTGATGCGGGCGATGGGAACCGAGGTCGCGATCAAGACCGGGGCCGAGGCGGTCTTTGTCGCCATGCTGCCCGCCCAGGGGCTTGGCGTTGCGCTGAAGATCGAGGACGGCGCCACCCGCGCCTCGGAAGCGGCGATCACCCACCTGCTGCGCCGGCTGGGCGCCCTGCCCGCAGAGAGCCCCGTCGTCGACCGCTACATTCCGGGCGCCATGCGCAACTGGCGCGGGCTGGTCACGGGCGAGACCCGCATCGCGCCGGCCTTTGCGTGACGCCGGGGTGGGCCGGCCTGGAGGCCGGCCCCGTTCTCCGGTCAGGCGCTGCGCGCGATCGGGCTTTCGCCGCGCATGAGCGCGACATGCAGCACGCCGCCGAGAATGGCGCCGATCACCCAGCCGAAGCCTGAAAGGCCGGCCAGCGACGGAACCCAGACCGTGGCCACCGAGAACAGCGCCGCGATGGCAAAGGCGACGATCGCCTTCTGGTTCCAGCCGGCCGTGTAGTGGTAGGCGCCGGACGGGGCCGAGGAGAAGAGGTCCTCGACCTTCAGTTCCTGCCGGCGCACCAGATAGTAGTCCGCGACCAGGATGCCGTAGAGCGGCGCGAGGATCGCGCCCAGCGTATCGACGAAGGCGGCGATCCCGATGGTCGAGATCACCGGCACCCAGAGCGCGCCGATGAAGAAGGCGATGACCGCGGTGATGACGCCGCCCATCTTCGCGCTGATCCGCGACGGCGCGAGGTTCGCGATGTCGTAGGCCGGCGGGATGAAGTTCGCGACCAGGTTGATGCCGACGGTGGCGGCAAAGAAGGTGACCGCGGCGATCATCGTCAGGAACACGTTGTCCACGCGATCGACGATATCGGCCGGATTGACCAGCTTTTCGCCGAACAGGACCACCGTGCCGGCCGTGACGAAGAGCGCGATGAAGGAGAAGAAGGCGATCGACACGGGCAGACCCCAGAAGTTGCCGGTCTTCATCTGCCCCTCGGTCTTCACGAAGCGCGAGAAGTCGCCGAAGTTGATGATGACGGCCGCGAAGTAGGCGATCATGGTGCCGACCACCGCGATGAAGCCCGCCACCGGCCCGCGGGGATCGATCGCCTCGGACCCCTCGAAGATCGTGCCCAGCGCCCCGAAGATGCCGTTGCCGGCCTTCCACCAGATCACCAGCATCAGCGCGATCATCACCAGATAGACGAAGGGACCGGCCCAGTTCAGGAACTTGCCCACCCAGTCGATTCCGCGCACGAACAGCGCGACCTGGAAGACACAGACCGCCAGATAGCTGATCCATCCGATCGGGGTCATGCCGAGGAAGGTGCCCCCGCCCTCGATCCCGAACAGGGTGTTGAGCAGAAGCGCCACCGCCGTCGAGGAGAAGTAGGTCTGCACCCCGTACCAGAAGATCGCGACTATGCCGCGCACAAGCGCCGGGAAGCGCGCCCCGTAGACGCCCATCGAGGCGCGCGCCATGACCGGATAGGGCACGCCGTATTTCACCGAGGGCTTGCCGGTCAGATTGACCAGAAGCATCACGAAGACGCCGGCCAGGACGATGGCGGCAAAGACCAGCCAGCCGTTCAGGCCGTAGGTGATGAAGAGGCTCGCCGCCAGCGAGTAGCCGAACAGCGACTGGATGTCGTTGTTCCAGACGTTGAAGATCTCGAACGCGCCCCAGCGGCGCTTGTCCGGCGGCAGGGGTGCCAGGTCTTCGTTCCAGAGCGCGCCATCCTGCGCGCCGGCTCCGGTTTGGGCCATGATCGTGTGTCTCCTGTTGCGTCCGCGCGACCGGCGGGTGTGGAACTCGGTCGTCCGCATGCCCTTCTCGGTGGCATTGCAACTGAAATGTTACTTGCTATGTTTGTTGATGTGCAAACTTGGTTATCAGGAAACATCTATCCGATTTCCAAGAGAATGCGGTTGCCGGTGGCAGGGGTGAAACGGTGTCCGACGACGGGCTTCTCATGGATCAGGCCAGCGCACGGCTGACCGAGGCGCTGCGCAGCGGCGCGATCCGCAGCGGGCAGTTCCTGTCGCTGTCGATGCTGGTCGAGGCGCTGGGCCTGCCGCTCGCCGCCGTGCGCGAGGCGGTCAAGCGCGCCGAGTCGCTCGGCTTCGTCACGGTCCTGCCCAAGCGCGGCGTGCAGGTGATGGAGGCCGACGCGGCGACCACGCGGGCCTGCATGGACCTGCGCGCGGTTCTCGACACCGAGGGCGCGCGCCGCCTGCTCGCGACGGGCCTGCCCGATCTGGCGCCGCTGCGGACAAGCCATCGCACCCTGATCGCGCGCGCTACCCGGGGCGAGCCCGGGCTTGCCCCGGTGGCGATCGACGTCGATCTCGGCCTGCACGGGTTCCTTGCCTCGGGGCTCGCCGGAAACCCCCTGCTGCGCGATGCCTACGAGGCCAACCGGATCCGGGTGGCGATCATCCAGAACACGCGCGCCTTCCTGCCCGACCGGATCGTGCCGGCCATGGAGGAACATCTGGCGATCATGGACGCGCTCGAGTCGGGCGTGTTCGACCGGGTCGCGGCGGCGATCCGGACCCATTACCGGCAGACGCTGCGCTGGTGGGGGATCGACGAGGGCTGACGCCCTAGAGCATCTGCCACAGCAGCCGCAGCGCGAGAGCGGTCGAGGTGACGACCAGAAGCGGCTTGATGACCCGCGCGCCGACCCGCATCGCCAGACGCGCGCCAAGCCGCGCACCGGCGACCTGAGCCACGCCCATCGCAAGGCCCGTCACCCACCAGGGCGCCCCCGAGACGGCGAACACCAGAAGCCCCCCGAGGTTGGACGCGAAGTTCAGCAGCTTGGTATGCGCCGTGGCCTTCAGAACCCCGTAGCCCGCAAGCGTGACGAAGGCGATCATGAAGAAGGCGCCCGTTCCAGGCCCGATCAGGCCGTCGTAGAGCCCGATGAGCGGCACCACCGTCACCATATAGACCGCGGGCGGGATCCGCTGATGGCGGTCGGTATCGTCGAGCCCCTTCTTCAGCGCGAAGAAGACGGCGATGCCGATCAGCACGAACGGCAGGACCAGCCGCAGGCTTTCGGTCGGGATCTGGCTCACCAGCCCCGCCCCGACCGCGCCGGCACCGAGCGCGACACCGGCGGCCCGCCACTGGCCGCGCAGACTGACCAGGCCGGACCGGGAATAGGCGACGGCCGCGGTGGCCGCGCCGAAGACGCCCTGCACCTTGTTGGTGGACAGCGCCTGAAGGGGTGTCGCGCCCACGAGCAGAAGCGCGGGCAGCGTGATCAGGCCCCCGCCCCCCGCGATGCTGTCGATGAACCCCGCCACGAAGGCGGCGCCGATCAGGAAGAGCACGAGGTCGAGCGAGAGTTCGAACATGGTCGCGCCTTCTTCGGCGGGCGACCGCGGAATGTAAAGTCAGACGAATTCGGACCGCGCATAGCCCTGAAGATAAAGAAGCGCCGTCAGATCGCCGTGGTTGATGCGGATGTCGCATTGCGCGGCCACGGCGGGCTTGGCGTGCAGCGCAACCCCCGTGCCGGCGCGGCGCAGCATGCCCAGATCGTTGGCGCCGTCGCCCACGGCGATCGCCTCGGCCTCGCCGATTCCGAGCCGCGCGGCAATCTCGGCCAGCGCCTCGACCTTGGCGTCGCGCCCGAGGATGGGCCGCGCCACGTCGCCGGTCAGCCGTCCCCGGTCCTCGAGAAGGACATTGGCCCGGCTCTCGTCGAAGCCGAGTCCCTCCGCGACCGCGCGGGCAAAGGCGGTGAAGCCGCCCGAGACCAGCACCGCATGGCCGCCGTTCGCCTTCATCGTGGCCACAAGGGTTCGCCCGCCCGGCGCATAGGTGATGCGTTCCGCCAGAACCCGGTCGATGATCGACACCGGCTGCCCACGCAGGAGCGCCACCCGCTCAAGAAGCGCCCCCTCGAAGCCCAGCTCGCCATTCATCGCCCGCGCGGTGATGTCCTTGACCCGGTCGCCGACGCCCGCCATGTCGGCCAGCTCGTCGATGCATTCTTGGCCGATCATCGTGCTGTCCATGTCGGCGATCAGCATCGTCTTGCGCCGGCCATGCGCCGGCTGCACGGCAAGGTCGATCCCGAGCCCCTGAAGCCCCGCCCAGACGTCCCAGAGATTGCCGGGCCGCGCGGGCAGGTCGAACTCGGCAGCCGTCCCCGGCGCGAGCCAGCGCAGCGGCCCGCCGCCCCAGCCGCCCTGCAGGCTTTCCGCGGCCGTGCGGTCCAGTCGCCCCTCGGCGGCGATGAGCGTGGCAGTGAACATGGGGCGGCTCCCGCAGAGACGATGGGCGGGTGTCGCTTTCGACATCCGATGCGGCGCTTTAGCGCGAAAAAACCGCTTGTGCCAGTGGGCGAGGCCGCGTATGTGCGGCCTTGGGACACCCCTCCCCAACGAGGGGCTCATAGCTGGAAGGCTACCATGACCGATCCGACGATCCCGGCTGCGCGCCCGGTCAATCCGCGCTTTTCTTCGGGCCCCTGCGCGAAGATCCCCGATTTCTCCCTCGACATGCTTGCCGACGCGCCGCTGGGCCGGTCGCACCGCGCCGCCATCGGCAAGGCCAAGTTGAAAGAGGCGATCGACCTCACGCGCGAAATCCTCGGCGTGCCGGCCGACTACCGCATCGGGATCGTGCCGGCCTCGGACACCGGCGCGGTGGAAATGGCGATGTGGTCGCTTCTGGGCGCCCGGCCGGTCGAGATGCTGGCCTGGGAATCCTTCGGCGAAGGCTGGGTCACCGATGTGGTCAAGCAGCTGAAGCTCGATGCCACGGTGCGCCGCGCGCCCTACGGCGAGATCGTGGATCTCGCCACCGTCGATTTCGACTGCGACGTGGTCTTCACCTGGAACGGCACCACCTCGGGCGTGCGGGTGCCGAACGGCGACGCGATCCCGGCGGATCGCAAGGGCCTGACCATCTGCGACGCGACCTCGGCCGCCTTTGCGATGGACCTGCCCTGGGACAAGCTCGATGTCGTGACCTACAGCTGGCAGAAGGTGCTCGGCGGCGAAGGCGGGCACGGCGTCCTGATCCTGTCGCCCCGCGCGGTCGAGAGGCTGGAGACCTACACCCCCGCCTGGCCCCTGCCGAAGATCTTCCGGCTGACGGCGAAGGGCAAGCTCATCGAGGGGATCTTCGAGGGCGAGACCATCAACACCCCGTCGATGCTCTGCGTCGAGGACTATCTCGTCGCGCTGAAATGGGCAAAGTCGATCGGTGGTCTCCGCGGCCTGATCGCGCGCTGCGAGGCGAACGCCGCCGCGGTCGCCGATTTCGTCGCCGGCCGCGGCTGGATCGCCAACCTGGCCGTCGATCCGGCAACCGCGTCCTGCACCAGCGTCTGCCTCAAGTTCACCGACCCGCGGATCAAGGACGGTGCGGCCTTCGCCAAGGCCGTCGCCAAGCGGCTGGAAAAGGCGGGCGTTGCCTTCGACGCCGGCGCCTACCGCGACGCGCCGCCCGGCCTGCGCATCTGGTGCGGGGCCACGGTCCAGACCGCCGACGTCGTGGCGCTGATGCCCTGGATCGAATGGGCGTTCCTGTCGGAACTTGCCGCGCAGAGCTGACCGCCGATCCCCGGCGGGCGGCAACGCCCGCTCCTTTCCCCCGAATTTCCGACCATCAAGGAGTGCCCCCATGGCCCCGAAGGTTCTCGTTTCCGACAAGCTTTCCGAAACCGCCGTCCAGATCTTCCGCGACCGCGGGGTCGAGGTGGATTACCTGCCCGATCTCGGCAAGGACAAGGACAGGCTGCTCGAGGTGATCGGCCAGTATGACGGCCTTGCCATCCGCTCGGCCACCAAGGTGACCGAGAAGATCCTCGCCGCCGCAACGCGGCTCAAGGTCATCGGCCGCGCCGGGATCGGCGTGGACAACGTCGACATCCCGGCCGCGTCCAGGAAGGGCGTGATCGTGATGAACACCCCCTTCGGCAATTCGGTCACCACCGCCGAACACGCCATCGCGCTGATGTTCGCGGTGGCGCGCGAACTGCCCGAGGCCTCGGTCTCGACCAAGGCCGGGAAGTGGGAAAAGAACCGCTTCATGGGGGTCGAACTCTTCAACAAGACCCTCGGCGTCATCGGGGCGGGCAACATCGGCTCGATCGTGATCGACCGCGCGCTCGGGCTGCGGATGAAGGTGATCGCCTATGATCCCTTCCTGTCCGAGGAACGCGCCAAGGCGCTGGGCGTGCAGAAGGTGGAACTCGACGAGCTGCTGGCCAAGGCCGACTTCATCACCCTGCACGTGCCGCTGACCGACAAGACCCGCAACATCCTGTCGCGCGAGAACCTCGCCAAGACGAAGAAGGGCGTGCGCATCATCAACGCCGCGCGCGGCGGCCTGATCGACGAGGAGGCGCTGGCGGAACTGCTCAAGTCCGGCCATGTCGCCGGGGCGGCGCTCGACGTCTTTGCCACCGAGCCCGCGACCGACAGCCCGCTTTTCGGCCTGCCGAACGTGGTCGCGACGCCGCACCTCGGCGCCTCGACGACCGAGGCGCAGGAGAACGTGGCCCTGCAGGTGGCCGAGCAGATGTCCGACTACCTCCTGACCGGCGCCGTGCAGAACGCGCTCAACATGCCCTCGGTCACCGCCGAGGAAGCGGCGGTCATGGGGCCGTGGCTGAAGCTGGCCGCCCACCTTGGCGCCTTCGCCGGCCAGCTCACCGACGAGCCGATCAAGGCGATCAACATCCTCTACGACGGGGTGGTGGCCGAGATGAACCTTCAGGCGCTGAACTGCGCGGCGATCGCCGGGATCATGAAGGCGACCAACCCGGACGTGAACATGGTCTCGGCCCCGGTGATCGCGAAGGAACGCGGCGTCAAGATCGCCACCACGACGCAGGGCAAGTCGGGCGCCTTCGACGGCTACATCAAGCTGACCGTGGTCAGCGACAAGCGCGAGCGGTCGATCGCGGGCACGGTGTTCTCGGACGGCAAGCCGCGGTTCATCCAGATCAAGGGCATCAACATCGACGCCGAGGTGGGCGCCCACATGCTCTACACCACCAACCGCGACGTGCCCGGCATCATCGGCGTGCTCGGCGGCACGCTCGGGCGCAACAACGTCAACATCGCGAACTTCACCCTTGGCCGGGCGAAGGAGGGTGGCGACGCGATCGCCATCCTCTACCTCGACGAGCCGCTTCCCGCCGAGGCCCGCGACGAGCTTCTGGCCACCGGGCTCTTCCAGCAGGTCCGGCCGCTGGAATTCGACGTGGCCTGACGGCGCGCTATCTGGCAAGAGAGGGGCCTCGCCGCCGGCGGGGCCCGATCCGTTCCGAGAGTGATCCATGCAGACCTATGCCATCGGCGACATCCACGGCCATGCCGACCTGCTCCGGCGCGCCCATGACCTGATCGAGGACGACCGCGTCGCGAACGGCGAGCCGGACAGCCCGATCGTGCACATCGGGGATCTGGTGGACCGCGGGCCGGACAGCCGCGCGGTGGTGGGTCTTCTGGCCGAAGGCCGGGCCGAGCGGCGAAACTGGATCACGCTCAAGGGCAATCACGACCGGATGTTCCAGAAGTTTCTGGACGATCCGGGCTGGCACGATCCGGGGCTGCGGGCCGAGCTGACCTGGCTGCATCCGCACCTTGGCGGCGCTGCCACCCTGGCCAGCTACGGCGTCCGGGACGCCGGGGACCGTCCCGTGGCCGAGGTCCATGCCGAGGCCGTCGCCGCCGTCCCGCCCGCGCACCGGCTGTTCCTTGCCGGCCTGCCGACCAGCTATGTCCGGGGCGATTGCGTCTTCGTGCACGCGGGCATCCGCCCCGGCGTCGACCTGCGCGACCAGACCGAGGACGATCTCGTCTGGATCCGCAAGGGCTTTCTCGACGATCCGCGCGACTTCGGGCCGCTGATCGTGCACGGCCACACCGCCATCGACGCGCCCACGCATTACGGCAACCGGCTGAACATCGACAGTTCGGCCGCCTACGGCGGGCCGCTGTCGGCGGTGGTGATCGAGGGGCGTGACGCCTGGCTGCTGACCCCCGACGGACGCGAGCCGATCCGGCCGTGACCCGCCGGCGCGCCATCCTCGCGGTCGGGCATCGTTCCCCGCATGCGGTGCGCCACGAAGTCCGCCTGCCGGGCTGGACCTTGCCGCCGCTGACCATCGCCCTGCTCTCGGATTTCCACGTCTGCACCCCCTGGACACCGCCCGCCGCGCTCGGGCCGATCGTGGCCCAGACCCATGAGCTCGCGCCCGACCTGATCGTGCTCGGCGGCGACTTCATCGCCGACCGCAAGCTGCCGGCGGGTTTCGTCGAGCCGGACCGGATCGTCGCCGCGCTCTCGGCGCTGCGCGCGCCGCTCGGGGTCCATGCCGTGCTCGGCAACCACGACTGGTGGGACTGCCGACTGTCGCAGGGCACGGGGTTCCGCCGGAACTCGGTCGCCGAGGCGCTCGAGTCCAGCCCGATACGGCTCTTGCGCAACCAGGGGCTGCGCATCGCGCATGGCCAGGGCGGGTTCTGGCTTGCGGGGCTCGACAGCCAGCGGGCGCTCAAGCGGCTCGGGCATCCCGGGCTGCACGACGCCGACGCGGCCTTTGCCGGACGCGATCCCGCCGACGCCGCGATCCTCATCGCGCACGAGCCGGACTACTTCGCCAATGGCGACTCGCGGGCCATCCTCCAGCTCTCGGGCCACACCCACGGCGGGCAGATCAACCTGATGGGCTGGCGCCCGGTCGTGCCCTCGGCCCATCGCGCCCGCTACGCCTGGGGCCATGTGCGCGAAGGAGGCCGGCATCTGGTTGTCTCCGGCGGGATCGGGTTTTCCGGTCTGCCGCTGCGTTTCCTGCAACCGCCCGAGATCACGCTGGTCAGGGTGACGGGCGAGGGCTAGCCTGACGGTCACGAACCGGAGGCTTTCCATGACCGAGGACATCGTCTTTCTCTCGGCGGCGCGCACCGCCATCGGCACATTCGGCGGCAGCCTGTCGGGGTTTGCGCCCGGCGATCTGGGCGCCATCGTCGCGCGCGCGGCCATCGAACGCGCGGGCATCGCACCGGACCGGATCGGAACGGTGGTGTTCGGCCATGTCATCAACACCGAGCCGCGCGACATGTATGTCAGTCGCGTGGCGGCGCTCGGGGCCGGGGTGCCGGACACGGTGCCGGCGATGAACGTGAACCGGCTGTGCGGATCGGGCGCGCAGGCCATCGTGTCGGCGGCGCAGGCGCTGATGACCGGGGATGCGGACATCGCCCTGGCGGGCGGTGCCGAATGCATGAGCCGGTCGCCCTTCATCCTGCCGGCCGCGCGCTGGGGCCAGAAGATGGGCGACGTCCGGGCGACCGACATGATGCTCGGCGCTCTGAACTGCCCGTTCGGCACCGGCCACATGGGTGTCACCGCCGAAAACGTGGCGGCGGAAATGGCGATCACCCGGGCCGATCAGGACGCCTTCGCGCTGGAAAGCCAGCACCGCGCCGCCCGCGCCATCGCCGAGGACCGCTTTCGTGACCAGATCGTCCCGGTCGAGGTGCCGGGGCGCAAGGGGCCGACGATCTTCGACACCGACGAGCATCCGAAGGAGACCTCGGCCGAGGCGCTTGCGGGTCTGAAGCCCGCCTTCCAGAAGGACGGCACCGTCACCGCCGGCAACGCCAGCGGCATCAACGACGGCGCGGCCGCCCTCGTCATGGCCCGCGCTTCGGCCGCCATGGGCCTGAAACCGCGCGCGCGCCTGATCGGCTGGGGGCTCGGCGGGGTGGCGCCGCGGGTGATGGGCTATGGCCCGATCCCGGCGGTCCGGTCGCTTTGCGCGCGCACGGGGCTGCGGGTCGAGGACTTCGACGTCATCGAATCGAACGAGGCCTTCGCCGCGCAGGCGATCGCGGTCAACCGCGCGCTCGGGCTCGACCCGCACCGCGTGAACCCGAACGGCGGCGCCATCGCACTGGGCCATCCGGTCGGGGCCACGGGCGCGATCCTGACCGTCAAGGCCATCGCCGAACTGGAGCGCACCGGCGGGCGGCTCGCGTTGGTGACGATGTGCATCGGCGGCGGGCAGGGCATCGCTCTGGCGATCGAGCGCATCTAGCGCAGCGTCACCGACACCCGGGCCGACCGGCCCTGCGCGTCGATCACCGACAGGGTCACGAAGCCCGGTCCGCGGATCGGCAGAGCGGTCTCGCGCCCGCGCTCGGCCACGGCCAGGGGCGCGCCGTCCGCGAGCCAGGTGAAGGGCGGCGTGCCGTCGCGCACCTTGGCGACAAGACCCGTGCCGCCGGTCTCGACCAGGGCGCCGTCCGGGGGAAAGGCCACCTCGGGTGCGTCCGGGGCGGCGACCGGATCGGTGCCGCGGTGGAAGGCCCGCAGGGGCTGCGGCAGCCGGGCGTTGGGCAGGATCAGCGCCGCGGGCGGCGGCGGCGGAAGCGGATCGAGCGCCGGCTTGATCCGCGCGAAGACCTCGAAGAGGAGCGGCGCGGCCAGATCGGCACCGAAGGCCCCCGGAACCGGGGTGCCGTCGGGCCGCCCCATCCAGAGTCCCGCGACATGGCGCCCGTCGAACCCGATCGCCAGCACGTCCCGGTGCCCGTAGCTGGTTCCGGTCTTGTAGGCGAGCCGGTTGCGGGGCGCGTTCGGTGGCGGCGGAAGGCCTGCGAGGATATCGGTCACATACCAGGCGGCCACCGGACCGAAAAGCCGCCCGGACAGGGCCCCGCCCCGCCCCGGCGTCTCGGACAGACGCACCGGAAGGCCCTGCCGGGCCAGGGCGGCATAGGCCTGCACCAGGTCGCGCAGGCTGATCCCCAGCCCGCCCAGCGCGACCGCAAGGCCCGGCTGGCCCTGAAGCCGTGTCACCGCGCCGGTCCGGTCCAGCGCCGTCAGAAGCCGGTCCGGCCCCAGACGCTCGGTCAGCGAAACGACCGGCAGGTTGAGCGACTCCTGAAGCGCCTGGCGCACCGGCACGGTGCCCCGGAACCGCCGGTCGAAGTTCTGAGGGGCGTAGGTGCCGAACGCGGCCGGCCGGTCGTCGATCAGCGTCTCGGGGTGGATCAGCCCGTCGTCGAAGGCAAGCCCGTAGACGAAGGGCTTGAGCGTCGATCCGGGGGATCGCAGCGCCTGCGTCATGTCCAGAAACCCGCCCCGGTCGTCCGCCCAGTCCGCGGCGCCGACCGAGGCGAGGATCTCGCCGCTGCGATGGTCGGCGACGACGATCGCCATCGACAGGCGGCCCGAGGCCGACCGGGCGGCCAGATCCTCGAGGCTGCGCTGCAGCCGGGCGTCCAGGGTGGTGTCCAGACGCCGCGCCGTCGGATCCCCGCGCCGCAGCCGGTCGGCCAGTTGCGGGGCCAGAGCCGGAAAACTGCGCCGGCGATCGGGCATGGCCTCGCCCCGGGCCGCCTCGGCCTCGGCGCGGTCGATCACACCCTCCCGGGCCATCCGGTCCAGAACCCGGTCCCGCGCGGCGCGGGCAGCGCCGGGGTTGCGATCGGGGCGGCGCGTCTCGGGCGACTGCGGCAGGGCCACCAGCAGCGCCGCCTCGGCCGCGGTCAGGCGCGCGGGCTCCTTGCCGAACCACAGGAGCGACGCCGCCCGCACGCCCTCGACGTTGCCGCCATAGGGCGCAAGCCGCAGGTAGAGGTCGAGGATCTGGTCCTTCGAGAGCCGCCGCTCCAGCGCCAGGGCGACGCGGATCTGCCGGAGCTTCCCCGACAGCCGCCCGGTGCCGCTCTGCTCCAGAAGCCGCGCCACCTGCATGGTCAGCGTGGACCCCCCGGACACCACGCGCCCGGCCAGCGCCGATTGCGCCGCCGCGCGCATCAGTGCCACCGGATCGACCCCGGCGTGGGCGCGGAAGCGCGGGTCCTCGTAGGCGACCAGCATCGTCCGATAGAGCGGATCGACCGGGCCGGGGTCCAGCCGCCAGCGCCCGTCCGCAACCGTGTAGGCGCGCAGCAGCGTGCCGTCCCGCGCCACCACCTCGGTCGAGGTCGTGACCGCGAGCGCCGGCAGGACCGTCCGGTCGATCCAGCCGTCGCAGAGGTCGCGCCCGATCCCCGCCGCGCAGAGCGCAGCCGCAAGCAGCAGGGGCCAGGCGCGACGCACGGGCCTATTCGGTCACGGTGACCTGACCGGCCTCGGTGCGGGCCCGCCAGGTCGGCCGGTACATGTCCTGCACGGTGGCCGCCGGCAGGTGGAAGCGACCGGGAGAGACGGCGCGCACGACATAGGCCAGGCGGAACGGCTCGGACGATCCCCAGTCCACCGCCGCCAGGAACCGGTCCTGCCGGAATTCGGTCGTCCGCGTGTCCTCGACGGTGGTCAGCCAGTCCAGCGCCGCGATGTCGCCACCCCGGATCAGGTTCGGATTGTCGATCTCGAAGCCCGCCGGCAGCGGATCGTCCACCATCAGCCGCGCCTCGCCGGACCCGAAGGGCGTGACCTCGAGCACGGCGACAAGCCGGGCGCCCTGCGGGACCGATCCGGGATCGACCTCGGCGCCGTCGAGGCTGTACCAGCGCCGGTCGATCCGGTAGCCGTTGCCGGAGGCGGGCTCGGGCTCGGCCGGCTGGCCGAAGGTGGTCAGCGTCAGAACCGTGTCGGTCGCGGCCTCGTTGCGGACCGCGACCGCGGCGCCGGCGGCGGCCTGCTGGTCGAAGACCCGCACCAGCGGCCCCGTGGCCGGCACCCCGTCGATCGACAGGGCCTCGGCGCCGGGACGGTCGATGAGCGCATGCGTCGCCATCAGCATCCAGACCTGTTCCTGCGTGGACAGGTGCGTCCCCGACGAGCCGCGCGCCACGGCGTCGATCAGAGTCGGGTCGTCGGCGGTCCGCGATCCCGCCTCGGCGGCCAGAGCCAGCACCGCGGCCGAATCGCGCAGCCGTGTGCCGAAATCGGCCCGCCAGACCTGGCCCTCGGGTGTCGCCGCCTCGGCCCTGGCCAGTGCCGCCGCCCGGGAAAAGAGCGCATCCGCCCGCGTCTGGTCGCCATAGGCCGCAAGCGCCGCGCCAAGCTGGGCGGCCGCCAGCGGCGTGTCGAAGGCATCGGCCTTCACATCGGCGTAGTAGCGCAGATCGCCGACCTTGGCCGCCCCTTCGCGCGCCAGCACCATCAGCGCATAGGCATAGGGTCCGCCGCCCGAGTCGAAGTCGGGCGCATAGGCCACCTGGTTGCGCAGGTTGTCGAGGGCGCTGCGGAAGGCGTCGTCGGGAACCGCATGGCCGGTCGCGCGCGCCCGGCTGAGGAAGTCGGTGACATAGGCATCCAGCCAAAGGTCCCCGGAATCCGGATACCAGAGACCGAATCCTCCGCCCGGCGACTGGTTCAGCAGGATCTCGGTGATCGACTGGCGGATGCGTTCGGGCAGGTCGGCATCGCCCGAGACCCCCACCGCCCGCGCCACCTCGTCGAAGTAGAGAAGCGGCATCGCCTTCGAGGTCAGCTGTTCGGTGCAGCCGTAGGGATAGCGGTCGAGAGACTCGATCAGCGCCGGCGCGTCGAAGCGGGCGATGGGACCGGCGGCCAGAATGACCCGGCCCGACCCCGGCACCAGACCGGAGAAGGCGTTGGCATCGAGCATGAAGGTCTGGCCCGGCGCAAGAGTGAGGCGACTCTGGCGCATCACCTCGGGATCGTTGGCCTCAACCGGAACCGTCAGCGTCTTCACCAGAAGGCGGCCGTCCGGCGTGGTCAGCGCGACCCGCAGGCTTGCCGGGCCGGCCGAGTCGGGCGCCGACACCGGTATCGCGACCACGGCCTTGCCCTGGTCCGGCACATCGACGCCCGAAGGCAGCGTACCGAGCGCCAGCCCGTCCGCCGTTACATCGAGCCCCATCCGCCCCGCGGGTCCGGTGGCGTGCACGATCTCGAGAAGCAGGCGGCTTTCGTCGCCGGGGGCGAGGAAGCGGGGCAGCGCGGCGTTGACCACCACCGGGTCGCGCACCAGCACATCGGCCACGGCCTGCCCGACCGCGGAGGGCGACCAGGCCACCGCCATCAGCCGGACGGTGCCGTTGAAGGACGGCATGGCGAATTCCGTGCGCACATAGCCGTCGGCGCCGACCGTGAGCGGGCCGGAAAAATAGGCCACGAGCTCCTCGGTCGGCGGTGGCGCCTTCATGCGCAGGCCGGCGCCCGCATCGCCGCCGGACCGCACGACGCCCGGCGCCCCGTCCCCCGAGACCAGCCGTCCGTAGAGATCGCGCAGCCCCACCCCGAGCCGCCTCTGCCCGAAATAGTGGCCCTCGGGGTCGGGCGGCGCGAACCCGGTCAGGTTCAGGATGCCGACATCGACGGCCGCGATGGTCACATGGGCCGTCTCGCCGGGCGCCACGCCCTCGACCCGCAGCGCCACCGGCATCGGCGCACGCGGTGCGGATTCGGCGGCAACCTCGAACCGGGCGTCAAGCTTCCGGCTGCCGGGCTCCACCGTGGCGTAGGCGAGGCCCAGCGCCCGCACCGGCGCACGGCCGGCATCGGATTCGAGCGGGCGCAGCACCGAAGCCACCACATAGGCCCCCGCGCCCCAGGCGTCGGTGACGGGCAGGGGAATGACCGTCTCGCCCTTGTCCACCCGCACCACCTTGCGGTCGATCAGCCGGTTCGACAGCACGCTGACCAGCGCCGTGCCCGCGCTGCGCGCCACCACCCGCAGACGGGCGGTGTCACCCGGCGCATAGGCGGGCCGGTCGAGCGAGACCTCGAGGGTGTCGGGCGTCTGGGCGGCGTCGGCGGGCGCATACCATCCGGCGTGGAACTCGACCGCGGTCGACGCGCCATTGGCGGCCTCGACCACCAGCTCGTAGCGGCCCCACCGGACCGGAGCCGTCACGCTGAGCGTAGAGCCGGCCGGTATCCGGGCTTCCTCGCCCGCGATGCGGTCGCGCAGCGTCACTTCTTCCCAGTTCCATTGGCCGTAGAGCGAATACCACTGATAGTCGGTCTCCAGCCGGTTCAGCGTCCAGCGCACCGGCAGGTCCGCGCGCGACCCGTCGGGCGCGATGGCGATCAGGTCGAACCGCGCCTCGGCACCCTCGGGCACCTCGTCGCCCGTGAAGGCCGGCTTCACCCCGATGATCGTCCGGTCGGGCAGGACCAGCGCCGAGGCGCTGCGCTCGACCGGGCGGCCCGACCCCTCGACCAGACGCAGGCTGACCTGCGCCTCCAGCGGCTGGCTGGCCGGCGCGTCCGACTGCGGCAGGGGGACCGGAACCTCCAGCCGCCCTTCGGCATCGGTCTGGTCCATCGCCGGCAACGATTCGTAGAGCGTCCGGAACGGTTCGTCGTACCGCCCGAAGCGATAGCCCGGCCAGTCGGGAAGGCCCTCGGCCGCGGACAGACGCACCTCGCCTTCGGCCGAGAGCCCCGCCCCCGGCGCCCCGAAGAGATAGCGCGCCGCGACTGACGCCTGCGGCGACGCGTCAAGCGGAAGCGGCCCCTTCGGCAGGTCGAGCGCGAAATCGATGCGCTCGGGCAGGAAGTCCTCGACCAGCAGCGTCTGCGAGGCGAGCGGGCGGTTCTCTTCGGCGAAGACCTCGAGACGCCAGGTCCCGCGCGGCGCGGCACCGTCGAGCGGGAAGTTCGCGACGTGACCGCCCGCGCCCAGGTCGTCGGCGAGGGCACGGGCATACTCGACCCCGTCCGGCCGCAGCAGCCGCGCCGTCAGCGGCAGCCCGGCGATCGCGTCGAGCCCTGAGTCGCGGGCAAGAAACGTCGCGTTGACCGTCTCGCCAGCCCGGTAAGCCCCCCGGTCGGTGGTCAGGAACACATCCACCGGCCCGGCCGCCTCGCGCCCGGAGACGCCCCGGTCGCTCAGGTCGAACTCCGGCTCGGTCAGCGACAGGAACGACAGGTCGTCGCCCAGGGTCGCGCTGACCAGGGCCGGGGCGGCGTTGCCCGGCCCGCGCGACAGCGCGGCGGGAAAGTCCGCAAAGCCTTCGGCATCGTTCTGCACGGTGCCGAGCACCTCGTTGGCGCGCGACACCAGCGTGACCGTCACCCCCGGCCGCGGCCCGGCATCCGACAGGCCCCGTACGGCGACGTGCAGCCCGTCCGTCCCGGACTGGGTCGCGATCCCGAGGTCCGACACCACGAACCACTGCCCCGCCGGGGGGCTGTCATAGGGGTCGGCGCCGGGGATCGACGCCTCGAGCACGTAGACGCCGGGGGCGAGACCCGCCATCGGGCCTTCGAGCGGAAGCCGGGTGGTCATGTCGCGATTGACCTCGGACGGCACCTCGGCCGTGCCGGTCCAGACCTCCTGCGCGATGTCGGAGGCGAGCGTCTGGCCCGACCAGTAGTCGAGAGGGCGCGCGAAGAAATCCGCCTGCATCGCGCGAACGAGGTTCCGGTCGGAGACGCGCAGAAGCCGCAGGTCAAGCCGGGTCAGGTTCACCGTCTGCACGGCGACACCGATCTGCGGCGTTCGTGGCAGCACATAGGCGCGGCCCGGGAAACTGACCGAGGGGGTGCGGTCGCGGACGTAGAGGTTGAGCGCCACGTCGCGCGCCAGCGTCTCGCCCGAGGCCGCGGGCAGGCCCGCGCGGAACGTGACCTGGTAGCGCTGGCCGTGATGGACGCCGGAGACACAGATCTGGCGATCGTCAGCCGCCACGCTCAGGCCGGTTTCCTCGGTGCGCACGAAGGTCGCGTAATCGACGCCCGCCTTGGCCAGGGGTTCGTTGAACACCGCGCAGATGCGCGGCCGGGCGCTGTCGCTTTCGACGCGGTGCTCCTCGATGCGGAAGCCGAATTTGGCGATCGCGTCTTCGAGCATCGCGGCCAGGTCGTCGCGCGGCCGGATCGACTGGGCCAGCCGCAGGGCGGGGATCATGGCGCGGCCGCGGTCGGTCGCGCGCAGCGCCTCGGCGAGGATCTCGAGGGCCGAGACCCGGACCGGGGCCGCCTCGGCGCGCAGATAGCCGTTGACCGCCGCGGCCACCGCCTGACCGTTCAGCGCATCGCGGCCATTGGCATCGTGGGCCGCAGCCTCGAGCGACAGGCGGGCGTATTCGACCCAGCCGTCGGCGGCGTCGGTGATGTTGAGAGCGGCCCCCTGGAATCCCGCCGCCGCCGCCGGATCGCCGGCCGCGCGCGCGGACGCCGCCGCCCGGGCAAGGTCATCCGCCGTCCAGGCGCCAGTGACATGACGGTCGGCAAGGCCCTGCGCCTGCGCCAGGGCCGCGTCGAAGTCCTCGGGCCTCAGGAAGGACAGATCCGCCGCCCGCGTCGCCGCAAGCGCCGCAAGTCCCGGCGCGGCCTCGCGCACGAAGCCGGAGACGGCGCCCTGATAGTCGCTCTCGCCGGTCACGTCCGCCTTCGGAAAGCAGGACCCGTTGCGCCCGTTGAAGGTGAAGGCCTCGCACCGGGCATCGGTCAGGCAGGTCGCCTCGCAGGATTGCCGGGTGGTGTCGAAGATCTGCGCCAGATCGCGGCCCGCCAGATCCTTGCCCTCGACAAGGACCATGCGCCGTTCGGGGACCAGAACCCTGTCCTGGGCGGCCGCCGGCAGGGACAGCGCCGCGGTGATCAAAAGGACGGCAGGAACGAAAAGGCGGGGCGCGCGCATCGAAATCTCCGGGTCAGGCAATGCGGCCAGACTGCCACGCCGCCGCCGGGCCTGACAATGGCCGACCCGGGGCCACCCGCCCGTGGCATCGCGGTTAATGCGCCCTTTACCGGACGCGACCGATGCTGCCCGCCGACCGTGGTGGCAGGCAGCCGGGCGCATGAACCTTGCCGATCAGTTCCTGAACGAACGCCGCGCGCGGCTCGCCGCCGAGCGTCTGCTGGAATTGCGCTCGCGCGAGCTGGACGAGGCGCGGCGGCTGCTGGCGCTGGCCTCGCCCCCCGCGGGCGACACCGGCGCCCCACCCGCCGCCACCGACGCCGTGCATGAGGCGCGCATGGCGACCCGCCGGCTTTGGGAAGCGCTCGAGACGGTCCGCGACGGCTTCGCGATCTTCGACCGGCAGCTGCGGCTTGTCGCCGCCAACCGGGCCTATCTTTCGGCCTTCGGGCAGGGCAGCCCGATCGGGCCGGGATCCGATCTCGACACCATCCTGCACCACGTCACCGCCCACGGCCGGATCGACCTTGAAGGGCGCGATCCGGCCGCCTGGTGTGCGATGATGCGCCAGAGGCTCGCCCGTCCGGTCATCGACCCGCTGACGGTCCGGCTCGGCAACGGCCGCTACGTGCGCCTCATCGACCGGCGCTCCGAGGATGGCGACCTGGTTTCGCTCGCGCTCGACATCACCGACGCCATGACCCGCGAGGCCGAGCTCGAGGAGGCCCGCCGGGCGGCCGAGGCCGCGACGCGCGCCAAGTCGGCCTTCCTCGCCACCATGAGCCATGAGATCCGCACCCCCATGAACGGGGTGGTGGGCATGGCCGAACTGCTCTGCGACACCGAGCTGACCGAGGATCAGAGGCTTTACGCCGAAACCATCCGCGGGTCGGGCGAGGCGCTGCTTGCGATCATCAACAGCGTGCTCGACTATTCCCGCATCGAGGCCGGGCGGCTGGAGCTGCGCCCGGAGCCTTTCGACCTCGAACAGTGCCTGCAACAGATCGTGGCCCTGCTCATGCCCGAGGCGCAGGAAAAGGGTCTACGCCTGCTGATCGACTACGACCTGTTTCTGCCCTCCCGCTTCATCGGCGACCCGCTGCGCATCCGGCAGGTGCTGACGAACCTTCTGGGAAACGCGGTCAAGTTCACCGCGGCCGGGCATGTCCTTGCCCGCGTCGTCGGGCTGGAGTGCGAGGCCGGGCGCTACGAGCTGCACGTCACGGTCGAGGATTCGGGGATCGGCATCGCGCCCGAGCATCAGGATCTGGTCTGGGGCGAATTCAACCAGGTCGAATCCGAGGCGAACCGCCGTTTCGAGGGCACGGGGCTTGGCCTTGCCATCGCCCGCCAGCTCGTCGGGCTGATGGGCGGGTCGATGTGGCTCGATTCCGCGGCGGGCGAAGGATCCTGCTTCGGCTTCACCATCACGCTGCCCCGGGCGGGGGATCCTCCGCCGCCACCGGCGGTTCTGCCGGTCACCGTCCGGCGGGCGCTGGTGGTGGATGACCAGCTCGTCAACCGGCAGGTGCTCGAACGGCAGCTTGCCTCTCTTGGCATCGAGGTGACGACATGCGGTTCCGCGGTCGAGGCGCAGGCCGCGCTTGCGGCCGACGCCGGCTACGGCGTGATCCTGACCGACTTCCGCATGCCCGGCCCGGACGGACTTGCCCTGGCCGACGACCTGCGCCGGCGCGGCATTGCGATACCCGTCCTGCTGCTCACCTCGCTCGGCGGTCCCGAGCCAGGGCCGGGAACCGTCGCGGGGATCCTGCACAAGCCGGTCCTGCGAAGCGCGCTCTACCGGGCGCTTGCCGAACTGCCCGCGGCACCGCCCCGGCCCGACCCGCCGCGCCGGATGCGCGTCCTGGCCGCCGAGGACAACCGGACGAACCAGCTTGTCCTGCGCAAGATGGTCGAGGACTTCGCCATCGACCTTCACCTCGCCGGGGATGGCCACGAGGCCGTCGCCCTCTGGGACCGGCTGCGGCCCGACCTGATCCTGATGGACATCTCGATGCCCGGCCTCGACGGCCGCGCCGCGGCGCGGATCATCCGCTCGCGCGAGACCGGGAACGACCACGTGCCGATCATCGCGCTGACGGCCCATGCCGTTGAAGGCGATGGCGCCGAGATCCTCGGCGACGGCATCGACGGCTTCCAGACCAAGCCCCTGCGCAAGCAGATGATCGCGCAGCTTCTCGACCGTCACCGGCCTGCGGGAACGCTTCCGCCCCGGCCCGAAGGCCGCGACGGCTGACCCGCAGACCCGTCACTCGGCCGCGAGAATCCCGAGGAAGGCCGAGCCGAAACGCTCCATCTGCACCGGGTCGAGATGCCGGGCGAGATCGGGCGCCGTGGACGGGCGGCGCCGCGCGATGCGGGCAAGGACCGGCGCCGAAAGCGACATCAGCCGCCCGGTGCCGTCGTGGCCGCGCGCAAGCTCGCGCTGCGCGTCGTCGAGCCGGTCGAAGAGCGTGCCATCGTCCCGCCCGCCGGTCACGAGCCGCACCCGCGCCGGGTGCGGCGTCTGCGCCGGGGCTTCGCCCTCGGCCGCGCGGATCACCGACAGGAAGGCCGCGCCATAGGTCTCGAGCTTCTTCGCGCCCACACCCGTGACCCGCGCCATCGCGTCCAGCGTGACCGGCCGGGTCTCGGCCATCTCGATCAGGGTGCGGTCTGAGAAGACCACGTAGGCGGGAACCGCCTGCGCCTCGGCCAGCGCGCGCCGCTTGGCCTTCAGCGCCGAGAGCAGCGGGGCATCCGCCTCGGACACCAACGCCTTCGCCACCGGCCGCGCGGGCCGCGCCATGGCGTCCCGGCGCAGCGTCACCGGCGCGTCGCCGCGCAGGACCGGCCGCGCCGCCTCGGTCATGACCAGCGCGCCCTTGCGGGCCGCCTCGGGGCGCAGGAGGTCAAGACCCTGCATCTGACGGATCACCGACTGCCACTCGGCCCGCCTGAGCGCCCGTCCCACGCCGAAGGTGGGCAGGGTCTCGTGGCCCCGCGCACGCACCTTCTCGGTCGGCTCGCCCAGAAGGATGTCGGTCAGATGTTCGGCACCGAAGCTCTCGCCCGTCCGGAGCGCCGCCGACAGCGCCATCCGGACCGCCTCGGTCGCGTCGAAGGTCTCGGGCGGGGTCTCGCAGAGGTCGCAATGCCCGCAGGGGCCGCTGGCCTCGCCGAAATAGGCCAGAAGGCGCTGGCGCCGGCAGCCGGTCGCCTCGGCCAGCCCCAGAAGCGCGTTCAGCCGACCATGATCGGCCGCCTTGCGCTCGGGGGGCGCAAGGCCCTCGTCGATCTGGGCGCGGCGCAGGCGGATGTCCTCGGGGCCGTAAAGCGTCAGCGTCTCGGCCGGCGCCCCGTCGCGCCCGGCCCGGCCGATCTCCTGATAGTAGGATTCGATCGACTTCGGCAGGTCGGCGTGGGCGACCCAGCGGATGTCGGGCTTGTCGATCCCCATGCCGAAGGCGACCGTCGCCACCACGATCAGCCCGTCCGCGCGCTGGAAGGCGGCCTCGACATCGCGCCGCGGCTCGGCCTCCATGCCGCCATGGTAGGCCAGCGCCTCGTGCCCCGCCTCGCGCAGCGCCTGGGCCAGCGTCTCGGTCTTGGCCCGGGTCGCGCAATAGACGATCCCGGACTGACCGCGGCGGGCACCGGCAAAGTCGAGGATCTGCTGGCGCGGCCGTTCCTTCGGCGCGAAGGCCAGATGGATGTTCGGCCGGTCGAAGCCGCGCAGGAACGTCTCGGGCGCGCGGCCGCCGAACAGCCGCGCGACAATCTCGGCCCGGGTCTCGGCATCGGCGGTGGCGGTGAAGGCCGAGAGCGGCACATCGAGCGCGCTGCGCAGCTCGCCGATGCGCAGGTAGTCGGGGCGGAAATCGTGACCCCACTGGCTCACGCAATGGGCCTCGTCCACCGCGATCGCGCGCGTCCCGATCCGCCGCAGCATGGGCAGCGTCGCGCCCGAGGCCAGCCGTTCCGGCGCCATGTAGAGCAGCCGCAGCCGGCCCTCCTCCAGGGCGGCGAACACCTCTTCGGTTTCCGCATCGGTGTTGCCCGACGTCAGCGCCCCCGCCGCCACGCCCGAGGCGCGCAGCGCCCGCACCTGGTCGCGCATCAGCGCGATCAGCGGAGAGATCACCACGGTAACGCCCTCGCGCATCAGCGCCGGCAACTGGAAGCAGAGCGACTTGCCTCCGCCCGTCGGCATGATGGCCAGCGTGTCGCGCCCCGCGGCCACGGCAGCGACGATCTCGGCCTGGCCGGGGCGGAACGACGGGAATCCGAAGACGGAGGACAGAATCTCCTCGGCGCGCGGCATGGGCGGGCGGCTCTTTGTTCTGGACGGCTCGACGGGAAGAATCTTTCACACGCCGCCCGGGCGCGCAAGCCGTCAGAAGCTGTAGAACCAGCCCGCGTTGTTCACCAGGATCTGCTGGAGGATGATGATCGCGATGAAGGCGACCAGCGGCGCAAGATCGAGCGCCCCGGTGTTGGGCAGAACGCGGCGGATCGGGGCGTAGATCGGCTGGAGCAGATTGTTCAGCCCGTACCAGAGCTGCGAGACCAGCGGCTGGCGCAGGTTCAGCACCTGGAAGCTGATCAGCCAGGACATGATGATATGGGCGATCATGATGAACCGGATCACGTTCAGGATCAGCATCAGCGCCTGGAACAGCGAGACCATCGAACACTCCGCACGGTTGCGAGCCTTAGGTAAGGGCTGTCCCCGACTTGCGCAACCGCCGAACACGGGAGCGGCGCATGTCGTGGCCGGCCAGAGCGCGCGGCCACCGACGCAACGTCGGCGGTTGACGCCGGACACGGGCTGCGGCAGGGGCAGGCCGAGAGGTGACGCCATGTATCCATTCCTGCGCCTGTTCCTGAAGACGCGCGAGGCGCGCCGTCAGGGGCCGATCGACGTTCTGGGCACCCATGTCACGCACCACCTGTGCTGGCCCTGGGATCTCGACCCCTGGGTCGAACTGAACAACGGCCGCACGCTCACGCTCTATGATCTCGGGCGCATCCCGATGGCGATCCGGACCGGGCTGGTCGGCCTGCTGCGCGCGCAGGGATGGGGGATCACCGTCGCTGGCAACTCGGTGCGCTACCGGCGCCGGGTCCGGGCCTTCGACCGGATCGAGATGCGGTCGCGCGTGATCGGCTGGGATGCGCGCTTCTTCTACATGGAACAGGCGATGTTCGTGCGCGGCGAATGCACGAGCCACATGCTCCTGCGGTCGGCCGTCACCTCGGCCGAGGGGATCGTGGCCCCTGCCCGGGTGATGGAGGCCAGCGGACGGGCGACCGCTTCCCCGGCGCTTCCGGACTGGGTCGAGGCCTGGATCGCCGCCGATGCCCGGCGGCCCTGGCCCCCGGCGATCTGACGGCGTCCCGGCTTGCCACGCGGGGCCGTTTCGGGCTTGATCGGCGCGAGCAGGCTGGGGACGGGCATGACGGAAATTTCCGCAAGGAAGCGCATCTGGGGCTGGTGGTTCTTCGACTGGGCCAGCCAGCCCTACAACACGCTTCTGCTGACCTTTGCCTTCGGACCCTATTTCGCGGAAGTGGCGCGCCAGTATTTCGAGGGCCAGGGCCTTGGGGCCGAGGCGGCCAAGGCCGCGTCGCAGGCCTACTGGACCGCGACGCAGACCGTGACCGGCATCATCATCGCGGTGCTGGCGCCGGTGCTGGGCGTGATTGCCGACGGACGCGGCCGCAAGATGCCCTGGATCTGGGCGTTCTCGGCCATGTACGTGATCGGCGCCTTCCTGCTGTGGCGGCTGGTGCCGGGCACGCCCACGCTGTTCTGGGCGGCGTTCTGGTTCGGGCTGGGCTTCGTCGGGATGGAGCTGGCGACCAACTTCACCAACGCGCTGATGCCGTCGCTGGCCTCGCATGACGAGATGGGCAAGGTCTCGGGCACCGGGTTCGCCTTCGGCTATCTGGGTGGCGTGCTGGCTCTGTTCATCTTCCTGCTGTTCTTTGCCGAAAGCGCGGCGACCGGAAAGACTCTGATCGGACTGTCGCCGGCCTTCGGGCTCGATCCGGCCACGCGCGAGGGGACGCGCTCGGTCGGGCCGTTCACCGCGCTCTGGTACATCGTCTTCATGGTGCCCTTCTTCCTCTGGGTGCGCGAACCGGCGGTGAAGACGGCGCAGAGCCTCGGCGCCAGCCTCGCCGGGCTCGGACGCGCGATCCGGGCGCTGAAGCGCCGGCCGAGCCTCCTCGCCTTCCTCGTCTCGTCGATGTTCTACCGCGACGCGCTGAACGCGACCTACGCGCTCGGGGGGGCCTTTGCCTCGAACGTCATGGGCTGGACGGTGATCCAGAGCGGCGTCTTCGGCATCGTCGCGGCGATCGCGGCCACCTTCGCGTCCTGGGCGGGCGGCAAGCTCGATTCCTCGGTCGGGCCGAAGCCCGTGATCGCGGTCGCCGTGGCCGCGCTGACCGCCACCATCATCGTCATGATGAACCTGACCCCGACCACCTTCTTCGGCCATGTCCTGGGGGACGGCTCGTCGCTGCCCGACATGATCTTCTACGGCTGCGGCGTGATGATCGGCGCCGCGGGCGGCATCGCCCAGGCGGCCAGCCGGACGCTGATGGTGTTCCACACCGACGAACGCGACGCGGCCGGCGATTTCGGCTTCTACGGGCTGTCCGGCAAGGCGACCGCGTTCCTGGCGCCGGGGCTCATCACCATCGCGACGACCGCGACCGGCAGCGCGCGCCTCGGGATCGCGCCGCTGGTCGGGCTGTTCCTGATCGGGCTGGTGCTCCTGCTCTGGGTGAAGCCCAACGGAGAGCGGCCATGAGGTCGCTGGCGCTGGCCCTCGCCCTGCTTGCGGCGTTTCCGGCAGGCGCCGAGCCGCTGGCCAACCGGCTCTTCGGGGCCAAGACCACCGCTTCGGACGGGCCGCCCAGGGCGATCGGCTCCTACGCGAAGGGCTGCGCGGCCGGGCTGGTGCAACTGCCGGAAACCGGGCCGACCTGGCAGGCGATGCGGCTCTCGCGCAACCGCAACTGGGGCCATCCGGTTCTGGTGCAGTTCCTGACCGACCTGTCGGCCAGGGCGCGCCAGCTCGGGTGGGCCGGGCTCTACATCGGCGACATGAGCCAGCCGCGCGGCGGCCCGATGACCTCGGGCCATGCCAGCCACCAGATCGGGCTCGACGCCGACATCTGGATGCTGCCGCCGAAGCGGCTGAACCTCAGCCGGCAGGAGCGCGAGTCGATCGCCTCGGTTTCGGTGCGCAGCGACGACCAGCGCAGCGTCACCCGCGCCTTCACGCCCGCCCATGCCGCGCTCCTGCGCGCGGCGGCCTCCGATCCGCGGGTGGACCGGGTGTTCGTCGCCGCGGCGGTCAAGATCGCCATGTGCCAGACGGCGAAGGCCTCGGACACGGCCTGGCTCCAGAAGATCCGGCCGATCTACGGCCACAACACCCATTTCCATGTCCGTCTGAAGTGTCCGGCCGGTTCCCCCGGCTGCACGCCGCAGACGCCGACGGTCGCGGAGCTTTCGAAAGGCGGAAGCGGCTGCGACGAGTCGCTCACCTGGTGGGTGACGACCTATCTGGAAGAGCTGCGCAATCTTCCGAAGAAGCCGAAGCCGCACGGTCCGCGCCCGAAGACCCCCCGCGAATTCACGATGGCCGACCTGCCGAAGGACTGCCGGGCCGTCCTGGCCGCGGACTGACCGTGGCCGCCCCGATCGCGGCCATCGGCCTGCTGGCGGCCGGTCTGGTCTCGGGCGGATGCGCCGCCACCCGGTCCGACGCGGGGCCCCACGCCGAATGGGTCGGCAGCTGGGTCTGGACACCGCCCGCGCCCGATGTCGGGGGCCTCTCCGGCATCGACACCGACGCCGAGGGGCGGTCCTTCGTCGCCGTCGGGGATGTCGGAACCATCCTGACCGGCCGGCTGGAGCGCGATGCCGAGGGGCGGGTGACCGGCGTGGCCGACCTGGTGATCCGCCGTCTTGCCGACGAGGACGGCCGCCCCCTCGCCCCGACCCGGCACGATGCCGAAGGTGTAGCGCTCCTTCCCGGTGGCCGCATCGCCGTCTCGTTCGAGCAGCAGCACCGCGTCGCGATCCTTCCCGGTCCGGCCGCCGCCGCACGGCCGGCCAGCGCGGGCCTCGACACCGCGCGCTTCGAATGGAACGGCGGTCTCGAGGCCCTGGCGGCCGGGCCCGAGGGCGATCTCTGGGCCATCCCCGAACGGATCGGGATGTTCGAGGCGGCGTTCCCGGTCTGGCGGCGGGCGGGCGGATCCTGGTCGGTGGTCGGGCACATCCCCCGGGACGGTCTCTGGCGGCCGGTCGGCGCGGATTTCGGGCCGGATGGGCGGCTCTACCTGCTCGAACGGGACTTCTGGGGCTTTCTCGGGTTTCTCACGCGGGTGCGCCGGTTCGACCTTCGCGACGGGGCGCCGACCGGCGGAACCGTGCTCTTCGAGACCCGGGCCGGGGTCCACGACAATCTCGAGGGCATCGCGGTCTGGCGCGACGCCCAGGGCTCCCTGCGGCTGACGATGGTGTCGGACGACAACCGGCGCACCCTTCAGCGGACCGAGATCGTGGACTACCGAGTCGAGGAATGACTTGACCGGTCCGGCGGGCCGGCGTAAGCCGCGCCCGTCCCCGATCCGGGGGCCAAGTCTCCGCGACCTTGCCAAAACGGAACCCCAGATGACCCGCTCGCTGATCCCCGGCATCCTTGCCATGGCCGCCATCGTGGTGGCCTCGAACATCCTTGTGCAGTTCCTCTTCGGCCAGTGGCTGACCTGGGGCGCCTTCACCTACCCCTTCGCCTTCCTCGTCACCGATCTGACCAACCGGCTTCAGGGCGCCGCCGCCGCGCGCAAGGTGGTGATCGCCGGCTTTGTCGTCGGCGTGGCCTGCTCGCTGGTCGGATCGCAGATCATGGGCGAATTCGGACCGCTGGTCACGTTGCGGGTCGCGCTCGGGTCCGGGCTTGCCTTCCTGACGGCGCAACTGGTCGACGTCCATGTGTTCAACCGGCTGCGCGACCGCGGCTGGTGGCGCGCGCCCTTCGTCTCGACGCTGTTCGGGGCCTCGCTCGACACGGCGATCTTCTTCACGGTGGCGTTTTCGGCGTCGCTGGCCTTCATCGAACCCGGCAACGACGTGGCCTGGGCCAACGAACACCTGCCGCTTCTGGGGGCCGGGCCGATGGTGCCGCTCTGGGTGTCGCTGGGGACGGCGGACTGGCTCGTCAAACTTCTGCTCGCAATTGTGGCACTTGTGCCGTTTCGCCTGATCGTCGGGCGCGCAATCGCAAAGGTTGCGTAATTTGTCTTGACCGACCCCAAATCTGTGGCAGCCTTCAATCCAACGGCAGCAGCGAAAGGAGGTGGTCCAGTGTCGAGAGTGATATTGGAGAGAGGTGTCGGGACAGTCAGAGGGGCCGTGGCCTGAGGGCAGACCCGAGGGTTCAGAACTCTGACTGGGCCATGCCGGCGGACCGTCCGGCACCCTAACTGGCCCATCTCCGTAGATCTCGGAGGGCCGCTCGTCAGAGCGGCCCTTTCCGTTTCCCGCCTTCCCTTGGCCGGGCGGGCCGCTAGGATCGCGCCATGCTGCACGTCACCGAAACACTCGCGATCGCCGACTGGGAACTGACCGAGAGCTTCTCGCGGGCACAGGGTCCGGGCGGGCAGAACGTGAACAAGGTCTCGACCGCGGTCGAGCTGCGTTTCGAGGCCGAGCGCAGCCCGCACCTGTCGCCGGCGGTCAAGGCGCGGCTGAAACGGCTGGCCGGCCGGCGCTGGACCCAGGACGGCGCCATCGTGATCCGCGCCGAGGAAACCCGCAGCCAGTTGCGCAACCGCGAGCTTGCCCGCGAACGGCTGGTCGAGCTGATCCGCGCGGCGCTGGTCGCCCCCAAGCCGCGGGTCCGCACCAAACCCACGGCGGGGTCGGTGCGACGCCGGCTCGAGGCCAAGCAGGTGCGCGGGGCGGTGAAGGCGCTGCGCGGAAAGGTCGAGGATGAGTGAACTTCTGGCGCGACGGGCGGCGCTTCTCGGCCCGAACGTGCCGACCTTCTACGACGATCCGGTCGAGATCGTCCGCGGCGAGGGCGTCTGGCTCTGGGACGCGCAGGGCCGCCGCTATCTCGACTGCTACAACAATGTCCCGCACGTCGGCCATTGCCACCCGCATGTGGTCGAGGCGATCGCGCGGCAGGCGGCGACGCTCAACACCCACACCCGTTACCTGCACCCCCTGATCCTCGACTACGCCGAGCGGCTGGTGGGACGGTTCGACCATGACCTGAAGCAGGTCATCATGGTCTGCACCGGGTCCGAGGCCAACGACATCGCGCTGCGCATGGCGCAGGCGGTGACGGGACACACCGGCATCGTGGTGACCGACAACACCTATCACGGCAACACCACGGCCGTATCGCATCTGTCCACCCGGCGCCCGCCGATCGGGGGCTGGCCCGCGCATGTGCGCCGCGTCCCCGCACCCGACAGCCTGAACCCTCTGGGCGGGTCTCTGGCCGCGCAGCCGCAGGCGTTCGCCGAAGGCGTGGCGCGCGCGATCGACGAATTGCGCGCCTCGGGGCATGGCTTCGCCGGGCTGATGCTCTGCCCGATCTTCGCCAACGAGGGGCTGCCGGAGGCGGGTCCGGGGTTCCTTGCGCCGACGGTCGAGGCCGTGCGCCGCGCCGAAGGGCTGATCCTCTGCGACGAGGTGCAACCGGGATTCGGGCGGGTGGGCAGCCACTGGTGGGGGCATCAGGCGCTGGGTTTCGCGCCCGATGTGGTGACGCTGGGCAAGCCGATGGGCAACGGCCACCCGGTGGCCGCGGTGGTGACGCGCCCCGACATCATGGCGGCCTTCCGCAACGCCTTCGGCTATTTCAACACCTTCGGCGGCAACCCGGTGTCCTGCGCCGCGGCCATGGCGACGCTGGAGGTGATCGAACGCGAAGGGCTGGTCGGCAATGCGCGGGACATGGGCGAACGGATGCTTGCGGGGCTGCGCGGCCTGTCGCACCCGCTGATCCATTCGGTGCGGGGACGCGGCCTGTTCTTCGCCGTCGAACTCGCCCGGGACGGACAGCCCGCCACCGAGGCCGCCGCCTGGATCGTCGAGCGGATGCGCGAGCGCGGGGTGCTGATGGGCCGCATCGGCCGCGCCCAGCACATCCTCAAGCTGCGACCGCCGATGCCGATCGGGCCGGCCGAGGTCGATCTGGCGGTTGCCACGCTGGCGGGCGTGCTGGCGGACCTGCCGGAATGACCGACGACTGGGGCGCCATGGCCGCGGCTGCGCTTGCGGCCTGGGGGGGCGACGCCCGCACGCTGCGGCTGGTCAAGGCCCGCGAAAACGTGGTGTTCCGGGCCGAGCTGGCCGGCGGTCCGGTGGCGCTGCGCCTGCACCGGCCGGGCTACCAGACCGAAGCCGCGATCCGGTCGGAGCTGATCTGGACCGGTCTGCTTGCCCGGCGCGGCCTGCCGGTGCCCGCGCCCGTCCTCACCGCGTCCGGCGATCTGACGGCCCGGGCGGGCGGGCGGGTGGCAAGCTGCGTGTCCTGGCTTGGCGGCGATCCGGTCGGGGCGGCCGAGACGCCCCTGTCGGGGGACGCGGACGAACAGCGCGCGCTGATGACCGGGATCGGGCGCCTGCTTTCGCGCCTGCATGCCGAGACCGACCGCCTCACCCTGCCGCCGTCCTTCGAGCGCCCGGTCTGGAACGCCGAGGGCTGGCTCGGCGCGGATCCGCTCTGGGGCCGGTTCTGGGAAAACCCGGCCTTCACGCCGGCCGACCTGGGAATCATTCAGGAAGCGCGCGCCTTCGCGAGGAAGCGGCTGGAAACAATGCCCCTGAAACCGGGTGATTTCGGCCTCATCCACGCCGATGTGCTGCGCGAGAACCTGCTTCGGTCCGGCGAGGCGCTGGCCCTGATCGACTTCGACGACTGCGGCTTCGGCCACCGGCTCTATGACCTGGCCACGGCCGTCGTCCAGAGCCTCGAGGAGCCGGGCCTGCCCATGATCGTGGCCGGCCTGTGCGCGGGCTACGCGGCGGACCGGGGCCGGAAAGGCGCCATACCGGGCGATCTGGCCCTGTTCGTCATGCTGCGCACCTTCGCCTCGGCCGGATGGATCGCCACCCGCGCCGGACCCGACGATCCGCGCCAGGCGTTCTACGCGGGCCGGGCGCGGCGGATGGCCGGTCATGTCCTTGCCGGAACCGCCCCCTGGGACGACCGCCCCTGAGGATCCGGAGGGGAAACAACCGGCGGGATTCCCCTGACAATCCGTTTGTTCACCAATGAAGGCTTGCGACGGCGCGAAATTCGCAGATAAACGCCCACGGGGGGCGGGACAGAGGCGATCGGCGAAGGCAGATGCTGAAGAAGGCCCTCTTCGTCATATCCGGGAACGCGGCCGGATCGCTCTTGTTGCTTGTCCGCAACCTTGTCGTGGCGCGCCTCGTCTCGCCGGACGACTACGGGATCGCCTCGACCTTCGCCATCGGCATGTCCATCGTCGAGATGCTGTCCTACCTGGGACTGCAACAGCTCATCATCGTCGAGCGTGACGGCGACGAGCCGCATGTGCAGGCGGCGATGCAGGGATTTCAGGTGCTGCGCGGTCTGCTGTCCGCGATCCTCATGTATCTCATCGCCTATCCCTACGCGGCCTTCCTCGGCATTCCGCAAGTGACCTGGGCGTTCGAGATCCTCGCTCTGCTGCCGCTCATCAACGCGTTGCAGCACTTCGACACCCACCGGCTGCGCCGTCACATGATCTTCGGCCCGTCGGTGCTGTCGAGCTCGGTGCCCGCCCTGGCGTCGGTGCTGACCCTCTGGCCGCTCGCCCTGCTGTTTCACGACTACCGGATCATGCTGGTGTCCCTGTTCATTCAGGCCGGGACCATGGTGCTGCTGTCCCACATCACCGCGCGCCGGCCCTATCAGCTGGCCCTCGACCCCGCCCTGATGAAGCGGGCCGTCCGGTTCGGCTGGCCGCTTCTGGCCAACGGGCTTCTCCTCTTCGCGATCTTCAACGGCGAGAAGCTGATCGTCGGACGCGAGCTCGGCATGGTGCAACTGGCCTATTTCGGCATGGCCTTCACCCTGACCCTGACGCCGACCCTGGTGCTGGCCAATTCGATCCAGTCGATCTTTCTGCCGCAGCTTAGCCGCGTGCGCGACGACGACGCCGGGTTCCAGCGCATCGGCGTGGCGACGATGGAGGCCAGCCTGTCGGTCGCGCTGGCGCTGGTGATGGCGACGGCGCTTGTCGGCGGCCCGGTGGTCGCACTTCTGGTCGGCCCGAAATACTACGAGACACTGACGATCCTGGTGCCGCTGGCGGTCATGCAGGGCGCGCGGGTGCTGAAATCCGGCGCCGCCGTGATCGGCCTGGCCAAGTCCCACCCCGGCAACGCGATGATCGCGAACCTGATCCGCGTCGGCTCGCTCCCCATCGCCTGGGCGGTCGTCCACTACACCGGCGATCTCTTCACCGTGATCTGGATCGGAACTGCGGCCGAGCTGGCCGGCTATGCCGTCGCGCTCTACCTGGTGCGGCGCAAGGCGGGGCTGCGCCTGCGGCCGCTGGCCGTACCGATCTTGCTGACCGCGGCCGCGGGTGCGGCGGCGACGGTGGTGGCGATGCTCTGGCCACCGCAGGTCCGCCTCGCCGACAACGCGCATTGGGCCCAGCTTGCGATCGTGCTTCCCGGTCTCGCCGCCTTCTGGTCGATGACCAGCCTTCGCCGCTACATCCGGCAGGTGCTGGCGCGGCGGCGGGCGCGCTAGATGCGCCGCGCGATCCCGGCGGTCGTCGCGGCCCTGCTGCGGTCCGGCGCCGCGCTGGCCGATCCGGCCACCTCCGCCGAGGTCTTCCCCTGGACCGATCCGGCGCGGGCGGATTTCGGGGGCTTCTCGGGACTGGTCATGGACGCGGACGGGGCCGGCCTTGTGGCGGTCAGCGATCGCGGCGGCATCTGGACCGCGAAGGTCACGCGCGACGCCACCGGCCGCATCGCTTCGGTGACGACCACCGCCGTGGTCACGCCTCTCGACAGCAAGGGGCAGCCGCAGACCGAATTCCTGTCGGATGCCGAGGCCCTGACCCTCGCGCCGGGCGGCCGGCTCATGGTCGGCTACGAAGGGCTGACACGGGTGGCCGGCTACGACCTGCCCGACCCCCTGCCCCGGGCCACCGATCGATGGGACCGGTTTCGGGCGCTGTGGGGAAACGAGGCGATCGAGGGCCTCGCCACCCTTCCGGACGGACGGCTGCTGGCGGTGATCGAGACCGCAGACGCCGACGGCGCCTACCCGACCTTTCTGCTCGGTCCGCAGGGCTGGCAGGAGGGGCCGGCCATTCCCGGCGCCGATGGCTATGCCGCGGCCGGCGCCGATGTCGGCCCCGATGGCCGGCTCTACCTGCTCGAGCGCTGGTACCGCCCCATGCTGGGCTTCGCGACGCGGGTGCGGGTGTTTTCGGGCTTGCCCGAGGCGTTCGGCGGCGGCGCGACCATCCTCGAGACCCCCGCCGGCACGCTGGACAACATGGAGGGCCTCTCGGTGTGGCGGCGCCGCGACGGGGCGCTGGTCGCCACGATGGTGTCGGACGACAACTTCAGCCTCTTCCAGAAGACCGAGCTGGCCGAGTTCACGATCCCGGCCACCCCGCCCTGACCGGCGGGATGCGCGATCTTCTCCATCATTTTGCCATCCCCAGCGTCTAGACGCTGGCCGCACCAGACGAGTACAGGCCCTTCGCATGACCCACAGCCCCGCCCGCCGTGTCCTGATCGTGGTCGAGAACCTTCCCGTCCCGCTCGACCGCCGCGTCTGGCTCGAGGCGACGACGCTGACCGCCCACGGCTACGAGGTCAGCGTGATCTGCCCCACGGGCCGGGGCTGGGACAAGGACCACGAGGTCATCGACGGCATCCACATCTACCGCTATCCCGAGCCGCCCGAGGCGCATTCCGGGGCGATCGCCTACGCGAAAGAGTATCTCTGGTCGCTCTGGCACTGGTTCCGCCTGGCCCGGAAGGTGCGGCGCGAGCGGGGGTTCGACGTCATCCACGGCTGCAACCCGCCGGACCTGATCTTCCTTCTGGGCTGGCGCTATCGCCCGTTCGGGGTGCGCTATCTCTTCGACCATCACGACGTCTGCCCCGAGCTTTTCGAGGCGAAGTTCGACCGCAAGGGTCTCCTTTACACGGTGATGCGGATCTGGGAACGGATCACCTTCGCGACGGCCTCGGTTTCGATCGCCACGAACGAAAGCTTTCGCCGCATCGCGATCGAACGGGGCGGGATGCCGGCCGAGGACGTGTTCGTGGTGCGCTCGGCCCCGAAGATCGAAAAGTTCGAGATCCGCCCGGCCGATCCCGCGATGCGGCATGGCGCGGCGACGGTCATGGGCTATGTGGGCGTCATCGGCCAGCAGGAGGGCATGGATCTTCTGGTCGAGGCGGCCGACCACCTGATCCGCACCCTGGGCCGCACGGACGTGCATTTCGTGATCGTGGGCTTCGGTCCCGAGCTGCCGACGGTCGAGGCCGACGTGGCGGCGCGCGGGCTGTCGGACTGGTTCACCTTCACCGGCCCGCTCTACGGCGACGATCTGCTGCGGGCGCTCAATTCCTGCGACATCGGCGTCAGTCCCGATCCGAAGAACGCGATGAACGACATCTCCACCATGAACAAGGTCATGGAATACATGACGCTGGAAAAGCCGGTGGTTCAGTTCGACCTCAAGGAAGGCCGCGCCTCGGCCGGCGAGGCTTCGGTCTATGCGCGCGCGAATGACCCGAGGGACTTCGCCGAGCGCATCGCCGAGCTGATCGACGATCCGGCCCGACGCGCCGAGATGGGTCGGATCGGTCGCGCGCGGGTTCTGGAGCGTCTCTCGTGGGCCCATTCGGTGCCGCATCTTCTGGCGGCCTATGACCGCATCTTCGCCAAGATGGGGCGCTAGACCGTCCGCTTCCGCCGCGCCGACGCGGCAAGCCAGCCCGACACGAAGCCGCCCAGATGCGCCTGCCAGGCGAGATGGCCGTTCATCGCCCACCACAGGACAAGGTTCAGCCCGACCAGCGCAGCGATGGCGGCAAGCACCGGACGGAGGCTTTCGCGCAGGTCGCTGCGGTCCCGGTACTCCCAGGAAAGGATCGCGCCGGCGAGCCCGAACAGCGCGCCCGACGCCCCCACCATCGGTGCGGGGGTCGAGGACAGCAGCGCATAGGCGAGGCTTCCGCCGAGGAGCGACAGGCCGTAGATGCGCAGGAAACCCGGGGTTCCGGCCCGCTCGGCCACGACCGGGCCCAGCGACATCAGCGTCATCAGGTTGACGGCCAGATGCGCCAGCCCCGCGTGCAGGAAGCCATAGCTCAGGAACATGGTTTCGGTCTGGAACGGATAGTTCGGGGTCCAGTTGCCCAGAAGCCCCGGCCAGAACGCGCCGTAGCCCATCGCCAGGCTGCGCCAGTGGCGGGTACCCCAGAGCCCCCATTCGGCCCCCGAAAGGATCACCTCGGGAACCAGGCAGAAAAGCGCGACCGTGATCACCACGCCGGGAACCCGTCCCTCGTCGGTGTGATACCGGCTGTCCATCCGGTCGGTCATGTCAGAACGGCACGAAGCGCGGAAGCGACGGCAGCGAGGCCGCCATGAAGGCCATGAGCCGCGACTCCGCGTCCGCTTCGGTCTCGCCCGGGTTGATCGGGGTGACGTAGCGCACCAGCGCGCCATCGGTGCGCCCCAGAAGCAGGCTGTCGCGCAGCACGCCCATCTTGGCGGCGAAGTCGTTGGCGACACGCTGCCCCCGCCCCTCGAACCAGTAGTAGACAAGCTGCTTGGACAGGCCCTTCTGGATGACCGCGCGGTTGGCCATGAACCGGCCGTAACCGGCCGCCGTCATGTCCACCGGCACCTCGTTCAGGCTGAACACCTCCCAGCCGCCGGTCGGCAGGCAGACCTCCGGCGAATGAATGCCCTGTCCTTCCGTCTGCTTGCGGTAATAGGCCACGAAGAAGCTGACGTAATCGACCGACTGCGCGCTCTGATAGAAGGCGTTGATGTAGTCGTCCGCGCCCAGCACCCGCTCCACCGCCGGTTCCAGCTGCGTGGTGTAGCCCTGCCAGCCGCCGATCTCGCGCGGGAAGAGCGCGAAGGACTCGCGCTCGGGGTCCGCCGCCTTGGGCGCCGGAAGCGTCTGCCAGGCCAGCGAGGCCAGCGCCGTGACCAGCACCGCCGCCGCCAGAGCGGCGCTCGCCTTCAGGCCGAGGATCCGCGCGAGGATGCCGCCGAACCCCTGGAAGTCGAGGTCGATCGCCTCGGAGAGCCGAAGCGGGACCGGCGCGGTGCGCTGCAGGACGATCGCCAGCAGGAAGAGGATGGCCACGCAGATCAGGAACACCACCCAGCCTTCGAAGAAATGCAGGAAGCCCTCGGCCTGTTCGATCCCGTAGCTGTTCACGAGGATGCCGATGATGCCGATCCGCACCGAGTTCATGAACACCGTCAGCGGCGCCGCGGTCAGCAGCAGCACCACGCGATGCCAGAACGGTCCACGGTAGAGGATCGCGAAGAGGTACGAGAAGCTGAGGATCGGGAACAGGTAGCGCAGGCCCGAACAGGCCTCGGCGACCTGAAGCTTGTAGACGCCGAGGTCGATCACGTTGCCTTCCAGATAGACCGGCACGCCGGCGAGCCCGACGAACCAGACCCCGAGCTGCGACGACACGCCCTGCAGGAAGACATTGAGCTTCCAGTAGAGCATCTGCGGCAGGGGCAGCATGAACACCAGATGCAGCACGGGAAGCTGGTGGCGCAGCCCCCGCGTCCAGCCGAAGACCGTCAGGACGATGCCGCCCACCCAGAGGATGAAGGCGTAGGTCACGATGTCGGGGATCTGCATCATGTTGCCCAGACCCGCCACCGCCAGCGCCACGGCAACGGTCAGCACGCCCGGCCAGCGCGACCCGACCGGCCCGGCGGGCGGCCCCTCAACCCGCAGTTCCCGGAGGAACAGATAGAGCGAGATCAGCGGGATCAGCGGTCCGTGGCTGTATTCCGGCGTGGACCAGGCCTGCGCGAGAGACTCGAACCCCAGCCAGAAGATCGGCAGGCTGGCCGCGACAAGAGCCACGAACAGGCCGAGCCCCGCCGGGTTCACCGCGGGCAGGCTGCGTCCGTCATGCGAAAGTGGGCCGGCAGGTTTGGTCATGGCAACGCTCGATCACACTGCGCTGTCTATAGCCCGATTGCGGCGTATGTGCGACCGGCCGACCCGGAAGGCCCGATCACGACAGGGCGACCCAGGCACACGGCGCCCCGGGCCGCCCGATCGCGGATCAGGGCCGGAAGCTGAAGTTTCGGCCAAGCGTCAGGAACACCGAATTGGAATGGGCATTGCCCACGCCGGTCTCGTCCCGCTGCCGGATCTGCAACCCGCCGACAAGGTTCCAGTCCGGCGTCAGCGCCCGCGTGTAGGACGCGGTCAGTGTCGTCCGGTCGATGTCGGCGACCGTGCTGAGACCGGCGCCCTCGCTGCGGCCGTAGAGAAGCGTCACGTCCAGCCGGGAAAGGTTGTTGATCGTGTAGCCGTAGTTGAGCGTCAGGCGGGTGTCGAGAACATCCTCGTCGAGCGAGTTCGACGTCACGTTGCGGTCAAGCGTGATCGAGAAGTCGCTCGACTGAAGCTGGCGCGTGTAGGCGAGCGAGCCGATCAGGCTGGTCCGGCCGCTTTCGGTGTGCACCGCGCCAAGCGAGGCCGACAGGCCGCCGAGCGGAAGCGTCAGGCTGCGGCTGAAGCGCAGCGCCGTGTAGGAGCCGTTCGACGTGACCTGCCGGCTGAGCGTCGCGCCCGCCGTGCCATTGCCCAGCGTCTTGGTCAGGGCGAGCGAGGCGGTGGCGCCCGAGTCGGTCGATCGGGTCGGAATGCCCCCGATGATCTCGTCGGATTCGATGCGCGTGTAACCCAGAGTGCCGTCGAACAGCAGCGTCGGATCGATCTGGCGCTGGAGTCCCACCGACACATCCTGTGTCGTCCGCTCGAGCGAATTGGCGTTCGCCGCGTCGTATTTCGTCACCCCGTAGTTCAGCGACCACTGCGTCAGCTGGTCGGGACGCAGGAACACCGACCCCTGGGCCCGATCGGTGGTGTTGTCATAAAGGCGCAGGTCCGTCGTGCCCGAATAGTCGCGCGCGTTGTGCGACAGGGTGAACGCATAGCCGATCGGATCGTTGATGCCGCCCCGGTAGCCCAGCGAGGCGAAACGGGTCGTCTGGGTGCCGCCGTCGCCGACCAGCCCCGTGCTCTGCTGCTGCTCCTGCTCGACCTCGAAGGGATCGAGGAACTCGCGGTCGGCGCGGCGGAAGCTTGCCGCGAAGGTCAGCTGGCTGTTGGCCGCGGACCGCGTGTAGCGCAGGCCGATGCGCGGATCCTCGAACCCGCGGACGGTGCGGCCCGGAATGTCGGCATAGCGGAGAACGCCGGACCCGTAGATCTGAAGATCGTCGGTCTGGGTGACGCTGCGCACGTCGAAGTTGAGCGTCGTGTCCCAGATCCAGGTGCCCCCGGTCGAGTTCGGCACCAGTTCGAAGTTGTCGTCATACGACAACCGCGTGCGCACACCCATGTTGATCTGGAACCCGCCGGTCTGGCCGGTCGCGGCTGTCGCCGTCGTCGTGGACGGTGAAGCGACCGTGGCCGGCGTGGCCGCGGTCGTCATGGTCCCGGTGGCCGTCCCCTCGCCGCTCTGTGCGGCGGCGAAGAGGGGACATACCGATGTCAATGCCGCGATGATCGCGATCGTTCTGCTGCTCGTCCCCACCCGATCTCGCCCTTACTCGAACAGTTTTCTCTCCGGCACGACGACGATGTCGCCCGATTTCAGCACGATTGCCGGCGCGGACGCGCCATCCTGCACGGCCTTGTAGTTGTAGTTGTAAACCGTTTCCATCCCCGTCTTCGCGTCGGTGCGACGAAGCTGGATGCGCTTGGTCGCCGCGAACCGCGTCAAACCGCCGCTCTGCGCAAGGAATTGCAGCAGCGTCGTGCCGGGCGAGACCGAGACCTTGCCGGGGTTGGTCACCTCGCCCATGGCGAAGACCGAGATCGTCGGCCCGGTGCCGGTCCCCGTCGCCGCCTTCGGCGCTGCCAGCTGGTTGACCGACAGGAACACCGTGGGCTTGGCCGCGAAGTTCGAGGCGATCCGGTCGCTGATCGCGGCGCGCAGGCCGTCGATCGACTGGCCCGACGCCTGGACGGAGCCTGCGAGCGGAACGCTGACGCTGCCATCGGGCAGGACCAGCAGGCTGCGGTTCAGGGCCGGATCTTCCAGGACCTCCATCTGAAGCACGTCGCCAGGCTGAATACGGTACGACCCCTGGGCCAGCGCGGCCGGGGCAATCAGGACAGCGGCCAGAAGGCCGATGAGGGTCTTGAACATCTGCGAACACCCGCTTCAGAACGAATCGTTGTTAGGTTACGCCGAAAACCATTTGAGACAAAGGATTTGCAACCCGGTGTTGCAGGAAGGTCAGCAGGCGCACGGCGAACGTGCCATCCTGAGCACACCCACGCCCTAGTCGGCCGCGACGATTCCCTCGGAGGTCAGCTTCGTGACCTGATCGCGCGTCTCGGCGACGAAGGGCCGGGAATCGTCCGGGGCCACCAGCGCCAGAACCTTCTGGAACTGCGCCAGCGCCTGCGGCTTGTCGCCGAGCGACAGGTAGGCCATCGCAAGATGATACTGGACCGATGGATCCTGCGGCAGGTTCTGCGCGGCACGCTTCAGCTCGGCCGCCGCCTCCTGGAAGTTCCCGCGACGATAGGCGATCCAGCCGTAGGTGTCCTGAAAGGCGCCCTCGTTGCTGCCCCGGAGGCGGCGCGCGATCACCTCGGCGCGGTTCAGGCTTTCTGCATCCTCTCGGTAGTTCGACAGAAGGCTTGCCAGATTGTTGGCCACGATCGGGTTTGCGCTGTTGCGCGCGTAGAGCGTTTCATAGATCGCGATGGCGCCATCCACATCGCCCGCACGTTCGAGATGCCCGGCTTTGGCCCAGAGCAGGTCCACGTTGTCCGGCGACGCGGCAAGGCCCTGCTCGAGCACCTGTCCGGCCTCGCCCTCGCGGCCCGGCTGCGAGGCAAGCAGGCGGTAGAGCGCCAGCCACGCCTGGACCCGCGATGCGTCCTCGGTGGCCAGCGCGCGGTAGGCCTGCTCGGCCCCCGCCTCGTCGCCGGTCGCCGCACGCACCGAGGCATCGATGAACCGCAGCGACGGGTCCTGCGGGTTCTGGGACAGGAGCTCGCGGCTGTAGGCGAGCGCCTTGGCGTTGTCGCCGTTGGCGAGATGCGTCCTCAGGATGGCGATCTTCGGGGCAAGCCCGCCCTCGCCCGAGTTCGCGAGCGACTCGAGATAGTCCAGCGCATCGCCCGACCGTTCCTGCCCCTGCAGCGCCGCCGTCCTCAGACCGGCCGCGGCCACCGTGATCTCGGGCGACCCGGCGATCCGGTCGAGCTCGTCCGCGACCGCGATGGCGCGCGGCCAGTCGCGGGTGCGCACATAGATGTCGCCGATCGCCATCAGCAGGCGCGGGTCACCGGGGGTGAGTCTCAGCGCCTCGATCAGCACGTCCTCGGCCGGAAGCAGCTTGTCCTCGCCGGCCAGGAACTGCGCATAGCGCAGCGACTCGTCCGGGCCACGGTTCGAGGCGTCGACCGCCAGCGCCAGCATCTCGCGCATCAGGTCGCGGTTGCCGTCGCGCTCGTAGGCCTGCGCCATGAGCGTCATGACCGAGGCATCGCGCGGGTTCTGGTCCAGCGCGCGGCGCAATACCGTGATCGCATCGCCGACATTGTCGTCGAGAATGAGCCAGTTGGCCTTGAGCTTCAGCGCCTCGACCTCGCCGGAATCCTCGGCCAGCACCTGCTCGACCAGAGACCGCGCACCGACCGAGTCGCCGGTGGCGGCCTTCATCCGCGCCAGCGCGATCTTGATCTTGCGCGTCTCATCCGACGGCGTGGCGTTGCTGACGATGGCCTGCAGGTCCGCGATGGCCTTCTGCTGATCGCCGCTGTCGAAGAGGAACGCGGCGCGGGCCGAGCTGTAGATCGGGCTTGGATCGGTTGCCATGATCCGGTCGAGCTCGGCGACCGCGGCTTGCGGGCCGCGGTACTGGCCGAGGAACTGGACAAGCGCCAGTTGCGATTCCCGGGTCTTGTTGCGGGCAACCTGATCGCGCAGATGGGCCTCCGCCTTCTCGGGCTCGCGGCGGGCCACATACCAGCGCACCAGCGCCTCGCTCATCTCGGGCGCGTCGGGGAAGCGCTCGACCATGTCCCGAAGCCCGGCCTCGACCGCCTGGGCGTCCTTCTGCGCCGCAAAGACCGACAGGCGGGCGGCATAGAGCGACCGATCATCGGGCGAGGCCTTGATGGCTTCGTCGATCTGCGCCAGGGCATCGGCAAAGCGCCCGTCCCGCAGAGCGCTGTCGATCACCACGCGACGCAGGAGCGTGTCGCCGGGAACCTCCTTGAGAAGCCGTTCCGCCGCCTCGGCGGCGGCCTTGAGCGCGGCGGTGTCGCCCTTTTCGACCGCCTTGCCGTAGTCGATCACCGTCCGGACCGACCGGGCCTCGGGGTCGTCCGGTGCCAGCGCGATCGCGGCATCGGCATAGCGGTCGGCCTCCGGCCAGTTGGCGGCCTGCACCGCGAGCTGGGCCAGCGCGATCTGCCCCTCGAGATTGTCCGGATACTGCTCGATCAGGCGCAGGTACTGGGAAAAGGCCTCACGCAGGTTGCCCCGGTCGCGCTCGGCGCGGGCATAGGCCAGCCGGGCCTCCTTGTGGCGCCCGTTCAGCTTGAACACGTTGCGGAACTCGACCAGCGCGCGATCAACGTCACCGGCTTCCAGATAGGAGACGCCGGACTTGTAGTACTTCTCGGCACGCTCTTCCGCCGAGTCGCAGGCGCTGAGGGCCGACACCGCTGCTGCAAGCACCAGCGCCAGAATCTTGCCCCTTGGTGTCATTCGCATCCGACCTTATCGAACCCGGGTCGCCGTGTGGTTGTCACGCAATTCCGGCCAAAGCAAGGCAGCGCCGCAGCGCTGCACGGCGGGACGGACGGCCCCGTTTCAGTAGCCGGTGCCCTTGAAGACCACGCGCACCGTCTGCAGCAGATAGCGCAGATCATTGGCAAGCGACAGGTTCCGATCGTAGAGCCGGTCGAAATCCGCGCGTTTGGCGAAGGTGGTCTTGTTGCGTTCGGACACCTGCCAAGGCCCGGTCAGGCCGGGACGCAGGGAATAGTAGGACAGGCCGCTGTAGAGCGCCCGCTGGCTCGGCATCATGGGCCGCGGCCCGACCAGAGACATGTCGCCGACCAGCACGTTCCACAGTTGCGGCAGTTCGTCGAGCGACGTCTTGCGCAGGAAGCGCCCGAACCAGGTGATGCGGGGGTCGCGCTTGAGCTTCTGCGTACGCTTCCATTCGTCGGCGGCCGCCGGGTTCTCGGCAAGGTGCCGCGCCAGCATCCGGTCGGCATCGGGCACCATCGTGCGCAGCTTCAGCATGCGGAAGGTCTTGCCGCCCCGGCCCACCCGGTCGCTCCAGTAGAAGGGCGAATGCCCGTCGAGCGCGATCCAGAGGGCAAGAAGAAGGACGATCGGCACGGCGGCCACCCCGAGGCACAGTACAGCGACCACGTCGAAGATCCGCTTGCCGCCATTCCTGTAGAGACCACGCTTCCTCGGCACGGCAACCAACCCAACCGGCGCACTTGCCGAGTCGATTTCTTCGGAAAGATCGTTAAGCTGAACAGTCATAAACACACTCCGTCCGCACTGCCGCACGGCACAGACGCCCTGGAAAAAGGCGCTCACGACTCACCCGCTGCCGATTCTGCATCTGCAGCACCACCACAGACGGTCATAGCACCGATGCTTCGGCCGACAAATCGCGAAATTGGGGAAATCCCGAAAACCGCCGCAAAAACCGCTCGAAATCAGCCGCTTATCGCCACCGTTGCGCACAATGTCGCCACAAACACCGTCTAGTTGTTTCATGCGGCCCGACAACGAGGCAAGCGGACCGCGACTGTCGCTGTAGCGAGACCAGTTCCGCGGCATCCGAGACTCGGAGGACCGCTTGGGTTAGGGACTTCAGGGCCGTGACTCGCGTCCGCCATCAAGTTGACGAACTTGTGTGTTCGGAGGGCAGGTGCGATCATCGCGGGTCAAGGTTATAACGGCCGCGGCCGCTGGGGTGGTCGCTCGCTTTCGTGAAGATTGGATGAGGCATGAACAAGGTCGTTGAGACCAGAAGCGAGGAGAGCGGCAACGTAGGCTTCTACATGGACTTCTTCGGGTTCAGGGAACGGCCTTTCACGCTGGTTCCCGACCCGGATTTCCTGTTCTGGTCTGCGCAGCACCGGCGCGCCTATTCGGTCCTCGAGTTCGGGATCATTTCCCGAGCGCCTATCACCCTCGTCACGGGCGGCGTCGGCTGCGGCAAGACGACACTTCTTCGTGAACTGCTTCGGCAGCTCGGATCCAAGGTGACCGTCGGGCTGATCTCGAACGCGCAGGGCGGCCGGGGCGAGCTGATCCAGTGGGTGCTGAACGCCCTTGCGGTCCCCTTCGACCCCTCCGTCGGCTATGTGCAGCTGTTCCAGAAGCTCCAGGATTTCCTCATCTCGGAATACGCCGCGGGCCGCCGGGTCGTGCTGATCTTCGACGAGGCCCAGAATCTGTCAGCCGAGAGCCTCGAAGAGCTGCGGATGCTGACCAACATCAACTCGGGCAAGGATGAAATCATCCAGCTGGTTCTGGTCGGCCAGCCCGAACTGCGCGAGATGGTGCTCGATCCCGCGCTGCGCCAGCTCGCGCAGCGCATCGCGGCCAGCTTCCATCTCATGCCGCTCGACGCCAAGGCCGTGACCGAGCTGATCGCCTACCGGCTGAAGGCCGCCGGCGGCACCGGCCGGGAGATCACCGATGGCGCGGGGCGTATGATCCACAAGGTCACGCACGGCGTTCCGCGATTGGTCAACCAGCTCTGCGACATGGCGCTGCTCTATGCCTGGAGCATGGATCACCCCCATGTGGACGAGCAGGTGGTGCAGTCTGTGCTTGACGACGGCGTGTTTTTCGCTGCCCAGATCGCCGCGGAAGAGGAAAAGAGGAAGTAGCCTTGGATCTGTCGTTCTATTTTGCGGTCTTCCTGCGTCGCCTGCACTACTTCATCATCATCGCCGCACTGGTCGCGGCGGCGGCGGTTGCCGCGGCGTTCCTTCTGCCCCCGACCTATTGGGCGCAGGCCCGCCTTCTGGTCGAATCCTCGCAGATCCCCGATCCGCTGGCGCCGCCCCAGGTCAAGATGGCCGCGCTCGAACAGCTTCAGGTGATCGAGAACCGGCTGATGACCCGGGCCAACCTGCTTGACGTGGCACGCCGGCTGAACGTCTCCAAGGAACTCGCCAAGATGTCGCCGGACGAGATCGTGCAGATGATGCGCGATCACACAAAGATCACCAAGCTGGCCGGCAAGGACCAGGCGACGATCATGACGCTCGAATTCACCGGCGAGAACGGCCAGATCGCCGCCGGCGTCGTGAACGAATACGTCACGCTGATCCTGAAGGAAAACGCCGCGCTCCGGACGGCGCGCGCCGAGGACACGCTCGAGTTCTTCCAGCAGGAGGTGAAGAGCCTCGGGGTCGAGCTGGACAAGAAGGCCGCCGAGATCCTCGACTTCCAGAACAAGAACGCCGACGCCATGCCGAACACGCTTCAGTTCCGCATGACCCAGCAGGCACAGCTTCAGGGTCAGCTGTCGATGCTCGACCAGAACATCGCCCAGCTTCAGGACCAGCGCCAGCGTCTTGTCACCGTGTTCCAGACCACGGGTCAGGTGACCAGCGCCAGCAACAACGCCCCGCAGACCCCCGAGGCCCGGCAACTGGCCCAGCTGCGCGACCAGCTCAACGCCTCAACCGCGGTCCTGTCGCCCGAAAACCCGAAGGTGAAACTTCTCCAGGCCCAGATCACGCAGCTCGAAGCCATCGTGCGCGGGCAGCTGGCAACGACCAGCACCGCCCCCTCGACCGACCCGGCGCAGAGCATGCTGGACGTTCAGCTGGCCGACATCGACTCGCGCATCGCCCTTGCCCAGAAACAGCGCGACCAGGTCGATGAACAGCTCAAGGCCGTGACCGACACGATCGAGCGGACGCCGGCCAACCAGATCGCCCTCGACGCGCTGACCCGCGACCAGGCCAACATCCAGAACCAGTACAACCAGGCTGTCTCACGGCTGTCGAGCGCCGCCACCGGCGAACGGATCGAGATTCTCTCGAAGGGCGAGAGGATCGTGGTGCTGGACGCGGCGACCGTGCCCACGGAACCGGCCAGCCCCAACCGGCTGCTGATCGCTCTCGGGGGCATCGGCGGGGGCATCTTCCTCGGCCTCGCCACCGTGGTGCTGATCGAGGTGCTGAATCGCTCGGTCCGGCGGCCCAAGGATCTTATCAAGGCCTTCGGCATCACGCCCTTCGCCACCATCCCCTACATGCGCACCCCTTCGGAAGCGGTCCAGCGCCGGACCGGCTTCGCCGCGCTGCTGCTTCTGGCCGTGGCAGGCATACCGGCGCTGATCTATGCGGTGCACGTCTACTATCAGCCCCTCGACATCATCCTGGCCAAGGTGGCCTCGAAGCTCGGCATCCGTCTCTAGGCGGCCGGTCCGGCACTCACAGCGGTGTGACACATGGAACGACTTGAAGCAGCCCTCGCCAAGGCTCGGGAACAGCGGAAGGCCCGCGCAGGGGCCGGTATCGGCGAGTTCGACGCCGCCCAGAGGATCGCCCCCGCCGGCATGGATTGGGCGGGACTGCCCTCGATCACCATCCCGGCCGACCGTGCCCAGAAGAACCGCATCGCGGCGCTGGTCGCCGGCAAGGACGCGGCCCCGTTCGACATGCTGCGGTCGCGCACCTACCGGACGATGAAAGAAAAGTCGTGGACGCGCCTCGCCGTCACGTCCCCCGACGCGAGCTGCGGCAAGACGACCGTCTCGCTGAACCTCGCGATCAGCCTGGCGCGCCAGAAAGACCTGCGCATCATGCTGATCGACCTCGACCTGCGGCGACCGGCCCTGCACAAGATCCTCGGCCAGACGCCCAAGCATTCCTTCTGGGAGGTGCTGGAGCGCAAGGCCGACTTCGCCGATTGCGCCCGGGTGATCGGCGGCAATCTTGTCGTCGCCATGAACGCCGCCGCCGCCCGCAACCCCGCGGAACTCCTGCACAGCACCCAGACATCGACGGTGCTGACCGAGATCGAACAGTCCTGGCGTCCCGACATCACCATCTTCGACATGTCGCCGATGCTGGCCAGCGACGACAATGTGGGCTTCCTCGGCAATGTGGACTGCGCCCTTCTGATCGCCGCGGCCGAAGGCACCCGGCTGTCGAACATCGACATCTGCGAGAAGGAACTGGCGCAGCTGACCAACGTGATGGGGGTCGTGCTGAACAAGTGCCGCTACACCGACGATTCGGTCGGTTACAACTACGGAACCTACTACTGATTGCGCAGTGGCGCGCCGCAACGGCACAGGCCGGGCCTTGCGCCCGGCCTTTTCGCATCGCCGGGTGCCGCCGGTGACGGCGACCGCCCGCAACCGGTCGCGTGCTGACCCGCACCGCCCGCCGACCGCGCCCACATTGACGGCGGGGGCCCGCGCCTCGTAGCAAGGACCATTCCCGTCGGAAGGACACGGACATGCGCGCTCGGACCTCGGCCCTCATCGTGATCGACATCCAGAACGATTTCTGCCCCGGCGGAGCCCTGGCCGTGGCCGATGGCGACGCGATCATCCCGCGCGTGAACGGGCTGATGGGCGAGTTCGCCTGCGTCGTGCTGACACAGGACTGGCATCCGGCCAACCACATGTCCTTCGCGGCCAGCCACCCCGGCGCCGCGCCGTTCTCGATGACCGACATGCCTTACGGCCCCCAGGTGCTCTGGCCGGTGCATTGCGTGATCGGCAGCGACGGCGCCGCCTTCCACGCCGACCTGCGCACCGACGCCGCGCACCTAATCGTCCGCAAGGGATTCCGGCCCGAGATCGACAGCTATTCCGCCTTCTTCGAGAACGACCGCACGACCCCGACCGGTCTCGTCGGCTATCTGCGGACCCTGGGGATCACGGACGTGACGCTCGTGGGTCTGGCCACCGACTATTGCGTGGCCTATTCGGCCATCGACGCGGCGCGGCACGGGTTCGGCGTCACGGTGCTCGAGGGCGCCTGTCGCGCCATCGACCTCGACGGATCCCTGGCCAAGGCGCAGGACGACATGCGCGCGGCCGGCGTGCGGCTGGAGCCCTGAGATGGTCGACATTGCCACCCGCGTCCACGACCACAGATGGAAGATCGACCCGATCGTCCGCAGCCTTCTCGACGACGACTTCTACAAGCTGCTGATGTGCCAGTCGGTGTTCCGCAACCGGCCCGACACTACCGTCACCTTCAGCCTCATCAACCGGTCCAGGGACGTCCGGCTGGCCGAGCTCATCGACGAGGGCGAGCTGCGCGAGCAGCTCGACCACGTCCGCTCGCTGAGCCTGACACGCGGCGAAAGCACCTGGCTGCGCGGCAATACCTTCTACGGTAAGCGCCAGATGTTTCGCCCCGATTTCATGGAGTGGTTCGAGGGCCTGCGCCTGCCCGCCTATCACCTCGAAACCCGCGACGGACAGTACGAGCTGACCTTCGAGGGCCGCTGGCCGGAGGTCATGCTGTGGGAGATCCCGGCCCTAGCGGTGCTCATGGAGCTGCGGTCGCGCGCCGTTCTGGGCCGGATGGGCAAGTTCGAGCTTCAGGTGCTCTACGCCCGGGCGATGACGCGGCTCTGGGAAAAGATCGAGCGGCTGCGCGGTCTTGAAAACCTGAAGATCGCCGATTTCGGCACGCGGCGCCGGCATTCCTTCCTGTGGCAGGACTGGGCGGTGCAGGCGATGATCGAAGGGCTGGGCCCGGCCTTCATCGGCACCTCGAACTGCCTCATCGCCATGCGCCGCGACATCGAGGCGATCGGCACCAACGCGCACGAGTTGCCGATGGTCTACTCGGCCCTGGCCGACAGCGACGAGGAACTGGCGCAGGCCCCCTATCGGGTGCTGGCCGACTGGCACGAAGAGCATGACGGCAACCTGCGCATCATCCTGCCCGACACCTACGGCACCGAGGGCTTCCTGAGGCGCGCGCCCGACTGGTTGGCCAGCTGGACCGGCATCCGCATCGACAGCGGTGATCCCGTCGTCGGCGCCGAGACCGCGATCCGCTGGTGGAAGGACCGGGGCGAGGATCCGACCACCAAGCTGGTGATCTTTTCCGACGGGCTGGACGTGGACAGGATCATCGATCTGCACCAGCGCTTTGCGGGGCGGGTCAAGGTCTCGTTCGGCTGGGGGACGCTTCTGACCAACGATTTCCGCGGGCTCGCACCGGGCGACGGGCTCGCGCCCTTCAGCCTGGTCTGCAAGGCGGTCGCCGCCGACGGCCGCCCGACGGTCAAGCTCAGCGACAACCCGAACAAGGCGATGGGACCGGCAGGAGAGATCGCGCGCTACAAGCGCGTCTTCGGAGTGGGCGCGCAGGAAGCGCAGCCGGTGACGGTCTGATCGCAGGCCACTGTTTACCCAAAGCGCATAAATCCCCGATCTCAGGCCGAATTTCCCTAGGATTCTGGCAACAAAGCCAAAGCGGCTTTGTCGGTGCATGATTCGACCTTACGCTAAGTCAGGCTCGGAACCGGAGGCGCTCGGCCGTCAGACGCGCGTCGTCTGCCTCTGCAACGACAATCGGGAGTCGATCGATGCGCCTCTATCTGGCCGATCTCGGGCACAACCTCGTCACCACGACCTCCGACACCTATCCGCTCGGGGTCGGCAACCTTGCCGCCTACGCCCGCGCCTATGCGCGCGTCCCCGAGGGGCTTGAGGTGGAGATATTCCGCGACCCGCAGGATCTGCGCAGCGCGATGGATCGGGCCATGCCCAACATGATCGGGTTTTCCAGCTACTCCTGGAACCATCACCTTGCCTTGTCCTTCGCCCGCCTCGCCAAGGCGCGCGATCCGGGCGTGGTGACCCTGATGGGCGGGCCGAACTTCCCGCTGACGACCGAGGAGCAGGACACGTGGATCGCCGGCATGCCGATGATCGACATCCATGTGCGCGGTCCGACCTACGAAAGCGAGCGCGCCTTCCTGAACGTGGTCAACCGCTTCGCCGAGGTGGGCCAGCGGCGCGAGGGCCTCTTCGAAGAGCCGATCCCCGGATCGCTCTGGATCGATCACCGGACCGGCGCGATCACCCGGGCCGCCGAGGTGCCGCGCATCCGCGACCTGGACGAGATCCCCTCGCCCTATCTGGCGGGGTTCATGGACAAGTTCTTCCAGACCGGGCTCTTCGCCCTGATGCAGCTGGCGCGGGGCTGCCCCTTCACCTGCACCTTCTGCAATTCCTCGGTGAAGTCGAACTCGAAGGTGTTCCGCCATTCGTTCGAGCGCACCCGGGCCGATCTCGACTACATCGTCGCCCGCATCAACCGGGCCTCGCCGCTGTGCTTCGCCGACGACAACTTCGGGATGTATGTCGAGGACGAGGAGGTGGCCGACTACCTCGGCCACCTGATGGACCGCTACGACTGGCCGAAATACATCCGCACCACGACCGGCAAGAACAAGGGCGAGCGGATCATCAAGGTCATGCGCAAGGCGCGCGGCCGGCTGCCGATGACCTCCTCGGTGCAGTCGCTGAACCCGGTGGTGCTGAAGAACATCAAGCGCGACAACATCAGCCTCGACACCTATGCCGAGGTGCAGAAGGACCTGCACGCCCAGGGGATGCAGTCCTACGGCGAGCTGATCCTCTGCATGCCGGGCGAGACCAAGGCGTCGTTCATGGACGCGGTGGACAAGCTGATCGAGACCGGCGTGAGCCGTGTCGCCGCGCACCAGCTCATGCTTCTGCACGGAGCGCCGCTCGCCAATCCCGACAGCCGGGCCGAATTCGGGTTCAAGACGCGGCACCGGATCGTGGCGCGCTGCCTTGGCGACTATGGCGACGGGATCGTGGTGGAAACCGAGGAGATGGTGGTCGAATCCGAGGCCTTCTCGTTCCAGGACTATCTCGACACGCGGGTCTTCCACCTGCTGCTGACCATCTTCTACTACGAGGACAACTTCGTCGAAGCCTTCCGCTTTGCCCGGGAACGCGGCGTGCGGCCCTACGAGGTCATCAAGCACATGCAGGACATCCTGCACGAGGCGCCGCAGGCGCTTCGTGACGCGGTTCAGGACTATCTCGACGAGAACCAGGCCGAGCTTTTCGACACGCGCGAGGACTGCGTGAACTGGGCCAAGGCGCATTACGACGGCCTGATCTCGGGCGAGCTCGGCGGCAATCTCCTGTCCAAATACGCGATGATCGGCCGGTTCATCGTCGTCTCGCAGGCGCTCGACTTCCTGCAGAGGGCCATCGGCGATCTGATCCCGCGCGAAGACCGCGAGGCCCGGGTGATGCTGGACTGCATCACCGCCTATTACCGCAGCGTGATGCTGCACGTGCCCTTTGCCGAGACCCTGGAGCAGGCGCCGCACTGGAAGACCTGCTACGACATCGAGGCCTGGCGCGCCGCCGACTTCGCCCGCCCCCTGGCCGAGTTCCGCATGGCCGAGCCGATCGAGATTCCGACGCGGGTCAGCCCGTCGGTCAAGGAGGTGCTCACCGCGCGGATCGCGGCCTTCGGCGAGCACCCGTCGGGTCTGGGCCGGTTCACCCGGACGATGTTCGCGAACGACTTCCGCCGCCAGCTCGACCGCGACGCGGCGCGCGTGGCGGCGGAGTAGGCGCGCTCAGCGCGGGACCGGTGGCAGCACCTCGGGCGGCATCGGGCAGACATAGGGGTCAACCGCCAGCGCCGCCGCGTGCTCGGCCTGTGCAGCGGTGAGGATCTCGGGCCGCTCGAACAGATCGCGCGCGGTCGCGGCCATGATCTTGGCCGCATGCACCATCCCCTTGTGGGCGGCCGGCGACTTGCCCTGCGCGGTCAGCTGCCAGCTGTGGAACGGCGTGCCGATCGCGCAGGTCGCGACCCAGGCCTGCACCGTGGGCACCGCCCAGGACACGTCGCCCACATCGGTCGATCCCTGCGCGGCCGGCGGCGCCGAGCCGAGCGGCACCACGAAGTCGCACAGGTCGAGATCGGGGTCGAGCGGGCGGCCGGTGCGGGCGAAGGTGTCGGCGATGTGCTCGGGCGTGAGCGTCGCGCGGATCGCGCGCGCGAAGGCCCGGTCGGCCGCATCGAAGTCGGGGGCGCCGAGCCGCTGGATGTGACCATCCATCAGACGTTCGAGCACCGGGCTGGGCATGAGGTTCGACACCGCCGAGACCACCCGGGCCTCGACCCGCGTCTCGGTCATCAGCGCCGCCCCCTCGGCGATCTTGCGCACCCGCTCGACCAGGCGGCGCAGGCCCTTGTTGTCGCGCGCCCGGATCAGCTGGCGGACGGTGGCGCGCGCCTGCACCACGTTCGGCGCCTCGCCGCCGGCGTCCAGATAGGCGTAGTGCACCCGCGCGTCATCGGGCATGTGCTCGCGCATGTAGTTGACGCCGATGTTCATCAGCTCGACCGCGTCCAGCGCCGACCGGCCAAGCTCGGGCGAGGCGGCGGCATGGGCGGCGCGACCGTGGAAGGTGAAGTCGATGCGGGTGTTGGCCAGCGACCGCGCCTCGAAAACCCCGGTGTAGTCGGCCGGGTGCCAGGACACCGCGGCATCGACATCGGCGAAAAGCCCTTCGCGCACCATGAAGGTCTTGGCGGCGCCGCCTTCCTCGGCGGGGCAGCCGTAATAGCGCACCCGGCCCGGCCGGCCGGTCTCGCGCAGCCAGTCCCGCACGGCGACGGCCGCGAGCATCGCGGCCGACCCCAGAAGGTTGTGCCCGCAGCCGTGCCCGGCGCCGCCGGTTGGCCGCTCCTCGGCCACGCCCGGCGCCTGCCCCAGCGCGGGCAGCGCATCGTATTCGCCAAGGATCGCGATGACGGGCCCGCCCTCGCCCCATTCGCCCATCACCGCGGTCGGAATCCCGGCCAGATCGCGGGTGATGCGCGCGCCCTCGGCCTCGAGCTGCGCGATGTGGCTCTCGACGGACTTGCATTCCGTATAGGCAACCTCGGGCGTGTCGAACACCCGGTCGGCAAGGCGGACATAATCCGCCCGGTGGGCCTCGGTCATGTCCCAGATCGGGTCGGCGTTGTGCTTGGTCATCGGCGGTCTCCTTCCCCGCCAGTCTGGCGCGGGCACCCTCCGATGACCAGAGCGGCCGGATCAGAAATCCAGATTCTCGACGCTGAGCGCGTTCTGCTGGATGAACTCGCGCCGCGGCTCGACCACATCGCCCATGAGCTTGGTGAAGATGTCGTCGGCCTCGGCCAGATCATCGACCTTCACCTGCACCAGCGTGCGCGCCGACGGGTCGAGCGTCGTTTCCCAGAGCTGTTCGGGGTTCATCTCGCCGAGACCCTTGTAGCGTTGCAGGCTCAGGCCCTTCTCGCCCTCGGCCAGGATCGCGGCCAGAAGCTCGGTCGGACCGTGGATCGCCAGCTCGCGGTCCTTGCGCACCAGCCGGGCCAGTTGGCCATAGGTCTCGGCCAGCGCGCCGGTGTGCGCGGCCAGCCGCCGCGCCTCGCCCGAGCGCAGCACCGGACCGTCGAGCGTGCGGACTTCCTCGACCCCGCGGACGGCCCGCGAGAAGCGCAGCCCGTGATCCTGCGTCGGCCGGCCGGACCAGCCGCGTTCGTATTCCACCGCCACCGCATCGAGACGGCGTGCCACGGCATCGGCCACACCCTGCGCATCGGCGTCGATCCGTCCGGGCAGAAGCGCCCCGGCGATGGTGGCCTGTTCGAGGATGTGCTGCGGATAGTGGGTCGGGAAGGCCCCGAGGATGCGCTTGACCACGCGGGCTTCCTCGACCACGCGCCCGAGATCGGCGCCCGTTATTTCCTCGCCGCTGCCCAGCTTCAGGATGGCCCCCTCGATCCCCTGCGCGATCAGGTAGTCGTCGAGCGCCGCCTGGTCCTTGAGATAGACCTCGGACTTGCCGCGCGCCACTTTGTAGAGCGGCGGCTCGGCGATGTAGAGATGCCCGTGGTCGATCAGTTCCGGCATCTGCCGGAAGAAGAAGGTCAGCAGAAGCGTGCGGATATGCGCGCCGTCCACGTCGGCGTCGGTCATGATGACGATCTTGTGGTAGCGCAGCTTGCGCACGTCGAATTCGTCGCGGCCGATGCCGGTCCCGAGCGCGGTGATGAGCGTGCCGATCTGGTCCGAGGACAGCATCCGGTCGAAGCGGGCCCGTTCGACGTTCAGGATCTTGCCGCGCAGGGGCAGCACCGCCTGGTTCCTGCGCTCGCGCCCCTGCTTGGCCGACCCGCCGGCCGAGTCACCCTCGACGATGAACAGCTCGGAGAGCGCCGGATCCTTTTCCTGGCAGTCGGCCAGCTTGCCCGGCAGCGAGGCCACGTCCATCGCGGTCTTGCGGCGGGTGAGCTCGCGCGCCTTGCGCGCGGCCTCGCGTGCCAGCGCCGCCTCGACGATCTTGCCGACGATCACCCGGGCCGGGCCGGGGTTCTCCTCGAACCATTCGGCCAGTTTCTCGCCCACGAGGTTCTCGACCGCCGGGCGCACCTCGGAGGACACGAGCTTGTCCTTGGTCTGGCTCGAGAACTTCGGGTCGGGCACCTTGACCGACAGCACGCAGGTCAGGCCCTCGCGCGCGTCGTCGCCGGTGAACTCGACCTTCTCGCGCTTGGCGATGCCCGAGGACTGGGCATAGGCGTTGATGACCCGGGTCAGCGCGCCCCGGAACCCGGCCAGGTGGGTGCCGCCGTCGCGCTGCGGGATGTTGTTGGTGAAGGGCAGCACAGTCTCGTGGTAGCTGTCGTTCCACCACATCGCCACCTCGACGCCGATGCCCGCGCGTTCCCCGGTCATGAAGATCGGATCGGGCATGACCGGCTGCTTGGACCGGTCAAGGTAGCGCACGAATTCGCGCACGCCGCCTTCGTAGAACATCTCGCTGCGCAGCGGTTCCGCGGGACGGTCGTCCTCGAGCACGATGCGCACGCCCGAGTTCAGGAAGGCAAGCTCGCGCAGGCGGGTCTCGAGTGTCTTGAAGCTGTAGTCCAGATCCGAGAACGTCCCGTCGGGGTGATTGGTCTTGGCGCTCGCGAGGAAGCGCACCTCGGTCCCGCGCATCCCCGGCGCCGGCCCGACCTCGTGCACATGGACCACGCATTCGCCGTGCTCGAACCGGGCGCGGTATTCCCGTTCATTGCGCCAGACGGTGAGTTCGAGCCAGTCGGACAGCGCGTTCACCACCGAGACGCCGACGCCGTGCAGACCGCCCGAGACCTTGTAGGCGTTGCCGCCTTCGGCGGTGTTGTCGAACTTTCCGCCGGCATGGAGCTGGGTCATGATGACCTCGGCGGCCGAGACGCCTTCGGTCGGGTGCATGTCCACGGGGATGCCACGCCCGTTGTCGCGCACCGAAACCGAGCTGTCGTCGTGGATCCGGACCACGACTTCGGTCGCATGGCCCGCCAGGGCCTCGTCGATGCCGTTGTCGACGACTTCATAGACCATGTGGTGCAGGCCCGACCCGTCGTCGGTGTCGCCGATATACATGCCGGGGCGCTTGCGGACGGCTTCCAACCCCTTGAGAACCTTGATGGATTCCGCGCCGTAGCTTTGGGGCTTCGGGGTGTCGTCGGTCATTCTTCTGCGCCTTGCCTGCCGGATGCGGACTTATAGCGGCGGGACGCGGAATTGTCACGCCGAACCCACAAGATTTAGTGGCGCAAGACGACGATCGCCACCCCCACCAGCACCAGAAGAGCGCCGGCGATCCGGTTGGTGCGGGCAAGCGCGGCCGGGGTGCTGAGCATCCGCCGGGCGCGCGAGACGGCGAAGGCCGTGAACAGGTTTCCGGCCAGAGGGATGGCGGACGACAGGGCGAGGATCACGGCAACGTCCGGGATCGTCACGCGCGACAGATCGAAGAATCCCGGCAGCACGCCCATGTAGAAGAGGATGGCCTTGGGGTTTCCGAGAATGGCGGCCACCCCGGCCGAGAAGCCGGCCCAGAGGCCGGGCCGCGTCAGGCGCGAATCGGTCGAAAGCGCTGCACCGCCGTGGCGGATGAGACCGATGCCCATCGCCACGAAGATTGCCGCCGCAATCCAGGTCATCACCGACAGAAGCGCCGCCTGACTGGCGACGATCCAGCTCAGCCCGAAGATCGCGACGAGCGGCCAGATGATGTCGCCCACGGTGACACCGACGGCGAGCGGCCAGGCGGCCCGAAAGCCGCCGGTCAGGGCGCGGGCCGACAGCGCGACGAACACCGGCCCCGGCGTGATCCACAAGAGAACCAGCGCCCCGGCGTAGAGCCACAATCCCCAGGCACTGAGCGTCATGGCGCGTCGGGCAGGGTCAGGCTGCCATCGGTGGCCAGCGGCCAGAACGGGTTCATCGCCCGTTCCCGGACATGGCCGTCCGCTCCGGCGAAACAGCCGGAGTGTCCGCCCCGGACGACCGTCTGCGGCGCCTTCAGCGCGCCCCCGAGGGCGGCCAGGCCACGGGTGATGCGCGAGACACGCGGCGGGGTCATCGGCGCTCTCGCGGCCGGGCATGCACGCGGACGACGGACTCGCCACCGGCCTCGGAAACCTCAAGATGCTCGGCCCGGTTCCCGAGACTGTCGAACAGTTCCGCCCCGGTGCCGGTCAGGAAGGCCTGCGCCCCCAGCCGGCAGATCGCGTCGTAAAGCGCGGCGCGCCGGTCCGCGTCGAGATGCGCCGCCACCTCGTCCAGCAGAAGCACCGGCGGCTCGCCCGCATCCTCGGCAATGGCACGGGCGTTGGCCAGAACCAGCGAGATCAGCAGCGCCTTCTGCTCGCCGGTCGAGGCCTGCGCCGCCGGAATGTCCTTCGCCGCGTAGATCGCCGTCAGATCGGCCCGGTGCGGCCCCTCCAGCGTGCGCCCGGCCGCCATGTCGGCGGACCGCCCCTCGGCCAGGGCGGCGGCCAGATCGTCGGGGCCGGTCTCGGTCAGGGCGAGCTGCGCCGCCGGAAACGCCGTCTCGGCCGCAGCCTGCGCCGCCGCGATGCGCACCAGAGCCGCGGCGCGCGCGGCCGAGATCGCGGCGCCGGCCTCGGCCATCCGGGCCTCGAGCGCTCCGTACCAGGCCGGATCGCGCACCATGTCCTTCAAAAGCCGGTTGCGCTCGCGCATCGCACGCTCGTACGCCAGAACCGCCTCGGCGTGATCGGGAAAGAGCGACAGCGTCAGCCGGTCGAGGAACCGCCGACGCCCTTCGGGCGCCTCGATCCAGAGCCGGTCCATGCTCGGGACCAGCCAGACCTGACGCAAGAGCTGCGCAAGCCGCACCTGCGGCGCCGCCTTTCCGTCTATCGCGACCTCGCGGGCGGAACCCGGCATCGCAGAGGTCTCGATCTCGTGGTCGTGCCCGCCGAGCACGGCCCGGATCTTCCAGCCGAGACCCGCCCCGCGCCGCGCCAGATCCTCGGGGGCGGCCCGGCGCAGCCCCCGCCCCGGCGACAGAAGCGACACCGCTTCGAGGATCGAGGTCTTGCCCGCGCCGTTCGCGCCGAAGATCGCCACGGGCCGGCCGTCGAGCGCCAGGTCAAGACGCCGGTGCGACCGGAACTGCGACAGCGTCAACCGCCCGATCACGGCCCGTCCCCTCACCCTCGCCTACGAATCCCGGACCGGATCCCCTGGCAGCCGTCACACGCGCATCGGCATGACCACGTAGATCGCCGAGGTGTCCGAGCCCTCGCGCATCAGTGTGGGCTGACCGGGGGAATCGAAGAGGAACACCGCGTTCTCGCGGTCCACCTGGCTTGCGATTTCCAGCAGATACTTCGCGTTGAAGCCGATCTCCAGCGGCTCGTCGCCATAGGCCACGGCAAGCTCCTCTTCGGCCGCCCCCGAGTCGGGCGCGTTGACCGACAGGACCAGCCGGTCCTCGTCGATCTGCATCTTGACCGCGCGCGACCGCTCGGACGAAACCGTCGCCACCCGGTCCACCGCGCGGGCGAACTCGGCGGCATCCACCTCCATCTTGCGGCTGTTCTGGGTCGGGATCACGCGCGAGTAATCCGGGAACGTCCCGTCGATCACCTTCGAGGTCAGCGTGATCGACGGCGTGGCGAACCGCACCTTGGTCTCGGACACCGACACCGCGATCTCGGTGCTGTCGTCGTCCAGAAGCTTGCGCAGCTCGTTCACGGTCTTGCGCGGAACGATTACCCCCGGCATGGCCTGGGCCCCGTCGGGAAGGGGCGCGTCGATCCGGGCCAGCCGGTGCCCGTCGGTCGCCACGCAGCGAAGCGCCGGCCCGTCCTCGCCCTGCGCGATGTGCATGTAGACGCCATTCAGGTAATAGCGGGTCTCTTCCGTCGAAATGGCGAACTTCGACTTGTCGAAAAGCCGGCGCAGCACCGGGGCCGGCGCCGCGAAATTGGCGGTGTATTCCGAGGAGGCCATCACCGGGAAATCCTCCTTCGGCAAGGTGGCCAGGTGGAACGTGGACCGGCCCGCCTGCACGGTCAGCCGCCCGGCCGCCGCATCGTCGGCAAGCTGCACCAGCGCCCCGTCCGGCAGCTTGCGGACGATCTCGTGCAGCGTCACCGCCGAGACGGTCGTGGCCCCCGCACGCTCGACCATCGCGGGGCAGCGGTCGAGAACCTCGATGTCGAGATCGGTGGCCCGAAGCGTCGCAGCGTTGCCCTCGGCCTCGATCAGCACATTGGCGAGAATCGGGATGGTGTTGCGACGCTCGACCACCGACTGCGCCTGGGCGACCGCCTTGAGAAGCGCCGCGCGTTCGATGCTGATCTTCATGTCTGACCCCTGATGGTGGACGCCGAAGATGGGGGATTTCCGGCGTCGGCTCAAGATTTTTCGGGACTGTTCATGCCGGCGCCCGGCCCGTCAAGAGGGCGGCCGCGGTCAGCTTTCCAGAAGCCGGCGCAGAAGCCCGAGATCCTCGGCCAGCTGGCTGTCCGCGGCCTTGAGCTCCTCGATCTTGCGGATTCCGTGCATGATCGTGGTGTGGTCGCGCCCCCCGAAACGCCGTCCGATATCCGGCAGCGACCGCGTGGTCAGCTTCTTGGCGAGGTACATCGCGATCTGGCGGGGCCGCGCGATGGTGCGGGAGCGCTTGGGACCGATCATGTCGGAGAGCCGGACGTTGTAGTGCTCGGCCACCTTGCGCTGGATTTCCTCGATGGTGATCCGCCGCTCGGACGACCGCAGGATGTCGGCCAGACATTCCTGGGCGAGATCGAGCGTGATTTCCCGCCCGACCAGTTCCGCAAAGGCGAAAAGCCGGGTCAGCGCCCCTTCCAGCACCCGCACGTTCGACGCGATGCGGTGGGCGAGGAACTCGATCACGCCGCTCTGGAGCACGACACGGGGATGCTGGGCCAGATAACCCTCGGCCTTGTGCTGCAGGATGCCCAGCCGAAGCTCGTAGTCGGTCGGATGCAGATCGACGACAAGACCGCATTGCAGCCGGCTCTTGATCCGCTCCTCGAGATCCTTCATCTCGCCCGGCGCCCGGTCGCCCGAAATGACGATCTGCTTGTTCTGGTCGACCAGCGCGTTGAACGTGTGGAAGAATTCGTCCTGCGTGCTGTCCTTGCCCGAGATGAACTGCACGTCGTCCACCATCAGCACGTCGACCGACCGGAACAGCTCCTTGAAGCTCATGATCTTCTTGTCGCGCAGCGCCTGGATGAAGCGGTACATGAACTGCTCGGCCGACAGGTAGAGCACCCGCATCTCGGGGTTGCGGTCGCGGATCTCGTTGGCGATGGCGTGCATGAGGTGTGTCTTGCCGAGGCCGACCCCGCCGTAGAGGAAGAGCGGGTTGAAGGTCACCGGCCCGCCCTCGGCCACACGCCGCGCGGCCGCATGGGCCAGCTCGTTGGGCTTGCCGACGACGAAGTTCTCGAAGGTGAAGCGCGGATCGGTCTGGCCGCCGGGGATCTCGCCATCCTCGGTGCTGCGCGGTGTGGCCGCGGCCCGGGCGGTCGCCGCCGGCGCACGGTCGGACACCGCCGCGGGCCGGACGCGGATCTCGACCCGCTCGACCGCCTCGCCCTCCCGGCTCAGCAGCTGGCGGATCTGTTCCGCGAAATTGCGCGACACCCAGTCGCGCATGAAATTGGTCTGAACCTCGAAGTAGGCGACGCCGCCCTTCAGGGCCGTGAAGCGCAGCGGTTCGATCCAGGATGTGAAATTCGTGCTGCCGACAGTCTTGAGTAGTTCGCCACGGACCTTGCCCCAGGTTTCTTCGGTCATATTCAACAGCCCACGCATGCTAGCCCCCTTGGCCGCAGCAGCGCGGCAGGCGGCGTTTTTTATGACGATGCGTCGAACCGAGACACGGAGCCCGGGATGTCGGAAAGGGTCACCCCTCGCCACCCGGGTTTCCGCGCACGCAGGTCCATGGACACGGCAGCCGACAGGGCGCACCGCACGCGGTGCAGCCCCGGTCTCGGCATGGAACGCCGGCATTCCCCATGCCGCCATTCCCTTCGGGCCCCTTTTTCCCGTGCTGTTGCAGCTTGCACGGTTGCCGATGTGACCGCGCCGTCAGGCCCGGTCGCACCCGCAGGAACCCCATGTCCCCCAAGTCGACGTGAATCGCAGGCCGACGCTAGCAAGCCCCCGCTTGCGGCCGCAACTGAACTTCGAGCTTGACTCATCGGAGGGGGTCGCGAATCCCGCGACCCTTGCAAGGAAGGCACAGCCGGGCGCGAAAGGCGGAGCCGAAGCCCATTGGAATGCGAAAAGGCACGCCGATGGCGTGCCCTCAACACATTGAAAATCCGTGCTTTTCAGCCGGGATCAGGCGTTCGCGCCAAGCGCCTTCACCCGCGACGCGAGGCGCGACATCTTGCGGGCGACGGTGTTCTTGTGCAGCACACCTTTGGTGATGCCGCGCGCCAGCTCGGGCTGGGCGGTGCGCAGGGCCGTAGCCGCCGCTTCCTGGTTGCCCGAGGCGAGCGCCTCTTCGACCTTGCGCAGGAAGGTGCGGATCCGCGAACGGCGCGCCTTGTTCACGTCTTGCCGACGCTCGGCCTGGCGTGCGCGCTTCTTGGACTGGGGCGTGTTGGCCATGTCTTCTGGTTCCGTTGTCAGGACGGTTCGATCTTGAAGCCGCGCTTCTAGGCGCGAGTCGGGGCAAAGTCAACAGGCCCGCGCACGCCCTGTCGATCAGCGGTCACGGAACTGCGGCTGGCGCTTCTCGAGGAAGGCCTGCATGCCTTCCTTCTGGTCGTCGGTGGCGAACAGCGCGTTGAAAACGCGGCGTTCGAAGAGCACGCCTTCCTGCAGAGTGGTCTCGTAGGCGCGGTTGACCGCCTCCTTGACCGCCATCGTCGCCAGCACCGATTTCTCGGCGATCTTGCGCGCGGCCGCCATGGCTTCGGGAATCAGCTTGGCGGCCGGCACGACCCGGCTCACGAGCCCGGACCGTTCGGCCTCGGCCGCATCCATGAACCGGCCGGTCAGGTTCATGTCCATGGCCTTGGACTTGCCCACGAAGCGGGTGAGCCTCTGGGTTCCGCCGATGCCGGCCATGACGCCCAGATTGATCTCGGGCTGACCGAATTTCGCCGTCTCGGCGGCGATGATGAAGTCGCACATCATCGCAAGCTCGCAGCCGCCGCCCAGCGCATAGCCCGCCACCGCGGCGATGATCGGCTTGCGGCATTTCAGAAGCCGGTCGGTCTCGGCGGCGAAGAGATCCTCGGTGAACACGTCGACGAAGGTCTTTTCCGCCATTTCCCGGATGTCGGCGCCGGCGGCGAAGGCCTTTTCCGATCCGGTCAGGACGATGCAGCGCACCCGGTCGTTGGCATCGGCGGCCCGGACCGCGTCCGCAAGCTCGCCCAGGAGCTTGGAGTTGAGAGCGTTCAGCGCGTCCGGTCGGTTCAGGCGGATCAGGGCAACGTAATCCTCGATCTCGACCACGATCGTCTCGTAAGCCATCGCTTGTCCTTTCGGGCTGGCGGCACGGGGGCGAGTCCTATCAGCCCCCCCGCCGCGATCAAGTCATCTCTGACAGTGGGGGCAGTAGAAGCTCGACCGGCCCGACTGCACGATGCGGGCGACGGTGCCGCCGCAGCCGGGGGTCAGGCAGGCCGCGCCCTCGCGGCCATAGACGCGGAAGGTGTGCTGGAAATAGCCCAGTTCGCCGCTGGTCTGACGGTGGTCGCGCAGGCTTGACCCGCCCGCCTCGATCGCCTCGGCCAGCACGTCGCGGATGATGGGCACGAGACCCTGCGCCTCGGATCCGCTCAGGCTGCCGCCGGGGCGGGCGGGATGGATCCCCGAGCGGAACAGCACCTCGCAGACGTAGATGTTGCCAAGGCCCGCAACCAGCCGCTGGTCCAGAAGCAGCGCCTTGACCGGTGCGGCCCGCCCGGCGAGACGTGCCGCGAGGTAGGGACCGTCGAAGTCGTTTCCCAGGGGTTCTGGCCCGAGCCCCGCCAGAAGCGGATGGCGGTCGGCGGAATCGGTGGCCACAAGGTCCATCATCCCGAAGCGGCGCGCGTCGTTGAAGACGATTCGGGCCGGCGCGTCGGTGTCGATCACCACATGGTCGTGCTTCTCGGGTGTGGGGAGCCCATGGTGGAAATCGCCCTGAAGCACACCCGAGACCAGCATCCGGCCCGACATCCCGAGGTGGATGAGCAGCGTCTCGCCCGTCGAGAGGTCCGCAAGGATGTATTTGGACCGGCGCCGCAGCCGTTCGACGCGCGCGCCCGTCAGGCGCTGCGCCATGCGGTCGGGCAGGGGCCAGCGCAGGTCGGGGCGGCGGATGGCGGCGTTGCGGATGGTGCGGCCTTCCAGAACCGGCGCCAGTCCGCGGCGAACCGTCTCGACCTCGGGCAGTTCCGGCATGGCGTGTCCTCGTCCTTCCCGTCGCATTGTCCCGGGCGCGGGCCGCATATAAGAAGAGGCGATGCGAGCCAAGGGCAAGAGCGGATGACCGATACCGAGGACGGCAAGACCCATTTCGGCTTTCAGACCGTCGATGAAAGCGAGAAGGCCGGATTGGTCCACGGGGTCTTCTCCCGCGTGGCCTCGAAATACGACATCATGAACGACCTGATGTCGGGCGGCGTGCACCGGCTCTGGAAGGACGCGATGATGGACTGGCTGGCCCCGCGTCCGGGCCAGCGCCTTCTGGACGTGGCGGGGGGGACCGGCGACGTCGCCTTCCGCTTCCTGAAACGCGCGCCCGGCGCCACGGCGGTCGTGTGCGACATGACCGCGCCGATGCTCGAGGAAGGGCGCAAGCGCGCCGAGGCCGAGAAGCTGGCCGACCGGCTCGAATGGGTGGTCGGCGACGCCATGGCCCTGCCCTTCGCCGACCGCAGCTTCGACGTCTACACCGTCAGCTTCGGCATCCGGAACGTCACGCGGATCGAGGATGCGCTGCGCGAGGCCTTCCGCGTCCTGCGGCCGGGCGGGCGGCTCATGGTCCTGGAATTCAGCCGGATTCCGAACACCCTGCTGCAATGGGCCTATGACCGCTATTCCTTCAACGTGATCCCGGTCATGGGCCAGATCGTCGCCGGCGACCGCGACAGCTACCAGTATCTCGTCGAGTCGATCCGCCGCTTTCCCGACCAGGAGAGCTTTGCCGGGATGATCCGCGCGGCCGGCTTCGAGCGCGTCAGCTACCGCAACCTGACGATGGGCGTGGCGGCGCTGCACTCGGGCTGGAAGATCTGAGGTGCGCGGCCCCCACAATCTCTGGCGGCTGATCCGCACCGGTGCGACCTTCGAGCGGACCGGCGCGATGGGCATGGCGCTCGAGGCCTTCGAGGTGACGCCGCGGCTGCGCTTCGTCGCGCGGGTGATGGGCTGGCCGTTCCGCTGGCTCGGCTATCGCGGCGATCCGGCGCTGCCGCCGGTGACCCGCGCGCTGACCGCTCTGGGACCCGCCTACATCAAGTTCGGGCAGGTTCTCTCCACCCGGCCCGACGTGGTCGGCGACGAGCTGTCGGACCAGCTGCGCGTTCTTCAGGACAAGCTTCCCCCGTTTCCGAACGCGATCGCCCGCGCCACCATCGAGACCGAGCTTGGCGCGCCGGTGGATGAGCTGTTCAGCGAGTTCTCCGAACCGGTGGCCGCGGCGTCCATCGCCCAGGTCCACCGTGCACGGGTGCGCGAAACCGGCGAGGAAGTCGCGGTGAAGGTGCTGCGCCCGGGAATCGAGCGCGCCTTCCGCCGCGACATCGACGCCTTCTACCTTGCCGCGCGGATGATCGAGCGGCTCTCCCCCGCCTCGCGGCGGCTGCGGCCGACCGAGGTGATCCGGCACTTCGACGGCGTCGTGTCGGGCGAACTCGACCTGCGGCTCGAGGCGGCCGCCGCGTCCGAGTTCGCGGCCAACACCCGGGGCGATGCCGGGTTCCAGGTTCCCGATCCGGTCTGGCCGCTCTCCTCCAGGCGGGTGATGACGCTCGGCTGGGCCGAGGGCATCCCGCTGGGCGATGTCGAGGCGATCCGCGCCGCCGGGCATGACGCCGAGGCGCTCGGCACGCGCGTCCTTCAGCTTTTCCTCAGCCATGCACTGCGCGATGGCTATTTTCACGCCGACATGCACCAGGGCAACCTTAAGGTGGCGGCGAACGGCGACATCATCGCCTACGACTTCGGGATCATGGGGCAGATCGACCAGTACACGCGCCGCGTCTACGCCGAGATCCTGATGGGCTTCATCCGCAAGGACTACCGCCGGGTGGCCGAGGTGCACTTCGAGGCGGGCTACGTGCCGCGGGACCGGTCCGTCGACGAGTTCGCCCGCGCGCTGCGCGCCGTGGGCGAGCCGATCTTCGGCATGGACGCCAGCCGCATCTCGATGGCGCGGCTTCTGGCCTACCTCTTCGAGGTGACCGAGCGTTTCGGCATGCAGACGCGGACCGAACTGATCCTGCTGCAGCGGACGATGGTGGTGGTCGAGGGCGTGGCACGCTCGCTCAACCCGCACATCAACATGTGGCAGAGCGCGCGTCCGATCGTCGAGCCCTACATCCGCAAGAACGTGGGCCCGCAGGCCTTCCTGCGCGACGCGGCGGCAACCGCGCGCGTTCTCGCACGCTTCGGGCCGAGACTTCCGCGGCTGGTGGAAGAGGCGCTGATCCGTCAGGCCGAGCCCGAACCGGCGCCTTCCCCGCAGCCCGCCCTGCGGCCGCTCTGGTACAGCCTTGCCGGAGCCGCCATCGCGCTGGCGGCGACAGCGCTGTCCCGCTGGCTCTGACCCGGGCCGAGCGGGATCACCGGTCGGCCGCGTCCCGAAGCGCGGCAACGTCGCCCACCGGCACCTCGGTCCCGCCGGGAACCACGACCACCACGCCGTCGGCGGTCGCCCGGATCTCGGACACCGGCCTGTAGGCCGCGACCGGACCCGTCCCCAGCGCCTCCTCGCCGACGAAGCTGTCCACCGCAAGGCTGTAAAGGCCGGGGGGAAGTGGCCGCCCCGCCGCGTCGGTTCCCGCCCAGTCGATGCGGCCGGCCGGCAGGGGCAGCGGCTGGCGGGACACGACGGCGCCCGCGGCGTCGGTCACGACGAGCTCGGCCCGGTCGGCGCCCTGCGCCGCGACGGGCGCGAGCGTGACTGGTGTTCCCTCGAAGGCGACGGGTGCCGTGACCAGCGCCTCCTTTCCGACCCAGGCCGCGAAGCGATCGAGACCCGAGTATCCGAGGGCCGACTGCAAGGTGGCGAGAAGCTCGTTGGTGCGAACCTGCTGCTCGACCCCGGAGAAGGTCGCGAGTTGCACGGCAAAATCCGTCGACTCGATGGGGTTCAGCGGGTCCTGGTTCTGCATCTGCGTGGTCAGCATGCGCAGGAAGGTCTGAAAGTCGCTTGAAAGGGCCGGGGCGGCCTGGGCCCCGAAGGTGGCGGAGGGTTGGCTGCTGGTGGTGGCGGCGACAGCGGTCATGAAGGCTCCTAGAGGCGGATGTCGAGCGAGGCGCCCGCCCCGAGGGCGGGGCCGGGCGCGGGCGGGATCGGTGCGGGATCGGTGGCACCCGGCCGGTCGGTGTCGGCCGGAAGCGGTGGCGGAGCGGCGGCGCGCGACCCGGATCCGCCCTGTCCGAAGTGGAACGCGATCGACCCATACCCAAGCATGCGGAGGTCCTTCTCGAGGAGATCGGCATGGCGGCGCATGAGATCCAGCGTCTCGGGCCGGTCGGCGGAAAGCGACAGGCTGAGCGCCCCGTCCTGGTCGCGCAGGGCCATGTGCACCCGGCCGAGTTCGGGCGGCGCGAGCGTCACCTCGATCGGCCCGCCCGCAGAGCGCACCACCGTTTCCGGAAGCCCCGCGCCGACCCGGGGGCCGGAATCGTCCCTGAGGCCGGGAACAGGCACGGTGCCCGGCCGGTCCCGGTCCGCGTGCAGGCGAAAGACCCGGTGATCGCCGGCGGTCGGGGCCGCGGGATCGGCCTCGTCACCCTTGCTTCGTTCGCGCGAGGCACCCTCGCCGTCCGCGCCGGGATCCCCGTCGCTGTCCGCATGGCCGTCGGCACTCTTGCGGGCGACGTCGATCCCGCCGCCGTCGCCGGCGGTGATGTCCCCGGCCTCGGACGGCGCATCCGGGAGGACATCGACGATAGCACCCTCGGGCGCCGGTCCGGCCGGCCGACCGGTTTCGGGAAACGCACCGGCCGACAGGGGATCGGGCGCCGCGTCGGCGACCGCCATCCCGGCCGCCGCAACCCTTGCGACCCCCGGAGGATCGCCCTCGGCTGTGTCCGGTGCGGCATCTGGCGAAAGGACCGCGTCACCGACGGCGGCGGTGCCCTGGCCGACCGATGCGGGCGAAGCCTTTCCGGGGCCACCGGTGCCCGGTCCCGCGCCTGTGGGGGCGAACGGCCCGGCCGGATCCGCGACCCCGGCCCGAGCGAAGGGCCGGGTCGAAGCCGCTTGCGCAGGGTCGGTTTCGGCCGGTGTCGGGATCGGCCCACCCGGAAGCGGGAGGGCGGCAAGCACCGCGGCAAACACGTCCTGCGCGTCGCCATCGTCCGGTCCCCGACCGCTGCGGCCCCGGGCGCCGCCGGCAGGCTGGGGCGTGGGCTCGGATGCGGCCTGGCAGTGCATGATGTCTCCCGCTGTCGTCGCCCCGGACATGCCAGAAGAGCGTTACCGCTCCTTTACCGGTCCCGTGGAAGATGACGAAAATCCGATGCGGGAGTAGGAAATGACCGTTCATCTCGATGCCGGCGCATCCACCGGTGCGGCACCGGCGGTTCGCGACGAAGCGCGGCTGCGCCGGACCGCCACCGCGCTCGAGGCCGAGTTCCTGACCGAGATGCTGAAATCGGCCGGTCTCGACAAGACCTTGGGCGGTGGCATCGGCGAAGATCAGTTCTCGTCCCTGCTCGTGCGCGAACAGGCCCGGATCCTGGCCGAATCGGGCGGAATCGGACTCGCCGAGAGCATCTTCCGGGCGCTTGCCGCCCGGGCGACCACGGGGGCGAACGATGGCTGATCTCCTCACCGATCTGAGGGACCATCTGCTGCGCGAGGCCGCCGTCCTCCTGCAAGGCGACCTGACCGCCCTTCCCGCGATCGCAGCCGAGAAAGAGGCGCTGGCGGTCCGCCTGCAGGCCGCCAGACCCCGCACGACGGCGACGGAGCTCGCGGCATTGCGGGCGCTTGCGCAGCGCAATGCCCGGCTGAACGCGGCGGCGCAGCGCGGGCTTGCAAGCGCGCGCGACCGGCTCTGCGACCTTCAGAAGCTGGCGGCCGGCCTCGGCACCTACGCCGCGGATGGCAGCCGGCCCCCGCTGCGGCGGTCGCAGGGGCTCAACCGGCGGGCCTGAACCGTGCCCGATTCTGCCTGTCGCAAACGGGGTTGATCCGCCGGTTGCCTGCCGAACGGGGCGCCCGGGTTCGATCCCGTCCTGGCCGCCCCGACGCGCGAGGATGCGCGTGCCAGGCATCCATCCGTAAACGGAACCTGTCGGGAAACGCGGAAAATCCTCTGCATCCGGCATCCGGATTTAGCGATCTCTTAGAACCTCGTCGCCAAGGTCGGACTGCGCCAGATGGCGGCGCGTCGGCCGGACGGCGGACGCAAAGGTCAGAACGACGCTCCGGCCGCAAAGCGGCACCCGAAACCGGCGCAAAGCGCCAAGCCATGAAGGAAGGACCATGTCCAGCATTCTGACCAACTCGAGCGCCATGGTGGCGCTGCAAACGCTGAAGGGCATCAACACCAACCTGTCGAAGACGCAGGACGAGATCTCGACCGGCAAGTCGGTGGCCTCGGCCAAGGACAACGCCGCGGTCTGGGCCATCTCCAAGGTGATGGAGGCCGACGTGAAAGGCTTCAAGGGGATCTCCGACAGCCTTTCGCTCGGGGAATCCACCGTGGCCGTGGCCCGCCAGGCGGCCGAAACGGTCACCGACCTTCTGACCGAGATCAAGGGCAAGATCGTCGCCGCACAGGAAGACAACGTCGACCGGATGAAGATCCAGACCGACATCGCGGCGCTGCGGGACCAGATCAAGACGGTGGTCGGCGCGGCCCAGTTCAACGGGCTGAACCTCGTGAACGGCTCGCAGTCCACGGTCGACGTCCTCGCCTCGCTCGACCGCGGTGCCGGCGGCAGCGTCGCGACCTCGTCGATCACGATCAACGCCCAGGATCTCTCGACGGGCGCCTACGCCGCCAAGAACGTGTTCGGAACCAGCACTGGCGTCTCGGCAAACGGGGACACCGCCGGCTTCGCCCTCGATTCCGCGACCGGGACCGGCACGCTCAACATCGACGACAGCGGCGCGGCCTTCGCGGCCGGCGACAAGGTCAGCGTGACCATCGGCGGACGGACGGCGTCCTACACGGTGTCCGCCGAGGATGTCGCCGCAACCACCACCTCCGATCTCGTGGCGGTCGGACTGAAGAACGCGGTCGACGCGCTGGGCATCAGCGGTCTGACGGTGGACTACGACAGCGGCACGCCCGGCACGCTGGCCTTCACGAACACCGGCGCGCAGGACCTCACGGTCAGCGCCCAGTTCAAGAACGCCGGCTCGGGCGGACTGGCCGCCCTGTCGACCATCGACGTCAGCTCGGCCGCCGGCGCCGCCGCCGCGCTCGGCAACATCGAGACGATGATCCAGGCGGGAATCAGCGCCGCGGCCGAGTTCGGCTCGGTACAAAGCCGCATCGACATCCAGAACACCTTCGTGGGCAAGCTCTCGGATTCGCTGCGCGCCGGCATCGGCGCACTGGTCGACGCCGACATGGAGGAGGCGTCGGCGCGGCTTCAGGCCCTGCAGGTGCAGCAGCAACTGGGCATCCAGTCGCTGTCCATCGCCAACCAGGCTCCGCAGAACATCCTGTCGCTGTTCCGCTGAGCACGGACGGGGCGCCGCGCGGCGCCCCGTCTTCCCACCCCTCGATCGGGACACACCCAACGTGAACGCCCACCCCCTGTCACGACACGGCTATGCCGATCCTTCGCGGCCCACCCGGACCGCGCGCGATGTCGAGCATGATCTGCTCGCACAGTCGTCGCGCCGCATCCAGTCGGCCGCCAGCCGCGGCCCGGCCGCCTTCGCGGAACTCGCCGCCGCGCTTCACGAAAACCGCCGGATCTGGGACGCGCTGGCCAGCGACATCGCCGGGCCGGACAACCGCCTGCCCGCCTCGCTCCGGGCAGGTCTCTTCTATCTTGCCGAGTTCACCCGCGTGCACAGCCGCAAGGTTCTCGACGGGAAGGCCTCGCCCGACGCCCTGCTTGACGTGAACCGGGCGGTGATGCGCGGCCTGAGGCCGGGAGCGGGGGCACCATGACCGGCCTCGTGCTGAAACTCTCGCCCGGCGAGCGGCTGCTGATCAACGGGGCCGTGATCGAGAACGGCGACCGTCGGTCGCGCCTTACGGTGGTCACCCCCAACGCCAATGTGCTGCGTCTGCGCGATGCCATCCACCCCGAGGCTGCGAACACCCCCGTGCGCCGCGTGTGCTACATCCTGCAACTCGTGCTCAGTGGCGACGCCGAGCCCGCCGAGGCAACCCGGCAGGTCATGCGCGGCCTTGAGCAGCTGAGCCAGGTGTTCAAGGACGCGGACAGCCGTGCCATCCTGGCCGAGACGACCGCGGGCGTCGCAGCCCACCAGTTCTACCCCGCGCTCAAGGCCTTGCGGCTTCTGCTTCCCCGCGAGGAGCGGCTGTTCATGGCGACCCGGCGATGAGCTTCCAGCCTGTCGTCCCGTTCGGGGGATACGCCGGCTGGCTGTTCCTGAAACGCACGGAGAACGCGCAACGCACCGCCTTCGAACAGTCCGGAACGATCCGGGCCAACGCCGAGCACGCGCGCAACACGCTGGGTTCGGTCACGAAAGTGGATGCGCTGCTCGACGATCGGCGCCTTCTGGAGGTGTCGCTCGGGGCCTACGGGCTGTCGGAGGACATGGGACGACGCCACTTCATCCGGACGATCCTGTCGGACGGGACCGCCGATCCGAGCGATCTTGCCAATCGCATGGCCGATCCGCGCTATCGGACCTTCGCCCGCGACTTCGGCTTCGGAGATCAGGCGATCCCCGGCACGCTGATGCCGGGCTTTGCCGACACGCTGGCCGACCGCTTTGTCGAACACGCCTTCGAGGAAGCGCTGGGGAAGTCCCGGCCCGAGCTCCGCCTCGCGCTGAATGCCGAACGGGAGCTACCAACCATCGCCCGCCGGGCCGCGACCGATCGCGCGGGATGGTACGAGGTGCTTGGCAATCCGCCGATCCGCGCGGTGTTCGAGACCGCGTTCGGCCTGCCGGCCGCGTTTGCGGGCCTCGACCTCGACCGCCAGATCGAGACCCTGCGCGAGAAGTGTTCGGCTGCGTTCGGGTCAAGCGACATCGCCGCCTTCTCCGATGGCGATCGGGTCGATCAACTGCTCCGGCGCTATCTGGCGCGGACCGAAGTCGACCTGACGGCGACCGCGCCCGGCTCGGTTGCACTGGCCCTGCTGTCGACGTCGCGCTAGCGGCGACCGACCGTCCCCCCGACACGGCGATCCACATCGCATCCGCAAGCCGCCGCGAATGGCCCATGACCTGCGGGTGCCGGAGCGTCCCGGCCGGCGCCCGATCCCGTCGACCGGCCGCGCGGCCCGCGCGTGACGGCGGACTCCCCGCAACTGGCGACCTGTCAGGCCGCATCCGCGGGACGCGCGGACCGGGGGGCAGCGCCGGTCAGGACTTCTCTGCCGGGTCGGCGGCCAGAATGCGCTCGAGCCGAGCGAAGCTTGCGGCGATGTCCTCCCCCTCGGTTTCGGCAAGGAAGGCATCGAGCGCCGGCCAGACCCGGAGCGCCGCGTCCACAAGCGCGTCGGAACCGGCCGCGTAAAGACCCGCCTGTATCATCGGCTCGGCCGCCTCGTAGGCACCCAGCAGCCGGCGACCCGACCCGATCAGCGCGTTCTCGCGGGCGGACGCGGCCTGCGGAAGCGCGCGGGAGACCGATCGCAGCAGATCGACCGCCGGGAACCGCCCACGCTCGGCGATGCGGCGATCGAGCACGACATGGCCGTCGAGAACGCCGCGCAGGATGTCGGCCACCGGTCCCTCCATGTCCGACCCCGCGACCAGAACCGAGAAGACGGCGGTGATGTCACCGCTGTCACCGGTGCCCGGACCGGCCCTTTCGGCCAGCGCCATGATCTGGTGCGCCATCGACGGCGGATAGCCCGCAAGGCTGGCCTGCTCGCCCGCGGCAAGGGCGATCTCGCGGTGCGCCTCCGCAAACCGCGTGACCGAGTCCGCCAAGAGCAGCACATGCCGTCCCTCGTCGCGAAAATGCTCGGCCACTGCCATCGCGGCCAGCGCGCATTGCCGGCGCAGCATGGGCGACTGATCCGAGGTGGCCGTCACGACAATACTGCGCGCCATCCCCTCGGGGCCGAGCACGGTTTCGACGAACTCGCGCACCTCGCGCCCGCGTTCCCCGATGAGGGCGATCACCGCCAGATCCGCCGGAACACGGCGCGCGAGGGCACCCATAAGCGAGGACTTTCCTACACCCGAGCCGGCGAAGAGGCCGATCCTCTGGCCGCGCACGATCGGCAGGAAGGTGTTGAAGACGGCGGTTCCGGTCTCGAGCCTCTCGCCCAGACGATGCCGGTCGACCGCAGGCGGCGGCGGACCGTGGAGACGGCGCGGTCTGCGGCCGCGCAGGAGCGGGCGTCCGTCAAGCGGCCGGCCGTTCGGATCGACGATCCGCCCGATCCAGGCGCTGTGCGGCGCTATGCGGACCTCGCCCAGGCGCTCGGCGGCATCACCCACGGCAAAGCCTGCGACCGACGCCTCCGGCAGGACCGAGGCGGTGCCGCCCCCGATACGGATCACCTCGCCCGAGAGCGGCGCACAACCGGGATGACGGATGCGGACCCGATCGCCAATGTGCCAGCTTCCGTCGAGACCGCTCACCTCGACAAGGCCCTGCGACAGCGCGCTGACCCGTCCGACCGGCCGGACCGCCCGCAGCTCATCGAGGTCGGCCAGCAGGCTGTCCACCGCATCGATCGTCATCCCGGGGCCTCCCTGTTCCACCTTACCGTTTCTAAAGGAATCGGGGTTAAGCCTTGCTTGCGATCAGAGGAGAAGCCCTGATGACAGAGACGCAAGGCATCCTGACCATGGCCTCGGCCCTCGCCGGCCACGCCGCGCGGCGCCAGTCGGTGATCGCGGCGAACATCGCCAACGCCGACACCCCGGGCTACCGGTCGCGCGATCTCGCGGATTTCGCGCTGGTCTATCGGGACGAAGGCGTAGCGGCGATGCGGGCCACACGGGCCGGCCATCTGGACGAGGGCGGCCCCGGCCCGTCATCCCGGATCGTTCCGGCGGGCGGTCATCCGTCGCCCAACGGGAACGACGTGTCGCTTGAGACCGAACTCGTGCGTTCGGCGGATGCCCGCCGCCAGCACGACATCGCCCTCGCGGTCATGCGCAGCTCGCTCGCGATGCTGCGCAGCGCGCTCGGCCGCCGATAGGAGCCGGCGATGACCGACTTCGCGCGCACGACCGCAATCGCGGCAAGCGGCATGGAAGCCCAGTCCATGCGCCTCCGCCTCATCTCGGAGAACATCGCCAACGCCGATACGCCCGGCTACCGGCGCAAGCTGGCCGCGTTCGAAGCGGCCGAGTCCGACGATGGCCTGCTCCGGCTTGGCCCGGTGCGGCTCGACACCGCTCCGGTGGCCGAGGTGCATGACCCCGGCCACCCCCTGGCCGATGCCGACGGCAATCGCCAGGGGTCGAACGTCGACATCATCATCGAGATGTCGGACGCCCGCGAGGCCCAGCGCAGCTATGAGGCCAACCTGCGGATGTTCGACCAGGCCCGGCAGATGTCCTCGGACCTGCTCGGCCTTCTGAGACGCTAGAAAGGACTGGATTTCCATGGACACTGTCTCGGCCTTCGGCGCGCAGGCCTATGCGCAGTTGCGGCCCGCCACCCGCCCGGAGGTGCGGCCGGAGAACGGCTCGGACACGGCGGCATCCGCCGTGACGAGCTTTGCCGAGACCCTGGCCGCCGCCGAAGAGGCGGCGCGTGCGGCCATGCTCGGCAAGGGCGATACGCCCGATCTGGTGTCCGCGCTCGCCCTGTCGGAGCTCGCCATCGAGACCGCGGCGACACTTCGCGACAAGGTCGTCGAGGCCTACCAGGAAATCCTGCGGATGCCGGTCTGAGGGGACGCAGCATGGATCCGGCGGCATTCTTCGACATCCTGCGCCAGGGCCTCTGGCTTTCGGTGGTCCTGTCCGCACCGATGCTGGCGGTCGCGCTGGTGGCGGGCGTGGTGATCGGCCTCTTCCAGGCGCTGACCTCCATTCAGGAAATGACCCTGACCTTCGTGCCGAAGGTCGCCGCGATCCTCGCGGTCTTCTGGGTCGGCATGTCCTTCATGACCGAGGAGATGGTCACCTTCTTCCAGTCCCGCATCCTCGTCATGATCGCGGGGTCCTGACCATGGACAACGCGATCTATGCCAGCCTGGGGCGCCAGTCGGGCCTGATGGGCGAACTGCGCGCCATCGCCAACAACATCGCCAACAGCTCCACCACCGGCTTCCGGCGCGAGGGCGTGATCTTCGCCGAACAGGTCCGCCGCCTTTCCGGGGCCGAGCCGTCCCTGTCGATGGCCGCAGCCGAGGGACGCACCATCGACCTCTCGCAGGCCCCGCTGCGCGAGACCGGCGGCACCTTCGACTTCGCCATCGAGGGCACGGGCTTCTTTCTGATCCAGACGCCCGACGGCAACCGGCTGAGCCGGGCCGGGGCCTTCACGCCCTCGGCCGAGGGAGGGCTGGTCACCGCGGACGGCAGCGCTCTGCTCGACGACGGCGGCGCGCCGATCACCATTCCACCCGCGGCCCGGACCATCGCCCTGTCGCGCGACGGCACCCTTTCCGCCGACGGTGCGCCCGTCGCCCGGATCGGTCTGTGGCGGCCCGCCGACGAATCGACCCTCGTCCACGAGGGCGGAACGCGCTTTGCCTTCGCCGGCGAGCCCGTACCGGTCGACGATCCGCAGATCTTCCAGGGCTTCGTGGAAGGCTCGAATGTCGACCCGGTGGCCGAGATCGCGCGCCTGATCGAGGTGCAGCGCGGATACGAGCTTGGCCAGTCGCTCCTCGACCGCGAGGACGAGCGCATCCGGTCCGTGATCCGCACCTTCTCGGGCTGAAGGAGACCCCCCGATGAAAGCACTCCAGATCGCCGCAACCGGCATGAGCGCCCAGCAGATGCGCGTCGAGGTGATTTCCAACAACCTCGCGAACATGTCGACGACCGGCTACAACGCGCGCCGCGCCGAATTTGCGGACCTGCACTATCAGCAACTGACCCGGCCCGGCACGATCAGCGCGGTCGACGGAACCCTGGTGCCGACCGGCGTCCAGGTCGGCCTCGGGGTGCGCCCGGCCGCTGTCACGCTGGAGATCGCCCAGGGCTCCCTGTCGTCGACCGGCGGCGATCTCGACGTCGCGATCGACGGGCAGGGCTACCTCGAGGTCACCCTGCCGTCGGGCCTCTCGGCCTATACGCGCGACGGGTCGCTGAAGCGGTCGGCCGACGGGCGGATCGTCACGTCGGATGGCTTCCCAGTGGCGCCGGACATCACCGTGCCGGCCGATGCACGGTCCCTCTCGATCAACGCGGCGGGCGAGGTCTACGCCTATTTCTCCGACCGGGTCCAGCCCGCGCTCCTCGGACAGTTCACCCTCGCCGGCTTTGCCAACGAGAAGGGCCTCGAAGCGATCGGCTCGAACCTCTTTCTCGAGACCGGCGCCTCGGGCAGTCCGACGACCGCTGTGCCGGGCGAGAGCGGCCTCGGCACGCTGCGGCAGGGCTATCTCGAGTCCAGTTCCGTGGATCCGGTGCGCGAGATCACCGAACTGATCGAGGCGCAACGGGGCTACGAGATGAACGCCAAGGTCATCACCGCCGCCGACCAGATGCTTGGCGCCACCACGCAGGTCCGCTGATGCGCCGGATCCTGGCCGCCCTGGTCGCGCTTGGCCTCGCCCCCGTCTCCGCCGGTGCAGAGACCGTGCTGGCCGCACGTACGATCCGCGCGCACGAAGTCATCGCGGCCGCAGATGTCACGCTCGTGCCGGGTTCGGTGGAGGGCGCCGCTTCGGCGATCGACGAGGTCGAGGGGCTCGAGTCCCGCCAGATCCTCTATCGGGGCCAGCCGATCCCCAGAGCACAGCTTGGGCCGCCCGCCCTGGTCGAGCGCAACGGCCTCGTGGTCCTTCGCTACAGCCGGGGCGGGATGGTCATCGAGGCCGAGGGCCGGACACTCGATCGCGGTGGCGTGGGCGACCGGGTCCAGGCGATGAACCTCGGCTCGCGACGCCGGGTCGAGGGCCGGGTGACGGCCGACGGCGCCGTTCAGGTGAGCGGGCTTGACTGAGACCGAAGCGAAAGGACACGCGCATGAAACCCCTGGCCCTGCTGATGGCCTGCTGCACCCTCGCCGGCTGTGCCCGGCTTGACACGGTGGGAAAGGCGCCCGCGCTGACGCCCGTCGAGGCGGGCAACGAATTCCTTGCCATGACGACGGCGGCCATGCCGACCGATGGGACCGGGGCCGGCGACCCCGCCTCGCTCTGGTCGGCCGGCCGCCGGTCGCTTCTCGGCGATCACCGCGCCGGCCAGCGCGGCGACATTCTGACCGTGGTCATCGAGATCAACGACAAGGCCGAGATCACAAACAGCTCCGGCCGCGCCCGGACCTCTTCCGACAGCATGGGCATACCGGCGATGCTCGGCATCCCGCAGAGGCTCGACGCCCGCTTGCCCGAGGGCGCAAGCCTGGCCAGCGCCTACCAGACCCGGTCGCAGTCGAGTTATCAGGGTGAGGGGTCGGTGTCGCGCAAGGAGAAGCTGACGCTCCGGGTCGCGGCGACGATCCTCGACACGCTGCCGAACGGGGTTCTGCGCATCCAGGGCTCGCAGGAGGTGCGCGTGAACAACGAACTGCGCGAGCTGCTGGTGTCGGGCTTCGTGCGGCCCGAGGACATCTCGCGCCAGAACGAGGTCACCTACGACAAGATCGCCGGCGCGCGGATCTCCTATGGCGGCCGGGGCATGGTCAGCGATGTCCAGCAACCCCGTTACGGCCAGCAGATCGCCGACATCCTCCTGCCGTTCTGAGGCGTGCCATGCGCTGGATCCTTCCCCCTCTGCTGGCGCTCGTCGGCCTCGGCGCCGGTGTCGGAGCCGGTCTCCTCCTACGCCCCTCCGACACCGCCGACCCGAAAGCCGCCCCGGCCGAGGCCGAGGCCGGCCACGCCGCCGACCCGCACGCCGCCGGTGCCGGCAGCGAAGGCGCCACGCACGGCGGCGCTCCGCTCTTCGACTACGTGAAGCTGAACAACCAGTTCGTGATCCCGGTCGTCGAGAACGGCCATGTCGTCTCGCTGGTCATCCTGTCGCTCGGCCTCGAAACCCGACCGGGCGCCCGGGAGACGGTCTTCGCGATCGAGCCGAAGCTGCGCAACCGGTTCCTCCAGGTCCTGTTCGACCACGCCAACGCGGGCGGATTCCGCAACCGCTTCACCGAGGCAGAGACCCTGGACACGCTGCGGCACGCCCTGCTCGAGAACGCGCGGCTCGATCTCGGCGACCTGGTCAATGACGTGCTCATCATGGACATCGTCCGCCAGGACAGCTGACCTGGCGGCACGGGCGCGGCGCGGTCAGCCGCGCCCTCCATCGTCCCGCATCCGCGCAAGCAGGATCGTCCGGCCGAGCGCGCCGGCCGCGCGCTGTCGCAAGACCTCGGCTTCGGGTGCCAGCTCGGCAAGACGGGCCTGCGCGGCCGCGGCCTTTTGCTCGGCCAGCCGGGCATGGCGTTCCGCCACCACCATCGTGACCGCATCCTCGGCCGCGGATGCGGTCATGCGGCTTTCGCGCGCCTCCGACTCCAGCACCGCAAGAGCCTCCTGCGCCGAGCGGAGGTCGCGAGCCGCCGCGCCATGACGGGCGATGGCGCGGTCGCGCACGAGCCCCGCGATGCGCTGCAGGGACGCCAGCCCGCGAGCCCCCCTCGCCGGACCGGTCACCGGCCGCGCTCCCGCGACCGGCGCCGCATGGCCTCGGCAAAGCGGATGGCCGCGGCGACCGGCGCGAAATGCTCGGTGCGGATCTCCTCGCCGAGGCCGACGCTCGCATGCAGGGCGCGCGCCGTCGGGGGATCGCTGCGGATGGGAACGCCCGCCTCGGCCGCACGCAGCCGGATCTGCGCGGCCATCGCGTCCACGCCCTTGGCCACGCAGACCGGCGCGCGGCCGCTCGCTCGGGTCCAGCGCAGGGCGACGGCATAGTGCGTCGGGTTCACGATCACCACATCCGCGCGCGCAACGTCCCGCAGCATCCGGTTGGTGGCGATCGCCTCGGCGCGCTGCCGCCGCGCCTGCCGCAGATGCGGGTCGCCCTCGGACTGCTTGAATTCGTCGACCAGTTCCTGGCGCGTCATCCGGTTGCGGCGACGAAACTCGAACCGCTGCCAGAGAAGATCGGCCGCCCCGATGGCTCCGGCCACGAGCGCGGACCAGAGCACCACCTCGGTCAGCACCCGCGCGGCCAGGGTCCCGACGGCGGCCGCCGGCAGCCGCTGGGACGCGAGGATCCGGTCGCCGTCGCCGCCGGCCAGCATCACGAGACCGGCGGCGACCGCGGCCGCCTTGATGAGAGCCTTCGCGAACTCGACAAGGCCGCCCCGGCCGAACTTCTGCCGGGCATTGGCCAGGGGATCGATGCGCGAGAGCCGCAGCGCCAGCTTGTCGGGCGCTACGACGACAGCCCGCTGGACGACCAGCGCGGTCAGAACAGCCGTGGCCGGCAGGACCAGAGCGGGCCAGAAGGCCGCTGCCATCCGGAAGGCATCGAGCGCGACCACCGCGCCCGGACGTCGAACCGGATCCGCCGCCGCCGCCAGGAAGGCCGAGGCGGACTGCGCAAACGCCGCGACGCCGGCCGCCCCGAGGCCCGCCAGGGCGATCAGGAGGCCGAGGTAGGAGGCCGCCGTGTTGGTGTCCGCCGATCGCGGCAGATCGCCCTTCCGGCGCGCCTCCTCCAGCCGCCGCTCGGTCGGTTCATGATCGCGTCCCTCGTCATCCGCGCTCATCGCGCGACCCCGAACGGAGCGGCCAGGACGGCGAGCAGATCCTGATGCCAGACGGCCAGGCCGGCGGGAACGGCAAGCGCGACCATCGCCAGCATGCCGAGCCCAAGCGCCGGGGCCCCGATCAGCGACACCATGAGCTGCGGCATCGCCCGGTTGATCGCGGCGAGGCCCAGGTTGTAGAGGAGCCCGCCGATGACGAAGGGCGCCGCGAGCCGCAGGGCAAGCGCAAAGCTCGTCGCCAGATGCGACACGCCCCAGGACCGCACCGCGTCGGGCGCGGGCATCACGCCCCGCGGCACGACGTCGTAGGACGCCACCAGATAGGCGGCGAGCGTGACATGCAGGCCGGCCGTCACCGCGAGGCAGAGCCCCCCAAGCACGAAGAGATGGCCGAGCGCCGGCATCGGCTCGGCGGCGAATCCCCCCAGCATCTGCGCAAGCGAGCCGGCCTGTGCCGCCACCGCGCCGGCGGTCTGGAGTGCGAAGACGAAGCCCCGCACCACAAGGCCGAGGGCGACGCCGACCGCGACCTCCGCCAGCGCGGCCGCCGCCAGAACGGCCGGCGTCGGCATCGCTGCCGGGGTGCCGATCACCATCGGCGCGATCACCAGCGTGAACCCGATGGCCAGCGCAAGCCGGACCGTCCGCGGCAGCATCGGTTCGCCGAAGGCGGGCAGGCCGGCCATGGCCCCGCCGACCCGCAGGAAGACGAGAAGGACCGCCGCGCCGTAGGGTCCGGCCAGGTCTGCGAGGTCGGCCGCTTCCAGCGTCATGCGGGCACCAGACCGACGATCGAGGGCTTTGCGTCGGTGCCGAGCTCGTCATAGGAGAGCACCGGCGCCGGTATCCCGCGGGCGGCGAGCGCCGAGCGCAGGAAGCGTCGCCGGCGGGCCGCGGTCACCACGGCCGGCATTGCGCCGCGCTCGGCCGCCCGCGCCACCCGCTCGGCCACCGACGTGGTGAGCCGGTTGAAGAGATCGGGTGGCAGGGCCACCTCGGGCAGGGCGCGCTCGCCGTCGATCTGGTGTGCGGCGAAAGCCGTCTCCCACTCGGGCGCCAGCTGGACGATCGCGATCGTGCCGTCCGGCCGACGCAGGTCGCCCACGATCTGGAAGGCCAGCCGCCGGCGGACATGCTCGGCCACGGCGTCGGCCGGACCCAGCCCGCGGCCCTCGGCGATGGCCTCGAGGATGACCGGCAGGTTGCGGATGGACACCTTCTCGTCGAGGAGCAGCCGCAGCACGGCCAGCAGCAGCTCGACCGGGACCTTGTCCGGGATGAGTTCGTCGAAGAGCTTGCGGTTGGCTTCGGCCCGGGCCGGATCGGACACCCGCCCCAGCTCGTCGATCAGGCGGCGCAGCGCGCGCAGGGTGAGAAGCCGGCCAAGGTTGCGCCGGATGACCTCGAGCAGATGGGTGGCGAGGATCTCGCTGGGGCTGACCACCGTGGCGCCGGACATGGCGGCGTCGGCCTCGAGCCTCTGGTCGATCCAACGGGCCGGCGCGCCATAGACCGGCTCGCGCACCTCGATCCCGGCGGGGAGGGGTGTGTCGTCGGGCGGCATCAGCGCGAGGACGCGGTCCGGCAGCAGCCGGTCACGCGCCTGCTCGACGCCCTGGATGCGGATCCGGTACTCGCCCGGCCCCAAACCGGCATCGTCGGTGAGACGGATCTCGGGCAGGATGATGCCATAGGTCGTCGCGATGTGGTTGCGCATGTTGACGATGCGCGCGTCGAGCCCGGTCCCGGAATCGAGCACCATGCCCACGAGATCGGGTGCGAACTCGACATGGATGTCGTCGAGGTCGAGCAGGTCGCCCACGCGCGGCCGCGCCGGCGGCGTTGCCGCGGGCGGATCCGCCACCGCGGCGGCTGGCCGGCGTCTCCGGTGCAGGAGGAAAGCCGCGGTCCCGAGGATCGCCGCCGCGGAGACGAAGGGGACGAAGGGCAGGCCCGGCACCAGGGCGAAGACCACCATGAGCGCGCCGACGGTCGCGAGGGCCGGGGGATACTGGCCAAGCTGGCGCAGCAGCTCGCTGTCGGCCGACCCCCGGGCCCCGCCGCGCGCGAGCAGAAGCGCGGAGGCGATCGAGATGATGACCGCGGGGATCTGCGTCACCAGCCCGTCGCCGACGGTCAGGATGGCGTAGGTCTCGAAGGCCCGACCCAGGGGCAGGCCATGCACCGCCGTGCCGATCAGGAGCCCGACGATCAGGTTCAGGAAGGTGATGAGGAGGCCGGCGACGGCATCGCCCTTGACGAATTTCGACGCACCGTCGAGCGAGCCGAAGAAGGTTGTCTCGGCCTGTTCGCGCTCTCGCCGGGCCCGCGCCTCGGCGTGGTCGATTGCGCCGGCGCTGATGTCGCTGTCGATCGCAAGCTGGCGGCCGGGCATCGCATCGAGCGCAAAGCGCGCGCTGACCTCGGCCATGCGACCCGCGCCCTTGGTGATGACGATGAAGTTGACGATCAGCAGCACACCGAAGACGACAAGGCCGATCAGCACCGAGCCCGACATGATGAACATGGCGAAGCCTTCGATCACGTGGCCGGCGGCCTGCGGGCCGGTGTGCCCCTTCCCGATGATGAGTTTCGTCGACGAGACGTTGAGCGACAGCCTGAGCATCAGCGATGCCAGCAGCAGCGTCGGGAAGGAGGAGAAGTCGAGCGGACGCTCGATGAAGAGGGTGATGGTGAAGATGAGGATCGCGATCGCGAAGGACGCGGCAAGGCCGATGTCGAGCACCCAGGTCGGCACCGGCAGGATCATCATCACGATCACCGCAAGGAGGGCCAGCGCCAGAAGCACCGTCGGCTGGAAGAGCGCCGGGATCGAGAGCCGGGCCATCACCACACCGCGACAGCCGGCCCGGCCGCACCGAAGAGCGGTCCGACGCCCGCGCCACCCCTAGGCACCAGGGACCCCGCCGAGCCGGGGGCGCCGGCGATGAACAGCGGAAAGCGGTTCTCGCGCGGTGCCGGCGGCGCGTTCCCGTTCGCGGCCGCCACGATGTCGGGGATCTCCACCACCGGGGCCGGCGTGCCGGCGAGCCCGGCATGGATGCGTTCGAAGCGTTCGCGGTAGCGATCCGCGTACTCGGGCGTGAGAGAGTGGTAGGCCCCGGCCGCCTGCGGCCAGGAGCCCGCCGATTCGTAAAGGCGGCGCAGGAACGCGGCGGCGTAGGCCGCATTGGCCTCGGGATCGAACATCTGCTCGACCGAGTCGAAGGCCTGCCCGTGCCACTTGTAGTTGATCTGGAAACAGCCCACGTCGAAGCTGCGGGCACCGCGCGCGTATTCCTTGCGCACGAAGGCGAGGGCCTCGTCCCGGGTGGCGAACCAATGCCCGGCGCCTTCCATGTTCACCGTCCATGGCCAGGGACGGAACGCGCCCGACAGGGCACGCCCGGTTTCGGCGAGTGTGATCGCCCGCAGGACCGAGAGGGGGACGCCGCTGCGCGCGGCGGCCTCGCTGGCCGCGCGGTCGCACAGCGCGGGCAGATCGGTGCTGGGCCGGACGGCCGTTGCGGCCACGAGGAGCCCAAGCACGAGGAGACCCGGCGCCCACCGGAACGATCGCAGGACGGCTGTCGCGGATGTGGTCATGATGATTCCGTCGCAGTTCTTGCCGACGACACCGACGCTAGGGGCCGGGACTTGACGAAGGGTTAGCGACGGCCGCCTCGTCGGGCAGAACTCGCCCGACGGCGGCGCGCAGCGCCCGGCTCCGCTCCAGCGCAGCCCTGGCACCGGACAGAACGGCCGGATCCGCGGGTGCGGTCCCGGCATCCGCGGCGGGTGCGAGCACGGACAGGTCCGCGACGCGGGCTGCGCCGCCAAGCCGCGACACAAGGTCGGGATCGCCCGAGAGCCACGCTTCGCGGCCGGCGGCCGCCTCTCGTCCAAGCGTGGCCAGTCTCGGGGCCGCCTCGCCGTGCCGTCCGAGGCGCGCCAGCGCCTCGGCCCGCAGAGGGTCGATCTCGGGCGATTCGAGACCCTCGATCCTTGCCAGCGCGGCGGCGGGATCCCCGCGACCGAGCGCCAGCCGCGCCGCGAGGGCCGCACCCTCCTCGGTGTCGAGCGCCGGCCCCGCCGCATCCTCGGCCCCGGCCAGAAGACCGAGGTCCGCAAGGCGACGTGCGACGGCCAGTCGGGCGTGCGGGGACAGGTCGCGGTCCTGCCGGAATGCGGCGGTCCGCTCGAGCATCCGCAGGAAGGTCGCGTCGTCCGCAGCCTCGGCGAGATCGGCATAGAGGCCGGAGAGCACCGCATCGGCGCGGTCCGCGGACAGGGACGGGGCGGCGTCGCCGTAGGCCGCCACCGCCGCCGCAAAGTCGCCAAGCGAGGCGAGGCCCAGGATGTAGGCCGACAGCACACGCGGCCGGATGGGCTGACCCCGCAGTTCCACGAGGTAGCCGCCGGCCGCCGAGACCTGGCGCGGGGGCACCGGTTCACCCGCGGCCAGCCGCCGTTCGATTGCGAGCACCAGCGCCTCCACCGCATCGGGACCCGGGGAGAGCGCCAGCCGGTCAAGCCGGGCGAGAGCCTCTTCCGGGCGGCCTCCGGCAAGCTCGATGCGCGCCCGGGTGAGATCGGAGGCCTCCGGGTCCGCGCCCAGGAGCGCGTTGTCGATCACCCGGGCCGACGCCGGATCGTCGATGTCAAGGAAGGCGCCCGCCAGACCTGCGCCCAGCGCCATTCGGAGTTCCCGACCGAGACCGGCGAAGGACAGAAGCACCGGCCCCGGGGCCGTCCGGCGACGGACATCACTGCCGGCGGCCAGGAAGGCCCAGAACCCGGTATAGCCCTCGCAGGCGGTCAGGGTCCGAAGCCGGCCTCCCTCCGCTGGCGGGCGCTGGTCGACAAGGCGCGCAACTTCGTCAAGAAGGGCGGCCTCGTCGCCGGCCACCGCGAAGGAGCGCAGGACAAGCCGCGCCTCGTCGCCCATTGCGAGCGCAACGAGACCCCTTGCGAAGGCCAGAACCCGGTCGGGATCCGGCCGGTCGAACTCACCCAGCGCGGCCGAGCGGAGCGCGCCGATCAGCCGGCCCGGCGGTTCCTCGCCGCGCCAGCCCCGAGGGTCGAGCGCCTCCGACGGCGGGCAGGCATCGGCGAGGGCGATGCCGGTCCCGCCGGCCCCGGCCGGCGGCGCATCGCGATCCGCCGCGGTTTCGCCGCGAAGGCCCGGCCAGCCGGCAGCGGGATCCCCGACGGTCCGGTCGGGGCGTTCCGTGGCGCGGAGCGCGTCCTTGGCAACCTCGACCAGGCCCTGCGTCGCGGCCCGGTCGAGCAGCCGGCGAAGGTTTGCACCGACTTCGGCGCGCGCCGTGGGCACAAGCGGCGCCTCCGCAGCGGGACCGGCCGGCCCGTCGTCGCCTGCGGCCAGCGGTTCCGGACCGGCGGACACCACGCCATCCTCGGCCCTTGGCCCGATCCGCGGTTCGGTCGCCACCTCCGCGGTCCCCGGGCGCCCGTAGAGGTGCCGCCATCGGGCCAGGTCCGGCGGATCGGAACGGCGCAGCGGCCACGGCGGCACCGTCGGCGCGAAGGTCCGGGCAGCGTCCGATGCAGGCGAGGCGATCGGAATTCCCGGCAGTGGCGCCTCCCACGGCGAGTGCTCGGGCGCCGCTCCGTCGCGGATGTCGATGACCAAGAGCCCGCTCTCGGTCCGGAACGGATCGGCATGGCACGCGCAGCCGAGATCGATCCGCAGTGCGCCATCCTCGGTGGCCGAGATCCCGGTGATCCGCTGTCGGCCGATGGTGCGGAACGCCCCCGACAGATCGATCGCCTTCGCCGACAGGCCGAGGCGCAGCGCGTAGCCGGTTCCGGTGCGGCCCAGGGTCCATTCCGGTCCGGGAAGACCGTCGAGCACGATGCGGGTAAAGCCCGGATGCTCGCCCGAGCGCAGGACCGCCGCCGGAGCCGCAAGCGGCACGAGCCCGAGAATGAGCCCAAGCACTGCCGGAGCGCGCATCACGCCGCCTCGGCCTTGAGAGCGCGCAACGCGTCCTCGACCTCGGCGAATGTCGGCCGGAAGTGATGCGGCGTGTTCTGACGGCCGACCTCGACGCAGAGGGCGGGCGGGTGGTTGTGCAGGTTCGCGACCAACACCTCGCGGATCAGCGCATAGAACTGCGCGTCCTCGCGGATGACGGCCGTCACCTTCGCGGCGAAGGGTCCGACGATGCCATAGGCAAGGAAGACCCCGAGAAAGGTTCCGACCAGCGCACCCCCGATCATCTTGCCGAGGATCTCGGGCGGCTGGTCGATCGCGCCCATCGTCTTGATGACGCCCAGCACCGCCGCGACGATCCCGAGCGCCGGCAGTCCGTCGGCCACCGTCTGCAGGGCGTGGCTCGGATGCATGGCATGGGCGAGATTGGCCTCGAGCTGCTTGGCCAGCACCTCCTCGACCTGCATCGGATCGTCGTAGTTCATGGAAACCGAGCGCATCGTGTCGCAGATCAGTTCGCAGGCCTCGTGGTCGTCGCGGATCTTCGGATAGCGGGCGAAGATGGCCGAGCTGTCGGGGGACTCGATGTGCGGCTCGAGCGCGACCGGGCTCTGCCGGGCAAGGCGGATCAGCTCGAACAGAAGGCAGAGGAGATCCCGGTAGTCGCCGGGCTTCCACTTCGGGCCCTTGAAGACCTTCCCGACGTCCTTCAGCGTGTGCTTGATGGTGGGCAGGTCATTGGCAAGCACGAAGGCGCCAACCGCGGCACCGCCGATCATCGCCAGCTCATAGGGCAGCGCCTTGAGGATGATCTCGAGATGGCCGCCAGCGGCAACATAGCCGCCGAAGACCATCACGAAGATGATGGCGATTCCCGCAAGCCCGATCATGGCGTCATCCCGGCATTCGACTCGTCTGTGGCGACCATGGCCGAGCCCCGGTTAAGAAACCGCCTCACTCGAGCGGAGCGTCGGCGTTGCGGCCGGCGAGGCGCGCGCTGATCGCATAACCCCGCTGGGGCGCGATGCCCGCCAGAACGGCCGCCGCGGCCTCGGGCCGCATCCGGCCGAGGAATCCCGCGGCGAAGGCCGGATCCATCTCCTCGAAGAGCCGCGCGGCCTCCTTCGGCTTCATCGCCTCGTAGACCGCCACCAGGCGGGTTACATCGGACTCGGCCGCCGCTTCGGCCACCTCGACCGTCTCGGCCAGGCGCTTCTCGGCGGCGGCGAGTTCGGACAGGCGGGTGTCGATCGCCGCCTTTGCAAGCGCCAGGTCGTGCTCGCGCAGTGCGATCCGGTCCTCGCGCGCACCGAGTTCCGCCTCGCGGTCCCTGAGGCGGGCAAGAACGGCGTCGATCTCGGCGGCGTCGGGGCAGGACGCGGCGGCGGGGGCCGGCGCCGTCTCCCCCTGCGCCATCGCACGACTGACCCCGCCCCCGGCCCGCAAGAGCGCCGAGGCTACAAAAAGCAGACCGATCACGAGGAGGGTTCCCTTGCGGTTGGCCCTGTCCGGGCGCGCCCCGGCCCTCATGGCAGGGCTCCCTCGGTCTCGCTTCGGGCACGGTGGCGCACGACCCGGCGCGCGCCGACCCCGCCCGCCCGGCCCTCCGGCAGTTCGTGAAGCGTGGCCAGAAGAAGCTCAAGCCGGCTGGCCGCGGCCTCGGCCCGGACGGTCAGCCGCTCGAGCGAGACGGTCGAATCAGAGGCCAGCGTTCGCGCTTCGGCGAGCACCCGGGTCATGTCGTCCACCTGGGCGGAAAGCACGGCGATCGCGCCGCCCATGCCGCCGTCCAGACGGTTGAAGCGTTCAAGCCTTCGGGCGAGAACCGCGCAGTAGAGCGCCGCACCCAGCGCGGCGGCCACAAGCAGGAAGTCGGCGATCAGGGTCATGGCCGTCCTCAGTTCAGCACAAGTTCAGTGATCAGAAGATCGTTCACCCAGGTCTCGCCGGTGACGATCCGGACGCGGCGAAGCATCTGCGCCTGAAGCCGCGGCAGCGCGAGCCGGTCGGTCAGGTCGCCGGGCTCCACCGCCCGAAGGTAGGTGTTCAGCACGTCGAGCACCCTCGGGCGCAGCATGGCGACCTGCGCCTCCTTGTCGATGGGCACCTCGAGCTGCGCCGTGAACCTCAGGTGCCGGTTGCCCATCCCCTCGACCGAGAGGATGAGCGGGTCGAGGGCGACGAACGCCACCTCGGGCACCGAGGCCGCCGCCGCGTCGTGATCCGCCTCGGGGGCGGCGGGAAGGATCAGACCTGACCGGGCCGCAAGGAACCCGCCGCCACCGAGCAGCACCATGAGCGCAAGGCCGAGGATCAGGGGCAGTTTCGATCGTTTGGCCGGAGCGTCGGTCCCGGCAGGCGCGGCGGATGTGGCGGATGTGGCGGATGTCATGACGAAGCCTTCCACTGAGGTCGGCCGGTTCTACCCCGCGCCGACTAACCGTTTGTTAAGCGCAATCCGGGAAGGTCCCGCCGAGAGGGCAGAAGCCCGCAGGACGGAGCCGCGACGTGAACAGCCTGCTTTCCACATGGCGGTCGATGACCCTGGGACGGCGGGCCGTCGTGGTTGGCGCAACCCTTGCGATGTTCGCGGCCGTGATCCTTCTTGCGCGGCTGGCGGCCAGCCCATCCCTGGCCCTTCTCTATTCCGGCCTCGACGGCACCCGCTCGGGCGAGGTGCTCGCCGCGCTCGACCAGCGCGGCGTCGCCTACGAGGTCCGGGGCGAGTCGATCTACGTCGACCAGAGCCAGCGGGACCAGCTCCGCATGGCCCTCGCCGGCGAGGGTCTTCCGGCCGATGACGGCGCGGGCTACGAGCTGCTCGATTCGCTCTCGGGCTTCGGCACCACCGCCCAGATGTTCGACGCGGCGCTCTGGCGCGCGCGCGAAGGCGAACTGGCCCGCACCATCGCCGCGTCGGCCGGCATCCGCCACGCCCGCGTGCACATCGCCGGCCCCGCCCCCGCGGGGCTCCGGTCCCCGACCCGTCCGACCGCCTCGGTGACGGTCACCCCCAAGGCGGGCGGCCTGACCGCCGAGCAGGCGCGCGCAATCCGCTACCTGGTCGCTTCGGCGGTTCCGGGCCTGGCCCCGCAGGACGTTGCGGTGATCGATTCGCAGTCCGGCCTTCTCGCCCGCGACGACGATCCGGCGAGGCTGGGCGACATGGATCGCGCCGCCCTCCTGCGCCGCAACGTCGAGCGCCTGCTCGAAGCCCGCGTCGGCCCGGGAAACGCCATTGTCGAGGTCTCGGTGGCCACCTCCGACGCCCGCGAGTCGGTGCGCGAACGCCGCTTCGATCCGCAGGGTCGGGTCGCCATCGCCACCGACAGCGAAGAGACCTCCGGGTCCAGTTCGGACGGCGACGGCGCCGTCACCGTCGCCTCGAACCTGCCCGCGGGCGACGCCGCCAAGAATGGCGGCCGCGCATCGCGGAGCAGCGAAACCCGGGAACGCGTGAACTACGAGGTGTCGGAGACCACCCGCGAAAGCCATCGGGAACCCGGAGCCATCACCCGGCTAACCGTCGCGGTTCTGGTCAATGCGATCCCGGCCGCGGAGGGCGCCGAAGGGCCGACGCCCCGCGACGAGGCCGAGCTTGCCGCGCTGCGTGATCTCGTGGCCTCGGCCGTCGGCTACAGCGAGGAGCGGGGCGACCAGATCACGATCCGCTCGCTCGCGTTCGAGACGCCGGCGCCGGTCGGCTCCGAGCCTCCCGCGGGACTGCTCGCGTCCCTCGCCCCGGACGCGACGCGCCTTGTGCAGGCCGCCCTTCTGGCCCTTGTCGCCATCGTGATGATCCTCTTCGTCCTGCGACCGATCCTGTCGCGGCCGTCCGCTCCGCCGCTCTCCCTGCCGCCGGTCACGGCTGGCGCGCTGACGGTGACGGGACAGGCCGAACGCCTGGACGACGCGGAGGCGGTGCCGCCCCGGGGGAGCATCCCGCGCGATCACGCCCTCGCCGCGATCGATCCGGTCCCGGCCGATCCGGTCGAGCGGCTGCGGCGGCTGATCGATGAGCGCAAGGCCGAGACCGTCGAGATCCTCCGCGGGTGGATGGAAGACCAGCCCACGGGGGCCGAGCGATGACCCTCGATCTGGAGCCCTTCGAAGGCGACGACGCCGCGGCTGATCCGGCCACACCCCTGAACGCCGCGGAACTGGCCGCCTTCGAGCGGGGACACCGGGCAGGCTGGGACGATGCGATGGCCACCCAGTCGAGCGAAATGGCCCTTCTGCGGTCGGGCTTCGGGCAGGCGCTGGCGGACATGTCCTTTTCCTACACCCAGGCCAGGGCGGAAGTCCTCCGCCAGATCGCCCCCGTTCTCCGGGCCATGGTCGAGAAGGTGCTTCCGCGCCTTGCACAGACGACCTTCGTCGACCGGCTGGCGGAGGAACTCGGCGACTTCGCGGCACGCTGCGTGCCGGCGACGATCGAGCTTGCGGTCAGCGAGGCCAATCTCGCCGCCGTCCGGGTTCTGGCGGACACGCCCGGTCCCGGGGGCACGCGCATCGTCGCAAGCCCCGACATCGGACCGCTGCAGGCCCGGATCCGCTGCGCCGACGGCGAGCGGTCGATCGACATCGACGATCTGCTGGCGGCGATGTCGGACGCCGTGATGGCCTTCGCAACCCATTCCCGAACCGGAGAAACGCTCCATGGATGATCTTGGCCCCGGCGGGCACACCGCCACCAGCGGGTTTTCCACCGTACCGATCGAGGTCGTGGTGTCGGTGGGCCGCGCGCGCCCTCCCATCCGCCAGCTGCTGGCGCTGCAGCGCGAGGACGTCCTGACGCTCGACCGACGCATCGATGATCCGGTCGAGGTTCTCGTCGGGGGCCGGCTGGTGGCCAGAGGCGAATTGACCGAGATCGACGACGGACCGCCCGGCACGCTCGGCGTTCGCATCACCGAGGTGATCGACACCGTTGCAAGGCCCTGAGCGATGCGCCCTCGGCTTGTCGTCCTTGCGGCTCTTGCGGTGCTCTGCGCGACCCGCGCGGGTGCACAGGACATCGCGATCAACCTCGGCGGCGGTATCGCCGGCCAGTCGGTTCTGCTCTTCGCGGCGGTCACGCTGCTCAGCCTCGCACCGGGCATTGCGGTGATGGTGACCTGCTTTCCGTTCATCGTCACGGTCCTGTCGATCCTGAGACAGGCGATCGGGGTCCAGCAGGCGCCGCCGAACATGCTGATCGTCTCGCTGGCCCTGTTCCTCACCTGGTACGTGATGGAGCCGACCCTTCTGGCAAGCTGGCGCGACGGCGTATCGCCCCTTGTTGACGGCACCCTCGATCCGGCAACCGCCTTCGAGCGGGCCGTCGCCCCGTTCCGAACCTTCATGAGCCTGCGCGCCGATCCGGACACCATCGCGCGCCTCGCCGAGCTGCGGGCTCCCGAGGTGCCGCTGGATCCGGCGGCGCCACCCCTGTCGATCCTGGTGCCGGGCTTCATGCTCTCCGAGATCGCCCGGGCCTTTCAGGTCGGCTTCCTGATCTTCCTTCCGTTCCTCGTGATCGACATGGTCGTCTCGGCTGTCCTGATGTCGATGGGCATGATGATGGTGCCACCCGCGATGGTTGCCCTTCCCTTCAAGCTCGCGTTCTTCGTGGTTGCCGACGGCTGGACCCTCGTTGCCGAGGCCCTGGTGCGCAGTTACGGCTGAGCCAAAGGCCGGACCACGGCCGCCCGGCCCATCCGACGCCCGCGTCACCGATGCCCCGGCGCGCGGGTGCGCGGGGCCCGGCCGGAGCAACCGGGACCGGACCGGCAACCCCCTCGGTGCGGGTCTTCGCCCGACCCGGATCCGCTGCAGACACCGACGCGCTTCCGATACGCACGGTGCGCGTCCACGGCCGGTTCCCAGCCGGACGACACGGTCACCCCCAGGGCACCGCGTGACGGATCAGACTGCGTGACCTTCCGGATCGTGATCGCGGAAGGCGCAAGCATCGGCGCCAGAGCGTTTCCGCCGGACCGGATCCGCGGATGCCGGCCGGCAAGCCTGCGCCGCCGCGCGGGACCGCCGCATTCGGAACCGGACCACCCGAGGCACGACCGCGACCGCGGCCGCGCCGGATGCCAGCCGCCTCGCCCGCCACCCCGGTCGCGAGACCGCCAGCGTTACAGGTCTGACGGGGCGGCGCCTGGTGGTCGGCATCGGCCTTCAAGAGCGCGCAATCGGCATCCGGTCTAAATGCCGGAACCTGAGGCGGCCCCCGTCCATCACCGCCGCCAGGGAGACTGGGGTCCGGGACCGGGCCACCGCACGGCGAGAACCGGGAAAGAGCCCGACGTCGGGCAGGCCATCACCCCTCCCGCTCGCCGCGCCCCAGCAGAACCGCGCGGGCTGGTGGCCCGGGCCCACGCCGCGGATGCCCGGTGCCGGCCCGTTGCCGAACGTCCTCCCGCAAGCGGAACAGTGAATTCCGACCGGCGCGCAGGCCGGGTCGGCATTACTGCACAAGGAACTCAGCATGCAACGCGCCGGCCGCGTTGATGCTCTTGAGGATGTCGATCATGTCGCGCGGCGCAACGCCGAGGGCATTCAGGCCGGCCACTACTTCCGCAAGGGTCGTCCCTGGCGGCACCTCGGCGATGGCGACCCCCGGGTCTTCCTCGAGCGCCGTCGAGGTTCGCGGCAACACCACCGTCTCGCCCCGGGCGAACGGATTGGGCTGCACGGCCACCGGCGCCTCCTGGATCCGAAGGGTGAGATTGCCCTGGCTGACGGCGACCCGGCTGATCCGGACATCCTCACCCATGACGATCGTGCCGGACCGCTGGTCCACGACCACCCGGGCACGCTGCTCTGCGGACACGGTCAGATTCTCGATCCGGCCGAGCAGATGGGCCGGCGAGGCGAGACGCGCCGCCGGCACGCTGACAGCCACCGTGCCCGCATCCGTCATTTCGGCGACCGCGCGGCCGAATTCATCGTTGATCGCCTGCTCGATGCGCATCGCCGTCGTGAAATCGGGGTCACGCAGGGCAAGCCGGATCGACTGAAGGCTACCGAGTTCGAAGTCGATCTCGCGCTCGATCCGGGCGCCCGAAGGAATGGATCCGGAGGTGGGCACCCCCTCGACGACCCGCGAGGCCTCGCCCTGGGCCGCCGCGCCACCCGCCAGGACAGCGCCCTGAGCGACCGCGTATATGTTTCCATCCGCGGCATTAAGCGGCGTCATCACCAGAGTGCCGCCAAGAAGGCTCTTGGCGTCGCCGATCGCCGCAACCGTCACGTCGATCTTGCTGCCGGCGCGCGCGAACGGGGGAAGCGTCGCCGTGACAAGAACGGCGGCAACATTCCTTGGCCGGAATTGTTCCCCGCTGATGTTAACCCCCAGCCGCTCGAGGATGTTGGCCATGATCTCTTCGGTGAAGGGCGAGTTCCGGATGCCATCCCCCGTGCCATCGAGGCCCACGACCAGACCATAGCCCAGAAGATCGTTGCCGCGAACGCCCTCGAACGACGCCAGATCCTTGATGCGGACCGGAGTGGCGGACGCCGGCAGTCCCACGAGGCAGGCGAGCGCGATGAGGAGGACCCGCATCAGAGATAGTCCGTCAGCGTGAGGCGGGAGAGCCGAGCCGTCATGGCATAGAGCGTCTCGATCTGGGTCGTCGTCTCCTGCAGGGACGTCGCCGTCGCGTACGGGTCGGCGGCGATCAGGCCGGCCCGGGCGATTTCGCTTGCCGAACGCTCGGAACCGGTTCGAGTCACCGCCTCGGCGATCGCCGATTCCGCACTGCCGATACGGGCCCGAAGCGCGGTCAGCCCACCATCCGCCGCCATGAGTGTCTCGCCCGCTCGCCGCACAAGTGCCGTGCGGGTCGCCAGATCCCCGGGAACGGCCGGCTCGGCCACCAGCGCCGCGAGCGCGAGCCCCTTGAGGGCCGACCGCAAAGCAGGATCGTCAGCCCGAAGGTCCATTGACACCCGGACATCCTGGCCGACCGGCCAGGCGGCAAGCGCCGAGGAGGAGCCTCGGTAGATGACGTCGAGAAAGCCGCCTCCCCCAGCCGGGGAATCGAACCAGGCAGTGACGGCCGCCTCGATGTCCGTGGCCGTCACCTGGCCGGACACCGCGACGGCCAGCGCATCAAGCAGATCCTGCGCCCCGGCAAGGGGTGGACGATCGGTCGCCCCGCCGGAAAGCACGTATTGCCCGGCGACGGAGGTGTTCAGCGCCGCGACGGCCGAATCGAGCTTGGTCCGCGCCTCGATCGCCGCTGCCTGGGCAAGGCTTTCCGTCGCGTTCATGGGCGCGGCGATGAGAACCTGTGCGAGCGCCTGCGTCATGGCCTGGACCTGACCGACCGACTCCTGCTGGGCCTGCGCGAAGAGGCCGGCCTCGGCCGCGGTCGTCCGAAAGGCGTCGAGCCGCGCGAGCCTGCGATCGAGGTCGGCGAGCGCGGAGAAGTCGCCGCGCAGGGTTGCCGCAAGGTCCGCAACCTTGCCGGTCGTCACCTCCTGCGAGAGCCGCAGCGCGGTTTTCTGCAGGTCGGCGTGCTGCCGGCGCGCCTGGAAGAGCTGGGCAAGGTCGCCGACCGATCCGTAGGTCATTGTCAGATTCCCATCAGCAACTGAAGCAGGTCGTCCAGTGTCTTGAGCACACGGGCATTGGCAGCGTAGGCCTGTTCGACCGAGAGAAGCGTCTGCATTTCGGCGTCGGTATCGACACCATCCTCCATCAGAACGAGGGACAGGGCCGCCTGCCGCGCGCCGGCCTGGGTCTGGAGGTTCTCACCCTCCTGCCGGGCCCCGGCCACCTGAGACAGCAGATCGGAGGCCAGCCCGGCGGCCGAGCGGGCCGCCCCGAGGAAGGAGCCCGAGGCCGGAACGCGCGCCGCGCCGAGCGCGTCGGACAGGGCATTGAGGCCTGCGGCATTTCCCGCGTCCAGCGGCCCCGCGGACCCGAGCCCATCCCTGAGCCGCCAGAGCGCCCCACCCATTTCCGGGAGGACGGCGCCGTTCACGGCGATGCGGGCGGCGAGCCCGGTCTCGGCCAGCGGATCGAAGGCGGCGCCGGCGTCGGTGAAGAGCCCCGGATCGCCGGCAAGCCGGGTGGGATCGACCGCGGGCTCTTCGAACCGTTCGATCAGATCGCGCGCCAGGGCGTCGAGCTGGGACTGGAGCGCGGGCGCAAGACTGTCCCGCACCTCGAGATGCGCGCCGAGCGTCCCGCCGCGAAGCACGCCCCCATCTGGCCCCCCCGCGGCAAGCCCGCCGACGGACACCGCCGACAGGGCCCCGGAGGCGACCGTCATGTCGGCGCTGACCACCCCCGCCGGCGTGAAGCCGACCGCCACCGGCTTCCCCTCCAGAAGAAGCGCGCCGCCGGTGGTGTAGAGAGCGATCTGGTCATTCTCGCCCTGAAGCTCCCGCACGGGTACGATCCGGGCTATCCGGTCGACGGCCGCCTGTCGCTGGTCCATCAGCGCCGTCGTGTCTTGCCCCGCACTGCGAAAGGCAAGGATGTCCGTGTTGAGGCGGTCGACCAGCGCCAGGTCCGTGTTCAGGTCGGCCACATCCCGCGCGATCGCCCTGTCGGCCTCGGCACGCGCCGCCTGAACCTCGGCGCTGGCCGACCGGAGGCGATCGGCGACGGCCTTCGCCGCGTCGGCGACGGCGCGCAGCCGGGCTTCGCTGTCGGGTCGGCTCGCCGCCGCGATCAGCGCGGCGTCGAGGCCCGCGATGCTGGCGGTCATGGACCCCGCATCCTCGGGCGTGCCGATCGCGGTCTCCACCCTCTGCAGGAAGTCCCGCCGCACCGTCTCTCGCCCCAGTGTCGCATCGGCCAGCCGCCGGTCGGCCAGCACGCCCTGGTTCACCTGCCGGGCGACGCCGACCACCCGTACGCCACCACCGGTGCCGCCGAGCGATACGGACGACACCACCAGTTCGCGGCGGGCATAACCCTCGGTCATGGCGTTGGCGACATTGGACGAGGTCACCTGCGCGGCCCGGGCCGAGGCGTTCAACCCGCTGAGAGCGTTGGCGAAGGCGGTGGAGATCGACATGACCGGTCCCGCCTCAGCGCTTGATGCTGGTGGTTTCCTGCAGCATCTCGTCCACGGTCTGGATCACCTTGGCGTTCGACGAGTAGGCGCGCTGGGTCTGGATCAGGGCGGTGAGCTCGGCCGCGACATCGGTCGTGGATCCTTCACGCGCATAGCCGACCACGGCGCCGGTCGGACCATCGCCCGCGTCCCACAGGAAGAAGGACCCGCTGGTCGGCGAGATCTTGTAGGCCTGGTTGTCGAGCGCGATCAGTCCGTTGGGGTTCGGCACGTCCACGACGGGGATCTGATAGATGCGCCGCGTGAACCCGGAATCGTAGGTTGCGATGACCGAGCCGTGCTCGTCGACCTCGACCGCGGTCAGGTTGCCCACGGGCGAGCCGTTCTTCGTGATCGCGCTCGGCGCAAAGCTGTCGGACAACTGGGTCAGGCCGTTGGGGTCGCCCAATCGGCCGATAGTCATGGACAGGGGGCCGCCCGCGACGGTCAGTGCGATGGTGCCCGCGACCGGGTCGTAGGCGCCGCCAGAGATCGGAGTGACGGAGGCCAGCGTCCCGCCACTGCCGCGGGTGTCGTCGAAGACCAGCGCGTATTCGCCGATGACCGCGTTCCCCTGCGCACTGTCGCGCACCTGCATGGTCCAGGCATTGGAGGACCCGGTGGCCGGCACGGTCGGCGTGAAGGTGATCGCGAGACTGTCCGAAGTTCCGAGATTGCCGAAATACTCGATCGACAGCGGCAGGGTATCACCGGAGGCGCCGGCCATCGTCGCCGTGGCCGGCAGGTTCACGCCCAGCTTCATCGTGGTCGTCGGATCGCCCGCGGTCTGGTTGGCGTTGACCACCACCGGCTGAAGTCCGGCCATGGTGTCGCGCGGCATCACCGGGATGCTGCCGTCGGCGTTGGCGGGCCAGCCGAGCAGGACAAGCCCGGTCTGCGTCCGCAGGACGCCGCTGGCGTCCGCCCGGAACGCCCCGGTGGTCGTCATCATCATGGGCCGTTCACCCATGATCGAATCGAGAGAGACCGCCTCGGTCACCGGGAACATGCCGCGCCCGGCGATGGCGAGATCGAGCGCGTTCGCCGTCGAGACCAGGGTTCCCCTTTCGTCGATCTGGCGCGAACTGACGGCGCGCACGCCACCGGCGGAATAGACGCCGGCGCCGCGCGACTGCTGGATGACCATGCTTTCGAAGTCCGCGGCGGCGCGCTTGTAGCCGTAGGTGCCCGAGTTGGCGATGTTGTCCGAGATCGTGGCGAGGCGGGTGGCGTTGGCGGCCAGACCGGCGACGCCGGCATTGAGCGAGGAGGAGATCGACATCGTGTCGTCCTTTGCGATTCCGTCACCGCCAACCTGGCACACGGCGGCTTAACGGCCGGCTAACACAAGCCCGGCACTCGACCGGCTCTTGCCTGGCCCGGACAGGCGGTGTTCCATCGCGACCGCCCCGCCGGATCGGGGCCCCGGGGGGTGCATGCCGCGAATCGACCTCAACTCGGATCTGGGCGAGGGCTACGGTCCCTGGTCGCTGGGCGACGACCGTGCCATGCTGGGGATCGTGACCTCGGCCAACATTGCCTGCGGCGGCCACGCCGGCGATCCCGAAACGATGTTCGCCACCCTGCGCGAGGCCGTCCTGCGCGGCGTCTGCGTGGGTGCCCATCCCGGCTACGTCGATCGCGAGGGCTTCGGCCGCCGGGTGATCCCGATGCAGCCCGCCGAGATCGGGCGGATGATTGCGGCGCAGGTCGGAGCCCTGTCGGCCGTGGCGCGGCTGGCCGGAACCGCGGTCCGCTACGTCAAGCCGCACGGGGCGCTCGCCAATCTGGCCGCGGACGACGCCGCCGTGGCTGCGGCCATCACCGGCGCGGTCCGCGCGATCGCGCCGGATCTTGCGATGCTTGCCATATCGGGCACGCTGCTCGAGGAGGCGGCGCGCGAGGCGGGGCTTTCGGTCTGGTCCGAGGTCTTCGCCGACCGCGGCTATCTCGCGAATGGCCGCCTCGTTCCCCGGGGACACCCGCAGGCGATGATCCACGATCCGGACGAGGCGGCGGACCGGATGATCGCCTTTCTGGAAAGCGGCCTCATGCCGACGGTCGACGGGGCCCCGGTCCGGCTGGCCGCACACTCGATCTGCGTGCACGGCGACAGCCCCGGCGCCGTGGCCATGGCCGCAAGGCTGCGCGAGCGGCTCGAGGCCGCCGGCGTCACCGTGGCGCCCTTCCTCGGGCCCTGACCGATGGTCCCGCCCGTCTTTCGTCCGGTGGCCGAGCATGCCCTGCACGTCGACTTCTCCGAGGTCATCGACCCCGAGGCGCAGGCGGCGGTGCTCGCCCTCGACCGGTCGCTCGCCGACCGGCCGATCCCCGGTCAGAGAGAGACGGTCCCGGCCTACACGAGCCTTCTCGTCACCTTCGACCCGCTGATGACCGATCACGCGGCGGTCGCTTCGGCCCTGCGTGCCCGCATCGGTGCCGGGCCGCCGGAACGGCGCGCGGGTGCGCTGCACACCATCGGCGTCTGCTACGACCCCGACCTTGCACCGGACCTCGCCGAAGCGGCCACGCGACTCGGGCTCGACACCGAGGCGGTCATTGCCGCGCACCTTTCCGGCACCTACGACGTCGCGATGTACGGCTTCGCGCCCGGCTATGCCTATCTGGCCGGGGTTCCCGCTTCGATCCGCCTGCCCCGCCGATCCGTCGCCCGCCGCGGCGTGAGCGCGGGCAGTGTCATCATCGCGGGGCCGCAGTGTCTGGTCACCACGCTGACCATGCCGACCGGCTGGTGGGTCATCGGCCGGTCGCCGGACCGCATCCTCGACGCGGCCTCGGATCGCCCCTTCCGGTTCGACATCGGGGACCGCGTGCGGTTCCGCCGGATCTCGCGCGCGCAGTTCGAGGAAGGTCAGCCATGAGCGAGGCGCTCCTGACGGTGGTCGCCGCCGGACCGCATGTGACGATCCAGGACGGCGGTCGCCCCGGGATGGCGCGCTTCGGGGTGCCGGCCTCGGGTCCGATGGATCGCCTGGCGTTCCGGGCCGCCAATATGGCGATCGGCAACCCGCCGGATGCTCCGGCCATCGAGGTGTCGGCGGGGGGCCTCGTGGTCGAGTGCCGGACCGGCGGACTGAGCTTCGCCGTCGCGGGCGGCGGCTTCGGGGTCGAGCACGCCGGAACGCAGGCGGGGTCCTGGATGACCGGCGCGCTGCGCGCGGGTGAGCGTCTGGCGCTGCGGCCGGGCCACTGGGGCAACTGGTGCTATCTTGCGCTGGCCGGAACCCTGGCGGGCCGCCTCTGGCTGGGAAGCATGGCCACCCACGCCCCCTCGGGGCTGGGCGGCGGTACTCTGCGCCCCGGCGATGGCGTCACCGTGCGGGACGCCGCCTTGCGCGACCTGCCCCGCGGCCCCTTCCCCTGCCCGATCCTTGCGCGGCCGAACCCGGTGCTGCGCGTGACCCTTGGGCCGCAGGACCACTACTTTCCCGCCGCGGCGATCGAGGACCTGCAAGCGGCGGTCTGGCGGGTGACGGCGTCCTTCGACCGGATGGGAACCCGGCTGTCAGGCCCCGCGATTGCGCCCGACGCCGCGCTGGACATGCCGTCAGCGCCCATCGCGCGCGGGTCGGTCCAGATCGCGGGGGACGGGGTTCCGACCGTGCTGATGGCCGATCACCAGACGACGGGGGGCTACCCCCGGATCGCAACCGTGCTCGACGCCGATCTCGATGGCTTCGCGCAGGTGCGTCCCGGCCGCCCGGTCCGCTTCCTGGCCATTGAACCCGCCGATACCGGCCCGATCGCGCGGCAACGCGCCCGCGCCGTCGAGACCTATCTGGCCGCGCTTGCCCGCAGCCGGCCGCGCCCTTAGGGCCTGCTCCGGAGCAGGATGATCTCGATCCGGTTGTTCCCGGGGGCGAGCGGATTTTCCGCCGAGGGCCGCCGATCGGCAAAGCCGCTCACCCGGTCGAGGCGCTCCGGCGCAAGCCCGGAGGTCTCCATCATCCGGCGCACGGCCATGGCCCGTTCCGCCGACAGCTCCCAGCCCGGATTGGACTGCAGAACCTTGGGATGGGCCTGCACGTGACCGTTGACCGCAACCCTGTTCTCGGCCAGGGCGAAGACCCCGGTCACGGTCTGGACAAGCTGCACCGCAACCGGGCGCGGCTCCGCCGTTCCCGGCTCGAAGAGCGGCTGGTCCGGGGTGTCGAAGATCTCGACGATCAGCCCCTCGTCGGTCACCCGGACCAGGATGTGCCGCGCGATCTCGGCGCTCGCGACGCTTTCGCCCCCCAGACCCATCAGCGCCTCGTCGATCTTCCGCGCGATCTCCTCAAGCGCGCGCCGGTCCTCGGGCGCGATGTCCGGCACGGGCTGCGACGGGCCCTTCGCCTGCCGCTCGGCCGACGGCCGCTGGCTTGACGCGCCGGTGCCGTTCTGCGCCACGACCTCTTCCGAGAACACGCTCTGGCCGCCGAACGCCCCGTCGCCCCCGCCCGAGATCCGGTTGATCGGGATCGTCGGGTTGAAATAGTCCGCAAGACCCTTGCGCTGTTTTTCCGTCGTCGCGTTCAGCAGCCACATCAGCATGAAGAACGCCATCATGGCGGTGACGAAATCGGCATAGGCCACCTTCCAGGCCCCGCCGTGATGCCCGCCGCCGGCAACGATCTTCTTGCGCTTGATGATGACTGGCGCGGCCGTGTTGCGCCCGTTCATGTCACTGGCCTTCCCTCTTCACCCGCCGCGATCCTGACAGCGGCCGGTTAAGCCGAGGCTAAGGGCTCAGCGAGGCAGAGCCGGAACCGGCCGGGTCTGCCCGCGCGCCCATTCGCGCGCCGCCGCCATTGCCAGCATCAGCGCAAGACCGGTCGCGATCAGCACGGTGTCGAGGAGGATGGAATCCGGCCCGACCGCGCGCCCGGCCTGCGCGAGGAAGGCCAGAATGGTGCCGAGCGCGAAGACCGGAAGCGCCTGGCGCCCCAGAAGGGCCAGAGGCGCCGCCCAGCGGCTTTCGCTGAACCGGCGCAGCGGTGCAAGGCAGCTCACCACATAGACGAGGCAGAGGATATGCAGCAGGCGGGGCAAGGCGACGTAGGTCTTGTCGAAGTCGCGCAGCAGCGGCGGTGCCCCCAGCCGGGCCAGCCCGGCCATGGCCTCGTTCCCGACCGCCGCGAAGGCGGGCCAGCGCACCCAGACCAGCGACAGGACCAGATACCCGGCCGACAGGGCGAAGAGCCACGGCGAGGCCGGGACGAAGCGTCGGCCCCGCCGCAGCGCAAGCCCGGTGCAGAGCCCGGCCACGAACAGGATCTGCCAGGCCAGCGGATTGAAGAACCACCCGCCCTCGGTCGGAAAGTTCGGCAGGTCGATCGTGAAGACCCCCGCCACCGCCCAGAGCGCGACCGAGGCCGCCATGGTCGCCTTGGGATGGCGGTGGGCCGCAACGATCGCCGCCGGCGCCGCCAGCAGCAGGATCATGTAGAGGGGCAGGATGTTGACGTATCCGGGCTGGTGGGTCAGCAGCGGAAGGCCCACCAGCACCCCGGTCAGATCGCTGCCCAGATGCTGGATGTTGTTCGCCGACAAAAGGTCCGGGACGCCGAAGAACCGCTCGGTCCCCGCCGCGATCGCCAGCGCCCAGGCCAGGATGAGCAGGTGCACCAGGTAGAGCGTCCAGGACCGCCCCCAGACCCGCAGGACCGTCGGCGTCCGCGGCCCGGCCGCGAGTCCCGGCCCGTAGGCCAGCGCCGCCGAGACGCCGGCCATGAACACGAAGCCCTCGGCCGCGTCCGAGAAGCCGAAGTTCCGCGAGGTCAGCGTCTCGTAGACGGTGCCGGGCACGTGGTTCACGAAGATCATCGCCAGCGCGATGCCCCGGAACACATCCAGCCGGCGATCCCGGCCCGCAGCGCGCGGCGCGGACGCCTGCGGCGGGGGCGCCAGCACCACGACCGACACCGCTGTGCCCCGCTCGGCCGCGGCCGGCAGCCTCTTGTGCGCGCGCTCAGGCATAGACGGGCTCGGACGGGCGGTCGTCATCGGTCTCTCCGGCCGGGACGGCGCGCGTCCAGTACTGCAGCACATGGTCATGCGCGGCGACGATCGCCGGGGTCTCTCCATCGGTCGGAACGGTGTAGAGCCGCGTTCCCGGGGCCGGCCGCGACGACCAGGCGATGAGGAAGGGCGCCAGCAGCATCGGCCCGCCGACCGGGATCATCCAGACGGTCAGCGCCGGCGCGAGATACCAGACCGTCAGAAGCCCGGCCAGACCGAAGCCCACGATGAACCGGGAAGCCGCCCAGGCATCGGCGAGCCCGATCTGCCCGTCGCCCCGGTTGTTCGGCGGCCAGCCGCCATCGCGCCCCGCGAGGATCTGCAGGACCGAACGGCTCTGATACATCAGCATCAGGGGCGCGATGAGGCTCGACAGCAGCAGTTCCGAGACCGTCGAGACCAGCGCGGTCAGGCCGCCCCCGAAGCCGCGCGCGCGCCCGGTCAGCACCGCCTCGACGACGATCGACAGCTTGGGCATCACCAGCATGCCGAAGATCCCGATGGCAAGCCCCACCGCCTTCGCGGTCTCGTCGCTGGGGAACACCGGGAAGAGCTGATAGGTGTCCGGGAAATAGTCGGGAACATGCGGCCGCATCGCGTCGGCGATGCTGGCCAGAAGGAACCCCGCCCAGAAGAGCGGCGCGACATAGGCCATGATGCCCTGAAGGAAGACCAGCCGGCTCCACCCCTTCAGGCCGGGCGCACCCACAAGCCGCGCGTGCTGGAGGTTGCCCTGCGCCCAGCGCCGGTCGCGCTTGGCGTGATCGACGATGTTTTCCGGGCCCTCCTCGAAGGATCCCTCGAGATCCTCGTCCAGCCGCACCTCCCATCCCGCCCGGGCAAGGAGCGCGGCCTCGACGTAGTCGTGGCTGAGGATATGGCCCCCGAACGGCGGCTTGCCCGACAGCACGGGCAGACCGCAGGACTCGGCGAAGGCGCGGACGCGCACGATGGCGTTGTGGCCCCAGAACGGACCGGTCCGGCCCTGCATCCGGGCGAGGCCGCGCGCGAAGACCGGAGAATAGAAGCTGGCCGCGAACTGCATGGCCCGACCGAACCGGGACCGGGCCCGGACCACCTTGGGCAGGGTCTGAAGCAGCCCCAGACCCGGCTCGGCTTCGATGCGCCGGATCATCTCGGCGATGGTCCCGCCTTCCATGAGGCTGTCGGCGTCGAGGATGACGGCATAGTCATAGGCCGCCCCGGACCGGCGGATGAAGTCCTCGATGTTCCCGGCCTTCTTGCCGCTGTTGTCATCCCTGCGGCGGTAGAAAAGTCGTCCCGCCCCGTCGATGTCACGCATCAGCCGCGCGAACCAGCGCGCCTCGTCGCGGGCGATGGCCGGGTCGCGGGTGTCCGAGAGGATGGCGAAATGCACCGTGGCCTGCGGAAGAACGGCCCGCACCGAGGCGTCCATGGCCGCAACGCGGGCGAAGGTGACCACCGGGTCCTCGTTGTAGACCGGCACCAGAACCACGGTCCGGCCCTGGACCGGGCCGCCGCTGCTGCGCGCGATCCGCCGCGGCCAAAGGCCGATCAGGCCCTGCGACGCCCCCCAGGCCAGCCAGGTCGTGCTGCCGAAGATCAGCAGGGCACGCAACACGTCCACCGCGTCCAGCCCGTCGGCCGACCCGTACTGAAGGAACAGGGACGTCGCGCCCAGACCCGTGACCACGGTCAGCGCAGCGGCGAAGAACCGCGCCGCCGATGTCCCGCCCGGCGCGCCCCCGCGCGCGTCCACGGCTAGGTTTCCAGGCCGCGACGACCCGACAGGATCCCGCGCAGCAGCCGGACGAGCGTCTCGCCCGCCCACGGGCCCTCGAGCGTCTGCCGCGGCATCGAGAGCGGGGCATCGGGCAGCGTGCCCCGGCTCAGCGCCGTCGCAATGCCGGAATCGTCGATCTCTTGCGTCGTCATGACTTCATCCATTGGAAAAGCCAGATCTCACTGAGTTTGCGGCCGTAACCCGCGACATGGGCGGAAAGTTCCACGACCGCGCCGTCATCGGCGGAAACGTCGATCACCAGCCGCCAGATGTCCGATCCGTCGATCTTCGACAGGGTCACGACCTCGGCCGTGCCGTTCTGGATGTCCACAACCGGCTTGATCGCCTTGTCGTCGGGGGCAAGGCGGCCGAGCAGCCCGCCCTGGAAATCCACCACGAACTTCCGCGTGTCGGCCTTTTCGGACAGGCCGGCCACGCCGCCGTGCCCCAGCCGCGTTCCCGCAACGAGCGCACGGTCCTCGGTCGGCGGAGGATTCAGATAGCCCCAGCGCACGCGATAGGCGAACTCGCGCGATTCGCCGGCCTTGATCTGGCCGTCGGGGACCCAGAACGCCACGATGTTGTCGTGCACCTCGAGATCGGAGGGTATCTCGACCAGACGCACCGCGCCCTTTCCCCAGTCGCCCAGAGGCTCGACATTCAGCGATGGCCGGCGCTCGTAATGCGCCTCGGCGTCCTGATAGCTGTCGAAGGCGCGCTCGCGCTGGTAGAGACCGAAGCCTTCGGGCCGCTCGAGCTCGAAATACGAGCTGCCGAGCCGGATCGGGTTGTTCAGCTGGCGCCACATCACGTCGCCGTCCTCGCGCACGATGCGCAGACCGTCCGAATCGTGGACCTCGGGGCGGTAGTCGTCGAACTTGTCGCGGTTCACGCCGGAGAAGAGGAACATCGACGTCAGCGGCGCGACGCCCAGTTGCTCGATGTCCGCCCGGAAGAACAGGCGGGCGGTGATGTCCATGACCGTTTCGACCCCGGGGGTGATCACGAAGCGATAGGCCCCCGTCACTGAGGCACTGTCGAGCGTGGCATACATCGTGACCGCCCGCGCCCCCGGCGCCGGCCGTTCCAGATAGAAGGCGGTGAACCGCGGGAATTCCTCGGCGCTGGCAAGGCCCGTGTTGATGGCGAGGCCGCGCGCCGACAGGCCGTAGTAGTTGTCCTGCCCGAGCGCACGGAAATAGCTGGCCCCGACGAAGGCCACCACCTCGTCGAACTTGTCGAGCCGGTTGAGCGGGAAGTTGAGCCGGATGCCGGCCACGCCCGGCATGACGAAATCCCTGGGCACGCGCGCGCCCAGATCGTTGCGGTATTCGAAGTCGGCGGTGCTGAACGCCATTTCGGTCGCCTTGCCGTCCGCGACCTCGAAGACGTGCACCGGCTCCTTGAAGAGCCAGCCCATGTGGAAGGCGTTGACGCGGAACTCGCTGCCCTCGAAATTCCAGCGCGCCCGCTCGGGGCGAAACTGGATCTTCTGGTAGTTGTCGTAGTCGAGCGAGGCCAGGAAGTCGGTCAGGGGCGGCGGCTCGGCGTCCGGAACGGCCGCCCGCGCGCGCATCTGGTCGGTGAGCCAGTCGAAGCTGAACGGCGCGTCCGCGCCGGTCGTGCCGGACTGGCCCATCGCAAGCCGGGGCAATGCCGCAGATGCGAGAAGCGCGCCGATCGAGGTCAGTGCGGCGCGGCGATTCATCGGGGAAAGGGAGAGCGGGAGGCTGGGCATCGTGTGCGGGATTGGTCTCACGCGCTTCGGCGCGCCTTGGTCATGCGGAACTCTGTCCTCGAAGCCCTCTCGCAGAACCGCAGTGTCTTTGCAATGAGTCGCGACAGCGAAAAGGACCGATCGGGCCCCGGAACGGGCGCCTCTATGATCGATGCCCGATTTCTGTGCAATACTCCGCGAAAACAAGTCACTACAACGTGTTCTGGCTGCATCGCGCGCCCAAATGCGCGCCACCTCCGCCCTTGCGACGCGACGCCGCGGCCCGCGTTGGCGGCCTTCTGCCGTCGGCGCAGCACCAGTCCGGCGAAGCCCCGCCGGGGGGCCATCCATGGGGTCACCGGCGCCGTGCAGACCCAATCGCCAGTATGGCGGCCAAACCCGATCCGGGCTCTCCGCAGCGATCCGCCGGAGGCGGGTGGGTATCGGCAGGCAGCGTCGGGCTCGCGCCCCCTATGCTGCACCACAGAAAATGAAGGGGCCGCCGTCCCCGTTCGGACGGCGGCCCCTTGTCTGGGCCCCTTGTCAGGGTCGGGCGCCGGGTCAGGCGACCTGGGCGGTTGCGTGGTGATCGTCGATCGTCGAGAGATGATCGCCGACGAACTTGCTGAAGTAGCGGTCGTCGTTCGACATCGACGACCAGTAGCTGGTCTTCACGACCGTCTTCGTCACCCCGCTGTCCGAATCCGCGGTGACCTTCTTCACCGCGGCGACAACGTCGGCATCGACCGTGGCGGACGACCCGCTGTCGGTTCCGTTCAGGATGTCGGTGACGACCTTGGTCGTGTCGGTCGTGGTCGTGGTGGCGGACGTGTCGGTCAGGGTCGTGGTCGGGATGGTGATCTGGTCCCCGGTGACCACCGCCATCTTCTGGGTGGTCGTGGTGGTGGACGTCGACGTGTTCGACACCGCCGAGGCCGCCGCGCTTGCGGTGCCCGAACCGGCGTCACGGACGAAGCTCAGGTTGTCCAGCAGGCCCTTGAAGTTCGCACCGTAGGGGTTGCCGAGATGAAGCCCATGCGCGCCGGTCACGTATTGCGCGCCTTTCAGCCCTGTGATCGTGTCGACGACCTTGCCGTCGATCAGCAGCGACGCGGTCCCGGTCTTTTGCGAGAATTCGTAGCTGACCTTGTGCCAGTTGGCGTTGTTGATGCCGATGTTCGTGGCGCTGAGCACGATCTTCTCGCCGGCCGAGGTCTGGCCGCGCAAAACGATGTTGTTCGCCCCGATGTCGATCACCGAGGTGCCGCTGAAGTAGAGCACCCGGCCGCCGGAACCTTCGGTCCCGACATCCTTCTTGAAGTCGAAGGACAGCGTGAAGGCCGAGTTCTTCGCAAGCTCGGGCGTGTTGGCGTATTTGATCGCCGACTTGCTGGCGGTCAGACGCAGCGCGCTGCCGCCCGTCCCGTCCGAGTCGAGACGCACCGAGCCGATCGTGGTCGCGCCGGCATAGGCCTTGTCGTCAAAGTCCTCGCTGACCGGAGCCGGGCTCTGGACCTGAAGGTTCTTGTTCAGCGTCAGCGTGGTTCCGTTCGCAAGCTTGACCATCGCCTTCACGGCCATTGTCCCGAAGGTGTCGTAGTCATGGGTGATCGTGGTGCCGGTGCCCTTGGTGCCGTCCCCGAAATCCCAGGTTACGGTCGCGCCCGCGAGGTTCACCTTGGTGCCGGTCGCCGAGAAGATGTTGCTCGCGTCCAGCGTGACCTTGTCGTAGTTCAGGCCGCTGCCGGCGGTGTCGGCGATGTAGCCCCACGCGCCCGAGGGGTTGACGGTGGCGCCGAGCCCCTTGGCGATCGAGGTCGGGATCACCACGAAGTCCGACATCGAATGGTTCGATCCGAACCCGTCCACGAACACGTTGCCGACATAGTTCGGCGCCGTCGGGTCGGTGATCTGCACGAAGACGTTGGTGCCCATCTTGATGTTGTTGGCGGCCGCCGCAAGATAGGCCGGACCGGTGATGCCCGACAGGATGTTGCCGTCGATCACAGCGTTCTTGGTGCCGTCGGCCAGCTGGATCTGCGGCACCACATTGGCGTTCTGAAGCGTCGGGACGATGGTGTTCGACTTGATCGTCAGGCCGACGACATCCTCCAGACGCAGCGCCTGGCCGTTTCCGGTGTGGATGACGTTCCCTTCGATCAGGACGTTGCTGAAGCCCTTGTTGTTGGTGTTGTCGTCCAGGTAGATCCCCATCAGACCGGTGCCGCTGCCCTGGTCGAAGAAGTTGCCCTTGAACACGAAGTTGCTGCTGGCGGTGGTCTGGGTGGTCGAGGTCCAGAAGTGGACAAAGTCGCCGTGATCGCCGAGCGCGCCCAGCTTCCAGGGCGTCGCGTCGTGGAAGTAGTTGCCCGTCATGGTGACGTTGCTGACTTCGCCGCCGCCGACCGGAACCTTGCGGAAGCCCGAGATCTCGTTGTTGTTGAACTGGATGTTGTCCACGGCCGAGAAGCGGACGCCGGCGGTGAACCCGGTCACCTTGTTGTTGTCGATGGTGATGTCCGAGCTGTTGATAAAGGACATGCCCCGGCCGATCGGCCAGCCCTTGATGCCGCTCTGGCCCTGAGACCCGGCCGGCAGGCTGGGGTCGATGCCGGCCACGGCGTTTCCGCCGATGAACTGCGAATTCACGATCGTGATGCCGGAGCTGTTGTCGGCGCGAAGCGCGCTCGTGTGCTCCAGCGTCGTCGCGTCGGGCTTGAAGTCGAACTTGACGTTGTCGAACACCAGGTTCTTCACCGAGTTCAGAGCCACCATGTTGAAGCTCGGCGGATTGTTCGGGTCCTGTGCGGTGATGGTGACATCCGACGCGAACGCCTTTCCCGAGATCGAGACGTTTCCGTAGTTGCCGGCCTTCAGCTGGATCTGGTCGCCGCCCTGGGCCTTTGCGAGTGCGCTCTGCAGTTCCGCCGCGCTTCCGACGATGTAGGTTGCCATTCCGGTGTCCTGTGTTGCGTAGGTGGTTTCAATCCGGCGAAAACGCGCCAACCGTTCTTGAGTGCAGGGAAGCGGTGCAATGTGCCCGCATGGCGTCCGAATTGTGGCCGACTCGAGGAACCCCCTTACAAAGCGCAGGATTCCGCCGAGCGGCGCGATGTCCGGTCGGTCCCGCAGCCTTGTCGGACTTTGTTGAGGAATCTGCCGAAATGGGCCAGCCCGCCCCCGGCGCGCGGGCATGAATCCGCCCAGCCGCAGGGCCGCTCCCGGCACATCCTTGCCGCTCTTTCGGCGCTTGGCCGCCCCGATTCGCGCAGCAGCGGCGGACTTGTTCCTACGCGGGCTGGCGTGATAGGAAAGGCCGGGTCTTCACCCGATGGGTTTTCATGATTTCCGGGTCCGATTTTCCCGTTCTCGATCCCTGGCAGTACCGGCTCGGCGAACGGCGCGACGGTGATTCGATCCCGCTTGGCAGCCTGTGGTTGTCCTGCGGGCCCGACCTTCCGGTCATCAGGGTGCGTGATTCGGGCGGCGCCGAGGTCGGCGTTCTTCTGGGCTTCCCCATCGACCTTGCCGGTAAGCGGCTCTTGACCAGCGACTGGATCGCACCCGACGGTGCGGCCGACACGGACCCTCTCGCGGATCGCGTGCTCCACGCCCTGGGCGGACGGTTCCTCTGGATCCAGACGACCGGCGGCAAGACCCGGATCTACCCCGACTGCTCGGCTCAGGTGACCTGCGTGTGGGACACCGAACGTCCGGCGATCGGCTCGACCGCCCACGCCCTTCTCGACGACGCCGCCTACGAGGCGCGCTTCGACCACGCGCTTTACGACCGGCTCGGCCTTGACGGCGAGGGCTGGTTTCCAGCGGGCCTCACGGCCCATCGCGGCATCGAACGGCTTCTGCCCGATCACTACCTCGACGCGGAAAGCCGGACGGCGCACCGGTTCTGGCCCCGTCAGGCGGTGCCTCCGGTCGATCCGCAGGCTGCGGTGGACGAGATGATCGCGCTGATCCGCGCCCAGATGGAGGCGATCATCGGCAGCGACCGCCGCCTCGGCCTTGCCCTGACCGGCGGACACGAGACGCGGATGCTTCTGGCCTGTGCGCGGCCCTTCCTCGACCGCATCGACATCGTGACGGTGGTGGGCGAGGACCGGCACGCCACCGACACCGTCATCGCGCGCCGGATCGTGCGCGACTTCGGCCTGCGCCATCTGGAGCTGCCGCGCCGTCAGGCCAGCGACGCCGAGCGGCAGACCTTCATCCGGCGCGGCGGCCATTGCAACGCCGACAGCAATTCGCGCTTTCACCCCAGCATGCGGCCGATCGCCCGCACGCACCACTTCATCGGGGGACTGGGCGGCGAGGTCGGCCGGGCCTTTTTCTGGCGCGGCACCGACGTGCCCTCGACCCCGATCACCGCCGAGGTGCTCAACGCCCGCTTCGGTCTGCCGGCCGTGCCCGAGCTGACCGGGCGCCTGCGCGACTGGCTTCGCGACCTGCCTTCGACGGACGCCTACGGGATCCTCGATCTCGCCTATCTCGAGCACCGCAACGGGCCCTGGTACGCGGCGCAGTTCTGCACAGACCCGACGCTGGTGCGGTTTGCTCCGATCTTCACCCTGCGCGGGGTCGAGCTGATGCTGGGCCTGCCCCCGCAATGGAAGCGCGAAAGCCGGCTGGGCCACGAGATCATCCGCAAGCTCTGGCCCGAGCTTCTCGACTATCCGTTCAATTCCCTGGGAGCCTGGCGCGACGCGCTCATCAAGGCGCAGAAAGTCATGGCCAACCCCCGCCTTATCGTGAAGAAACTTCGGAAGATGCGGCGTTAGCCGCCGAACCGGCGGGACCAGCGGATGCGCAGGCGCACGATTCTCGGGGGAATGGCGGGCCTCGCGCTGGCTCCGCTCATCCCACGCCCGGGCTTTTCCTCATCGCAGGCGGCACCGGCCTACGGCTGGGACGCAGCCGTCGCCGGACCCACCGAGGCTGACCTCTATGTGGCGCCTGATGGCGATGATGCCGGGCCGGGCAGCCGCGACCGGCCGTTCCGGTCGCTGGGCGTGGCCATCGCCCGGCTGGCCGAGCGGCCCTCGGGCAGCCTCGCCCTGCGCGGCGGGATCTACCGCGAATCCGTGAGCCTCGACGCCCTGCGCGGCTCCGCGCCCGGCGCCTACCGGATCCACCGCTATGGTTCCGAGCGGCCCGTGATCTCGGCGGCGGACATCCTTGCCGGCTGGGAGCCCTGCCCGGCAGACGAGGCCGAAGCCCTCGGCATCGACGGCCCCGGCGTCTATGTCGCGCGGCTGGATCGCGAACGCATCCGGCATGGCGCGATGCTCGCGCTCAACCTGCACGAGGCCGGCACCTGGTGTCCGATCGCGACGCTGCGCGCCGACATGACCGACCCGGCCTCGGCAAGCGACGACAGCAGGTTCTTCGATGCCGAGCCGATCCTGTCCGGGGACAGGCTGACCGGTCTGCGGGACCGGCGGCTTTCCCGGCTGTCCCCGCGCCAGCTCGAAGGCGCGCGGGTCCTCGTCTATCACGCGCCGAACCTCGTCTCGCCGGACGACATCGGCGGGTTCGATCCGACGAGCGGGACGCTGATCCTGGCCGATGGCACCCGCAAGGCGCAGCGCAGGGGCGAGGTTCCCGTCACCCGCTACGCCCTGCAGAACTGCGCGCCCGGCCTTGGCACCGGAACCTGGATGGTGCGGGACCGGGGCGATCAGGTTGCCGTCTATTTTCGGCCCCGCGATCCCGCAAACCTTGCCGGCGGGATCGAGGTGAGCCTCCGCGATGTCTGCATGGACCTGGGCGGGGCGCGCGGTGTCGATCTCTTCGGGCTCGACCTCGTTCGCGCGGCCGGCGACCAGCGCCTTGCGGGCATGGCGCTGCGCCGCGAGGGCGATCTGACCCCGCGCCGGGCCGAGATCGCTATCCGCCACTGCCGCGCCGGAGAGACGCTCTCGACTGCCGCGCGCGGCTATGGCGCCGTCTTCCTGCGCGGACTGTCGGGGCTGACGCTCGAGAACGTCACCGTCGAGGACGCGCGCGGGGCCTTCGGACTGTTCCTCAACGCCTGCGACAGCGTGCGGATGCGCGGGCTGCACCTGACCCGGATCACGCAGTCGCCGGCCCGTTTCTACGGCCTGACCCGGTCGGTCTTCGCCTTCTCGCTGCTCGAGGACAGCGCGCGCGAGGCCCATGCCAACAAGTTCAACTTCTACGAGGGTTCGGACGCCGTTCTGGTCTACGGGATCCGCACCCGCAACTGCGGCGGCTACGTCACCTATCAGGAGGCAAGCCGCATTCACTTCGCCTTCTGCGAGTTCGATTGCGCCCCGCAGTCGCAGAACCGGGCGCTGGTCTCGCAGAACCGGCCGGCCGGCGCCGGCCAGGGTGGCGCGGACGGCAGCGGCGCGCCCTTCGCGGGCGGCACGTTCTGGTACTGGAACCTGACGCTCGCCCCCGATCCGCGTGTGCCGGACCCCCCGAACGCCCTGTCACTGGGTCCCGCCGGGGATTCGCAGGCCCACGCGGTCCACAACTGCATCATCCACGGCGGCGGCTTTGCGGACATCTATCGCAAAGGCGCGGACCCGGCGAAGGAACGGCGGTCCCACAACCTCTATACTGGCCTCGCCTTCTGGCAGACCGCCAAGAACGGCTGGCGGCTTGCCGCGGGCGAGCAGGTGGGACAGGCGGGCCGGACCGGCGTCGCGGGCCGCGACATGCGGCCCGAGATTGCCGGGATTGCCCGGCTCTTCCCGGATTTCACCGACTGGGACCGGGACATCGACGGGCGACCCGTGGACTGGTCGCGCCCACCGGTCGGCTGTCGGGCCTGAGCGCGTGGATCACGGGCCGGCGGCATGGCCGGCACCCAGCCGGACGTTCAGCGCCACGAAGGCCAGCCCCTGCCGGTAGATGGCGTCCGCCAGCGCATTCTGCCCCCGGGCGCGTTCCGTGTCGGCGTCGATCAGGTCCGAAAGCGTCGCCTCGCCGCGCGAGAACACCTCGCGGGCAAGCCCGCCCGCCTCGCCGTAAAGGCGGGCGGCGCGTTCGGCCGACCCGAGCGACGCCGACACGGCGCTGTAGTCCAGAAGCGCCTGTTCGACTTCCGAGATGGCGCCAAGCACCGTCTGGGTCCAGATCGCGTGCGCCTCGCGGGCGCGGGCGGCGCGCAGCGCCACGCCCGCCCGGGCCGACTTGCCGGGCAGCGTCGGAAAGACGACCGTCGGGCCGAACGCATAGGTCGCGGCGCTGCGCCCCTGTTCCAGGGCGTTGAGCGTGATCGCCCCGCCCAGCGAAAGGCGCGGGTAGAGCTGGGCCTCGGCCGCGTCCATGTCGGCAAGGGTGGCGTAGTAGCCCCGCTCGGCGATCCGGATGTCGGGCCGGTTGCGCAGAAGGTCCGACGGAATGCCGGTGGCGACCGACATGCGCGGCCGCGGCTGTCCGCCCTTGTCCAGGTTGACGCCCAGCGCGCCCGGTGCCACGCCTGCCAGGACGGCGATCTGGGCCTTCCGGCCCTCGATCGCCGCAGAAAGACTGGGGAGTTGCGACTGGATTTCCGCCACACGAGCCTCGGCGCGCAGCACGTCGAGCCGCGTCGCGGCGTTGGCCTCGCCCAGCGCGCGCGTCTGGGCAAGCGTCTCGCGCCGGCTGGCAAGCTCGGCACGGCGGATGGCCAGAAGCCGCTGCTGGTAGCGAAGGTCCAGATAGGTGTTGGCCAGGGTGCCGATCACCAGAAGCTGCGCCGCATCCCGTTCCGCCTGCGCCGCCTCGACCCGTGCGGCCGCGGCGCGCAGCGTCGCGCGGCGCTCGCCCCAGGGATCGAGAAGCCAGGAAAGACCGAGGCTCGCGTCGCCAAGCGCCTCGGGCCGGGCGATCGGATCGCCGGAGAGGCTGGCGCCGACCGAGGTCTCGGCGCTGGCCGCGCCCGGAACCGCTTCGAGCGCGGCGCGGGCGGCGGAAATCCGTTCGCGGGCGGCGGCGATGGTCAGGTTGCCGGTGATCGCGCGGCTGGTCAGGGTGTCGAGTGTCGGGTCGCGGAATTTCTTCCACCAGTCGGCGTTCGACAGCAGCACCGGGGCCGAGGCGGGCGCGCCGCGCCAGCCCGCCGCGAACGGAAAGGCCGGCGCGTCATAGCCGGCATCCTTCGCGCACCCCGAGAGTGCAAGCGCGCACAACAGAAAGGCGCCCCAAAGGCGCTTTCGCGGCATACGGTCATGGACCCCGCAGCCGACGTCGCGATCGACACCGTGCATCCGTCTGAACCTGCCTTGCCTCTTCACCCGGTCCGTTCGGGACCGTGCCGGCCTCTGCGGGCCTTTGCCGAAAACTATGGACGGCGGGGAGGCCGCCGTCCATGGCCACGTGCCGCTGCGTCAGGTTTTCCACAGCTTGTGACCGCAAAACCGCAGTCCGCAGGCGCGCGAACCGGTCAGTTCTCGCGGAAGGCCCGCCGGAATTCCGCGGTAAGCGGCTGGAGAAGATAGTTCATCACCGAATGCTCGCCGGTGTCGAGGAAGGCCTCCACCGGCATGCCCGGAACCAGCTCCTGGTCGCCCAGCCGGCGCAGTTCCTCCGGCGGGATCGACAGGTCCACCCGGTAGTAGTGCTGGCCGCTGGCCGGATCGGTTACGACGCCCGGCGAGATCGCGGTGATCTGGCCGTGCAGTTCCGGCGTCTCGTGACGCGGCAGGCCCGAGAACACCACCTTGGCGCGCTGACCCGGCAGCACCTGATCGACGGCGCGCGGATCGAGACGCAGCTCGAAGTCGAGGCCCTCGCCGACCGGAACCACCTCGAGGATCGTCGCCCCCGGCGCCAGAACGCCGCCCACGGTCGTCGCCTGCATCTGGTGCACGATCCCGTCCGCCGGCGACCGCAGGTCCATGCGGCCGAGCTGCGCGGTCCGGTTCACGATGTCGAGCGTGAGCTCCTCGATCGACGCCGTGACCTCGCGTAGCTCGGTCACCACGCTTTCCTTGAAGGCGCGCTCGCCCTGAAGCGTTTCCAGCTCGGCATCGCGGATCGCGGTGCGCGACCGCGAAAGATCGGCCTCGAGCCCGGCAAGGCGGCCGGTCAGATCGGCCTCGGACCGTTGCAGCTCGCTGAGCTGGGCCTGACGGGCGAGACCCTGCTCGACAAGGCCGCTGATCTTTTCGCGGTCCTTCGCAAGAAGGTCGAGCTGCTCCTTCACCGCCTTGATCTGGCCTTCGAGACCCCGGATCTGCGCCTGGACCTGGCTGTCGGTTTCCTTCAGACGCTCGCGCTGGCCGCGCAGGACTTCGGCCCGTGCGGCGAAGATCTCGCGCTGGCCCTGCTCCTGAAGGGTGGTGTCGGGCCGGTCGAACGGCAGGTCGGGATAGGTGAAGACCGGGGCCTCGAGCCCGAGTTGCTCGGCTTCCAGCCGGGCGCGCTGCGCCAGCGCTTCGGCGAGCCGCGTGCGCGAGATGTCGAGGTTGACCTTGGCGAGCGTCGGATCGAGGCGCAGCAGGACCTGACCGGCCGTCACCCGGTCGCCGTTGCGCACGAGGATCTCGGCGATCTCGCCCCCGTCGAGCGTCTGCACGACCCGCGGCTTGCCGTGGACCACCGTCTGGCCGGCGGCGATGACCGCCCCCGAGATCATCGTGGTCGTGGCCCAGTAGACGATCCCGACGATCAGGAGAAGGAAGGCGACCCCGCCCATGATCGCCGGCGAGCGGAGATCGTCCTTGAGGCGCGGAACATCCTGCACGGTGGCGCTCATCAGCGGGCCCTCCAGGCGGTGGCCGGGCGCAGACCGCCCCGGGCGGTGGCGACGAGACGCAGGCCGGGGGCCGGGCCGGAGGCTGCGGGCAGCGCCCGATCCTCGGCCGCATCGTCGTCCCTGTCATTCGCGATCGCGGGACGGGGCGCCGCCTCGGCGATGGCCCCGCCAAGAACCGCGTCCTTCTCGCCGAAGGACACGACGTTGCCGGCCTGGAGGATCATCACCTTGTTCACGGCGGCGAGCGCGCTCGGACGGTGCGCCATGACGACCACGGTCGAGCCCGCCTCGCGCATGGTCGCGATCGCGCGGGTCAGGGCCGCATCGCCCGTGGCGTCGAGGTTCGAGTTCGGCTCGTCCAGAACGAGGATCGCCGGCTTGCGGAAGAGGGCGCGGGCCAGACCGAGCCGCTGGATCTGACCGCCGGAAAGCGGCGTCGAGAAATCGCCGACCCGGGTCGCATAGCCATCGGGCAGGGACAGGATCATGTCATGCACGCCGGCCAGACGCGCGGCCTCCATCACTTCGGCATCCTCGGCCTCGACATCGAAGCGTGCGATGTTGTCGCGCACCGTGCCGGGCAGGAGTTCCACCTGCTGGGGCAGGTAGCCGATGGCCTCGCCCAGACGCTTGGGGTCCCACTGGTCGAGCGTGGCCCCGTCGAACCGGATGTCGCCCGTATCGGCCGTCCAGGCCCCGACCAGCAGGCGGGCCAGCGTGGACTTGCCGGCCGCGCTGTTGCCGATGACGCCCAGCGCGTCGCCCGGCTGAAGCGTGAAGCTGACGTTGTTCAGTATGCGCGCGCGTTCGCCCCCGATGGCGCGCGCCGAGCCGTATTTGCCCAGCCGGTTCACCGCGATCAGCCCGGTCGGCCGCGGCAGGTCGATGCGGTCCGCGACCGCGGCCTCGGCATCGGGCATCGCCTTGAGCCGGCGGTGCGCCTCGGAGGCGCGGCCGATGCTGCGCCACTGGCCGATCACCTGATCCAGCGGCGCGAGCGCCCGTCCCGAGAGGATCGACGAGGCGATGATCATGCCGGCCGAGATTTCACCGCCCAGGACCAGATAGGCACCCATGGTCAGGATGCCCGACTGGAGGAGCATCCGGAACGACCGCGACGTCGCGGCCAGTGCCTCGGAGGGATCGCTTCCCCGCTGGGTACCGGCAAGCGATGCGACATGCAGCCGGTCCCAGCGCCGGGCCAGCGAATCCTCCATGCCCATCGGCAGGAGGCCCAGCGACAGTTCCCGGCAGCGCTCGGCGAACCGCCGTTCGGTCGCGTCAAGGGCCGCGGCACGCGCGATCGCCCCGTGGGTGACCACGCGGTTGACCAGCGCCAGCGCCAGCACCACCAGCGCCCCCGCGATGGTCAGCCAGCCGAGCCAGGCATGGATGATGAAGAGAACCGCCAGATAGAGCGGCATCCAGGGCAGGTCGAAGACACCATGGATCGCCGGGCTGGCCATGAAGCTGCGCACCGTTTCGAGATCACGCAGGTGCTGGGAATCCCCCGCCTTCGAATCCATCCCGTGCCCGTCGCGCAGCCAGGACCGGAAGGCGTGCCCGCTGACCAGCCGGTCGAGCCGCATCGCCGCACGCCCGAGCAGGCGGCTGCGCAGGTAGTCGTAATAGGCGAGGAAAGCGTAGAGCGCCGCCACGATCGTGAAGAGCCCGACCAGCGTCGGGACCGATCCGCTGCCCAGAACCCGGTCGTAGACCTGAAGCATGTAGATCGAGCCGGTCAGCATGAGCACGTTGATGACCGCCGAGAACAGGGCGGCCACCACCAGCGCGGGCCGCAACGCCCTGAGCGCGGTGGCGTAGGTGCCATCCTTGACGGTCTTCTGCTCGGTCGTCCCCATCGTTCTCAGCCTCCTGCTCGGGCCGTTTCATCGCCGGCGCGGACCCCGGGAACGGGCCCCGGAACCTGTGCTTCCTTGACCACAATGCTTGAGAAGCAAGAAGGGCGAATTAATGGCAGCAATGGGCCAAGGCCCGAACAAAGGCAGTAATTTGCCGAGTATTGTCGCCGCTTGCGCGCCTTCCCGCCCGATTCGCGTCAAGGGCGTACGGCGCTGCCTCCGCTCTACCGGGGGAACGCGGCGGCCGGGGCGAAAGCGAGGGCGGCCGCCTCTTTCGACAGCTTCGCGCGCACCGCCTCGGGGGGCCGGCCGCCAAAGGCGCCAGCGAGGCTTGCCCGTGCCTCGGCGCGGTGTCCGCGAAGCGCATACTGTCCGGCCTTGGCGACCGTGTAGGCCAGCGCGGTCGGAAGCGAGAGCGGAAAGAACCGCCGCACGAATCGCAGGCGCGCGCGATGCTTGAAATACAGGGAAAAGGGCGATGCGATGCGATCCAGCGTCGGCGAGCCGATCGCCGTCCCGGCCCGGTGATAGACCCGCGCCTCCGGGCAGAAGGCCAGCGGCATCGTCCCGCGGCGCAGCGCCCAGTCCACTTCCTCGTAGTAGAGGAAGTAGTCCTCGCGCAGCGGCCCCACGGTTTCGTAGAAGGCGCGCGACGCCACCATGCTGGCGCCGGTGATGAAGTCCATCATCCCGGCCTCGGGCATCGGGGCGTCCGCAATGTCGCGGCCGAGATTGATGTTGCCGGTCACGCCGGTGCGCCGGTCGATGGTGCCGCCGTCGATCTGGATGCGTCCCGGCGGATCGACATAGGTCACGCGGCCGCCCATGAGCGAAAAGCCGGGCGCCGGCCAGGTGGCGAAGGCGCGCGCCGCGCCGGGGGCCGCGATGCCGTCGGGGTTCAGAACCCAGAACCGCCCGATGTCCCGATCCTTCGCCAGATGGGCAAGTCCGATGTTGACGCCTGCGGCAAAGCCGCCGTTCACCCCGGACCGGATCAGGGTGATGGCCGGAGTCCGGCTCGGTCCGGCGGATGCATCCTGCACGGCGATCGGCTTGGGCGTGGCCGCGAGCGCGAAGGGAAGATCGCCGGGGGCGGTCCAGGGTCGGCGCCCGGAGGCCCAGTCCTCGATCAGATCAGCGGTCCGGTCGGTCGAGGCGTTGTCCACGACCACCACCGAAAGCGGCGTCTCCCGGTCGGCGAGCAGGCTTTCGAGGCAGTCGAGCACCACCTCGCCCGTGTTGAAGGTCACAACCACCACACCCAGGACGGCACCCGTCATCGCATTCTCCGGAAGTTCGGCCGCGCGCGGTCAGCGCCGCCGCATCGCGTTGTCAAATCGAGTGAAGCGCGGGGCCTCGCGCGGGGCGGCCGGGGCCTCGTCGGCGCGCACCGTGGCGACCGGTTCGGGCTGGGGTCGGGCCACATGGGTCCGGGCATAGACCGGCGCGGCGCGGCGCGGATCGACCTCGGCCGCGGTGGCGGTTTCCTCGCCGGTATCGGGCGTCGCGGTGATGAACCAGATCCCCGCGCCGAAGGCGAAGAACACGAACGAATAGATGTTGGTCCAGACGTGCACGGTGCACAGCGTGAAGGTCAGGCCGACGAAGGTGAACATCCACGCGCGGCGCAGCTGGTTCATCAGGCGGTCATTGCCGAACTGGCGCCGCCCGATCTGCCACAGCGCGATCAGATAGCCCGAGGCGATCAGCAGGAAGCCCGGGATGCCGTAGCGCACGGCCATCACCAGCCAGAAGTTGTCCATGCTGCCCGAGCGCATGTACCAGGGCCGGATCCAGTCGCGCAGGCCAAGCCCGAGGAACGGGTTCATCCAGACGTTCTTCATGCCCCAGTCGAAGATGATGCTGCGCCAGTAGGCGTTGTGCGACGAGAAGGTCGCGTAGCTGAAGAACACCAGGATGGGCGTGCGGTTCGACAGCAGGTCAACCGTGACATAGGCCAGCGCCGCAAGGGCGGTCAGCAGGATCCAGGGCTTGCCGGTGCGGTCGAAGACCGCCGCCCAGAAGATGAAGAAGAACTGCGCGACCATCGGCAGGAACGCGCCGCTCGACAGCGACAGGAAGGTGCAGATCGCAATCAGGATGCCGGCGATCCAGCGCCGGGCGTCCGAGATCACGCCCTTGAGCCCGACCAGCGTCAGCGACAGTGCGGTCGAGGCGAAGAGGCCATAGTGGATGGGGTGGGTCAGCATCCCCTGCACCCGCTCCATCCCCATGCGCTTGTCGATGTTGACGATGGTCAGGCTGTTCAGGCCCGGCAGCTTGTCGAGAATTCCGATGATCGGCGGCCATCCCGTCTGCGTCTCGTAGATGGCAAAGGGCAGCGTCAGGAGCACCAGCACCATCAGCCATTTGCACAGGATGATGAAGGTCGCCTTGTCGCGGATGTAGGCCCGGCCGATCAGATAGCCGCCCAGGAACTCGGGACCGAGCGACCCGATCTGCGTGAGCGCGAGCTGGGGGTTGTTCTTGGCCAGCGCGAGACCCGCCCAGGCCATGTGCAGGAAGAACAGGATGTCGGTCCACAGGATGCGGCCGTACTTTCCCGAGAAGAGCCGGATCGTCAGCGGCACGATCAGGACCAGGGTCACCAGGCGCAGGTTCGTCATGAACATCGAGCCGACGAGGAAGGTGACCGGAAGCATGAGCATGACGAGATAGATGGCGACCGGCGTCGGCAGCTTCCCCACCTGCGGCAGGGAACCCGTCAGCGTGCCCTTCGCCGGGGTGGCGATCCGGGTGCCCGCCATCTGATCGATCATTGCCAAGCGCAGTACTTCCTTACGATGCCGCCGGACTTCGCCATGGCCATAGCGGATTTCTGCCCCTGCGGCGAGTCCCACACCGGCGCAGGCGTTTCCCGGACGCACACGAAACCGCGACCGTCGCCGGATTGTTGCATTTCAACCGCAAGTGGAGCCGAATTTGCACCGGACTCCGGCCTGCGACCCATCCCGCCCGACCTTGCGATTTCCAACGCGGGCGATCGTGGCCTAGTCTGTCGCGGAAGATTCGGGGTTGGTGATGGATGGCCAGATCGCGGCGACGCCGCACGCCAAGGCAAGGAAGCGCGGCCTGAACCGGCTGGCCGGGCTGCGTAACGCGATCGTGGGCGTGCGCCGCTGGTGGCTTGTGCACGTCTGGGGGATGGACATCCATCCGACCGCCCAGCTGTCGATGTCCGCAAAGCTCGACCGGACCTTTCCGATCGGCGTGCACGTCGGCGCCCGAAGCTACCTCGCCTTCGAGTCGCGGATCCTGACCCATGACCGGACGCGCGGACTCTATGTCCACACCCGCATCGGCGCCAACTGCTTCATCGGCGGCCGGAGCCTGATCCTGCCGGGTGTCGAGATCGGCGACAACTGCGTGATCGGGGCCGGCTCGGTGGTCACGAAATCGGTGCCGCCGCGATCGCTGGTCGCCGGCAATCCCGCGCGCATCCTGCGGTCGGACATCGAGGTGGGCGAATACGGACGGTTCCTGAACGCCGACGCGACCGAGGCCTCCCTGGCCGAGGCAGGTCTCACCTGACGCGGCGGGGCCTTGCCGCGGTCGCCGCTCTGGTCGCGCTGGCCGCCACAAGTTTCCTTGCGGTGACGGAGCGCGAGCCCCCGCAGCCGCAGGACCGCGCCGTGGCGCCCTTGCCGGTGTCGGCCGATCCGCTGACCATCCTCGTCATGGGGACCAGCCTCAGCGCGGGGACCGCGTGGCCCGACCGGGCGGCACGCATGTTGACCCGGTGCCTCGGACGGACGGTCGGGATCATCCGCCTGGCCGAACCCGGCGCCGACATCCGCTGGGGCCTGGCCCGGTTGGACGCCGCGGTTGCCGCCGCCCCCGACATCGTCCTGATCGAATTCGCGACGAACGATGCCGATATCCTCGACGGGCCGAGCGCCGCGACGTCCGCGCGGCTGACGGCGGAACTGACCGACCGGCTCGCGGCCGCGCTTCCCGGCGCTCGTCTCGTTCTGATGACGATGAACCCGGTGAACGGGCTTGCACGGAGGTTGCAGAGGCCCCGGCTCGCGGCCCACAACCGCGACTACCGCTCGCTTGCCGAGCGTGGTGATCTGGGCCTTGTCGATCTTGCGCCGCGCTGGGCGCGGCTCGACGATCTCGGTGCGGCCCTGCCGGACGGGCTTCACCCGTCCGACGCCGCCGCCGAGGCCGTGATCCTGCCCGCGCTGGTGTCCTATCTCGGCCGCGTCGCCGGAGCGACGTGCGAGGGTTGATCCCCCGGCGATCCGTTGCCGGCCCGCGCGCGGGACAGGCGGATCGGGCAACGGCCTGCGTACGATCCTAGCCTGCCGCACCTGTCCAGCGGAGGTTCGATCCATGACGCTTGCCCTCGGAATGCCACTCCGGCCGGTCCGGCCTGCACAGCCGCAGGGGGGTCCGCCCGCCCCGGTCTTCATCCAGCCGCCCGCGATCGACGGCTCGGGCCGGATCGGCGCGCCCCTGACCCTGCACCCGGGTACGGCCAGCGGCGGCACCGTCACCGCCGAGTTGCGCCGGGGGGCCGCGGTGCTCGTGTCCGGCGTGACCGAGGGACAGGTCTATGTGCCGGTCGCGGCCGATGACCTCCAGACCCTCGTCCTGGCGGCAACCGCCACCGGGCCGGGGGGAAGCGTGTCGCAGGCCGCCTCGGTCGCCGTCACCTGGCCGGCGCCGGTCTTTGCGACGGAGCCCTCCTTGGGGGGCACGGCCTTCACGGCGGGCGACACCGTTCATCTCGCGCTTGGCGCAACCGATGTTCCGTCGGCCCTCAGCCTCGACCTCTTCACGCTGGACGGCGCGGACCGGTCGGGCGAGCTGGCGGGGCTTGACTGGGACAGCGCCGGAGAGCCCGGCGGCGAGCTGGCCCTGCGGGCGCGCGCCGTCAACTCGGGCGGGGTCACGCTGTCCCGGACCGTCACCGCGACGCTTGCCCCGGCGCCCAGCGCCGCGGCACTTCCGGTCGCGCCGGCGGCCCGCTGGCATGCGGGTCTTGCGGTGACCACGCTCTCCGGCGGGCGCGTGCAGTCGGCCACCGGGCTCTCCGGACCCACCGTCACCGCGGGCGCCGGGGCGCTGGGACCGCTGGCGATGACCGATCCCCTGGGACGCAGCTTCTGGCGGTTCGAAGGGGCCGAGTTCCTCGACGTGCCGACCAGCTTCGTGGCCAACACCCGGGACGTGACCGTGTTCTTCGTGGGCCGGATGCACCGCAACATCACCATGAACGCCATCCTGTCGCTGGGCAACCGCGGGGCGGGTACCAACGTCTCGACCGGCAACGCGACGCTCGACGTGGCGCTGGCCAGCAACGGCGCCCCCTCGGTCCGCTGCGCCAGCCGCGCGGGCACCTCGGACGCGGCGAACGCGGCCTGGATGATCGCCGGGTCGCAGATGCAGGTGCTCGGGGCCTGTTCGCGGACCACGGCGAACGGCGGGATGCGGCTCTGGATCAACACCCGCGCGGCGGCCCTGAGCCAGACCTCGACCGCCGTCGCGCCGGCGGGCGCCGAGATCGGCCGAAACGCGCAGTCGGGGACCGGCTGGGGCATGTTCGATCTCTACGAACTGGTCGTCTTCGACCGTGGACTGACCAATGCCGAAGGCGATGCCGTCGCCGCGGCCCTCGTCGCGCACTGGGCCATCCCGGCCCTCGAGCACCAGATCGTCCTCGAGGGCGACTCGATCACCCAGGGAACCGGGACCGTGACCAGCGGCCAGAGCGCGGGCATGGTCCTCTCGGAACCGGGACAGGGCCGGATTCCGGCCAACTGGCGGGTGGTCAACATGGCGAGTTCCGGCGCTCAGGTGTCCAATCTCGTGACCCGACGCGACGCCGCCACCGGCTGGCCCCTCTACAAGCTGCCCGGCCAGAACGTCCTGGCCTTCGAGATCGGACGCAACGACATGGCCTCGCAGACCGAAACCCAGCACTACGCCAATGTCGTGGCCTACCTGAACACGGCCACGACCGGCGTTCTCCAGCGCGGATGGACGGTGCGCGTGATGGCGAACATCGCCTCGGCGCCGACCCTCCAGGCCCGGATCGACCCCTATCGTGCCCTGCTCCGGGCCCCGCAGTTCCTGACGGATGTCGGCGCCGGGGCCGGCGGACCCCACGAGGGGCGGGTCTCCGTGCTGTCCACGGACCGGATCACCGACCAGGGGCAGAGCGTGTTTCTCGACAGCACCGACGCGGCCGACACCACCTATTACCAGGGCGACACCACGCACCCGGGGCCTCTGGGTGCTCGGCTGCGGGTGTCGGGGGGTGATGATCCGGCGCTGGGGATCGGATACGGGCTCTGACCCGGCTCAGGCGTATTCCGACAGGTCGAGCCCCGGAACCATCGCCGACAGCCGGGCATTGCTGGCCGCGAAGTGGCCCGTGAACCGCTTGCGGATGTAGTCGCTGACCGGCTTGCGATGGCCGAAGAGCGTCGAGAACGGCGGCTGGCGAAGGGCCCAGCCCGCAACGCGATAAAGCCCCGCCGGCGTGTAGCCGAAGGACACGATCGGCCAGGGGTTCACCGTGCTGCGCTGGACATGGTTCACCCGGCGCAGGACCGGCGCGGCGTATTCGGGATAGCTTGGCGCATAGACGCGCCGGGCCTCGGGCGTCAGCCCGGCGTAGCGGTCCGCCCCGAGCTCCGCCGCGATCCGCGCCGCGGCTCCAGCCATGTCCTTGCGCAGGCTCTCCTGCGTCAGGACATGCACGCGATCGGCACCGAAAAGATCGCGGTAAAGCGCGATCAGCCGGTCATACTCGAAATGCGCGGGCGAAAAGCCGAAGTATCCGGGTTCGTCGGTGCCCTCGAAGAAGCGGTCATAGGGCATGGTACCGCCGCGCAGCACGTACTGCATGTAGACCGAAGGCAAGATGCGCAGCTGCGCGCGGATCGACACCAGGATCCGCGCGTCGGGCGCAATCGCCTTGATCCGCTGGGCATAGACCTCGTTCTCGCGGCCGCCGTGGAACGGGTGCCCCGACAGGATCTCCGACGACACGATCGGGACCTCGCCGTCCGCGACCGCCGCCATCCGCTCGGCCAGAAGCGTCTGCATCGGGCGCGGGTCGAACAGCAGGCCGTGCGGCGCGACGATATGGGCGAAGACCTCGCGATGGTTGGCAAGCTGGCGGAAGCCATGCGCCGGCACGAAGAACAGCCCCTGCATCCAGGTGGTGGCCGTCTTGTGATAGCCGATGTGAAAAACCAGATCCTTGCCCATCACCCGTCCCGATCCATCGTCACTCAACCTGCAATCGCACGCGCTACCGGGGCAACCTTGTTTTGCGGCCGCAGCCTGTTTGCTTGTCGACTGCTGCCTTTGTGCCGTCAAGATTCCCGTTTAGAGGGCTGGCACAATCGTCGGGATTAGGGCTTATGGACCCCGGTGGCGAAACCGCACAAGGCAGGTCCGACAACGCGAATGGCAGAGCAGATGCGGCAGAATCCGTCCTGTCTGGACCGCGTGGCAAGGGGCAGTCTCTGCGCCGGATGCGGGGCCTGCGCAGCGCTTGCACCCGACAGCATCCGCATGACCGTGGCACCGCCCGGATACCTGCGCCCCGAGGTCCGGCGCCCGCTCAGCCCCGATGAGGACGCGATGATCGCGGCGGTCTGCCCCGGACTGGGCCTCGCCGTCGAGGCCGGGGGGCGGCCGGAATCGGATCTCTGGGGTCCGGTGATCGCGACGCGGACCGGATGGGCGACCGAGGATGCCCTTCGGCACGGCGCGTCGTCGGGTGGCGTCCTTTCGGCGGTTCTCGCCCATCTTCTGCGCAGCGGGGCCGTCGATGCGGTCATCCAGACCGCAGCCGATCCGGATCTTGCGATCGGCAATGCGACCGTGGTCAGCGACACCCCGGAGGCGGTCGCCCGCGCCGCCGGGTCGCGCTACGCCCCGTCCGCGCCTCTGGACGGCCTGCTTGCCCGCATCGCGGACGGACGGCGCTACGCCTTCGTCGGCAAGCCCTGCGACGCGGCCGCCCTGCGCGCCATCGCCCAGCGCGACTCCGCGGTCGCAGCCGCCGTACCGGTCATCCTGTCCTTCTTCTGCGCCGGAATCCCCAGCCATGCCGGCGGGCGGGAGGTGCTGAAGGCGCTGGGCACCGACCTGGACAGCACCGCCGCCTTCCGGTTTCGCGGCAACGGCTGGCCCGGCCGCGCGACCGCGACCCTGAAGGACGGCGGCGAACGCTCGATGAGCTACAACGACAGCTGGGGCAAGATCCTGACCCGGCACATCCAGCACCGCTGCAAGATCTGCGCCGACGGATCGGGCATGTCGGCCGACCTCGTCTGCGCCGACGCCTGGGAGGCCGACGCCGACGGCTATCCGGTCTTCGAGGAGGCCGAAGGCGCAAGCCTGATCGTCGCGCGCACCCCGCTGGGCCAGGCCCTCATGGCCGAGGTCGAACGCGCCGGCGCCATCGCCACCCGACCTTTCGACACCGACGGAATTGCCCGCATGCAGCCCGGCCAGGTCTTCCGTCGCAGCGTGGTGCTCGCCCGGCTCGCGGCGCTGCGCCTCGCCGGGCGGCCGGTGCCCCGCTATCGCGGCCTGCGTCTCTGGGCCGCCATGCGCCACGGGTCGGCCCGGGTGATCCTGCGCAATTTCCTTGGCATGTTCCGGCGCCTTCCGCCCCGGCCGCGCCCGTGATTCCCAGCGAAGAAGCCCCTGACCCCATGACGCGACCCGTCCGCATCTGCCTGATCCTGCATTCGACCCGCTCGGACAATCTGGGGGTTGGCGCGCTTACTGTTTCCGAAGTGGAAATCCTGCGGCGAATCGGACAGGCGCTCGGGCATGCGATCGAGATCACGATCATGGACTGGAAGGACCCGCGGCCGCCCTATGTCTCGGGGCCGGACATCCGGGTCGTGGACCTCGACGGCAAGGCGATGGTGCGGCCCTCGGGCTATTTCGCCCAGGCGCGGCGGGCCGATCTGGTGATCGACGTCGGCGGCGGCGACAGCTTCGCCGACATCTACGGGTCGCGCCGGCTGAACCGCATGTTCCTGCTGAAATACCTGACCCACCTGGCAGGTACACCGCTGGTCATGGCCCCGCAGACCATCGGCCCCTTCCGCAGGCGCCTCTCGTCCCTGGCCGCCCGGCTTACCATGCGGCTCTGCGCGATCGTCGCCACGCGCGACCGGCTCTCGACCGAGGCCGCGCGGGCCATGGGCCTGCGCCGCGAGATCGTCGAGGCGTCGGACGTGGCGCTGCGGCTGCCCTATGCCCCGCCGCCGTCGCGCCCGGCCGGACCGCCGCGCGTTGGGATCAACGTCTCGGGGCTCTTGATGGGCGGCGGCTACACCGGCAAGAACGAATTCGGCCTCCGGATGGATTACCCGGCGCTGATCCGCGACCTGATCCGCGATTTCCAGGCGCGCGGGGCGGAGGTGCACCTGGTGCCGCATGTCATCGTCCGGTCCGGCCCGCTCCAGGGCGAGGACGACTACCGCGCCTCCGAGGCGCTCGCCGCCGAGTTTCCCGGCACGGTCCTCGCGCCGGCCTTTGCCAGCCCCTCCGAGGCCAAGACCTACATTGCCGGGATGGACTTCTTCGCCGGGGCCCGGATGCACGCCTGCGTTGCCGCCTTCTCGTCGGGCGTACCCGTCGTGCCCATGGCCTACAGCCGCAAGTTCGAGGGCCTCTTCGGAAGCCTGGGCTATGCGCGCACCGTGGACTGCACCTCGGAACCGGCCGACTCGATCCGCGCGCGCATCCTTGCGGGCTACGACGACCGCGCCACGCTGGCGGCCGAGGCCCGCGCCGCCTTCGCCCTTGGCCTCGAGAAGCTCGGCCGCTACGAGGCGGCGCTGGGCGCGCTGATCGAGGGGATCATCCGTCGCAAGCGGCTGTAGGCGCCGGTCAGGCCCTGGCCCGGTTCCATCGGCCCGACAGCACGGCCGGATCGCCTCCGGCCAGAAGCCAGGCCATCGTGCCCGCGCGATAGAGCCGGATCCGCACCAGCGCCGCGAAGGCCAGCGCCCGGCTGCGCGCGCCGCGGATCCGGTCGCTGGTCAGGACGCGGGGCAGCTCGGCCAGCGGCGAAACGCCCATCGCCGCCATCTTCACCGCCCACTTCAGGCGCCCGCCCCGCCGGGTGCGCGCCGTCACGAAATCATGCGCCATGTGCCGGTCCCATTTCTGGAACAGTTCGGAAAACTCGGTCCGGGCCGGGTGATAGGCGCGCATCCCCGGCACATAGCGGATCCGGTAGCCTTTTGCGGTGGCGCGCTGACCCCAGTCACGGTCTTCGGCCACGCCGATGCCCGCGAAAGGCCCGACATCCCCGAGTACGGCCCGCCGCACCACCAGGTTTCCGGTGCCGGTGAAGCCCTCGCGCGCGATGTAGCGGTCCATGCGGTAGGCGTAGATGCATTCGTAGGCTTCAAGCATCGTCGGCCGGTCCGGGTCCGAGCAGGCGATGCGGACATCGCCGCCCAGGATGGTGGCCTCCGGGTCGGCCATCGCCGCCTCGGCCTCGGCCAGCCAGGCCGGATCGGCCAGGCAGTCGGCATCGATGAAGGCCAGGATCGAACCCGAACTCGCCGCCACGCCGGCGTTGCGCGCCGGACCGGGGCCCGGGGTGCCCTCCGACATCAGGCGCACCCCCGGATAGCGGGCGCAGACCTCGGTCGGCAGGGCGCGCGACCCGTTGTCCACGACGAAAACCTCGTCCGGCACCCGCCGCCCCGCAAACAGCGACGCAAGGCAGCGATCGAGGAACTCGGGCTGGTTGAGATGGGGAATGACGACCGAGATGCGCTCTGTGCTCATGTCCGACCTGCCGCCCATCACCCACGGTTGCTGCCCAGCGGCGATCCAAGCCACGCCAATGCGGCGTTTCTAGGGCCGAAACGGCGGGCGGTCCAGAACGCTCAGCGCAGCCCGACGATCCCCGCCGCCGTGGTGCCGGTCGCCATGACCTGCGTCACCCGGACCGGCAGCACCGATCCGGCGGGCACCGCGGCGAAGGTCACGGTCGCGCCCGATACCAGCCGCACCCGAAGGTCGCCCGATGCGGCGACATAGATCCCGCGCGTGGCCTTGGGCAGAGGCAGGCTGTCGGACGGCACGACCGGATCGGCGTCCTGGATCGGCGAGATGAGGCTGGTCTCGTGCGAGGCGAAGTCGTCGGCCATCGTGGACTCCCTGAAGATGGAACGGGGCCAGCCCTAGCGGCGCACCGTTAAGCCTCCGCTTCCCGGCCGGACTCCGCCGGCGACGGGCGCGCAACGGCCGTGCCGAAGGGATCAGGCCGGGTTGCGGTCGGGAACGATCGCCCCCGGCTGGCCGATGACCGCGACCGCCTGGGCATGGCCGCGCCGCATCGCCGTTTCGGTATCCGCGCCCGTCAGCATCGCGGCAAGGAAGGCGCCGTTGAAGCTGTCACCGGCGGCCGTGGTGTCCTCGACGCGCGGGGCGGGGTCGTAGCGCTCGGTGGGAACCGCCGGGTCGATGGCCAGAGGGCCGGCCTCGCCCCGCTTGAGCGCACCCTCGCGCAGGCCATAGCCACGAAGCCGCGCGAGAACCGCGCCGGCGTCCCGGTCGCCGAAAAGCGCCACCTCGTCATCGAGCGACGGCAGCGCGATGTCGGTCACGGCCCAGGCCGCCGCGACGGCCTCCCTTGCGGTCCGGGCATCCTCCCAGAGCCGGGGGCGGTAGTTCGAATCGAAGGCGACGCGGCCGGGGTGGTCCGCAAGATGGCGGATCAGCGCCTCGCGGATGCCCGGTGGCAGGATCGCCAGCGTGATCGCGCTGAAATAGACGAGGTCCGCGCCCTGAAGCTGGCCGAACCCGTCCTCGAAGAGCGTGCGGGCCGCCGACTGGCTGCGCCAGTAGGAAAAGCTGCGCTCGCCCCGCGCATCGACCGCGATGGCGTAAAGACCGGGCAGCCGGTCGGGATGCCGGCGCAGACGATCGGTGCCCACGCCCTGCGCGCGGATGAAGGCGGCCATGCGATCCGAGAGCGCGTCCCGCCCGACGACCGAGGCAAATTGCACCTCCCCCGCCCCGCGCAGGCCGCGCGCCAGATAGACGGCGGTGTTCAGCACATCGCCCGCGAAGCCGATCTGGCGGCCGGGCGCGTCGATGTTCAGCTCGACCATCGCCTCGCCGGCGCAGACGATCAGAGGCTTGCCCATCCCCCGCCCCTCACATCACCGCGCCCAGTTGCCAGGGCACGAACTCGTTGTCGCCCAGGCCCAGCGCCTCGGACCGTGTCCTCTCGCCCGAGGCCACGCGCAGGATCGCCTCGAAGATCGCGGCCCCCTTCTCGGCGACCGGAACCCCCGCCGACAGGATGTCGCCGCAGTTCAGGTCCATGTCGTCGGGCATCTGCGCGAACAGCCGGTCGGAGGTGGCGATCTTGATGGTCGGCGCGGGCTTGGACCCGAAGGCGGATCCCCGGCCCGTGGTGAAGACGATGATCTGTGCCCCGCCCGCGATCTGGCCCGTGGCCGAGACGGGGTCGTAGCCCGGAGTGTCCATGAACACGAGCCCGGGGGTCGTGACCGCCTCGGCGTAGTCGTAGAAGGCGCGCAAGGGTGTCGAGCCGCCCTTCGCCACGGCGCCCAGCGACTTTTCGAGGATGGTGGTGATCCCGCCCAGCCGGTTGCCGGGCGAGGGATTGTTGTCCATCGACCCCCCGCCCTGCGCCGCATAGCCCTCCCACCAGTCGAGACAGGCAATCAGGCGGCGCGCGGTCTCGGGGTCGGCCCGGCGCAGGAGAAGCTGCTCGGCCCCGTGGATCTCGGGCGTCTCGGACAGGATCACCGTGCCGCCCTGGCCCACGATCAGGTCCGACGCGACGCCGAGCGCGGGGTTGGCGGTGATGCCCGAGAACCCGTCCGACCCGCCGCATTGCAGCCCGATCCGCAGGGCCGAGACCGGGCACTCGCTGCGCCGCGCCCGATCGACCTCGGGCAGAAGCGCGCGGACCTGGGCCTTGATCCGGTCGATGGTGGCGCGGGTGCCGCCGCTGTCCTGGATGGTCAGCCCGTGAAACCGGGACGATCCCGACGGCCCGAAGCGCGCGCGCATCCGCTCGACCTGCATGACCTCGCAGCCAAGCCCCACGAAGACGGCGGCGCCGACGTTGGGGTGGGTGGCATGGCCCCAGAGCACGCGCTCGAGGATCTCGGCGCCCCGCCCGGTCGCGGCCATGCCGCAGCCCGTGCCGTGCGCGAAGGCGGCGATTCCGTCCACGTTCGGAAACGCCTCAAGCGCACCCTCGGCCATCAGCTCGTCCGCCGCCCGGCGGATGACCGTGGCCGAGCAGTTCACCGTGGCGCAGAGCGCGATCTGGTTGCGGGTGCCGACGCCGCCATCGGCCCGCCGGTAGCCCTGGAAGACCCGCGGCGGGCGACGCGGGATCGCCGCCTCGGCCGCGGCCAGGTCCACGCCGACCCGATAGGCGCGGTCATGGTCGGAATAGGCGCAGTTGTTCACATGGACATGCGCGCCCGGCGCAATGTCCGCGGTTGCGATTCCGATCACCTGCCCGAATTTCAGCACCGGCGCCCCGCGCGCGATCGCCACGCGCGCGATCTTGTGGCCGGCGGCCAGCGGCGAGGCAAGCGGCGCGCCGAGGCCCAGCGGATCGGCCCCCGCGGGCATCGGCCGGGCCAGCACGGCCACGCTGTCGGATTCGTGCAGGACGATCGCGTCAGCCAACGCCGCCCCCATGCGCCACCGCCCGCATCACGCCGCGCAACTCGGCCAGCCCCCGCAGCCGTCCGATCAGCGGATAGCCGGGAAAGGCGCCGCGCCCGAGATCCGACAGAAGCTCGTGCCCATGGTCGGGCCGCATCGGGATCTGCGCGTCCGCCCGGCCCTCGGCCGCCCGGCGCGCCTCCTCGGCGACCAGGACCCGGACGACCGCCACCATGTCGGTGTCGCCGTCGAGATGCGCCGCTTCCTCGAACGACCCGTCGGGGTCTTTGCGCACGTTGCGCAGATGCGCGAAATGGATGCGGTCCGCGAAGCGCCGCGCGATCGCCGGCAGGTCGTTGGCCGGGTTGGCGCCCAGCGATCCGGTGCACAGAGTGAGACCGTTCGCCGGGCTGTCGACCGCGCCGAGGATCCAGGCGATGTCCTCGGCATCCGAGACCACCCGCGGCAGGCCGAGGATGTCGCGCGGGGGATCGTCGGGATGGACGCAGAGCCGCATGCCCAGATCCTCGGCCGCCGGGATCACCTCGTCGAGAAACCGGCGGTAGTTGGCGCGGATTTCGTCCGGACCGATCCCGTCATAGAGCGCAACCTGCCCGCGCAGCCCGGCGATGTCGTAGCGGTCGAAGGCGCCGGGCAGGCCCGACATGATCGCGTGCAAAAGCGCCTCGCGCTCGGCCTCCGACGACCGCTGGAACCAGGCGGCGGCGCGGGCGCGGACCTCGGGCGGGTAGTCCGCCTCGGCGGCGCTGCGCCCCAGCATGTGGATCTCGAAGGCCGCCATCCGGTAGGCCTCGAAGCGCAGGCAGGTGCCGCCGCGTGCCACCGGCGCGGCCAGGTCGGTGCGGGTCCAGTCGAGCACGGGCATGAAGTTGTAGCAGATGGTGGTGACGCCCTCGGCCGCCAGATTGGCCATCGACTGCCTGTAGGCCGCAAAGAGCGGCCCCAGATCACCGTCGCCGCGCTTGATGCGTTCGTGGATCGGCAGGCTTTCCACCACCACCCAGCGGAACCCCGCCTCCTCGATCTGCCGCCGGCGCGCGGCAATGGCCGCACGCGGCCAGACCTCGCCATAGGGGATCTCGTGCAGGGCATGGACGATGCCCGTGGCCCCGGTCTGCGCGATCTCGGGCAGGGAAATCCGGTCAAGCTCGGGTCCGTACCAGCGCCAGCTTTCGATCACCCCAGCACCTCCTCGATCGCCTTGCGCGCGCCGACCGCCACCAGCCGGCGGTAGGCGGCCGTCACCGGAACCGAAAGGACCGCGGCCAGGTCGGCGGGAAACACCTCGCGCAGCGACAGGATCGCCGCGACCCGGCCCGCGTCGTCCGCCGCACCGTCCGACAGCGCGCGCAGACGCGCGGCCAGTGGATCCCTCACCTCGATCGCCCGGCCCCGCTCGTCCACGCCCCCGACATAGCGGATCCAGGCCGCCACCGCGAGCACGAGCCCCGGGCAGCGGCGTCCGGCGGCGTGGGCCTCGGACAGGGTGCCCAGGATCCGCTGCGGCAGCTTCTGGCTTCCGTCCATCGCGATCTGCCAGGTTCGGTGCCGGATGGCCGGATTCGCGTAGCGCGCAGCCAACGCCTCGGCATAGGCGCCAAGCGACACGCCCGGCGGCGGAACCACCGCCGGGATGATCTCGTCCCGCCAGAGCCGGGTCACGAAGGCCGCAAAGACCGGGTCGGCCATGGTGTCGGCTATGGTCTCGTGCCCGGCCAGATACCCGAGATAGGCCAGCGACGAATGCGTGCCGTTCAGCATACGCAGCTTCATGTGTTCGTAGGGGGTCACGTCGCTCACCAACTGCGCCCCCGCCGCCGCCCAGTCCGGGCGCGCGCCCCCGACGAAATCGTCCTCGATGACCCATTGCCGGAAGGGTTCGTGGACCACGGGCGCCGCGTCGTGCCGTCCGGTCAGGGTCTCGACCTGCGCGATGTCGGCGGGCTTGGTCGCGGGAACGATCCGGTCGACCATCGTTGACGGAAACCGGCCAAGCGCGGCGATCCAGTCGGCCAGCGCCGGGTCTATGGCCCGGGCAAGCTCCAGAACCACGCCGCGCACCACCCGCCCGTTGTGCGGGAGGTTGTCGCAGGTCAGCACGGTGAAGGGCACGCCGCCCGCCGCCCGCCGGGCGGCCAGCGCACGCACCAGGAAGCCGGGGGCCGAGACCGGCAGGGGATGCGCGATGTCGTGGACGATTTCGGGATGGCCGAAGTTCAGCGCCCCGGTGGCCGGCTCGTGGCAATAGCCCTTCTCGGTCACGGTCAGGGTGACGATCCGCACCGCCGGATCGGCCATCGCCGCGATAACCGCGGCGGGATCCTCGCGCGCGACCAGCACGCCGGCGACCGAGGCCACCCGCCGCGCCGTGGCGCCATCGGGGCCAAGCTCCAGCGCGGTGTAGACGCCGCCCTGCGGTGCCAGCGCGTCGCGCACGCCGGGCGATTGCAGCGACACGCCGAGGATGCCCCAGGCACCGCCCGCCCGCTGCATGGCCTCTTCGGTGTAGATCGCCCCATGCGCCCGGAAGAAGGCGCCGAGGCCGAGATGCACGATGCCGACCTTCGGCGGCGCTCCGTCGCGGATCAGCCGTTCAGCGGGCAAGCCAGCCTCCATCGACATTGAGCACCGCGCCGTGGACATAGCGGGCGGCCGGCGAGCACAGGAACGCGACGGCGCCGCCGATGTCGCCCGGCTCGCCCCAGCGGCCGGCGGGGATGCGCGCCAGGATCTCGCGGCTGCGCGCCGCGTCCCCGCGCAGGGCCTCGGTGTTGGCGGTCGCGATATAGCCGGGGGCGACGGCGTTCACGTTGATGCCGCGCGCCGCCCACTCGTTGGCCAGAATCCGGGTGATCCCGGCCAGGCCGTGCTTGGCCGCGGTGTAGGACGCCACCCGGATGCCGCCCTGGAACGACAGGAGCGAGGCGATGTTGACGATCGCCGCCGGCGTGTTGCCCTCGTCCAGCGCGGCTCGCGCGAAGGCCTGGCAGGTGAAGAACACCGCCTTGAGGTTTACATCCATCACCGCGTCCCAGTCCGCTTCGGACAGGTCGAGACTGTCGGCACGGCGGATGATGCCGGCGTTGTTCACCAGGATCGAATAGCCGGCAGCGCGAAAGACCGCGCCCGCGGCCATCGGATCGGACAGATCCAGCACGCAGCTCTCGGCCGCGCCGCCGGCCGCCGTGATCGCCGCCACGGTCTCGTCGCTTGGCCGCCGGCCCGCGCAGGTCACCCGCGCGCCCTGCCCGGCCAGCGCCAGCGCGATCGCCTGGCCGATGCCGGTGTTCGCACCGGTGACCAACGCACGCCGCCCCTCGAGCGAGAACGGGCTCACCGCAGATCCCCCGGCTGGACGAAATCCATGTCCGTGTAGTCGACGTTGTCGCCCGCCATCGCCCAGATGAAGGTGTAGGCCCCGGTCCCGGCGCCCGCGTGGATCGACCAGGGCGGCGAGAGCGCGCCCTCCTCGTTCGCGACGACCAGGTGGCGCGTCTCCTGCGGTTCGCCCATCAGGTGAAGGACGCGCGCCTCCGGCGCCATGCCCCAGTAGAGATACGCCTCCATCCTGCGGTCGTGGACATGGGCCGGCATGGTGTTCCAGACCGACCCCTCCTCAAGCCGCGTGTAGCCCAGCACCAGCTGGCAGCTGTCCATCACCGCGGGATGGATGAACTGGTTGATGACCCGCTTGTTCGCGGTGGCGCTGTCGCCCAGCCGGACCTCCTTGCTGTCGGCAAGTTTGATCAGCCGCGACGGGCACCGGCGGTGCGCGGGGGCCGAGGTCAGGTAGAACCGCCCGTCGCCCGCGAAGGTCACGCGCCCCGACCCCATCCCGAGATAGAGCACATCGCCGCGCCCGAGGTGATGGGTGACGCCCTCGGCGGTCACGGTGCCGGGGCCGCCGATGTTGACGATCCCCATCTCGCGGCGGTCGAGGAACAGCGGCGTCCGGGTCTCGGACACCTCGGCCAGCACCAGTTCGCCCCCGCCCGGCACGGCCCCGCCCATCACGAAACGGTCGTAATGGGTGTAGATCAGGCGGATTTCGCCGGTGGCGAACAGGCCATCGGCCAGGAAGTGCCGGCGGAGCTCGTCGGTGCCCATCCGGCGGGCGTGGTCCGGGTGGACAGCGTGGCGGGTCTGGACGGTCAGCATCGGTCGGTCCTTCACAGAAAGTCGTCGCGGCGGGGCGTGAACCCGTCGATCAGCTCGCCCGGCTCGAGGCAGAGGCAGCCATGCGGCACACCCGAGGGGATGACGAAGCTGTCGCCGGGTCCGATCTCGAAGGATGCCTCGCCCACCGAGAAGCGGAAGCGGCCCGACGCGCAGTAGGTGGACTGAACGTGCGGGTGGCTGTGCCGGCGCCCCTCGGCGCCCGGCCTTTCGAACCGGAACGACACCACCATGAGCTCGGGCGCCTCGGACAGGACCCGGCGGCTGACGCCGGGATCGGTGGCCACGCGGGGAAAGGTGCGGATCATCGCTTGCCCCTCAGCGGAAGACCGACGGCAGCCACAGCGACAGCGCCGGGATGTAGGTGACCAGCATCAGCGTCACGAAGGCCGCGAAGTAGAAGGGCCAGATCGTCCCCATCGCCTGCCAGATCGAGATCCGGCCCACCGCGCAGCCGACGAACAGGACCGCGCCCACCGGCGGTGTGCAGAGCCCGATGCCGAGGTTCAGGATCAGGATGACGCCGAAATGCACCGGATCGACCCCGAACGCCTGCGCCACCGGCAGGAAGATCGGGGTGGTGATGACGATCAGCGGCGACATGTCCATGAAGGTGCCGAGGATCAGCAGCACGACGTTGATGAGCAGAAGGATCACCAGCGGGTTGTCCGAGAAGGACCGCAGGCTTTCCACCATCATCGCCGGCACCCGCAGATAGGCCAGAAGCCAGCCGAAGCAGGCGGCGCAGCCGATCACCAGCAGCACCATCGACGTGGTGCGCACCGCGGCGATGGTGGCGCCGACGAACTCGCGCCAGGGCAGCGTGCGGTAGACCAGCGCGGTCACCAGCAGCGCATAGACCACCGCGATGTTCGAGCTTTCCGACGCGGTGAACACGCCCGAACGCACGCCGCCGAAGATGATCGCGACGAGGATCAGCCCCGGCACGGCGCCCATGAAGATGCGGCCCAGCGCCGCGAAGCCCGGGAAGGTCTCGACCGGATACCCGCGCCGGCGCGCGACGATCCAGGCCGCCACCATGAGCGACAGGGCCAGCATCAGGCCCGGGATGATCCCCGCGGTGAAGAGGTCGGCGATCGACAGCCGCCCCCCTGCCGAGATCGAGTAGATGATCATGTTGTGCGAGGGCGGGATCAGCAGCGCGATGATCGAACCCACGACGGTCAGGTTCACCGCATAGTCCACGTCGTAGCCGCGCGCCTGCATCTGCGGCACCATCAGCCCGCCGACCGCCGAGGCGTGGGGGGGCCCCCACCAGCCGCCCGCCCCCCCCCTGGGGGGCGGCGCCCGCCGACCCCGACACGCCGCCGAACATCACCGAGGCCAGCACGTTCACCTGCCCGAGCCCGCCCCTGAGGTGTCCGACCATGGCGCCGGCCAGCGCCACCAGCCGCCGCGCGATGTCGCCGCGTACCATGAGGTCGCCGGCGTAGATGAAGAAGGGAATGGCCATCAGCGCATAGACCGACACGCCCGAGTTCAGCCGCTGGAACACCACGACCGGGGGAAGCCCGAGATAGAGCACCGTGGCGAAGGACGCCGCGCCGAGACAGAAGGCGACCGGGGTGCCGATCAGGAGGAGCACCACGAAGGTGCCGAAGAGGATCCAGAGCTCCATCTCAGCCCCCCGTCGCCGACAGATCGGCATCGGCCCTTGGGTCGGGCTCGGGATCGGCATCGCCGAAACGCGGCGTGTGCAGCCCCGCCGCCCGGCGCGCGAGCCGCTCGAACGCGAAGAGAAGCAGCAGCACGCCCCCCGCGATCAGCGGCACGAAGTCGAAAAGCCGCGAGACGCCGATCCCCGGCATCCGGTCGCCCGCCGCACGCGCCGCAAGCTGCCAGCCGTAGAACGCCATCCCGAAGCCGAAGGCCGCCACCACCAGATCCGAGATCGAATGCAGCCAGCCGCGGGCCCGTTCGGGCAGGATGTGCACCAGCACGTCGAAGGACAGGTGATAGCCCTCGCGTATGCCGACCGCGGCCCCGAGAAAGATGAACCAGCCCATGATCATGATCGAGGCCGGTTCGGCCCATTGCAGGCTGCTGTTCAGCACGTAGCGGACGAAGACCTGCGCGAAGATCGCCACCGTCATCAGCACCAGCCCCAGGCCGGCGATCCACAGGGCGGCCCGCGCCAGCCAGCCGCTGGCCAGGGCCACGCGCAGCATCACGTCTTTCATGGTGTTCCCCATCACGGCCGCAACGGCCGCCGGCCCGCCCCGCGGCGGGCCGGCAGCGTCAGGTCACTTGGTTTCCTGGATCCGCGTCACCAGTTCCTTGGCCTCGGGCGTGGTCACGTATTTCTCGTAGACCGGCACCATCGCCTCGATGAACGGGGTCTTGTCGATGTCGCGGATCACCTGCGATCCGGCCGCGATCACCTTCTCTTCGGACTTCTTTTCCTGCTCGGCCCAGAGTTTGCGCTGGAGCTGCGCCGAATTCTGCGCCGCCGTGCGCATGATCGCCTGATCCTCGGGCGACAGCTTGTCCCAGGCCATCTTCGAGATCGCCACCAGCTCCGGCACCATCAGGTGCTGGTCGAGCGTGATATACTTGGCCACCTCGTAATGGCCCGAGCTGTCATAGGACGGCCAGTTGTTCTCGGCCCCGTCGATCACCCCGGTCTGGATCGAGGAATAGACCTCGCCGTAGGGCAGCGGCGTCGCGTTCGCGCCCAGCGCCTGCATCATGTCCACGAAGACATCGGACTGCATGACGCGGATCTTCATCCCCTTGAGGTCGTCGATGCTCTGGATCGGCTTCTGCGAGTTGTAGAAGCTGCGCGATCCGCCGTCGTAATAGGCCAGCGGCACCAGACCCTTGGCTTCGAAGTCCTTGGCGATGTCCTGGCCGATGGGGCCGTCCATCACCTTGTGCATGTGGTCCTCGGACCGGAACAGGTAGGGCAGCGACATCAGCTGCGCGGTCGGCACGATGTTGTTGAACGACCCGAAGCTCGCGCGGACCATGTCGATCACCCCGAACTGGGTCTGCTCGATCGTGTCCTTTTCCTCGCCAAGCTGCGACGACGGGAAGACCTCGATGCAGATCCGCCCGCCGGTCTTGTCCTTGACCTCGGCCGCCATCGCCTTGACGCCCTCGACGGTCGGATAGCCGTCGGGGTGCGTGTCCGAGGACCGCAGCGTGATCTCGCAGGCCATCGCCCCGCCGGCCAGCGCCGCGCTGGCCAGAAGGGCCGCGATCGTGGTGTTCAGGTGCTTCATTCTCTTTCCTCCCTCTTGGTGGCCCGTCAGAGCCGGTAGGCTTGCCGTGCAAGCCGGTGTGCGAGGTCCTGGATGACCTCGAAGGCTTCGTCCTCGGCCAGACGCCCGGTGGCGACAAGGGTGGCGAGGAAGGCGGCATCGACCCGCCGCGCCACGTCATGGCGCGCGGGTATCGAACAGAAGGCGCGGGTGTCGTCGTTGAAGCCCACGGTGTTGTAGAAACCGGCGGTCTCGGTCGTCATCTGCCGGAACCGCATCATGCCTTCCGGGCTGTCGTGGAACCACCAGGCCGGGCCGAGGCGCAGACAGGGATAGACCCCCGCCAGAGGAGCGAGCTCGCGCGCATAGGCGGTCTCGTCCAGCGTGAAGAGAATGACGGTCAGCCCCGGCTCCTCGCCGACGGCATCCAGAAGCGGGCGCAGCGCCGCGACATAGTCGGTGCGGGTCGGGATGTCATAGCCCTTGTCGCGCCCGAACCGGGCCAGCACGGGCGCCGAATGGTTGCGCAGCGCGCCGGGGTGGATCTGCATCACCATCCCGTCCTCGACCGACAGCCGCGCCATCTCGGTCAGCATCTGGCCGCGGAACGCCTCGCGCTCGGCCGCGTCGGCGCGGCCCGAAAGCACGCGGTTGTACAGGGCCTCGGCAGCGGCCCGGTCAAGGTTCTCGGTCCGTGCGGTCGGGTGGCCGTGGTCGGTCGAGGTCGCGCCGAAGTCGCGGAAATACGCCCGCCGCGCCCGATGCGCGTCCAGATAGGCCGCCCAGCCGGTGCCCGACTGGCCGCCCAGCGCGCAGAAGCTCTCGACGTTGGGCGCAAAGTCCGCAAAGTCGGGATCGGTGACGGGATCGGGCCGATAGGCGGTGACGACCCGCCCCGCCCAGCCGCTTTCCCGGATCATCCGGTGCCAGCGCAGATCGTCGAGCGGGCTTTCGGTGGTGGCGATCACCTCGATGCCGAAGCGTTCATAAAGCGCCCGCGGCCGGAACTCGGGCCGCGACAGGCAGTCGGCGATGTGGTCGTAATAGAGATCGGCGGTCGCGGCACTCAGCCGCTCGGTCAGGCCGAACACCTCCTGGAAGGAATGGTCCAGCCAGAGCCGCGAGGGCGTGCCCCGGAACAGGTGGTAGTTCTCGGCAAAGCGGCGCCAGATGCGGCGGCCGTCGGTCTCGGTCGCACCGCCGTCCGCGCGCGGCACGCCCAGGTCGGTCAGGGACAGGCCCTGCGAATGCAGCATGCGGAACACGTAGTGGTCCGGGGTCACGAAGAGCTGCGCGGGATCGGGAAAGGGCGCGTTCTCGGCGAACCAGCGCGGGTCGGTATGGCCGTGCGGGCTGACGATCGGCGCCGTCTCGACCGAGCCGTGCAGGGCGCGCGCCAGACCGCGCACACGGTCTTCGACCGGAAAGAGCCGATCGGGATCGAGCAGCGCCATTCTCACGCACCCGTCATCTTGCTATTCCTCCCGGGGTGGACCAGCACCACCCTGATAGTCTAATATGCTAGTATAGCAGGTCCGTCAACGAGGAAGCCGATGACCGATACCATGCACTTCGCGCAGATCGACCTCCCGGGTCGGCCGTCGATCGCCGATCAGGTCTACGGCGAACTCCATCGGCAGGTGCTGTCGCTCGAGATGAAGCCGGGCGCGCGAATCTCCGAGGTGGATGTCGCGCGCGCGATGGGCGTGTCGCGCCAGCCGGTGCGCGACGCCTTCTACCGTCTGTCGAAACTGGGCTTTCTCCAGATCCGGCCGCAGCGCGCCACCACGGTCGCCCTGATCTCGCCGGCCGCGGTCATGCGCGCGCGCTTCATCCGCACCGCACTGGAAGCCGAGACCGTGCGCTTTGCCGCCACCCGTCTGGCCGAATCGGATCATGCCGCCCTCGAGGCCATCGTCGAGGCGCAGGACGCCGCGATCCTCGCGGACGACAAGGCGCTCTTCCACCGGCTGGACGACCAGTTCCACCGCGAGATCTGCGCCCGCGCGGGAGTGGGCTTCACCTGGGAACTGATCGCCGAGAACAAGGGCCACATGGACCGGGTGCGGATGCTGTCGCTGTCCTTCGCCTCGCGCACCGCCTGGGACGATCACGTGCTCATCCTCGCGGCGCTGCGCAGCCGCGACGCCGACCGGGCCGTGGCGGCCATGCGCGAGCACCTGTCACGGATCAAGGAGCAGATCGACCGCATCCTTGCGTCGAACCACGAATGGTTCGCCGACGAGGCCCCCGGCGACCGCATCGACTTCTGAGGCGGTCCCGCCGGGCAGGCGCGCCGCGCCGCCGGGGCGGCGGCCTGCGTCACGGAACCTTCATTCAGTCTTCGGCACGCTGTCACAAGCGACGGCTACGAGGCCCCCTGCGACACCTCGGGGGAAGCGTCGATGCTGGAAGTCAGATCCGTAACGCGGAGGTTCGGCCAGAAGGTCGCCGTCGACAACATGACCTTCGTCGTGGACCGCCCGGCCTTCGTCGGCATCATCGGCCGTTCCGGCGCGGGCAAATCCACCTTCCTGCGCATGATGAACCGTCTCGTCGAGGCGACCGAGGGCGAGATCCGCGTGGACGGGGGCAATGTGCTCGCCCTGAAGGGCCGGGAGGCGCGCGCCTGGCAGTCGCACTGCGCCATGATCTTCCAGCAGTTCAATCTGGTTCCGCGCATGGACGTCGTGTCGAACGTGCTGCACGGCATCCTGAACCGCCGCTCGACACTCCAGACCGTGTTCAGCCTCTGGCCCCGCGCCGACATCCTGCGCGCGCTCGAGATCCTCGAGCGGCTCGGCATCGCCGAGCAGGCGCCCAAACGCGCCGAGGCGCTCTCGGGCGGGCAGCAGCAGCGCGTGGCGATCGCCCGCGCCCTGATGCAGGACCCCAGGATCATCCTGGCCGACGAGCCCATTGCCAGCCTCGACCCGATGAACGCGCAGGTGGTGATGGACACGCTCAAGCGCATCAATGTCGAGGACGGGCGCATGGTCATCGCGAACCTGCACACGCTCGACACCGCGCGGCGCTACTGCGACCGCGTCATCGGGATGCGCGATGGCCGCATCGTCTTCGACGGCACGCCCGACCAGCTTTCGACCGGCGTCGCGCGCGACATCTACGGCGCCGACGAGACCTTCAACGAGGCGGCAACCTCGACCGCCATCCCGGCCGACTCCTCCGCCGACCGCGCCTACGCCGAGGCGATGCTGTCCTGACTTTCCCGGCCCCGGTGCGGGCCCCAACCGACGGAGTATCCATGAAGACGCTGCCCCTCGCCCTCGCCCTCGCGACGGCACTCGCCTCGGCCGCTTCGGCCGAGGAGGCGATCAAGGAATTCAACATCGGCATCCTCGGCGGCGAGAACGCCCAGGACCGGATGACCAACCTCGAATGCTTCCGCGCGAAGGTCGAGGCGGAACTCGGCGTGCCGACCAAGCTCTTCACCCCGGCCGACTACGACGGCGTGATCCAGGGCCTTCTGGGCGGCACGCTCGACTTCGCCTGGCTCGGCGCCTCGGCCTATGCCAAGACCTACCTGACCAACCCCGAGGCCGTGGACGTGATGCTGACCAAGCAGAACACCGACGGCACCACCGGCTACTATTCGATCGGCTTCGCCCGCGTCGATTCCGGGATCAAGTCGATGGACGACGCCAAGGGCAAGGTCTTCGCCTTCGCCGATCCGAACTCGACCTCGGGCTATCTGATCCCCGGCGCCGAACTGATGGAGAAATACGGCAAGCTCGAGGACTACTTCAGCACGGTGAAGATGTCGGGCGGGCATGAACAGTCGATCGTCGGCGTCGCGAACGGCGACGTCGACGCCGCCGTGGCCTGGGCCGACGGCGTGGGCAACTGGGAGGACGGCTTCAACTCGGGCGCCTTCCGCAAGGCCGCCGACTCGGGGCTGGTGGACATGTCGACGATCCAGGAGATCTGGCGTTCGAAGCTGATCCCGGAAGGCCCGATGGTCGTGCGCAAGACCCTGCCGCAGGACGTCAAGGACAAGATGTATGCGATGCTGGACACGATGTGGGAAACCGATCCCCAGTGCGCCTACAACGTGGCCGCCGGCGAGGCCAAGGACTTCGTGCCGGTGAAGCACGAGGACTACCTCGGCATCATCGCCGCCCGCAAGCTTCAGGAAGGCATGTGATCCGATGATTTCTGGCCGGGCCGCCCCTCCGTGGGCGGCCCGTGCCTTTTCCTGCGGAGTGTTCATGGCAGACATCGCCCACTGGCCCGGCGCGGGCCCTTCCCCCGATCCGTCCGATCCGCGTTCGGCCTATCTTGCGATGGTCCGCCGCAAGCGGCTCTACGGCGGCATCCTGCTGGCGCTGTTTGCCGCGATGATGGCCTCGGGGTTCCTTCTGGCCCAGGATCGCAACGCCGGCGACTTCCTGTCCGGCCTTCCGATGCTCGGCGACTTTCCGGCCGAGGTCCTGTCCGAGGCCTGGGCCAACCGCGCGAACATTCCCGGGCTTCTGCTCGAATTCCTGCCCTCTCTCGTCGAGACGATCAACATTGCCGCCGTCTCGACCCTGCTCGGGGGCCTTGCCGCGGTGGCGCTGTCGCTTCTGGCCACGCGCGGTCTGGCGTGCTGGCCGCGGCTTACCCCGCTCTTCCGGCGGATGATGGACGCGCTCCGCGCCGTCCCCGAGATCGTCGTGGCGCTGGTCCTGATCTTCATCCTGGGCGGCGGACCGGTGCCCGCCGTGATCGCCATCGCGCTGCACACCGGTGGCGCGCTCGGCAAGCTCTTCTCGGAGGTGGCCGAGAACGCCGACCTGAAACCGGTCGAGGGCCTGCAATCGGTGGGCGCAACCTGGGGCCAGACGATGTGGCTGGGCGTCATTCCGCAGGTGGCCCCGAACTGGACCAGCTATGCGCTGCTGCGGTTCGAGATCAACGTGCGCGCCTCGGCCATCCTCGGCTTCGTGGGCGAGGGCGGCATCGGCCACGACCTGAAGATCGCGATGCAATGGGGACAGGGGCGCTACGACCAGGTGGTGGCGATCTTCCTGCTTCTGTTCCTGACGATCGTCGTGATCGACCGGATCTCGGACCACGCCCGCGAGCGGCTTGCGAAAGGACGCTGAGATGACCGACACCGCGCCTTCCATCGCCGATGGCCGACGCGATCCTGCGCCGCCTCGCCCGGCGCAGGCTTGCCGCCTTCGCGATCCCGGCCGCGATCCTCGCCTATCTCGTCTATGCGGCGGTTGCGTTCGACACCGCCGGTCTGGCCGCCCGGGCCCGGCTCGACAACGCCGCGATCCTGCTGTCCGACTTCTGGTCGCACAAGACCCATGTCACCCGCGACAACCGCACCGGCGCCGTCACCGTCGCGATCGAGGGCGAAGCCAAGGGCACCTATCCCGCGGGCGCGCTGCCCGACTGGGTGCGGATCGACGGGAACGTGACCACCATCGATCTCGGCCGGGGCCATGTCGTGACCTATGACGGCGAGGGCGCGCGCTACGTGATCCCGGGCTACGGCACCGTGGACATCCGGCCCAGGGACGGCAAGCCGGTCCTCTCCGCGCCCGAGCCCCTGCCCGACTGGATCTCGGCCTCGGTCAACAAGGTTTCCGTCACCACGGACGCCGGCCGGTTCAACTACTCGCGGTCGAAGGTCGAGACGTTCAAGTATGAGCCGGGGTGGGAGCTCTTCTTCTTCACCCTCGACAGCCCCTTCCACGGCAAGGGTCCGCTCGAACTTGCGCGGATCGCCTTCCTCGACGAGCGGATCGACCCGGCCCGCTGGAACCTCGCCCTCATGGCCTCGGAGTTCTGGAACAACCGCATGTGGCGTCATGCCGATGTGGCCTGGGCGCTGGTCGAGACGCTGCTCATGGCCATCCTCGGCACGCTCGGGGCCGCGATGGTGGCGCTGCCGCTGGGCTTCCTCGCCGCCTCGAACATGATGCCGGTCCGGGGCATCCGCTTCGCCTTCCGGCGGGTCTTCGACTTCATCCGAGGGGTGGACGGGCTGATCTGGACGATCATCCTGTCGCGCGCCTTCGGGCCGGGTCCGATGACCGGGGCCCTCGCGATCCTGATCACCGATACCGGCAGCTTCGGTAAGCTCTTCTCGGAGGCGCTCGAGAACATCGACGAGAAGCAGGTGGAAGGCGTGCGCTCGACCGGGGCCAGTGCGCTCCAGCGGGCCCGGTTCGGGGTGATCCCGCAGGTGACGCCGGTTCTGCTCAGCCAGGTTCTCTACTACCTCGAATCGAACACCCGTTCGGCGACCGTGATCGGCGCCATCGTCGGCGGCGGCATCGGGCTTCTGTTGACGCAGGCGATCATCACCCAGAAAGACTGGGAAGAGGTCGCCTATTACATGGTGCTGATCGTTCTGATGGTGATGGCGATGGACAGCCTGTCCGGCTGGCTGCGCCGCAAGCTCATAAAGGGGTCGTGATGCCGCGGCTGTCGCCCGATTCACCGCTGGTCCATCCCGACTGCCAGATCGTGGACACGACCTTCGGCGCCTGGTGCGAGGTGGGCGCGGGGTCACGCATCCTCAACAGCGTTTTCGAGGACTACGCCTATTGCGACCGCTACGCCGACATCGCGAACACCACGGTCGGGAGGTTCTCGAACATCGCGGCGATGACCCGGATCGGCCCGACCGACCATCCCTTCGCCCATGCCGCGCAACACCATTTCATCTACCGTTCCTCGTCCTACTGGGACGATGCCGAAGACGATGCGGCCTTCTTCGCGGCCCGCGCCGCGCGGCGTACCACGCTGGGCGCGGACTGCTGGATCGGCCACGGGGCCATCATCAAGCCGGAGGTGACGGTGGGCATCGGGGCCATCGTCGCCTCCGGCGCGGTGGTCACGAAGGATGTGGCGCCCTTCATGATCGTCGCCGGCTGTCCCGCGTCGCCCCTGCGCCCGCGGTTCGACGCGCGCACCGTCGACCGGCTTCTGGCGCTGGCCTGGTGGGAATGGGACCATGCCCGCCTGCGCGCGGCGCTGCAGGATTTCCGGACGCTCAGGGCCGAGACCTTTCTCGACCGGTATCAGGGCTGATCGGCGTCCACCGTCAGCGTCACCCTGTCCCCGGCGAACCACGTCTGCCCGTATTCGACCGGCTGGCCGGCGCCGTCCACGTTGACCGAGACCGATTGCAGGATGGCCGCACCCGGCTGAACCCCGAGCGCCAGCGCCAGCAGCGGATCGGCGAGCCGCGCGGTCAGGCGGGTTCCGGCGCGGGTGTAGTCCGGCACCCCGCAGTCCGCCAGCGCCGCGGTGATCGACGACAGCCGCCCGAGCGACGCCGGCAGCGTCGGCAGGCGCCCGGCCGGAAAGGCCGACCGGAAGGCGGCAAGGGGCAGGCCGTCCGCCAGCGAGACGCCCTCGACCACATGCACGCGATCGCCTGGCGCCAGTGCCAGCGCGCCCGCCTCCTCGGGGCTGGCCGGCCGCGTCTCGATCCGGGTGATCCGGCGCGAGGGCGTCCGGCCGGCCGCGACGATGTTGCGGTGGAAGCGGGTGCGAAGCCCGATGGCGTATTCCGCAGGCTGGGCGGCGACGAAGACGCCGGAGCCGCGCCGCGCCACGACCGTGCCCGCGCCGGCGAGGTCGGCCAGCGCCCGGCGCACCGTATGGCGGTTGACGCCGAAGCGCGCGGCCAGCGCCGCCTCGGTCGGAAGCCGGTCGCCGGGGCGATAGTGCCCCTGCGCGATTTCCTCGCCCAGCGTAGCGGCGATCGAGGTCCAGACGGCCGGACGGGACAAGCGGTCGGTCTCCTGTCTTGAAAACTTCACAACTCTGCGGTTGGCGCGGCGATCGTCGCGCGCTAATATTTGTCTAGTTGTATAAATATTTCGACAACCCGGCAAGATGTCGAGGACGGCATGACCGCATCACCCGATGGCCCGCGCAAGGGCTGGATGTCCATCCTGGCCAAGGCCCCGCCGGAGCGGCTGCGCGACCTGTTTCCCGACCTGCCGCAGCATGAACTCGTGCGCGCGCCGGAAATCGGAGCGGTCATGGTGCGCGGGCGGATCGGCGCGACCGGCGCGGCCTTCAACCTCGGCGAGATGACCGTGACCCGCTGTTCGGTGCGGCTTTCCGGCGGCGCGGTGGGCCATGCCTGGGTGCAGGGGCGCGACAGGGATCATGCCCGCCGGGCGGCCGTGCTCGACGCGCTCATGCAGACCGACGCCGCCGACGCGCTGCGCATCCGGGTGATCGACACGCTCGCGGCCGAGGCCGGGGCACGGCAGGCGGCGCGGGCCGACAGGGCCGAGGCCACGCGGGTCGAGTTCTTCACCATGGTGCGGGGAGAGGACGCATGACCGCCGCGACCCATCCCGATGCGCTGGCCGGAGGCTTTGCCGAAGGCCCGATCGACTCGGCCCGCGCCTTTCGCGCGCTCCTCGAGGCGATGGCCCGGCCCGGAACCATCCACGGGGTCTCGGGCGCCATGCCCCCGGCGCCGCTCTCCGTCGCCGCGGGCGTCACGGTGCTTGCGCTCTGCGACGGCACCACGCCCCTGCACCTGGCCGGGGCCGCCGACACGGAGGCCGTGCGCGCGTGGATCGCCTTTCATGTCGGCGCCCCGCCGGCGCCGGCGCGCGAGGCGGCCTTTGCCCTCGGCCGCTGGGACGACCTGCAACCCGTGGATCGGTTCCGCATCGGCCAGCCCGACTATCCCGACCGGTCGGCCACGCTGATCGTCGAGACGGACCGGCTTGCGAACGAGGGCCCGGCGCTCTCCGGCCCCGGGATCCGCACCGCGACCCGGCTCAGCCTGCCCGAGACCGGGGCCTTCCGCGCCAACCGGGCGCTCTTCCCTCTCGGATTCGACACCATCCTGACCTGTGGCGACCGGCTGGCCTGCCTTCCCCGGTCCACCCGGCTGGAGGCGAACTGATGTATGTGGCCGTGAAGGGTGGCGAGCGCGCCATCGACAACGCGCACGCCTGGCTTGCCGAAGAGCGCCGGGGCGACCCGCAGGTGCCGGAACTCTCGGTCGCGCAGATCCGGGAACAGATGCGGCTTGCGGTCAACCGGGTCATGGCCGAGGGATCGCTCTTCGATCCCGACCTGGCGGCTCTGGCGATCAAGCAGGCGCGCGGCGATCTGATCGAGGCGGTCTTCCTGATCCGGGCCTACCGCACGACGCTGCCGCGCCTCGCGGTCTCCCGGCCCGTCGACACCGAGACGATGGCGGTCGACCGGCGCATCTCGGCCACGTTCAAGGACCTGCCCGGCGGACAGATCCTCGGCCCGACCTTCGACTACACGCACCGGCTGCTCGACTTCGCGCTGGCCGCCGAGGGTGAGCCGGTTCCCCCCGCACCAGCCGCGCGCGCGACGGGTGCGCCGGTACCGCATGTCTGCGCACTTCTCGACCGCGACGGGCTGATCCAGACGGAAACCCCGTCGGACGCGCCGCCGCCCGATCTGACCCGCGAGCCCCTCGGCCTGCCGGCCGACCGCGCCCTGCGGCTTCAGGCGCTGGCGCGCGGTGACGAGGGCTTCGTCCTCGCGCTCGCCTATTCCACGCAGCGCGGCTACGGGCGGACCCATGCCTTCGTGGGCGAGCTGCGGATCGGCCGGGTTCCGGTCGAGGTCGAGATCCCCGAGCTGGGCTTCGCCGTCGAGGTGGGCGAGATCGAGCTGACCGAATGCGAGACGGTGAACCAGTTCAGGGGTTCAAAGACCGAGCCGCCACAGTTCACCCGCGGCTACGGGCTGGTGGCCGGACAGAACGAACGCAAGGCCATCGCGATGAGCCTCGTCGACCGCGCGCTGCGCTGGAAGGAGCTGGGCGAGGACTTCACCGGCGCCCCGGCGCAGGACGAGGAGTTCGTTCTCATGCACTGCGACAACATCCAGGCGACCGGGTTTCTCGAACACATCAAGCTGCCGCATTACGTGGATTTCCAGGCCGAGCTGGAGCTGGTGCGGCGGCTCAGGGCCGAGGCCCGGTCCATGCAGGAGGCGGCGGAATGACCGCACACGACACCGCCTACAACTTCGCCTATCTGGACGAACAGACCAAGCGGATGATCCGCCGCGCCATCCTCAAGGCGCTGGCGGTGCCCGGCTATCAGGTGCCCTTCGCCAGCCGCGAGATGCCGATGCCCTACGGCTGGGGAACGGGCGGCGTGCAGGTGACGGCGGCCTGCCTTGTCCCCGAGGACCGGCTGAAGGTCATCGACCAGGGCGCCGACGACACCACCAACGCCGTCTCGATCCGCAAGTTCTTCCAGCGCACGGCCGGCGTCGTCACCACCGAACGGACCGCCGAGGCGACGATCATCCAGACCCGCCACCGCATCCCGGAAACGTCGCTGACCGAGGGCCAGATCCTTGTCTACCAGGTCCCGATCCCCGAGCCGCTGCGCTTTCTGGAACCGCGCGAGACCGAGACGCGCAAGATGCACGAGCTCGAGGAATACGGGCTCATGCACGTGAAGCTCTACGAGGACATCGCCCGCCACGGGACGATTGCCACGTCCTACGCCTATCCGGTCAAGGTCGAGGGCCGCTACGTGATGGACCCCTCGCCGATCCCGAAGTTCGACAACCCCAAGCTGTCCGACAGCCCGGCGATCCAGCTCTTCGGGGCGGGGCGCGAGCAGCGGATCTATGCGCTGCCGCCCTTCACCGAGGTCGTGAGCCTCGATTTCGACGACCACCCCTTCACCGCGTCCAAGGCCCCGCACGACTGCGACCTGTGCGGCGCGGCCGACAGCTATCTCGACGAGGTCATCACCGATGACGCGGGCGGGCGGATGTTCGTCTGCTCGGACACCGACTTCTGCGCCGGACGCCAGGCCGCGGGCCACCGGGGTCGGCTCCTCGCCCCCGGAGCGGAGGCCGAACGATGACCACGACCGTAATCCGGGCCGCCGCCGTACAGCCGCTCCTGTCGGTCGAGGGCCTGACCCGGCGCTACGGCCCCCGGATCGGCTGCGCCGACGTCACCTTCGACCTTTACCCCGGCGAGGTGCTGGGCATCGTCGGCGAAAGCGGATCGGGCAAATCGACGCTGCTGTCGTGCCTGGCCGGGCACCAGAGCCCCGACCTCGGACGCATCGCCTATGACGGGCGCGACCTGCTGACGATGACCGAAACCGAACGCCGCCGGCTGTCCCGCACCGACTGGGCCTATGTCCACCAGAACCCGCGCGACGGGTTGCGCATGGGCGTAAGCGCGGGCGGCAACGTGGGCGAGCGGCTGATGGCGATCGGCGCGCGGCACTACCGCGCCATCCGGGGCAAGGCCGCGGACTGGCTCGGCCGGGTCGAGATCGACGCGGACCGGATCGACGATCGCCCCTCGGCCTTCTCGGGCGGCATGCAGCAGCGGCTCCAGATCGCGCGCAACCTCGTGACCGGGCCGCGGCTCGTGTTCATGGACGAACCCACCGGCGGGCTCGATGTCAGCGTGCAGGCGCGGCTTCTGGACCTCTTGCGCGGGCTGGTCCGCGATTTCGGGCTTTCGGTCGTCATCGTCACCCACGACCTGGCCGTCGTCCGGCTGCTGGCCGACCGTCTGATGGTGATGAAGGCGGGGCGCGTGGTCGAACAGGGCCTCACCGATCAGGTGCTGGACGACCCGCAGCACGCCTACACCCAGCTCCTCGTCTCGTCCGTCCTTCAGGTCTGACCCATGATCCGCATCGAGAACCTGTCGAAGTCCTTCACGCTGCACAATCAGGGCGGCACCGTGATCCCGGTCATGGCGGGCGCGACGCTCACGGTCGCCCCGGGCGAATGCGTCGGGCTCACCGGCCGGTCCGGCTCGGGCAAATCGACCCTGATGCGCATGGTCTGGGGCAACTACCTCGCCGCCGGCGGGCGCATCCTCGTCGGCGGTCTCGACGTCACCCGCGCCGAACCGCGCGCGATCATCGCGCTGCGCCGCCAGACGCTCGGCTACGTCAGCCAGTTCCTGCGGGTGGTTCCGCGCGTGCCGACGCTCGACGTGGTGGCCGAGCCGCTTCTGGCGCTCGGGACCCCGGCCGATGCGGCGCGCGACCGTGCCGCCGGCCTTCTGCGGCGCCTCAACATCCCCGAACGGCTCTGGTCCCTGTCACCCACCACCTTCTCGGGCGGCGAGCAGCAGCGCGTGAACATCGCCCGCGGCTTTGCCCACCCCTATCCGGCGCTTCTTCTCGACGAACCCACCGCCAGCCTCGACGCGGTCAACCGCGAGGTGGTGCTGACCCTGATCGAGGAGGCCAGGGCACGCGGCGCGGCGATCCTCGGCATCTTCCACGACGAAGGCGCGCGCGCCCGGGTCTGCAACCGGCTGGTGGACGTGACGGTTTTTGCGCCAGGGATGGCGGCATGACCGTCCCGGCCCGGACCTTTGCGGTCGTCGGCCCATCGGGGGCGGGCAAGGACACGCTGATCCGTGCCGCGGTGGCCGCACGCCCCGACCTGCGGCTCGTCCGCCGGGTCATCACGCGCCCGACCGAGGCCGGAGGCGAGGACTTCGAGGGCGTGGGCCCTTCCGAGTTCGCCGCCCGGAAGGCGGCCGGGGCCTTCGCGATCACCTGGACGGCGCACGGGCTGTCCTACGGCATCCCCGCGGATCAGGTCGCGGGCCCCGGCGACGTGATCTTCAACGGCAGCCGCGCCGCCCTGGCCGAGGCCCGGCGCATCTTCCCCGGCCTTGGGGTGATCCTCGTCACCGCCCCGTCCGCCGTCCTGGCCGCCCGGCTGGCGGCACGGGGCCGCGAAACCGCAGAGGACATCCGCGCGCGGCTCGACCGGGCGGACTTCACCCTGCCCGAGGGCATCACGGCCCGCGTGGTGACCAACGACGGCAGCGTGGCCGAAGGCGTGCGCAAGCTGCTCGTCGCGCTTCAGCCGGCCAGCGCATGACGGTGCAGCAGATGGAAGCGGTTCCCGGCGTCCTCGCCGAAAAGGCACAGATCCTCGATCACGAAAGGGCGCGGCAGGACGGGGGCGAAATGCGCGCCCAGCACCGCCGCCACCGACGCCGCGCGTTCCGCCGGGAGCCGATCGGTCAGCGTCAGGTGGAAGCGGAACTCTTCCATCACGAAGGGATAGCCCCAGCGGTCAAGCAGCGCCCGCTGCCGCGCCGAAAGGCTCTCGGGCCGGCGACGGGCGATCTCGGCCTCGCTCAGGGGCGCACGCAGATCGTCGGTGCCTTCGACCACGGCGGCGGCCAGTGCGGACAGGGCGCCGGTGCAGCCCTCGGGCGTCAGCGCAAGAAACCCGTCGAGGTTTTCGACCGCCAGCCCGTCGCACACGACCGGCGCGAGCCGGGACGCGAGCTCGGCAAGGCGCGCGTCGATCCGGTCGGGGCCTGCCCCCGCGGCCGGACGGAACGGCGCGCGGATCGTGCCGTGAAAGCCGTAGCGGCGCGGATCCCTGGTGATCGCCGCGGGATCCGGGATGCCGGGCAGCACGGGTTGCGGCAGGTCCGAACCCGAGGCGCAGTCCCGGCCCAGCCAGCGCGCGGCGCGGTCGGCAAAGGCGCCCGGGCGCGGCGCGTAGTAGACGGCAAATCGCTTCATGGCTTGCATGGCGGACGGGCTATCGCGACGGTGTCACACGCGTGTGACGGGACCGTGCCATTGCACCCGTTCCCCGCGCGCGCCGCAAGACAGGACCGACGATCATGACGACCGAGACCATTCTCGCCAACGCGACCCTCGTTCTGCCGGACGGGGTCCTGCGCGGCCAGATCCGGATGGCCGACGGGCGGATCCTCGATATCGCGGAAGGCGCTGCGGTTCCGTCGGGCGGCATCGACTGCGAGGGCGATCTGGTCCTGCCCGGCCTGATCGAGCTGCACACCGACAACCTCGAACGCCACATCGAGCCGCGCCCCAAGGTCGACTGGCCCCATGCGGCCGCGATCATCGCGCATGACGCGGAGCTGGCCAGCGTCGGCATCACCACGGTCTTCGACGCGCTGCGGGTGGGCTCGCTCGGTCCCTCGGGTACGGGGGGTGGCGACTACCGCGAATACGCGCGCCCTCTGGCCGACGAGATCCTCGCGCTCCGTGCCGAGGGGGCGCTGCGGATCAGCCATTTCCTGCACCTGCGCGCCGAGGTCTGTTCGGAAACCCTCATCACCGAGCTGGCGAAGTTCGGCCCGGACGACCGGATCGGGATCGTCAGCCTGATGGACCACACCCCCGGCGAGCGGCAGTTCCGCGACCTGACCCAGCTGAAGAACTACGTGCAGGGCAAGCGCGGCTTCACCGAGGCCCAGTTCGAGGCCCATGTCGCCAGCCAGAAGGCGCTGAAGGCCCTGGTCGGCACGGCGCACGAAGCCGCCGCGGTGGCCGCCGCACGCCGCTTTGGCGCCACGCTGGCCAGCCATGACGACACCACCACCGCGCAGGTCGCCGCAAGCGCGGCCCACGGGGCCCGGTTCGCCGAGTTTCCGACCACGGTCGAGGCGGCCCGCGCCTGTCACGCCCACGGCATCAGGGTGATGATGGGCGCGCCGAACCTGATCCGCGGCGGCAGCCATTCGGGAAACGTGGCCGCGCAGGCGCTGGCCGAGGCCGACCTGCTCGACATCGTCTCGTCGGACTACGTCCCCTCGGCGCTCCTGTCGGCCGCCCTGCTGCTGGGCGATGTCTGGGGCGACACGGCGCGCGGCATCGCCACGGTGACGGCCGCCCCGGCCGAGGTGACCGGGCTGACCGACCGGGGCCGGCTGGCGACTGGCGCCCGCGCCGACGTGATCCGCGTCCGTCGGATCGGTCCGGCCGGCGCGGTGCGGGGCGTGTGGGTGCAGGGCCGGCGCGTGGGCTGATCCGCCGGGCGCCGGGGCGGGCCGAGGAACCGTTCGGGCGGTGATCAGGGGCGGTTTCCGAGAAGGATGGTGCCGGTGAAGGGACTCGAACCCCCGACCCCATCATTACGAATGACGTGCTCTACCAGCTGAGCTACACCGGCATCCTTCTCTGCCGCCGGGACCGCGAGTCCCGCAGGCGCGGTGCTGATAGCATCAACCCCGGTGGCTGTGTAGCCCTAATCTTGGCGCCCGGCGACCGCATCGGAACCGGCGTCGCCGCCGGACTCTCCAACCGGGTCGAGGTCGCCCGAGGGGCCCGGCGGAAGCGCTCCGACGATGAGCGGCAGCATCTCGGCGCCGTTGATCGCGGTCCCCCGCGCGGCGTTCTTCGGCTCGCGCCAGCTCAGCGTGTCCAGCCCGCCGCATTCGTCGCAGACCGGCGCCCAGTCGGACATCACGTTCTCGCAGTGGTCGCAGACCCATTGCGGGCCGCGGCTGGCGGTCACCGCGCGGGCCAGCCAGCCGCGCACCGCCGCTTCGCTGCCGCCCTGACCGCGCTCGATCGCGGCCATGATCGTCAGCACGCGCGCCGTCGGATGCGTGTCCGCCAGATCGCCCACCGCGCGCCGGGCCGCCGGGAAGTCCTCGGCCGCGATGTTCAGCTCGGCCGCCAGAAGCCGGGTCTCGTCCGCCTCGGGGCGGGTGGCGAGGATCGGCGCGAACCGCCGCAGCCGCGCCTGCGGGCTTTCGTCGGGCTCGATGGCGGCGAAGGCGGCGGCGAGGTCCGGGTGGGGCTGGGCCTCCCAGGCCTTCTTCAGAAGCTTGGCCGCAAGCTTCTTCTTGCCCTCGGCGGTGTAGCTGCGCGCCGCAAGCACGGCCGCCGGGATCAGGTCGGGCGAGGCTCGGTTGGCGGCGATGGCCGCCTCGCGCGCCGCGAAGGAACTCTGGTCGTCGAGCAGCACCTTGGCTTCCTGAAGCGCCAGAACGGCGTCGCGCCGCCGGAACAGGTCGCGCGGCAGCAACCCCTGCCGCGCCTTGGCGCCCAGAACCTCGCGGGCCGCCTTCCAGTCGCCCTCGCGGGCGGTGAGCTGCAGAAGCACGTCCTGCACCTCCTCGTGCCGCGGCTTCATGCCGAACGCCTTCTGCGCCAGCTTGAGAGCGGTGGCGGTGTCGCCCTCGGCCAGCTTCTGGCGCAGGAGCCCCCGCACCCCGGCAAAGCGCGACCGCTCATCCCTCAGCAAGTCCTTGTAGACCGCGGCCGCCCGCGCCGTGTCGCCACAGGCCTCGGCCGCCTGCGCGGTCAGAAGCGCGGTCAGTTGCGGATCCTTCAGGAGCTTCTCGGCCTTCTGCGCCTGCGCAAGCGCAAGCCGCGGCTCGCCATTGGCCAGGGCCAGCAGGCTGTCGGCCAGGGCACGATAGCCCTTCCGGTCCCGATTGCGCGTGAAATACCGGCTGACCGCCGTCTCGTCACCGCTGATGAAACGCAGGACGGCGACCGCAAGACCGATCAGCTTCAGCAGCACCCAGAGCGCGACCAGAAGGACGATGACCGCGACCATCGTCTGCATCGGGCCGAGCGTGTATTCGACATTGGCCAGCGTGAGGCGCAGTCCGCCGCCGGACTGGGCGAGATAGCCCGCGCCGAGCGTGAGGGCCGCTATGGCGACAATGAAGAGCGCGATCTTCGCGAAGGACCAGATCATGACACCACTCTCATTGTTCGGCGGCTGACAGGGACTTGAGCGCGCGCTGCGCCTGCTCGAGCGCGCGCGCGCGATCGATCCAGGGCGCCATCGCCTCACGGGCCGGTTCGGGCAGGGCCGACATCTTGGCGATCACCATCGCGATGTCGCCGTCGGCCAGGGCCGCCTCGATGCGCGACAGCACGGCGTCGGTGCTGCTGCCCTCGCGGGGCGTCAGCGACCGTGCATGGGTCTGTCCCAGGAAGAAGGCGACCGCGCGGTCCCAGATGGAGCCGTCGGCCGGAATCTGCGCCGACGCGGCCAGCGCCGCCCGGGCCATGTCGGGAAAGCTCTGCCGCAGCTCGGTCAGGGTCGGCACGCCGGCGGCGAAGGCGCGCAGATCCTCGGGCACCGTCAGGCCCGCCGCGGTCATGGCATCGAACGCCGGCTGAAGCGGCGCGCCGGTCTCGACCGCGGCCCGCAGCACCGAGACCGCCGCCTGTCCGTCGGCCGTTCGGATCCGGTCGGCTGCAGCCTGGGCTTCGGCCGCCGCCGCCTCCTGGGCCTTGCGCGCCGCCTCGGCGGTCGCCGCCGCCTCGGCCAGCGCCGAATCGACTGCGGCCTTCTGGGCCGCCAGTTCGTCGCGCAGCGCCGCCACATCGGCGGCCAGCGCCGCCGACGCCGCACCGTCCCCGGCCGCGCCGGCAGGGCGTGCCTCGAGCGCCGCAACCCGGCTTTCCAGATCGGCGATCTTCGCCGTGAGATCCTCGAGCGACCCGGTGATCGCCGTCAGGTCCGGGGCCGCGGGAAGGGCTGCGAGAAGGTCGGAGCGCAGGGCATTCATGTCCGGCGCCTGCACCGCTGCCGCCGCCGCCTCAGCGGCCTTGACGCGCTCGCCCAGGGCCGCGATCCCGGCCGCCTGCGCTTGCACGTCCGCCTCGAGCGCGGCCAGGGCCGGATCGGCCGACTTCGGCGCCCAGCCTTCGGGCAAGAGATAGAGCACGGCGCCCGCGCCCAACCCTGCGGCCACGACCCCGCCGACGACGGATCCCCAGAAGCCGCCCCGGCGCGGGCGGTCCTCGCGGACGACGGGCGGCGTTGCAGCCGCGGGTTCCCCGGCCGGCGCGGGGCCGGGACGGGGAGGCTCGCTCAGGACGATCTCGGCCTCGGGCAGGGTGTCCGGCGGCGCCTCCTCGGCAATCGGGGCGACAGGCTCGGGATCCGGGTCCGTCGCGGCCGAGGCGTCGTCGGCCGCGCGTTCGATGACCACGCCGACCTCATCGGCTGACGGGACGTCCGCGCCCGGCGGCGTGGGTTTCTTGCGGGCCAATGGCGGAACCTCCTGAGTCCTCCCCCGCGGGGGATTCCCGTGGCTTTGGTTCAATCTAGTGACAGGCCCCGCGCGGCTCAAGTTTCCTCGAACCCGGCGATCGTCCGCGCCAGGGCGTCCAGCATCGCCCCCGAATCCGGCCGGACCGCGATCTCCAGCCGTGCCGCACCCGGCGGGCAGGCGGCCGCGACCGCCGGACTCATCGCAGCGAGAAACAGCGGTGCCCGCGGGGCAAGCGCCGCAAGGGCCCGGGCGCCGTTGGCCGAAAAGAGCGGCACAAGAACCGGCGCCGACCCGGCCAGAAGCGCCGCCGCCTCGGGGGTCGGGGGCACGGGCACCTGCTTGTACAGCACGGCCTCGTCGCAGACGATTCCGCGCGCCGCCAGCAGCCCCGCCACGTCGACGGCGGCGTCGCGGCCGCGAAGATGGAGAAATCGGCCCTGCGGGCGGCGTTCCGCGATGAACGCCACCAGATCGCGGCCATCGCCGGGGCCATGGGTGGCGGGAAAGCCCGCCGCCCGTGCCGCAGCGGCGGTGCGCCCCCCGACGCACCAGGCGGGAAGCCGGGCGAGCGGCAGATCCCGCGCCGCGGCGACCGCCGTTTCCGAGGTGAAGATCAGGTCGGTCGCGTCCCCGGGCAGGGGCGGCGGCGCCAGCATCCGCAGCCCGGTCAGGGGTGCGATGACCACCGGCCAGTCGGCCGCGAACCGGGCGCGGAAGTCTGCGGCAAAACGCCGCGACTGGGCCTCGGGTCGGGTCAGGAGAAGCGTCGGGCGCATCGGTCGCCGGGATTGCTTGCCATGCCCCCCGGTGTTACCTGCCGCTGGGAGGCGGCGCAACCGGATGGAGCGATGACGGCCGATCTGACCGTGCTGGGGCTGGAAAGCAGCTGCGACGACACCGCGGCGGCCATCGTCCGCCTGAGGGACGGAGGGCCCGAGATCCTGTCCTCGGTGATCGCGGGCCAGGACAGCCTGCACGCCGCCTTTGGCGGGGTCGTACCTGAGATTGCCGCCCGCGCCCATGCCGAACGGATCGACCTGTGCGCCGAGGAAGCGCTGGCCGCCGCCGGCCTGCCGCTCTCGGCCGTCGATGCCATCGCCGTGACGGCGGGGCCCGGTCTGATCGGCGGGGTTCTGGCGGGGGTGATGTTCGCCAAGGGCCTGGCGGCGGCGTCCGGCAAGCCGCTGATCGGCATAAACCACCTGGCCGGTCATGCGCTGACCCCGCGCCTGACCGACGACGCGCGCTTTCCCTACGTGATGCTGCTGGTCTCGGGCGGCCATTGCCAGTTTCTCCGGGTCGATGGGCCGGACCGGTTCCACCGGCTGGGCGGGACCATCGACGACGCGCCCGGCGAGGCCTTCGACAAGGTGGCGCGCCTGCTCGGACTGGGCCAGCCGGGCGGTCCTTCGGTCGAGCGCGCGGCCGCCGCCGGCGACCCGGACCGGATCCAGTTCCCGCGCCCGCTGCTGGACAGGCCCGGCTGCGACCTGTCGTTTTCCGGGCTCAAGACCGCCGTGCTGCGGGCACGCGACGACGTTGTCGCCGCGCAGGGCGGACTGACCGAGGCGGATCGAAACGACATCTGCGCGGGTTTCCAGGCGGCCGTCGCCGATGTGCTGACCGAGAAGTCCCGCCGTGCTCTGGCGCAGGCCGGCGCGGGCATCACCGCACTGGCGGTGGCCGGCGGCGTTGCCGCCAACCAGACCATCCGGGCCCGGCTCCGGACGGCGGCGGAGGCCGCCGGGATCGCCTTTGTCGCCCCGCCGCTCCGGCTCTGCACCGACAACGCCGCGATGATCGCCTGGGCCGGGATCGAGCGTCTGCGCCTCGGGCCGCCCGACGGCCTCGACCTGATCGCGCGCCCGCGCTGGCCGCTCGACGACGCGCAGCCCGCCCTTCTCGGCGGGGGCAGGAAGGGGGCCAAGGCATGACCGGCATCGCCATCCTCGGGGCTGGCGCCTTCGGAACGGCGCTTGCGGTGACGCTGTCCCGCAAGGGCCATGCCGTGGCGCTGTGGACGCGCGATGCGGCGGCGGCCGCGGCGATGCAGGCCCGGCGCGAGAACGTGAGGCGCCTTCCCGGGATCCGGCTGCCCGAATCCGTCTCTGTCACGGCGGAAATGCCGGACATCCGGGCCTGTGCGGCCGTTCTGCTGACCGTACCGATGCAGAGCCTCGGCCACTTCCTCGCGCAGCACGCCACCACGCTCGACGGCGCGTCTCTGGTCGGATGCGCCAAGGGCTTCGACCTCGCCAGCGGCCGCGGCTCCTCGGCGCTTCTGCACGCGGCCTGCCCCGCGAGCCCCGTCGCCATTCTGACCGGCCCGAGCTTTGCGGCCGACATCGCGCGCGGCCTGCCCACCGCCCTGACGCTGGCCTGCGCCGAGGACGGCGTCGGCGGCCGGCTGCAGGACCTTCTGTCGACGCCGACACTCCGGCTCTATCGCACCACCGATGTCGCCGGGGCGGAACTCGGAGGCGCGCTCAAGAACGTCGTGGCGATCGCCGCCGGTGTGGTGATCGGGGCCGGCCTCGGCGACAGCGCGCGGGCCTCGCTGATGACCCGGGGCTTTGCCGAGATGAACCGTCTGGCGCTCGCGCTCGGGGCGCGTGCGGAAACGCTTGCCGGTCTTTCCGGCCTCGGCGACCTCGTGCTGACCTGCACCTCCGAACAATCCCGCAACTTCCGCCACGGCCTGGCCCTCGGTGCCGGCCGGCCCTTTGACGCGACCGTCACCGTCGAGGGCGCGGCGACCGCCCGTGCCGCGGTGGCCCTGGGCGCCCGCCATCGCGTCGAGCTGCCGGTGACGGCCATGGTGGCTGCGCTGGTTGACGGCCGCGTGACCGTCGGCGAGGCTGCGGCGCAGTTGCTGACCCGGCCCCTCAAACAGGAATGACCATGCACTTTGCCCTGATCTGCCGCGACAAGCCCGACCATGCGCAGACCCGCCTCGACAACCGCGCCGCGCATCTCGACTACGCGCGCGCCTCGGGCCTGGTCTTCGTGGCCGGCCCGCTGATCGAGGACGGGGTGATGCGGGGCTCGCTCCTGATCCTCGATGCGCCCGACCGGGCCGCGGCCGAGGCCTTTGCGGCCGGCGACCCCTACGCGCGGGCGGGGCTCTTCGCTTCGGTCGAGATCCTCGAATGGAAGAAGGTGCTGGGCTGATGGCGTATTGGCTGTTCAAGTCCGAGCCCGACGTCTGGAGCTGGGACGACCAGGTGCGGAAGGGCGCCGCGGGCGAGGAATGGCACGGCGTGCGCAACTACCAGGCGCGCAACAACATGCGGGCGATGCGCATTGGCGATCTCGGGTTCTTCTATCACTCGAACGTCGGCAAGGCGATCGTGGGCATCGTCGAGGTCTGCGCCACCGCGCATCCCGACAGCACCACCGACGACCCGCGGTGGGAATGCGTGGACATCCGCGCGGTGACACCGCTGCCCCGGCCGGTTACCCTGGAAGAGGCCAAGGCCGAGCCGCGGCTTGCGCAGATGGCGCTGGTCACGAACACCCGGCTGTCGGTGCAGCCCGTGAGCGAAGCGGAATGGCAGGTCGTGTGCGAACTCGGCGGGCTCTCGTCGGCGCCTCGAGGAGCCTGAACGCCGGCGGGCCCCGACACCAGCCGGGACCCGCCGCCACCCCGGATGCACCCCTGCACCACACGTGACTGTCGTAGGTCTCGGCCATACTGGCCCTTGACAGAGAACCTAGACCACATCCGCCGCGCGGGCAACAGGATGTTGCCTAGAATTCTATGGATTTCCAATACCTTGCCGAAAGGATTCCGATCCGTCCGGCAGGCGCCCGCCCGGCTGGGCAGGCGCCGGACGACGGGTCAGCCGTAGACCGCTTCCTTGCCGAAATGCTTGGTCAGCATGTAGTAGACCACGGCCCGGTACTTGTTGCGCTCGGACTTGCCGTAGGTCTCGATCACCGCGTTGATCGCGTCCATCAGCTGCGGCCCGTCCTTCAGGCCCAGCTTCTTGACCAGGAAGTTGTTCTTGACCCGCTCGAGCTCGGCCTTGTCGCTGGCGGCAACCGTCTCGCTGTCGGCGCTGTAGATAGCAGGACCACAGCCGATCGTGACCTTGGTCAGAAGCGCCATGTCCGGCGTCATCTTGCACTTGTTCTTCAGATCGTCGGCGTATTTGGCGATCAGCTCGTCTCTCTTGCTCATGGCGACATCCCGAATCGGAGGTGGACACTGTCTACTCCGGGCCATGGCACGGCGCCCGGCCCGACCCGACCTTAGCGGCACTCGCCCGTCCCGGCAAAGACTTTCCCACCCGATTCGGCGCCCGGGCGCTCAGGCCGGCAGGACCACCATGTACTGGTTGGCGACAAGCCGCAGCGCGTCGGGGCGGCCGAGGCTCTCGACAAGTTTTCCGACCGCGGTCCGGACCGGCGCACCGGCATCGGCCTGCCAGTTGTAATCGTCGCCCGCGATGATGCCGCCCGGCCGGACCTTGCGCCGGCAGAGCGCCAGATCCTCGTCGATGAAGGGCGCGTTGTGGTTTCCGTCCACATAGACCCAGTCGAAATAGCCGTCGGGGAAGGACTCGAGCGCCTCGGCGGACTTGGCCCGGTGGATGCGGACCTCGGGCCGGTCCGAGAAGCGGGCCGAGACCTCGGCGAACATCGCGTCCATCCGGGTCTCGTTCTTCTTCCGGCCGAAGCCGGTGTTGGAGAACTCGGGCTGGTAGAGCCAGGGATCGATCAGGTGCAGCTCGCGCGGCGCGGCGATCCTCAGGATCGTGTCGCTGAACTTGCCTTCCCAGACGCCGATCTCGGCCGCGATCGCGCCTTTCGGCATGCGGCCGATCAGCTTCTCGCGAACCTTCTGCCGCTTGCTGTCCTCGTTCACTTCCGCGCCCCCCGTGCCCGCCTCAGTACCGATAGTGGTCCGACTTGAACGGACCCTCCACCTTCACCCCGATGTATTCGGCCTGATCCGGCCGCAGCTCGGTCAGCTTCACGCCGATCTTCTTGAGGTGCAGGCGGGCGACCTTCTCGTCGAGATGCTTGGGCAGGATGTAGACGCCGGGCTTGTACTCCTGGCCCCTGGTCCAGAGCTCGATCTGCGCCAGCACCTGGTTGGTGAACGAGGCCGACATCACGAAGGACGGATGGCCCGTGGCGTTGCCGAGGTTCAGCAGGCGGCCTTCGGACAGAAGGATGATCCGGTTGCCCGAGGGCATCTCGATCATGTCCACCTGGTCCTTGATGTTCGTCCACTTGTGGTTGCGCAGCGCCGCCACCTGGATCTCGTTGTCGAAGTGGCCGATGTTGCCGACGATGGCCATGTCCTTCATCGCGCGCATGTGCTCGATCCGGATCACGTCCTTGTTGCCGGTGGTGGTGATGAAGATGTCGGCGTCCTGCACCACATCCTCGAGAAGCACCACCTCATAGCCGTCCATCGCCGCCTGAAGGGCGCAGATCGGATCGACCTCGGTGACCTTCACCCGCGCGCCGGCACCGCGCAAGCTGGCGGCCGAGCCCTTGCCCACGTCGCCATAGCCGCAGACCACGGCGACCTTGCCGGCCATCATCGTGTCGGTGGCGCGGCGGATGCCGTCGACCAGGCTTTCCTTGCAGCCGTACTTGTTGTCGAACTTCGACTTGGTGACGCTGTCGTTGACGTTGATCGCCGGGAAGGGCAGCAGGCCCTTCTTGTGCAGATCGTAAAGCCGGTGCACGCCGGTCGTCGTCTCCTCGGACACACCGCGGATCGCGTCGCGCTGGCGCGTGAACCAGCCGGGACTTTCCTTCAGGCGCTTCTTGATCTGGTTGAAGAGGCAGACCTCCTCTTCCGACGTCGGCACCTCGATCAGACCGGTCTCGCCGGCCTCGACCCGCGCACCCATCAGGATGTAGAGCGTGGCGTCCCCGCCGTCGTCGAGGATCATGTTGCAGGTGCCTTCGGGGAACTGGAAGATCCGGTCGGTGTAGGCCCAGTACTCCTCGAGCGTCTCACCCTTCACCGCAAAGACTGGCGTGCCGCCCGCGGCGATCGCGGCGGCGGCATGGTCCTGGGTCGAGAAGATGTTGCACGACGCCCAGCGGACATCGGCGCCCAGCGCCTTCAGCGTCTCGATCAGCACCGCGGTCTGGATGGTCATGTGCAGGCTGCCGGCAATGCGCGCGCCCTTGAGCGGCTGGCTTTTCCCGAACTCCTCGCGCAGCGCCATCAGACCCGGCATCTCGGTTTCGGCGATGGTCAGCTCCTTGCGGCCGAACTCGGCCAGCGCAATGTCCTTGACAAGAAAGTCCCTGGCCATTCGAAAACTCCTGATTGGCGTTGCGGGCTGATTACCATCGGCGGGGCAAGGGGGCAACGCCGGGTTTCCCGCAGGACGAGGAGACCGGACCATGACAAGACCACCCCGCGCCTGGCAACGCATGCTTTCGGGCCGCCGGCTGGACCTGCTGGACCCGACGCCGTTCGACATCGAGATCGAGGACATCGCGCACGGGCTGGCCTTCGTGGCGCGCTGGAACGGGCAGACGCTGGGCGACTGGCCCTATTCGGTGGCCGAACATTCGCTGCTGGTCGAGGAGATCTTCGCTCGCCTCAATCCGGGAATTGCGACGCGCTGGCGTCTGGCGGCCCTGCTGCACGATGCGCCGGAATACGTGCTGGGCGACATGATCAGCCCGGTAAAGGCCGCCATCGGCGCGGGCTACGGCGAACTGGATGCGCGCCTGACCGCCGCCGTGCACCTGCGTTTCGGCCTGCCCGCGACCCTGCCGGTGGCGATCAAGCGCGAGATCAAGCGCGCCGACCGCATCTCGGCCTGGCTCGAGGCCATCCAGATCGCGGGCTTCACGCGCGCGGAAGCCGACCGTTTCTTCGGCCGGCCGGACGGGGATGTGGTGCGGGGGCTGGAGATCCGGCTGAGACCGCCGGTCGAGGTGCGCGCGGCCTATGCCGCGCGTCACCAGGCGCTGAGCGCTCTCGAAGAGGGGCTCTGAACGCGGTCAGTGGGCATGGTTGCGGATCGCCCGGACAGGGGTGTGCGTGTCGAAGTCCTGCACCAGTTCGGCGGCCTTGCGGTCCCATTCCCGGCGCCGGCGGTCATACTGTCCGGTCGCGATCAGCATCACGTCTGCGAAAAGCTGCAGCATGATACGGGTCTCCTTTCTTGTCTTGCGCGACGGGTTCTAGACTTTGCGCCCGCAGAATGCGATTCAGGAAATCTGCGCAACTGTAAGCTCAACTAACATATGACCGAGTTCTCCTGGCGTGGAATGCCCCCAATGACGGCCTTGCGCGCCTTCGAGGCGACAGCAAGACTTTCAGGTTTCAGCGCAGCCGCGCGGGAGCTGAACGTCACCCATGCCGCGGTTGCACAGCAGGTCCGCGCGCTTGAGGAGCATTTCAGGGTGCCGCTCGTGCAGCGTGACGGGCGCAACCTGCGGCTGACCGAGGAGGGCCGGTTCCTGTCGGCCGCCCTGACTGAGGGCTTTCGCGGCATCCGGGCCGCCTGCGACACGCTCGCGCAGGGGCTCACCGACCGGCCGCTGCGGGTGACGATGACGCCCTCGTTTGCCGTCCAGTGGCTCATTCCGCGGCTTGGCCGGTTCTGGGAGAAGCATCCGGATGTCGAGATTTCCATGCACCCCGAGCACCGGGTGGTGGACCTCGTGCGCGAAGGCATGGACCTTGCCATCCGCTTCGGCACCGGCAACTGGCCGGGCTATGACGTGCAGCACCTGGTCGCGGCCCGCTACATGGTGGTGGGGGCGCCGTCCCTGCTCGGCGACCGCCACAGCCTGACCCCGGCCGAGATGACCGCGCTGCCCTGGGTGATCGAGGAGGACTGGCCCGAGGAGGCGTCCTGGTTGCGCAGCATCGGCATCGATCCCGAAGCCATCGAGGTGACGCCCTTCCCGAACGAGGAGCTGGCGCTGGCCGCGGCGAGGCAGGGCTTCGGCCTGCACATCGAAAGCGCAGCGCTGATCGAGGACGACCTGAAGGCGGACCGGCTGCGGGCGGTGTTCCAGTCCACCGACCCGACCCCCGCCTATTACATCGTCACCCCGCCCGGCCAGCCCCGCAAGCTCGCCCGCCAGTTCATCGCCTGGCTGCGCGAAAGTGTCTAGGGCCGTGCGGGAAGCTGCCGGACGGCCGAGGCGATCCCGGCGGCGACCAGCAGCACCGACAGCGCCACGATCACCGCATTGCCCAGGAAGATCGCCGGCAGGCCGATGCCCGCGTCGAGCAGCAGGCCCGACGCGCCGGGCCCGATCGCCGTCCCGAGCACCATGATCGACCCGCCCAGCGCCTTGACCGCTCCGATGTGGCGGGTGCCGTAGAACTCGGCCCAGAACGCCGACGCAAGTGTGCCCATCGAGGCCTGCGACAGGCCGGTCAGCATCATGGCAAGCGCGATCGGCGCGCCCCCTCGGGTAAGCGACAGCAGCACGAAGGCGATCATCAGCGGCACCAGCGCCAGCGGCAGGGCCCGCGCCGTCCCGATCCGGTCGATGGCCCAGCCGGAAAGGAACATCCCCGCGATCCCGGCCGCCGTGCACAGCGGAAACAGCGCGACGAAGGCCACGTGCGACCAGCCCTTGACGGCCGCGAACTCGACCTGGGTGAAGAACAGCATGGTCACGAAGATCGGGCAGGCCATCAGCGCAGGCGCCGCCATCCAGAACAGCCGGTGCCGCAGCACCTCGGCCCGCGTCCAGTCGCGACCCCCCATGCCCGGTGAGGGCATGGCGCGCGCGATCGACTGCGGCGTGCGCTCGGTCCGCAGGAGCGGCCAGACCAGAGGCGCCAGCGCCAGGATGATCCCCGCCGCCACCACCCAGAGCCAGCGCCAGCCGACATGGCCAAGCGCCGCCACGAAGGTCAGCGGCAGCACCATCTCGGCCGCCGAGAACCCCAGGGACGCAACCGCCAGAGCCCGGCCGCGGTTGGCCACGAACCAGCGCGCCATCGCCACCATCGAGGTCTGGACCGTCATCCCCTGCCCGAAGAACCGCAGCGCCAGCAGGGTCGGGAACAGGGCCCAGACGCCGGGCAGCGCCGCCATCGCCAGACAGGCCAGCGCGAGGCAGACAAGCATGGTCGTCCCCAGGCTGCGCACCCGGTAGCGGTCGGTCAGCGCCCCGGCCCAGAGCATGATCACGGCCGAGGTCATGGTGGCCAGCGCGTAGATCCCGCCCCAGGCCGCATGGCTCAGGCCCAGCTCGGCCCGGATCTCGCCGGCGAAGACGGCGATGAAGTAGGTCTGCCCGAAGGCCGACAGGAAGGCCAGAAGCGCCCCGGCCGCAAGCCAGGTCGCGTTGTCCTTCAGGAACTGCAGAAAGGGCATCGGGCGGCCGTCCTGTTGCGCCGCCCCTGTGTGACCGCCCGAAGCGGGAAAGGAAACCCCGTTCAGGGGGCCGCGCCACCGGTCAGGATTGTCAGCGGCGACAGCACGATCCGCGTCGCGTCTTCGACCGTCATCACCACGCTGTTGGTCAGGCCAAGGCGCTTGGTCCGGTCCGAGACGAAGGCGCCTTCGACCTTCTGGAGCTTGTCCAGCAGCCGGATGAGCGAGGGGGAATTGCCGACCGTGAAGTGACCGCCGCCCTTTCCGACATAGAAGGCGCTGATGTCGACGAACGTGATCTTGTAGTCCCGCAGGGGATCGACGTCCTCGAGGTCCCCCAGCCTGTTGCCGTCGCCGTTGACCCGGGCCGACAGCTTCAGCACCTTGTCGTTCTGCGAGGTGAAGACCACGAAGGGCTGCGGCAGGGTCTTGATGCGCTCGACCTGGGTGCGGAACACGTCCACGTCGATGTCCGGCGAGATGAGCACCACCCCGCCGAGCTGGTCGAGAAGCCCGCGGTCGCCGCTGATCGCGATCTGGCGCAGCACCTCCATGGTCAGCTGAGACCCCATGGAATGCGCGACCAGGATGGTGCGCTCGGCACCGGCGTCACGCACCTGCTGCATCAGCGTCTGCAATCCGTCGCGGGCGAAGAGAACGCTGTCGCGATCATAGGCATAGCCCAACGGACTGGCCATCGACGGCCAGGCGTAGGCGATCGGAATGCCGGGCAGGTCGAGGTCGTAGCGCAGCTGCGCCAGACGGTAGAGACCCTCGGCGAAGGTGTTGTTGTAGCCGTGCACGAAGATGACGGCCTCGCGCTTGCCGGCGGGCAGGCGTGACAGGTCGTCCCGGAGGTCGGCCACGAAATCCGAGGTCCGGGGAAACAGCACCGCCTGGCGCGTGACGAAGTAGCGCGACGCATCGGCCTTGCCGAACCGCGGCCATTCCACGTCGCCCGAGACGTGGCCGGGCGGGATCGAGACGTCGAAGCGGGCGTGGCGCAGATCCCGCTCGCGCCCCTTGCCGAAACCGCCCTCGGCCGGCTCGAAGGCCCGGGTCGACCCGACGAACAGCCGCTCGACGGTGCCGGGCTGATCGGGCGCCATGTTGTAGGCGATGTTGCCCCGCGGTTCGCAGGCCGAAAGCGCAAGGGACGCCAGCATCGTAAGCAGCAGTCGGCGCATGGAGTCTCCGGAACCCGGCGATTGCCGCCCTTATAGCGCGGGCCGACTGAACCTCAAAGCACGTAGCGCGACAGGTCGGCCGAACGGGACAGCTCGCCGATGTTGGCCTCGACGAAGGCCGCATCCACCGTCACCACGGTTCCGTCGCGGTCCGGGGCCGAGAAGGACAGCTCCTCGAACACCCTCTCCAGCACCGTGTAGAGCCGGCGCGCGCCGATGTTCTCGACGCTGCGGTTCACCTCGGCCGCGATGCGCGCCAGAGCGGCGATTCCGTCCGGCGCGAAGGTCACGGTGACGCCCTCGGTCGCCATCAGGCCGGCATACTGGCGGGTCAGCGCATTGTCGGTCTCGGTCAGGATGCGGACGAAATCCGCCTCGTTCAGCGCCTGCAGCTCGACCCGGATCGGCAGGCGGCCCTGCAACTCGGGCAGCAGGTCCGACGGCTTGGCGATGTGGAAGGCGCCCGACGCGATGAAAAGGATGTGGTCGGTGCGGACGGGTCCGTATCGGGTGCTGACCGTGGTGCCCTCGATCAGCGGCAGCAGGTCGCGCTGGACGCCCTCGCGGCTGACGTCGGCGCCACGGGTCTCGGCCCGGGCGCAGACCTTGTCGATCTCGTCGATGAAGACGATGCCGTTCTCCTGAACCGCCTCCAGCGCCGCGGACTTGACGCTTTCATCGTCCAGAAGCTTGTCGGCCTCTTCCGAGACCAGCACATCGTAGCTTTCGGCCACGGTCATCCTGCGGCGGGTGCGGCGCTGGAACGCCTTGCCGAAAAGCTCCTGCAACCCCTGAAGCGGCATGTCGCCCGCGTTGCCGCCGAAGGGCATCATGGGCAACCCGCCACCGGGCTCGGCCAGGTCCAGCTCGATCACCGTGGAATCGAGTTCGCCCGCCCGCAGCTTGCGGCGGAACATCTCGCGGGTCTGTTCGCGCGCATCCGATCCGGCGATCGCCTCGATCACCCGCTCCTCGGCGGCCTGCTCGGCGCGCGCCTTCACGTCCTCGCGCATCCGGGTCCGGGTGTCGATCATCGCGACGTCCATCAGATCGCGGATGATCTGGTCCACGTCGCGGCCGACATAGCCCACCTCGGTGAACTTGGTCGCCTCGACCTTGAGGAACGGCGCCCGGGCCAGTTTCGCGAGCCGGCGCGAGATCTCGGTCTTGCCGACCCCGGTCGGGCCGATCATCAGGATGTTCTTCGGATAGACCTCGTCGCGCAGGTCGTCGGGCAGCATCCGCCGCCGCCAGCGGTTGCGCAGCGCCACGGCGACGGCACGCTTGGCCGCCGACTGCCCGATGATGAAGCGGTCCAGCTCGGAGACGATTTCCCGGGGGGTGAGATCGGTCATGCTTTCTCCTGATAGGGCGGCAGGCGGTCCTTGCCCGGAAAGTCGGGAAGCGCGCGCATCACCACCGCGCGCATCTGGGTCCAGAAGGCGCCGATGACGGTGATCGTGAGGCCCAGCACCAGGATCACCCCGGCCCAGGACAGGCCCTGCCCGTTCGCCCGGGCGACGAGGGCGATCAGGAAGGCCATGTAGCCCAGCCCCGCGGTCAGGAAGGACCGGCGGTCGATCACCAGCGCCAGAAGCCCGATCAGCCCCAGCGCGACCGCCAGCATCAGATAGCCCTGCCCCGGCCCCATGTTGTAGAAGGTCATCGCGGCGGTGTTGACCAGCGCGGGCGCAGCCAGCAGGTGCAGCCAGAAGCCCGACGCCGCGCGGCGCCCCAGCCGGTGCGGGTCGCGGGTGTCGAAATACATGGCCGCGACGAAGGCGAGGAGCCCGAAGACCAGCGAGCCAAGCGCAAGGCCCGAGCTTTGCCGCAGGTCGAAGATGTCCGTGAGGCTCAGGCTCTGAACGCCGGGCATGACCCTCGCGGTCAGCACGAAGATCATCCAGAGCGCGGTCAGCCCGACCAGGAACATGGTGAAGGGCACCTTGAAGACCCGGTACCAGACCAGAAGCCCGGCGATCTGGAGCCCCCCGAGGGTCATCGCATTGGGCACGAAGCGGCTGTCGAGGTTCAGGTTGCGCAGGAGGAAATAGGCGATGGTTGCCCCCAGCGCGAGCGCAAAGCCGATCGACAGCACGATCGAGGGCAGCGTCATGCGGCGGGCGCGGGTGAAGTAGAGCGCCAGCACCCAGGTCAGCGCAAGCGACGTCACCAGCACCGGCAGCGGATGGCCCATCAGCGCCGAGACGCCGACGATGCCCACCATCAGGAGGATCAGGCCCACCGAGACGAAGATTTCGGCGAAACCCCGGAACAGCTCGAACGGCTCGTCCTCGCCGGCGATTTCCAGCCGGCGCGCCGCCCGCTGCTCGGCCAGCGCGATCACCCGCGACGCCTGCGCCTCGGTCAGGATGCCGGCCGAGACCGCCGCGCGCAGGTCATCGTTGTCGAAACCCCTCTCAGCCACCGATGGTCTCCACCGTCAGGTTGCCGTTGGTGTAGACGCAGATGTCGGCCGCGATCGCCATCGCGCGGCGCGCAATCTCCTCGGCGTCGAGGTCGGTGGCCATCAGCCCCCGCGCCGCGGCGAGGGCGAAGTTGCCGCCCGACCCGATCGCCGCCACGTCGTGCTCGGGCTCCAGCACGTCGCCCGCCCCGGTGATGATCAGAAGCGTCGTGCCGTCGGTGACGATCAGCATCGCCTCGAGGTTGCGCAGGTACTTGTCCATGCGCCAGTCCTTGGCAAGTTCCACCGCCGCGCGCGCCAGTTGACCGGGGGCGGCTTCCAGCTTCTTCTCAAGCCGCTCCAAAAGCGTGAAGGCATCCGCCGTCGATCCGGCAAAGCCCGCCACCACCTCGTGGCCGCCGGGCGACAGCCGGCGCACCTTGCGCGCGGTGCCCTTGATGACCGTCTGGCCGAGGCTCACCTGCCCGTCGCCGGCGACGACCACCTTGCCGCCGCGCCGCACGCCCAGGATCGTGGTACCGTGCCAGCCGGGAAACCTGTCGTCCGCCATGCCATCCTCCGTGCCTGCGGCCAAGATATGTGCGGCGCGCAAAATGAAAAGGGCACCCGTGGGTGCCCCTCCGTGTCGGGTCTGCGACGACCGGTCAGATCGCCGACTGGATCCAGTTTTGCAGCGCGGCCTTGGGCGCGGCGCCGATCTTGTTCGACACGACCTGGCCACCCTTGAACAGGAACAGGGCGGGGATGCCGCGCACGCCGAACTGGGCCGGCAGGTCGGGGTTCTCGTCCACGTTGACCTTGGCGATCTTCACCTTGCCGGCCATCTCGTTCGAGATTTCTTCCAGCGCCGGACCGATCTGGCGGCAGGGCCCGCACCATTCGGCCCAGAAATCGACGACCACCGGGATGTCCGAGTTGCGGACTTCGGTGTCGAAGGTGGCGTCCGTGACGGCGACGGTGGCCATGACATCTCTCCAATTTGGAATATGTTCTCGGGAAGGTAGGGCGGGCGGCGGGCAGCGTCAAGGTGCGGCGGCGGACAGGGCCTGTGCAACAAGATCCTGTGGAAGCGTCATCAGCGTCGCATCCGCGGTCCACAGGATCGCGGTCTCGATGCGGCGTCCGGGATAGACCTGGGCCAGCAGCGCCGCATAGGCCCCCATCTGGCGCAGGATGCCGGCGGGCACGGCGCGGGGATCGGCGGGAACCACGGCGTTCGACTTGTAGTCGATCGCCAGGATCCGGTCGGGCTCGACAATCAGCCGGTCGATCGTTCCATGCACCACCGCACCGCCCAGCGCGGCGACGGGGCCGGTGATCTCGACCTCCCGCAGACCGTCCCCGCGCAGGAGCTCCGCCAGCGACGGCGCGCCGAGGACGCGGCGCGCAGCCTCGAGAACAGGCTCTATTTCGGCGGAATCGAGGCCGTCCTCCGCGCCCGACAACAGATCGGCCGCGGCATTGTCCCACTCGGCCTCGTCGAGAAGCGGCAGATGTTCGAGAAGCCTGTGCAGGGCCGTTCCGAAACGCATCGCCGCGTCGCCGTCGCCGGTCGCCTCGCCCACCGCCTTGGCGCCGCCCAGTCCCGAGGGTGCGAGCGTGGCCGCCGGGCGCCGGAGGGCGGGCGCCGGCCGCAGCGCCCAGTCCGGCAGCGCGGGGGCAGCCGGACCCGACCGGCGCGCCGGCCCGATCGGGTCCGGCCAGTCGCCGTGCTGAAGCCGCATCCCCGGGCCGAAGTCGAAATCGCCGCCATCGGGCGCCTTCCGCGCCGCCCCGGCCTTGACCATCGCCTCCGCGACCAGCGCGTGCCAGCTGTCGGTGCCGGTGCCCGTGTCGCCCGCCGCGCAGACGATGAGCCAGCTCTCGGCGCGGGTCAGCGCCACATAGAGCAGCCGCATCCGCTCGTCCGCCTGCCTTTCCTCGCGCCGGTTGCGGGCCTCGGCATAGGCCTCGGGGTCGGACCCGCGGCCCGCCGACCAGACCGGCAGGCCGCCAAGATCGAGAAGGCCGCCGTCGCCGTCGGATCGGCGCTTGGCGGTGTCGGGCAGGATGACCACCGGCGCCTCCAGCCCCTTCGCACCGTGCACCGTCATCACCCGGATCGCGCGGACCCCGCTTCCCGGCTGGCGCTTCACCTCGACATCGCCGGCGTCCATCCAGACCAGGAAGCCGGTCAGGCTCGGGGTCTCGCGCGTCTCGTAGGCCAGGGCCTGCGCCAGAAGCTCGTCGATCCCGTCCTCGGCTTCCGGGCCGAGCCGCGCCAGAAGCCGTTGCCGCCCGCCGTGCCGGGTCAGCAGCCGCTCGATCAGCTCGAACGGGCGCAGGAAATCGGCCCGGTTGCGCAGGTCCTCGAGGATGGCCACGGCCTCTGCAAAGCGGTCGGCCGCCCCGCGCAGCCGATGCCACAGATAGGTACCCGGCGGCCGGCCCTGCGCGATCCGGTAGAGATCGCCCTCGCCCAGCCCGAAGAGCGGCGAGCGCAGCGCCGACGCGAGCGATAGGTCGTCCTCGGGCGTGGCCAGGAAGCGAAGCACCGCCAGCAGATCCCGCGCCGCGAGTTCCGCCCCGATCTTCAGCCGGTCCGCCCCGGCCACGGCCAGACCCGCGCCCTTGCAGGCCCGGATGATCTCGGAAAAGAGCCCGGATCGTCTCTGTACAAGGATCAGGATGTCGCCCTCGTCCACGGCGCGCGGGCCGTGCCGCGTCGGGATCGCGGTCCCGGTGTCGATCATCCGCCGCACGGTTTCCGCAATCCGGCGGGCCAGCACGACGCTGTGATGGGTCGGGGGCAGCCGGTCCACCGGGTCGAGCGGATCATCGGGCTCGGTACTCTCGGCCTTCGGGACCGGGTCCCACAGGTCCACCCGGCCCGGCCTGTCGGCGAAGAAGGCCAGGTGCTGTGGCGCTCCGCCGAGACCCCGCCGCACCCGCTCGTCGAAGGTCAGGTCCACAAGGCGCAGGATCGCCTGCGAGGACCGGAACGAATAGTCGAGCGTCAGCTCCTGCAAGGGCTGCGGGCCGCCGGCAAGGCGCGCGCGATAGTGCGCGGCCATGTGCTCGAAGACCTCCAGATCGGCGCCCTGGAAGGAATAGATCGACTGCTTCTTGTCGCCGACGACGAAGACCGTGCGCGCGCCGCCCCGCGCCCCCTCGCCCGCGCCGAATTCCTCGCTCAGCCGCTCGATCACGCGCCATTGCGACGGGCTGGTGTCCTGCGCCTCGTCCACCAGAAGATGGTCGATCCCGCCATCCAGCCGGAAAAGCACCCACTGCGCCACCGACGGGTCGTTCAGAAGCGCCGCGGCAAGGTCGATCAGGTCGTCGAAATCCAGCATCCCGAGCGCCGCCTTCCGTGCCCGGTAGCGCGGCAGGAATCCGGCGGCGAAACGGTAGAGCGCCAGCGTCCGTTCGGCCGCCTCCAGGGCCAGCCGCCGCGGGCGCGCGGCCTCGACCCTGGCCATCAGGGCCTCGAAGGCGGGCATCAGCGGTGCCGCAGGCCCATTCCGCAGGGCCTGGGTCGGAATCGACCCTATCTTGGCCGAAAATGGCTGCTTGGCCGCACGGCCGGTGAGAAGGGCCTCCTCGAGAACGGGCAGATCGCGCAGGCTCAGCGCCCGGTTGGCCAGCGGCGCAAGCCGCGCGCCGAGGCGGCTGTCCGTCGTCCCGCCCGCAAGCAGATGCGGAACCAGCCCGGCGAAGAGCGCCGCCTCGTCCCCTATAGCCACCTCGGCCAGAAGCCGGTCCCGGTCGAAATCGGCATGAAGACCCACGGCCGCAAGCACCTCGGCGCGGGGCGGAATGCGCGAAAGCGCCGCCTGCCGCGCGCAGACGGCATCGACCAGTCCCGTCAGCCGTTCCTCGGCAGCCAGCCCGACCAGCGCATCGACCGCCGCGATGTCGGCACCGGCGGCCATCTCCTCGAGCACGTCCTGCCGCAGGAGCTGCGCGGCCCGCTCTTCCATTTCCGAGAAGGCCGGGGAAACGCCCGCCTCGAGAGGAAACCGGCGCAGCAGGGACGCGCAGAACGCGTGGATGGTCTGGATCTTGAGGCCGCCGGGCGCCTCGATCGCCCGGGCAAACAGCCGGCGCGCCTCGGCCAGACGATCGGGGCCGAGATCGCCCTCGACGCCAAGCGCCAGAAGTTCGCGCCGCAGCTCCGCCTCGGCAAGCATGGCCCAGCCGCCCAGCCGCTGGAACAGCCGGTTCTTCATCTCGCCGGCGGCCGCCTTGGTGTAGGTCAGGCAGAGGATGCGCTCCGGCTCTGTACCGGCCAGAAGCAGGCGCGCCACGCGGTCGATCAGCACCCGGGTCTTGCCGGATCCGGCGTTCGCGGCAACCCAGGTCGAACGGCCGGGGTCGGCCGAACGGACCTGCGCCTCGGCGGCGGTCGCCGACCCGGTCATTCCACGTCCTCCGGCTGCCAGGCTTCCGTCATCGGCCACTCGCCGAAGCGCGACAGATGGTCATAGTCGCTTTCGTCCGTCTCGCGGAACATGGCCACGCGCGGCGGATAGGGGGTGTCGCGCCTCTGGTAGCGCGCGATCAGGTCCAGAAGGCCTTTCCAGGTCCCGGCATCGAGCTCCGCATCGAAGGTCTGGGTGCTCACCGCGCCATCGCCCCCGAGGCGGACATAGGTGGTCGCCGCCACCGTGACCGGGCCGAGCTCGGGGAAGGCGCCGCGCTGGACCATGCAGGCCTCAAGCAGGAGCTGGTTGTCGAACCGGCGCTGGCGTTTCGGCGAGGGGACCGCACCGGTCTTGTAGTCGTAGATCTGCACCCGCCCGTCCTCGAGCCGGTCGATCCGGTCCGGTCGCGCAACCAGCCGGAAGCCGGTCGGCCCGACCTCGATCGCGCCTTTCTGCTCAAGCACCACCGGCCGGCCCTGTCGCCGCCGTTCCGCCTCGTCCGCGACGAAGGCGGTGGCCAGCCTCTCGATCCGCCCGCGCCACAGCCGGCGGGCAGCCGGCCAGGGCACGATCTCGGCAAGAAGCCGGTCGGTCACGGCCAGAAGCCGGGCGCGGCCCGCCTCTTCGTCCTCGGTGCCGTCCGATTCGCGCACGAAGGCTTCGACCAGCGCGTGCAGTGCCTCCCCGCGCAGGCGGGCGTCGGGCGCGGGCGACACCGGCGCCAGCGGCCGAAGGCCCAGAACGTGCCGCGCGTAGATGGCGTAGGGGTCGCGGATCAGACGTTCGATCTCGGTCACGGAAAGCGACGGCGGCCGCACCGCGACCGGCGGCCGGGGGGCCGGACGCGCGGCCGGGGCCGCCGGCGCGCGGGGCGCGTCCAGCGCGGCGGCCATGTCGATCCAGGCCTGTCCGCGGTCCCGCATCGCGGCCAGCGCGACCGACCCGCCCGCCTGCGGCAGGCCGCCCAGAAGGTTGGTCAGCCGCGCCAGCCACCGCGACGGAACCGTTTCCGACCCCGCATCGCGCAGGGCGCGCGAGAACACGACCTCGGGTCCCGACGCGGCCTGCTGGAAGTCGTGCGCCGCCAGTCCGATCGCCCGTTCCGGCAGCAACAGACCCGCTTTCAGGCGCATCTGCCGCGACAGCCACGGGTCGGGCGCGGGCGCCGTGGGCCACAGGCCCTCGTTCAGTCCGGCCAGGACGACGAGGTCCGCCCCCATCGCGCGCGCCTCGAGCGTCCCCCAGATCGCGATCAGCGGATGGCTCTCGCGCTCGGCGCGCACCGCGACCCGGTCGAAAAGGGTCCGCAGCAGGTCGGCGTAGGCGGCCGGATCGAGGCGGCCGCCGAAGCCGGCCTCGCGCCGCAGCATCGCCATCTGCCGCCCGGCTTCGCGGCCCTCGTCCTTGCCCCAGAGCTCACTGGCCTCGACCGACCCCCCCGGGCCGGCCGCCAGGATCCCGGCAAGATCGAGGTGCCGCGCCACGTGATCGGCCAGCGGCGCGGCGACGGCCGGCTGCAGCGCGAGGTCCAGCGCGCCCGCCAGCCATTCGGCCCAGGCGCGGCGTTTCCCATCCACGCCCCCATCCCCGCCCTCGGCCGCCCAGGCCTTGAGCGTCGCGCCGTCCGGGAAGGCCGGCCCGCGTCGGCGCAGGCGCAGTTCAAGATCGCGGGTGAAGCGCAGATGGTCCCCGCGCTCGCCGGCCCCGGTCGCGGTCAGCGGATGCTTCAGCATCGCCAGAAGCCGGGGCATGTCCGGCGCGCGCAGCAGAAGATCGGCCGCCTGCCGCAGGAAGCGCCCCGGGGCGGTCTGGGCCAGAGGCACGCCCGCGCTGTCATCCGCCACGATCCCCCACCGGTCGAGCGCGGCCGACACCCGGCGGGCCAGCGTCCGGTCCGGGGTGACGAGGGCCGCGCGGCGGCCGTCCTCGACCGCCTTGCGCAGGATCAGCGACAGGGCCACCGCCTCGCTGCGCGGATCGGGCGCCTCGACCAGCGTGGCATCCGCCATCGCCTGCTCGAGGCCCGACAGCGCCGCCCCCTCGGTCATCCACCGGTCGGTGACCGGCGCCGGCCGGAGCGCCAGCGAGACGACCGCGGCCCGGCGCGGGTTGGGCGAAGGCTCGTCCGTCCAGCGGCCGACATCGGCCGGCGCCAGTCCCAGCCGCCGCATCAGCGCATGGTAGCGGTACTGGGGGTGGTCCTCGATGGGGATCGCCGGTCGGGTCAGGCTGTCGAACGCCCCGGCCGGCATGTCGAAGTCGAACCCCGGCAGGACCACCCAGCCGCGGGGCAGGCGCGACACCGCGTCCATCAGAATCGCCGTCGGCCCGCGCGAACCGGTCGATCCCGCGATCACCACCGGGTCGGCGGGCGGCGCGGCCGCCCAGTCACGCGCCATCGCCTCGGCCACGGTCCTCAGACGCCCGCGCCGGTCCTGCCGCGCCTGCGGCCCGAAGAACTGCGCCGCGATGCGGACGAAGGCGAGGCTGCGCTCGAAATGCTGCGCGTGTTCGGCGGCAAGCCCGGGGGTCAGCGCCTCGGGGGTAAGGCCCTCGTCCTGCATCTCGTCGAGCAGGGCGGCAAGGCTGTCGGCCAGGTCGTGAACGGCCGAGACCGGGGCGAGCTCCGGCTGGCGGTCAAGGAGCCCGCCGATGAGCTGCGCCAGCATCAGCCGCCGCCGCAGGGGCGGTTCGGGTGGCGGGTAGCCGGCAAGCGGGGCGTCGCCCAGTTCGTCCACCAGAGCGATCCGCGGCAGAAGCCGCGCGCCGCGGCGGTCGAACTCTTCGCGGATGCGCCGCCGCATGCGCGCCGAGTTGACGAAGACCCGCACACGGGCCAGCGCCTCGGGCGGGCCCTCCCCCATCCGCGCCAGCAGCCCGTCCACGAAGGCTCGCGGGAAATCGATCCCCGGGGGCAGGGCGAAGAGCCGCGGTCCGGTCATGGCCCAGCACCCGCAAGAAGGCTCTCTGCCAGCGGAATCGCGTCGGGATGGCCGACATCGCACCACCCGCCGGGATGCTCCACGCCGTAGAGGCGGCCCTCGGCGATCATCTCGGTCCAGAGCCGCCAGAGCGAGAAGACACGATCGGTGATGCGCTCCAGCCGGTCGGTGCGGATGATCTGCGCCCCGGTGTAGACATCGCCGGGGCCGGGGGTGAGCCGCCCGTCAGGGTCGCGCAGGAAGTCGCCCCGGCCCTTGTGGCCCGTCGCGCGGTCGCGGGGGACCGTGAGAAGAAGGGCGTCCATCCGGTCAGGCTGCCACGCCCGCGCCAGCGTCACGAGGGGGTTCGGCCCCGTCCAGACCGCATCGGTGTTCATCGTGAAGACCGGCCCCGCCCCGATCAGGGGCAGGGCATGACGCAGCCCGCCACCGGTCTCGAGCACTTCGCCGGCCTCGTGCGACAGCCGGATGCCGGGCCGGCCGGCCAGATGCGCCGCAAGCTGGTCGGCCCGGTAATGCGTGTTGACCACGATCCGGTCGATGCCGGCCTCTTCCGCGACCGCCAGCGCATGGTCGATCAGCGGCCGCCCGGCGACCGCGATCAGCGGCTTGGGCCGGTCGGCGGTCAGGGCCCCCATACGGGTGCCGAGACCGGCGGCGAACAGCATCAGAGCGGCCGGGCGGTCGGACATTGGCGGCGGATCCTGGCGATGACGTCGGGCGTCGGTTCGGGCAACGAGGACAGCACGCGCGCGCGCAGGTCCGACAGGCCCGGAGATTGCAGATCGGCCATCAGATAGGACCAGACCCGCGGCAGATGCGCGAGATAGCCGGGCTTGCCGTCGCGCAGTCCGAGCCGCGCAAAGACACCCAGGATGCGCAGGCTGCGCTGCGCGCCAAGCAGCGCGCATTCGGCGGTGATCGCATCGGGGTCACGCCCGCTCGCGACCGCGAAGCGCCGCTCGAGGGCACGGGCGAGCGCGGGATCGACATCCCGTCGGGCATCGCGCGTCAGCGACGCAAGGTCATAGGCCGGCGGGGCCAGCACCGCGTCCTGAAAGTCGAGAAGGCCAAGCCGGGCCAGTCCAGCGCGGTCGGGCAGCCAGAGCAGGTTCTCGACATGGAAATCCCGGAGCGAAAGCACCCGCGGCGCCGCATCGAGCGGTCGGCAAAGCCGCGTGACCTCGCGCGCAAGCTCCGGATCGGTGCAGCCGCCCGCGGCCGGGGCATAGACGGTCGAGGCCAGATCGGCGAGTTCGCCCAGCGCCGCGGCATCGAGCACCGGCACCTCGGGCGGGTCGCGCCTGCGTCCGAGGTCGGCGAGGACGTCCACCGCCAGGGCGCACAGCTCCTCCGACCGTTCCGGCTCGGCGGCCATCAGCCGCGCCAGCAGATCGTCGCCCAGATCCTCGACAAGCAGGAGGCCCCGATCCTCGTGCCGGGCGAGAATCGCCGGAGCGGAGTAGCCCTGGCCGCGCAGCCAGTCCGCCAGACGGGCGAACTGCCGGGTCTGCGCCGCACCGGCCGGCCCCGCATCCATGAGGATCGCCGTTCCCGCCGGGCCGCTCAGCCTCTCGTAGCGGCGCGACGACGCATCCCCGGCAAGCGGCCTCCGGGTCGCAGCACCCCAGCCGGCGGCGGCAAGGAAATCGCCGACAGCGTCACCGGCCGCCTGCCCGGTCCCGGTCATGGTGCCGCCTCGGCGCCGGCCATCGCGTGCAGCAGGGCCGACCAGCGCTGCGCATCGCCCCTGACATCAAGAACCCGCTCCTCGGGCCGCTCACCGGGCGAAAAACGCAGGAACAGAGCCTTTTCTGGCGTCAGATCCCCCAGACGGTCGGGCCATTCGACAAGGCAGATGGCGTCGGAAAACGCCTCGTCGAGGCCGAGTTCCCGAACCTCGTCCGGCCCGGCGGTGCGGTAGAGGTCGGCGTGCCAGATCGCATCCCCGCCGCTGCCGTAGGTCTGCACCAGCGTGAAGGTGGGCGACGGAACCTCCTCGGCCCGGCCCTCGGCCGCCAGCCGGGACTGGATCAGCGACCGGGCGAAATGGGTCTTGCCGGCCCCGATCTCGCCATCCAGAAGCAGGGTATCGCCCGGCTTCAGCAGCGGCGCGATGCGCGCCGCCAGACGGGCGGTCGCCTCGGGCGAGGCGAGGCGGAGACGAAGGCGGGCGGGATCCGGCGCGGTCATGGGCGCAGTCTTATCGGCCCCGCCGGCACCTGCAAGCCCGGCCGGTCTCAGCCGGCCAGCACCTCCCAGACCGGCCGGCGGACGCGGCGCCGCGGACGCTTCGCCGCGGCCACCCTGGCCCCCGCCGACGGGCGGAAACCCACCAGCGTGGCGCCGCCCGTCAGGGGCGTCACGCGGCATTCGAGGGTCCGGCCATCGCGGAGCCGGGCCTCTGCCGACCACGGCTGTCGCGGGCCGGCCTCGAGGATCCGGTCGCGCAGCACTCGCCAGACCGGACTTTCCGCGCCGCGCTCCTCCCAGACCCGCAGCGCATCGGCGGCGCCAAGCGACGACAGCGCCTGCTCGGGCGACAGGCCCCAGAGCCGGGCATGGGCGGCGTTGGCCGAAAGCATCGCCCCCGAGGCCGAGAACACGCAGATGGCCTCGTCAAGACTGTCGAGCACCTGCTTGCCAAGGTCGATTTCGGACCGGAACCCCTGCGTGAGGGTCACCGATACCGTCACATCCTCGATCAGGAAGGCGACGGCGCCCTGCGGATGCGGCCGTCCGGTCACGCGGTAGGCCCGGCCCGCCGGCAGGTACCAGGTCTCTTCATAGCGGCCGCTCGCTGCGGCCAGTTCGAGGTCGCAGAAGTGCCGGCGCCAGTCCTTGTAGTCCCTGGGTTCGGGCAGAATGCGGGCTTCGCGCAGCCGGTCGAGGAAATCGCCGAGGCTCGGCCGGGCCGACAGGAAATCGGCGGCGAGTCCGGTCAGATCGGACAGGGCCGGGTTGAACACCGCAAGCTGGCGGTTGCGGTCGAAGATCGCCAGACCGATCGGCAGTTCGGCAAAGGTCCGGGTCAGCGTCTGGACGAATTCGCCCAGCAGCGTTTCCGCGCGCAGGATCGCATCGGCCGGAGTGGCGAAATGCAGGTAGGACGCCCCGGACTCGATCACCGTGCAGTCATACCAGTGCGGTCGGGGTCCGGCCGACCGGCACCGTCTCCGGCCCGGCTGCACGGGACCGTCGACGAGGCGCGGCGGTGGCCAGACCAGATCGCCCGGCGAAAGGCCCAGTTCATCGGCAACCGCCGTCAGATAGGCGGCGTTCGCCCAGTCGATCCGGCCCTCGGCATCGGTGCGCCAGACCGGGCCGGGATCGCGGGCGACCACCTCGCGCAGCAGGGCAAGCTCTTCCTCCTGCGCGCGCTGCGACAGGCTGTCCACGATCACGCCGCGGCCCTCGGCCGCGAGGTCGGACAGAGTGATCCGGGCAAGGCCCGACAGATGCTCGGCCGTCAGCCGCACCGCGGGGTCGCTCACGGAGTGAAGCTCGATCGAGCCGACCTCGGCAAGCCGCGACAGGCGGTCGGCGAGGTCGGGAAAGTGCCGGGCCAGATGCGCGCACAGCCGGTCCCAGTCGTCGCCCGGTTCCGAGCCACCGCCGAGAAGCCCGCGCGCCGCGGGTGTGGCATCGATCAGAAGCCGGTCGTCGAACAGGAACACCGCGGGGTCCGTGGCGGCCGGCACGGCGGCGAGCCGCGGAGGCTTGCGGCGGTCGATGGCCCCGAGGACGAGCAGCGCGACAATCGCCGTCGCCGTCGAGGTGGACACCAGGAGCACCCCAAGCGCCAAAGTCAGCACTGCATCGTCCCCGCCAGCCGGGCCAGACCTGCGACCCCGGTCACAGGCTTGTCATCTTCGGTTAATGCGGGGTTAATGAAACACGCAGAAGTTGAATCGCGTCACGTTTCAATCGGACGGTTCGCACCAAGGGCGCCCGGGTCGGCCGCCTCGATCCTGTCACGGTGCCAGATCACCTCGACGATGGCCCCGCTGCGCTCGGGCCGTTCCTCCTCGTTCAGGAACGGGTCGGCGCCATTGGCAAAGCTGATCTCGGCGCCGGTCCTCTCGAGCAGGGTCTTGGCGATGAAGAGACCAAGCCCCATGCCCTCGTAGCCGGGCCGGTTCTCGCGCTGCGCTTCGTCCCGGCGGCGGCGGACGAAGGGATCGCCGATGCGGCCCAGTAGCTGCGCCGGATACCCCGGCCCGTCGTCGACGATCCGCACCAGGACGCGATCCGCGCTCCAGCCCACGTCGATCCAGACGTTGGCCCGCGCGAAATCGACCGCGTTCTGCACCAGGTTGCGCAGGCCGTGGATCACTTCGGGCAGCCGGTTGATCGACGGCTGCCGGCGCGGCTGGCCGGCGGCGGGCATCTCGGCGAAATGCAGGGTCTTGCCGCGCGCGGCGTGCGGTTCGGCAGCCTCGCGGACAACCGCCATGAGAGGGGCCGACCGCATGTGCAGGTCGTCCTTGCCCGCGCGCCCCATCGACCGCAGGATGTCGCGGCAGCGGTCGGCCTGCTCGCGGATCAGGTCCGCGTCGGCCTTGAGCTCGGGCCGGTCGGCCAGTTCGTCGGCCAGCTCGGCGCTGACCAGCTTGATGGTGGCGAGCGGCGTGCCGAGTTCGTGCGCGGCCGCGGCGACCACGCCCCCGAGGTCGGTCAGCTTCTGCTCGCGCGCAAGCGCCATCTGCGTGGCAAGAAGCGCGTCCCGCATCGAGCTGGTCTCGGACGCCACGCGCCAGGAATAGACCCCGAGGAAGACCACCCCAAGAACGATTGCAAGCAGGAAACCCAGTTCGAAGATCGCCGGAACGGCGATGGTGGTGCCGTCGGCGTAGCTCAGCGGCTGGTGCACGAAGGTGACAAGCGCGACGAGGCCGATCGTCACCCCGCCGATCAGGATGGCCGAGCCCTTGTGCAGCGCGGTGGCGGCGATGGTCGCCGGGACCAGGATGAAGAGCGCGAACGGGTTGTTCAGCCCCCCGGTCAGGAACAGCAGGAAGGCAAGCTGCCCGGCATCGAACATCAGCGCGAGGACCGACTCGGTTTCCGTCAGCCGCTTGTTCTCGGGAAAGATCGAAATCGCGACCAGGTTGACGATCACCGAGGCGCCGACCGCAAGCAGGCACAGCCCGATGTTCAGGTCGATGTCATAGACCCAGCGCGCCACCGCGATCGCGCCGAGCTGGCCGATGATCGCCCCCCAGCGCAGGAGGATGAGCGTGCGCATCCGCAGCAGGTCGCCGCCGATCTCGGCGACGAAGATGGTCCGCGCGGCCCCGCGGGACGCGGACCGGCCCGATCGGGACGCGGTCACCGTCCCGCCCCGCGTCGCGCCGGCCCGCGCGCTGTGCTGAAATGCCGGATTGTCATTCCGTCCATTGTCGGATTGATACTTCACCCCGGGCGGGCGTCAATTGCCCGCACAGTTCCGGAGTCTTCCCATGCCCATCTCGACCCGCACCTACGCGATCGGCGCAGCCCTTGTCGTCGCGCTCGGACTTGGTGCGACCTATCTTGCGTCCACCCGCACCGAGGCGGACAAGTTCGCGCAATGCCGGGGGTCGGCGGTGGCCGGCGGGGGCGGGCAGATCGGCGGCCCGTTCACCCTGACCGACGAGAACGGGGCGACGGTCACCGACAAGGACGTGCTGAAAGGCCCGACGCTCGTCTATTTCGGCTACACCTTCTGTCCCGACATCTGTCCGGCCGATACGGCGCGCAATGCGGCCGCCGTCGATATTCTGGAAGAGCGCGGATACGAGGTGACCCCGGTCTTCATTTCGGTCGATCCCGGCCGCGATACGCCGGCCGTCCTGAAGGAATGGACGGGCTATGTGCACCCCCGCATGATCGGACTGACCGGAACCCCCGAGCAGATCGCGGCCGTCGCCAAGGAGTACAAGACCTATTACAAGGTTCCGGACGACACGTCGGATCCCTATTACATCGTCGATCACATGACGAACACCTATCTGATGCTGCCGGGCGAGGGCTTCGTCGAATTCTTCGACCGCGAGATCGAACCCGAAGCCATGGCGGACCGGATCGGCTGTTTCCTCGACGCCGCGAAGTGACCCGCAATTGACGCTGCCCCGGGCTTTCCCTAGAAGGATTCCAGACTGGCGCGACGGGGGTCGGAATGGCTGCGGAAACATCGGATGATCTGGGGCCGGACCGGTCCCTGCTGCTGGTTGATGACGACACCGCCTTTGTGACGCGGCTGGCGCGCGCCATGGAAAAGCGCGGCTTCGTGCCCGAAACCGCCGAGAGCGTGGCCGCCGGCAAGGCCGCGGCCCTGGCCCGCCCGCCCGCCTTCGCGGTCGTCGATCTGCGGCTCGAGGACGGCAACGGGCTTGACGTGGTCGAGACCCTGCGCGAACGCCGGCCGGATTGCCGGATCGTGGTCCTGACCGGCTATGGCGCGATTGCAACCGCGGTCGCGGCGGTCAAGATCGGGGCGACCGATTATCTGTCGAAGCCGGCCGACGCGAACGACATCACCAACGCCCTGCTGTCAAAGGGCGATTCGCTGCCCCGGCCGCCCGAAAATCCGATGTCCGCCGACCGGGTCCGCTGGGAACACATCCAGCGGGTTTATGAATTGTGCGACCGCAATGTCTCGGAAACCGCCCGGCGGCTGAACATGCATCGTCGCACATTGCAACGGATTCTGGCGAAACGCAGCCCGAAATAAACCGGTCAATTCCCGAATTGTCCAAAAGTACAGGTTGAATAGGGGGCAGAACGCTCCCTATTTTGCATTCGCATGGGTTTTTGGCTTGAAAGGACATCTCTCCGTGAAACTGGACCTTGAAACGATGTCGCTGAAGGATCTGAAAGACCTTCAAAAGCAGGTCGCCCATGCCATCGCGACCTTCGAGGATCGCAAACGGCAGGAAGCCGTCGCGCTTCTCGAGGAAAAGGCCCGGGAACTGGGTTTCTCGCTGCCCGAATTGCTGGGTGGATCCGGTCCGCGCAAACGTCGCTCGGCGAAAGCGAAATTCGCCAATCCGGCCAATTCGAACGAGACCTGGACCGGCCGCGGCCGCAGGCCCCGCTGGATCGAGGAAGCGCTCAAGGCCGGCAAGCGGCTCGAGGACATGCTGATCTGATCCCGGCCGGTCAGCCCCGGGGCTGCCAGTCGCCGAATCCGAACACGGCGTAGTCGCGCGCATAGGCGTCGCGCGCGGCCTTCTCGAGAAGCGGGTCGTAGATCTCGGCCAGAAGCGGATCGGGCTCGGTCGTGCAGCCCTGCGGCGGCGCCCCCAGACCGGTGCGCCGCGCCAGGTGGTCCAGATCCTCGGCAAGACTCTCTTCCCGCAGGATCGCGTCGGGCAGAAGGACCTGGGCGTGGCCCGCCAGCGTCGCCCACTGGCTTGCCCAGGCGCCATCGACACGGACCGAGGTCTGGCCGTTGAGATTCCCCTTCAGCCATTCGAGGAACGCGAGGAAGGCCGCGCGGTGTCCGGCCGCATCCATCGCGTCCTCGATCGGCAGGCGGTAGACCGAAACCAGCGTGTCGCGGATCTCGGCGTAGCGCCCGCTGAGGATCGTGTCACGGAACGCCGCATGGGCGCGGGCCAGCGGATGGCGCAGCACGGTGAACACCCGCCGCCCCGGCGACTGCCGGAGCCACTGGCGCAGGTCCTTCTGTGTCATGCCCTCGACCAGCGGCCCGAACGCACCGAGCCAGGCGCGCACCGCCTCGGTGGGTCCGCTGCGCACCGGCTGGAACAGCAGGCCGCCCTCCCGCAAGGCGATGTAGCCGGGGACGGAGGGGCCCCGGCGTGTCTCGAAGGCCGCGGTGCGGCCCGATGCGAACGCGTCGATGCGCGCGAGGCCGGCGGCCATGCCGGCGGGGTTCGTCACCTTGCGTTCCGGCGGATCGGGGTTCTGCGGGACCAGATCGCCGGGCAGCGCCTCGATCCGGCCCGCAACCCCGAGATGGGCCAGCAGGCCGTTCAGCACCGCCGGGTCGCGCAGATCCTCGTAATCCAGCCAGAACGCGGTCTGGCCGGTGGTCTGCAGGGCGGTCTGCAGCCGCAGCCGGAAGTCCTGCGCCTGACCCAGAAAGGTCTCGAACTCGGCCGCATCGAAGGTCGCCAGCCCCTCGCGCCGGCCCTTCAGGTCGCCCAGTTTCCACTGCCCGGTCCGTCGCGCGATCTTCAGGCTGATGTAGCTGTCGAGCGCGTTCCGGCTGAGGACCACCTTGGCCCAGGACGGGTCTCGCGCCACCAGGTCGAAGACACGGGGGTCGTGGTCGTCGAAATAGCGGAACCCGTTCATGCCGCCGGCCGTCCGGATCCGGTGCAGCAGGGCCGCCGGGTCGCCGTCGCGTTCCTCCCGGGTCATGCCCAGAAGGCTGTCCTTGCGGGGCCAGCCCAGGAACGCACCGTTGAAGGCCTCGCCATGGCAGGTGACGCCCGGAACCGAATTCAGCGCCGCCTCGAGAAGGTTCGACCCGGTCCGCATCCCGGCAAAGATCACGAACCCGGCGAAGCGCCCGGCCATCATCGCACCAGATAGGGCCGGTCGCGGCGGCCGTCGCGCGGGGTCGGGTCGTCCGACACCGGGAAATCACCCATCAGCACCGGCTTCATGCCCTGGTTCTTGAGGCTTTGCAGGAACTGGCCGAACCCGGTCAGATCGACCATCCGCGGCGCCTCGGCCAGGCGGCGTGCGGTGCGCGGGCTGATCTCGTCGACAATCGTCTGGAGAGGCTCCATCGGGCTCTCGACGAATTCCGCCATCGTCCAGATCCGCACCCGCGCCTTCACATACATCGACCGCAGGATGTCCAGATGATCGGACTCGATCTTCTGAAGCCGGGCCGCCTCCTTGCGGATGGCCGAGAAGTTCAGGTTGGATTTCCAGAGCGTCACCGCCCAGGCCCCGCTGACCACCGAGATCTGGGCGTTCGGGTCGGTTGCGGTGAACCAGTTGATCGCCTGATTGTCACGCGGGCTGAACTGGAAGCACTGACGTTCGCCGCGGGTGTTCCAGATCAGGTTGGTGAGGAACGCCTGCGGATTGTGATCGCGCAGGGCGGCGCTGTCCGGAAGCGCCCCGTTGAAGACCGTCTCCTTGCCGACGAACTCGGCGCGGCCGGGTGCGAAGAGATGGCCATGGACCCGCCCGCCCACCGTGCGCGACAGCCAGGAATCGAAGTCCTGGAAGAGGTCCGAGAACCCCTGGAAGATCGAATAGGGCGCGCAGGTCTTGCCGTTCTCGTGGTCCCGGTGCGGGAACCGGCTCTGCATGTACAGACCCGCGCGGCCGCGCGTGTAGCGCTCGGTCGCCTTCGAGAACAGCCGGTCGATCTTCTCGGGGTTGGGCTCGGCGCGTGCCATGGGGGCCGGCGGGTTGAGGAAGGCCTGGAACAGCCGGTCGGCGCGCGGCCAGATCTTGCGCGCCACGAAGCAGTCGGACTTGCGCAGGAGCTGAAGATGATCGTCGTAGAACGTGTGCGGCCGCCCCTGATGGTCGAACTTCGAAAGCGTCAGCGACCGGCTTTCGATGCGGGTCGCATACTGGCGGGCCAGGGTCTGGAAATAGCTTTCGTCGGGAATCCAGACCCGCCGGAAATACCGCTCGTAATGCGCGCGGTCCGGGCTTTCCAGAATGGCGCTCAGCGTCTGCCGGGTGAGGCACCACCACTGGCTGCCAAGGTGCGGCACCAGCCCGTCGGGTATCCGGCGGCGCAGGCCCAGGCGGCGCTGAAGAGCCACGTAGCGGTCAAAGAGCCGCCGCTGCCGCCGCCAGGCGAAGGGAAAGCGCAGGGTGAACCGTTCCTCGCTCAGCCCGCCGATGGTCCAGCCGACATCGGCGGTGGTGACGCTTTCGATGAAGTCGGTCTGCGGCCGCTGACCGAGATAGTCGATCAGCTCCGCCACCGGGCGCAGAGGCAGGCAGGACCCCGACGCAAGGAACACGTGCCGCACGCTCGCATGGGCCGCCAGCAGCTGCGCGGCGGCGTCCTGCGTGGCCTCGACCAGCGACCAGGTGCCCCATTCGCAGGCGTAGCGGCGGGAAAAGCCGACCGCGGGCAGGTCGGCCAGTTGCCGCTGCATGGCGAGGACATCCTCGCGCGCCACGCGGCGATCGACATGGATCACCACCGGGCAGCCGCCTTCGGCCCAGAACCGAGCCACCTGCGCGGCGCGGTCGAGCGCGGTATGGCAGAGCATGACGAAGCCGACCGGTCCGGTCATACCCAGTTGCCCTTCGACATCAGGCCGAGGATCTCGAGCTGGCGCCAGTTGATGTATTTCTCGGACCACTTGCACCACAGGTCGGGGCTGGCGCGCAGTGTGGCGTCATAGGCCCGGTATTCGCGGCTGTCGGCGTAATGTTCGCCGCGCGCCAGCTCCTCCTCGACCTTGGCGCCGAGCGTCGACAGGAACTTGGCGTGCAGCAGGATCCCCGAGGCGTCTTCGCCCCCCCATTCGGCATAGACCCTGTTGAGATGGCGCGGCAAGAGCGCGTGGGTCGAACTCGCGTAGCAGTCGCCCCAGGACCATTTCACCAGCGGGATCTTGTTCAGCGCCGGCGCATCCTCGGGGCGGTCGGCGAACATGACCCGCGCCCGCGGCCCGCCCTGGATCCACAGATTGCCATAGAGGGCATTGCGCGAGATCATGTAATTGCCGCTGTCGAACCAGTTGGCGATCTCGAACGGGTTCTGGCCTTCGCGGTAGGGCACGGCGTCGATCCGGCCCTTCGGATACATGTCGAGAAGCATCGCCGGAAACGAACGCGTCTCGTGGGCGTCCAGCCAGTCGGTCAGCGCCCGGATCGGCCGGGTGTCGCAGAACGGATAGACGAAGAACTCGTCCACATCGACCGTCAGGCACCAGTGGCCCCGTCCGTGCCGCATCAGAAGCCAGTTCATCCAGTCCGCGCCGAAACGCGACGCCTTGTAGCTGGCCTCGGTCGACCAGAGGCTGACGTCGGGCTGCATGGCCAGATAGCCGCGCGAGCCGTCGGTGGACCCGTTGTCCACGATCAGGAAATGGTTCACGCCCAGTTCCCGATAGTAGCGCAGGAAATAGGGCAGACGCACGCGTTCGTTGCGCAGGGTCACGAAAACCAAGATGTCGTCCGGGGCCAACTCGGCGGTGCGGTCGATCACGGCGGCCAGCTCGCGGCGCTTGAAGAACGCACGCCAGCGCAGCCGCTTGCGCCGCAGCCGCATCCCGTATCGCGACCAGATGCCCAATCGGCCCCCTCTTGCTGGCCCGACCCGACACCCCCCATTGCCTTCTATCAGGCCATGTTTGACACACGATTGAAATGGTCTTCCCATCCGGGAAGATCAGGTCGCCGCGTGCCGGAATCGCGCCGGAAGCCCTGCTCCGCCAGTGTTCTTATCGTTTCCGTCCAAGAATACAGATCGGCAGGATCGACGTAAACGGGGATGTCACCCAATATCTCGCGATAGACGGGCAGCGGGGCACAAACCACGGGGGTGCCCAGCGCCGCCGCCTCGGCCACGGGCAGACCGAAGCCCTCGGCGAGGCTCGGCATCAGAAGCGCCCGTGCGGACGCCACCAGCGCCGACACCGCGCCATCGCCAAGGCCCGTTGCCAGCCGCACCGGCCCGCCGCCGGGCAGGCGCGCGATCCGGCCCAGCACGGCGGCGTTCCGCCATCCGGGCGAGCCGATGATGAGAAGCGGCGGCGGTTCGGCCATCGCCGCGGCCAGCCGGTCCCAGACATCGAGGAGAAGCCCGTGGTTCTTCCGGGGTTCGACCGTGCCCACGGCGACGAAGCCGCCCGTGAACCGGCGCAGCTCCGCCGGTATCGGTCCCGGAGCGGCCGGCTCGATCCCGAGCGGGGCGACGGCGATCGGCGGCACGCGCCCGAAGGTCGCGCACCAGCGCGCCACGTCCGCAGCCGCCGCGGCCGACGGGCAGATCACCCGGTCCGCGTGCCGGGCCACCAGCGCCAGCCGCCGCCGGAACCCCTCCGGGTCCGAGGCGAACTGCGGAAAGTCGAGCGGGATCGTGTCGTGCACCATCACCAGCCGCCGAAGTCCGGCCCCGCCGGCGGCCGCCAGGGCGGTCAGGTTGGCATGGCCCACGTTCAGATAGGTGCTTCCCGCCGGCAGGCCCGCAAGCACCTGCCCCCTGCGGCCGCGCCGCAAGGCCAGGGGTGCAAGGCGCGCCAGCACGGCCAGACGCGCGCCCAGGGCGCCGGCGATCCGCAGCCTCGGCGGTGGCCGCCCGTCGGGCCAGCCGAGCCAGTCGTCGACGGTCGCCGCCGCGTGGCCCGGCAACAGCATCGCCCCGCCGCCCGGTGTGCCACACAGAAGGAAAAAAGGCTCTGTACCGGCGGAAAACCACCGCATCCAGGCCCGCTCGACCCGGTCGATCCCGGTCAGGGGCCCCCGTCCGACTCGCGAGACAAGCCGTGTGATGTCGAGAAGGCGCGCCGGCGGCTCAGCGCTCATATCGGCCGTTCTGGTGCCAGCGCCACGCGTCGGCGATCATCGACCCGAGATCCGACCGCCGCGGACGCCAGCCAAGCTCGCGGATCGCGCGGGCGCTGCCCGACACGAGGCTCACCGCATCGCCCGCCCGCCGTTCACCCATCAGGACCGGCACCTCGCGGTTGGTGACAAGGCGCGCGAGGTCGATGACCTCGCGGACGGAAAAGCCCGACCCGGTGCCCAGGCAGAACACCCGGCTGCCCTTGCCCGCCCGCAGCCAGTCGAGCCCCAGGACATGCGCCTCGACCAGATCCGACACATGCACGTAGTCGCGCACGCAGGTGCCGTCGCGCGTGGGATAGTCGGTGCCGAACACGGTCAGCGCCGGGCGTTTTCCGTCGATCGCGTCCAGCATCAGCGGGATCAGATGGGTTTCGGGGCGGTGATGCTCGCCGACCTCACCCTCCGGGTCCGCGCCGGCCACGTTGAAGTAGCGGAAGATCACCGACCGCAGCCCGTGGCTCGCCTCGAAGTCCGCCAGCATGTCCTCGATGGCGCGTTTCGACTTGCCGTAGGCGTTGATCGGCGCCTGTGGCGTGTCCTCGTCGAGCAGCACGCCGTCCTGGTCCCCGTAGGTCGCGCAGGTGGACGAGAACACGAAATCGAGGCAACCCGCCGCAACCGATGCCTCGATCAGGGTCAGCGACGACAGCACGTTGTGGCGCCAGTAGGTGCCGGGGTCGCGCATCGCGTCGCCGACCAGCGACAGCGCCGCGAAATGCATCACCGCGACCGGCTGCCAGCGGGCGAAAACCGCGTCCAGCCGGGCGCGGTCGGCGAGGTCGCCCCTTTCGAAGGGACCGAACTTCACCGCATCCTGCCAGCCGGTGATCAGGCTGTCATAGGTGACGGGCACATAGCCCGCGGCACGCAGGGCCTTGCAGGCGTGGGAGCCGACGTAACCCGCGCCCCCGGTGACGAGGACATGCGCGGCCATGCGCCTACTCGGCCGCCTTCTGCATCGAGGAGATGTCGGACAGATACTGCGCAAACTCGTCGCGCAGGTCGGGCCGGGCAAGGCCGAAGGCGACCGTGGCCTGAAGGAAACCGGCCTTCGATCCGCAGTCGAAGCGCTGGCCGCGGAACCGGTAGCCATAGACCGGATTGCCGGCCTCGATCTCTTCGGCGATGGCATCGGTCAGCTGGATCTCGCCGCCCGCGCCTTCCTTCTTCTTGTTCAGGTTCTGCATCACGTTGGGCGTCAGGATGTAACGCCCGATGACGGCGAGGTTCGAGGGCGCCTCCTCGGCCTTCGGCTTTTCCACCATGCCCTTCGCCCGCACCATCGCGCCCATGTCCTCGGCCACATCGAGGACGCCGTAGGACGAGGCCTTTTCGGGCGGAACCTCCATGGCGGCGACCATGTTGCCCCCGGTCTCGGCATAGGCCTCGATCATCTGCTGAAGGCAGGGCTTCTCGGCCGCGATCACGTCGTCGGTCAGGATGACGGCGAAGGGTTCGTTGCCGACCAGGCGGCGCGCGCACCAGACCGCGTGGCCAAGGCCCATCGGCCGGTTCTGACGCACATAGGCGATGGCGCCCGAGTCCATGTTCGTGGCCTTGAGCGTTTCCAGAAGCGCCGTCTTGCCCGACTTGCGCAGGCTGGCCTCGAGTTCGGGCGCATCGTCGAAGTAGTCCTCGAGCGCGGACTTCCCGCGCGAGGTCACGAAGATGAATTCCTTGATCCCCGCCGCCCGCGCCTCGTCGATGGCGTATTGGATGAGCGGGCGGTCGACCAGGGTCATGATCTCCTTCGGGATCGACTTGGTGGCCGGAAGGAACCGCGTTCCAAGCCCCGCGACCGGGAAGATTGCCTTCGTGACCTTGCGCTTCATCGCTTCACCTTCTCCTGCCGCCGTCCTGGCGGCCCGACCTTTGCCTGACGTTGCGTCCGATTTTGGACCAACATATGACGATTCAACGGATACCCGTGGGGGAAATTTCCTCAGGCCGGCACAGTTTCGCTATCATGGACGCTCCAGAACCGTCCGCAAGTCAGGATTGCCCGCGATCCTGTGCCATTCCTCTGCTTCGTTCCGCACCCGTCTGTCAAAACTCCGGTACCGGAACAAGGGTTCCCGATCGCGGGAGGGCCCGAAAAGGCCGCCGCGTTGCACCCAGACTCCGCCGGCCTCGACATCGAGCGCATGGGGCGCCGCCGTCGGGCCAAGCACGATCAGCACCACAATGCGGCTCTGTTCCAGCCGTTCCTGCGCCTTCTGCCGCATCCCGCGCATCTGCCAGGGGCGACCGGCAAGGACCGTGAGATCGCCTCGCGGGGAGGGATGGGGCAGAAAGTCGCCGGCCGCATCCTCCAGCGGAAGCAGCGCCGGCAACTCTCGGCTCTGCCCAAGGCGGATGCCCGCCGCCAGAGTTTCCAGAACCGGCACAATATCGCCGGGTTCCAGCAGCCCGTTCAGCATCTGGCGCAACACGCGGCGCCGCATGTCGGCCGAGAATCGCCTCAGCGCGGAATCACGGTCCGGTTGTGGAAGGTGGCGGCGCAGGAACACCGCCTGGCTGGCGCCGATCTCGGTCAGGTCGCGCAACGCCCTGTCCGCGCGCCGGCTGGCGTTGGCCGCCCGGCGGTGAAGCACCATGGCCCCCGGCACCACCGCGAAGGTGGAGCCGGCCATCCTCAGGCACAGGTCAGTTTCGTCGAGATAGTAGCGCAGGGCCGGGTCGAACCCCCCGAGCCGAAGGAGGTCCGCCCGGCGGAACGCCATGTTGGTCCCCAGAACCGTCACCGTGCGCTCCGACGTCCCCCGGTGCAGGGTCGTCCGATCCTCGTGCGCCTCGAGCGGCGTGACCCGGCCGCTGCGGTCCACCGTTCCCGCAGTCCAGTCCGGCCGCCGCCAGCCGCGCGTCAGCACGCGTCCGCCCGCGCCCGCGACCTCGGGCCGGGCAAAGGGTTCGGTCAGGGCGCGCAGCCAGCCCGGCAGGGCCACCGCGTCGTCGTCGATGAAGGCGACGATCTCTCCGGCCGCGTGGCGGAGCCCGAGGTTGCGCGCCACCGACAGGTTCGGCGCGTCGAAGGCGATGAACCGGACCGGCCGTCCGCGTGCCGCCGCCCGCGCGGGTTCGTCGCCGACGACGATGACCTCGAAGGCCGGGTGATCCTGTGCCGCCAGCCCGGCAAGGCAGAGCGCCAGATCGTCCGGGCGACGACGCGAGGCGACGATCACGCTGACCGCCGCCCGAGGCGTCATGCCTGGCCCATCTCGGCCAGCATCCTCTCGATCCGGGCCACGTCCTCGGGGTTGTTCAGCTCCCAGAACTGGCGCCCCCGCGCCTCGACCTCGACGCAGAGAACCGTGCGGCCCTGTTCGAGAAACCGGAGCTGCTCCAGCCCCTCCAGACCCTCGAGCCGCCCGATGGGCCAGCCGGGATAGGACGCAAGCGCGGCCGGCCGGTAGGCATAGACGCCGACATGGTGGAAGACGGGGGTCGGCTCGTCCTCGTCGTAGCGGCGCGCGGTGTAGGGGATGACTTCCTTGGAGAAGTAGAGACCGCGCATGTCGGACCCGAAGACGGCGGTGGTGCCGCCGACCCGCCCGGCCCGCCGGTCTTCGAGGAATCCGTTCAGCGCCCGCCCGTCGCACCGGAGCACCGGGGTCGCGACCTCGGCCCCGGGGTCCGACGCGAGGCCCGCTACCAGCTCCTCGACGAACCAGGCCGGGGTCAGCGGCGCGTCGCCCTGAAGGTTCACCACGATGTCGTAGCCGCCGCCCAGCGCGGCATGGGCCTCGGCGCAGCGTTCGGTCCCGTTCTGGCAATCGGGCGAAGTCATCACCACCTCGGCGCCGAACGCCTCGGCCGCCGCGCGGATGCGGTCGTCATCGGTCGCCACCACCACCCGGTCGACGCCGCGCACCGTCCGGGCCGCCCGCCAGGACCGTTCGACAAGCGTCCGCGACTCGCCGGTGGCGCCCCGAAGCGCAACCAGGGGCTTGCCGGGATAGCGGGTCGAGGCGTAGCGGGCCGGGATGACGACCAGCACGCTCATGCGTCGTCCTCGTCGTCGTCGGCCGGGGGTTCGGGATCCCGGGCCAGAAGCACGCCGGGCGCGTAGGCGATGAAGAACGGGTTTGCGAAGCCGGGCTTTCCGTAGGTGAAGGGACGATGGCCTTCGAAGGTCACCATCCGTCCGCCGGCGCCGCGCAGCACCGCGTCGCCGGCCGCGGTGTCCCATTCCATGGTCCGGCCGAGCCGCGGATAGAGATCCGCCTCGCCGGTCGCCACAAGGCAGAACTTGAGGCTGGACCCGGCGCTGGTCAGGTCGCGGACGGCATAGCGGGCGATGTAGTCGTCGGTGGCCTGATCGCGGTGCGACTTCGACGCGACCACCATCAGGGCGCGGTTGTCGGGGATCGAGACCGAGATCGGACGCCGCTCGCCGGGCGTTTCCTTGTCGAAGGGGCCGATCTCCTCGACCGAGCGACCGTCGGCGAGCGTGTAGAAGAGCCGGCCCTTGGCGGGCGCATAGACGACACCGCGCAGCGGCACGCCATCCTCGACATAGGCGATGTTCACCGTGAAGTCGCCGCGGCGCTGCACGAATTCCTTCGTGCCGTCCAGCGGGTCGACGATCAGGAAGGTGGCGACCTCCTGCGAATGGCTGTCGGCCGCTTCCTCGGTGACCAGTGCCATCTTGGGAAAGCTCTCGGCCAGACCCTCCGAGATGATAGCATCGGCGGCCTCGTCGGCCTCGGTCACCGGGCTGAGGTCGGACTTTGCCCGGACGGCGAAGTCCTCGGCCCCGTAGATCGCCATGATCCGGTCCCCCGCGTCCAGCGCGAGCCGTCGCATGACGGTGACAAGTCGTTCGAAATCCAAGGTCGGGCTCCGCCGCCGGTTGATCCGTACAGGTGCCCCCCTTATGCTGCGGCCGTCGAGGCAGGGCAAGTTCCAGCTGGCGCCCCGCGCGGCGCCGCGTCGGGCGAGGCAGGCGGATGTTCAGGATCGAGACGCGCACCACGGCGGCCGCAAGCGCCCTGCGGCTTTTCGGTCTTGTCTATCACGGCGCGGTCAGGACGGTGCGCAAGCACCACAACAACGCGCTGATCGGGCTTTTGCTGAACATCCTTCAGACCGTCATCCTGATCGGCGGCTTCTACGTGATGATGACCGTCCTCGGCATGCGCCAGTTCGCCATCCGCGGCGATTTCGTGCTGTACCTGATGACCGGCATCTTCCTGTTCATGACCAACACCAAGACCATGGGCGCCGTGCTCGGGTCCGAGGGACCGACCTCGCCGATGATGCTGCACGCGCCGATGAACACCATCGTCGCGATCGGATCGGCGGCGCTGGCGGCGCTTTATGTGCAGGTGCTGTCGATGACGGTGGTGCTGTACGTCTATCACGTCGCCTTCGTGCCGATCACCATCAAGGATCCGGTCGGGCTTCTCGGCATGGTGCTTCTGGCCTGGGCCTACGGGATCGGCGTCGGCATGGTGTTTCTGGCGATCAAGCCGTGGTGGCCGTCCTTCGCCTCGCTCGCCGGGTCGATCTACGGACGCTTCAACCTCATCGCGTCGGGAAAGATGTTCACGGCCAACTCGCTGCGCTACTGGGTGCTGGCGATCTTTTCGTGGAACCCGCTCTTTCACATCATCGACCAGGCGCGCGGCTTCACCTTCGAGAACTATTTCCCGCGCTACACCACGATCAGCTATCCGGTGACGGTCACCGTGGCTCTGGTGGTCATCGGCCTGATGGGGGAATTCGTCACCCGGCGCAGCGCCTCGATCAGCTGGTACGCGCGCCGCTAGTCCACCACCCGCAGGGTCAGGTTGATGCGGCCGCCCTCGGGCACAAGCGGCGACGTCCCCGGCGCGATCCGGTCGATCCCGTGAAAGGCCAGCCGCGCCGCCCCGCCCATCAGCAGAACGTCGCCCGAGCGCAGCCAGAGGCTTTGGGTGGGGTCCGTCCGCTGCGTTCCCCCGATGCGGAACAGCCCGTCGTCGCCCAGGCTGACCGACAGGACCGGCCAGCGGAAATCGGCCTCGTCCCGGTCCTGGTGCAGGCCCATGCGGGCCTTGCCCTGGTAGAGGTTGACGAGGCAGCAGTCGGGATCGCGCGCAAGGCCGGTGATCCGGCGCCAGACCGCCAGCACCGACCCGGGGATCGGCGGCCAGTCCTGCCCGTCCGGATGATGCCGGACATAGCGATAGCCGCGCCGGTCGGAATACCAGCCGTAGCGGCCGGCCGAGGTCATGCGCACGCTCATCGGCTTTCCCCATGGGGTGAGCGGCGAGAAGGGCGGGGCGGCGGCCATCACGGCCCGCAGGTCCGCCAGCATCGCGGCCTGATCCGGCGGGTCCAGCCAGCGTTCGTAGAGGGCAAATCCGCCGATCACCGCATCGGGCACGGGCACCTCGGCGGGATTGCTCGATGTTGACGGATTTTCCATGCCTTGTCCCCCTTGCCCGGCCGGTTCAGGCGCTTGCAGCGTCGGAACGCCCTTCCTATATACGCCTCGACGCCGCCCGGAAGATGACTTCCGCCGGCAGACATCTGGGATCGGGGCCCAGAGGCCGCACTCGGGTCTGGCCCCACAACATCGCCGAAGAAAGAGGTAACAACACATGGCCAAAGTCATCGGGATCGACCTCGGGACCACCAACTCCTGCGTCGCGATCATGGACGGCTCGCAGCCCCGCGTGATCGAGAACTCGGAAGGCGCCCGCACGACGCCGTCGATCGTCGCCTTCACCGACAACGAACGCCTCGTCGGCCAGCCGGCCAAGCGCCAGGCGGTCACGAACCCCACGAACACCATTTTCGCAGTGAAGCGCCTGATCGGCCGCCGCGTCACCGATCCCGAGGTCGAGAAGGACAAGAAGCTTGTCCCCTACGCGATCGTGGACGGCGGCAACGGCGACGCCTGGGTCGAGGTCCGGGGCGAGAAATACTCGCCCGCGCAGATTTCCGCCGTGATCCTTCAGAAGATGAAGGAAACCGCCGAATCCTACCTGGGCGAACCGGTGACGCAGGCGGTCATCACGGTGCCCGCCTACTTCAACGACGCGCAGCGTCAGGCGACCAAGGACGCCGGCAAGATTGCCGGGCTCGAAGTGCTGCGCATCATCAACGAACCGACGGCGGCCGCGCTGGCCTACGGGCTCGACAAGAAGGAATCGAAGACGATCGCGGTCTATGACCTCGGCGGCGGCACCTTCGACATCACCATCCTGGAAATCGACGACGGCCTCTTCGAGGTGAAATCGACCAACGGGGACACGTTCCTCGGCGGCGAGGACTTCGACATGCGCATCGTCAACTACCTGGCGGACGAGTTCAAGAAAGAGCACGGCGTCGACCTGACCAAGGACAAGATGGCGCTCCAGCGCCTGAAGGAAGCGGCCGAGAAGGCCAAGATCGAGCTGTCGAGCGCCCAGCAGACCGAGATCAACCAGCCGTTCATCTCGATGGACAAGACCTCGGGCACGCCGCTGCACATGGTGGTCAAGCTGACCCGCGCCAAGCTGGAAAGCCTGGTCGATGACCTCATCAAGAAGACGATGAAGCCCTGCGAGGCCGCGCTGAAGGACGCCGGCGTCTCGAAGGCTGACATCGACGAGGTGGTGCTGGTCGGCGGCATGACCCGGATGCCGCGCGTCATCGAGGAAGTGACCAAGTTCTTCGGCAAGGAGCCGCACAAGGGCGTCAACCCCGATGAGGTCGTGGCGCTGGGCGCGGCGATCCAGGCGGGCGTGCTTCAGGGTGACGTCAAGGACGTGGTGCTTCTGGACGTGACGCCCCTGTCGCTCGGGATCGAGACGCTGGGCGGCGTGTTCACCCGGCTGATCGACCGCAACACCACGATCCCGACCAAGAAGAGCCAGATCTTCTCGACCGCCGAGGACAACCAGAACGCGGTGACGATCCGGGTCTTCCAGGGCGAGCGCGAGATGGCCGCGGACAACAAGCTGCTGGGTCAGTTCAACCTCGAAGGCATTCCGCCGGCGCCGCGCGGCATGCCGCAGATCGAGGTGACCTTCGACATCGACGCCAACGGCATCGTTTCGGTGTCGGCCAAGGACAAGGCCACGGGCAAGGAACAGAAGATCACCATCCAGGCTTCGGGCGGTCTGTCGGACGACGAGATCGAGAAGATGGTCAAGGACGCCGAATCGCATGCGGCCGAGGACAAGAAGCGCCGCGAGTCGGTCGAGGCGAAGAACCAGGCGGAAAGCCTGATCCATTCGACCCGGAAGTCGCTGGAAGAGCATGGCGACAAGGTCGACGGATCGACCGTCGAGGCGATCGAGCTGGCCATCGGTGCGCTGGAAGAGGCGGTCAAGACCGAGGACGCCGGCAAGATCCGCGGCGGCATCCAGAACCTGACCGACGCCGCCATGAAGCTTGGCGAGGCGATCTACAAGGCCACCCAGGCCGAAGCGGCGCCCGCGCAGGACGAGGATGGCCCCCGGTCGGTCGATGACGACATCGTCGATGCCGACTTCGAGGATCTGGGCGACGACAAGAAGCGCCGCTGAGCGCTGTCGCAGCAATCGGGGCCGGTCCGGGTTTCGGGCCGGCCCGCCTGCTGCACAGGGGCGCCTGCGAGGGGACTTGAATGGCCAAGCGTGACTATTACGAAATACTCGGCGTGACCCGCGGCGCTTCCGCCGAGGAGATTAAGAAGGCCTACCGCACCAAGGCCAAGGAGCTTCACCCCGACCGCAACCAGCACAGTCCGGAGGCCGAGTCGCGATTCAAGGAGGTGAACGAGGCCTACGACGTCCTGAAGGACGACACCCGCAAGGCCGCCTACGACCGCTTCGGACACGCGGCCTTCGAGGGCGGCGGACCGCGCGGCGGCGGGTCTGGCCACGCGGATTTCTCGTCGGCCTTCTCCGACGTCTTCGAGGATCTGTTCGGCGACTTCATGGGTGGCCGCGGCGGCGCGGCCGGCGGCCGGGCGCGGGCGACGCGCGGGTCGGATCTGCGCTACAACCTGCGGGTCACCCTCGAAGAGGCCTATCAGGGTTCGCAGAAGACGATCAGCGTGCCCACCGCCGTCGCCTGCACCACCTGCAACGGCACCGGGGCCGAGGGCGGGGCCGAGCCGGTCACCTGCCCGACCTGCTCGGGCATGGGCAAGGTCCGCGCCAGCCAGGGCTTCTTCACCGTCGAGCGCACCTGCCCCACCTGCAACGGCACCGGGCGCCTGATCAAGAACCCGTGCAAGGTCTGCCACGGCGCCGGCCGGGTCGAGAAGGAGCGTTCGCTTTCGGTCAACATCCCGGCGGGCGTCGAGACCGGCACCCGGATCCGGCTGGCCGGCGAGGGCGAGGCGGGGCTGCGCGGGGGGCCGGCCGGCGATCTCTACATCTTCATCGAGGTGCGCGAGCACGCGATCTTCCAGCGTGACGGCCTGCATCTCTATTGCCGCGTTCCGGTCAGCATGACCACGGCCGCTCTGGGCGGCGAGGTCGAGGTGCCGACCATCGAGGGTGGCCGGTCGCGGGTCAAGGTTCCGGCGGGGGCGCAGACGGGCAAGCAGATGCGTCTGCGGGGCAAGGGCATGCCGGCCCTGCGCGGGACCGGCTTCGGCGACATGCTGATCGAACTGGCGGTGGAAACCCCGGTCAACCTCACCGCACGCCAGAGGGAGCTGCTCGAGGAGTTCGAGCGCCTGTCCGAGGACAACAACCCGGAAGGCACGAGCTTCTTCTCGAAGGTCAAGGGCTTCTGGGACAGCATGAAGGGCTGAAGCCGGATCCGGACCGCTCCGGCGGAGCGGTTCCCGGGATCTCAGGCCAAGCCGCGCGGGCGCCGGGGTTGTGGGGGCTCTGCCCCCGTCCCCTTGACGGGGACTCCCCCGGGGTATTTTCGCGAAGAAGAAGCCGGCGCCGTTAAGGTCCTGTTCACGGTCTTTGCCGCACTCTGCCGGCATGACCCGGAGCCCCGCCTTTCACGAAGCGCCCCTGCCGCTTTTCGACCCGGACGAAGCCGCCGGTTCGGCGATGCCGCCCGGCCGCCTCCCGTCCTACATCGAGGGCCATCGCGCCCGGCTGCGGTCCCGCTTCATGGAGGGCGGGGCGGCGGCGATGCCCGATTACGAACTTCTCGAGCTCGTGCTGTTCCGGGCGATCCCGCGTCAGGACGTCAAGCCGCTGGCCCGCCGCCTGCTCGACACGTTCGGGGATTTCAACGGCGTGATCTCGGCCCCGGCGGCGCGTCTGGCCGAGGTGCAGGGCGCGGCCGGCGCCGTCATCCAGGAGATCAAGATCGTCGAGGCCGCGGCGCATCGGCTGGCCCGGGCCCGTGTCCTGCGCCGGCAGGTGCTGTCGTCCTGGGACGCCCTGCTGGACTACTGCCGCACGGCGATGGCGCATCGGGAAACCGAGCAGTTCCGCGTGCTCTACCTCGACCGCAAGAACGTGCTCATCGCCGACGAGGAGCAGGCGCGGGGCACGGTCGATCATGTGCCGGTCTACCCGCGCGAGGTGGTCAAGCGCGCGCTCGAGCTGAACGCCAGCGCCATCATCCTGGTGCACAACCATCCCTCGGGCGATCCCACGCCATCGCCGCAGGACATTGCCGTCACCGGCCAGATCGCGGATGCGGCGCGGGTCATGGGCATGGTCCTGCACGACCATCTGGTGATCGGCCGATCGCGTGAGGTGAGCTTTCGCGCCGAGGGCTACCTCTAGCCCGCCGTCACTGGCCGTCCGTCACTGGCCGGCCAGGCGCAGCGGCGCCGGCGCATCCAGCCGCAGCGCGACACTGTCGCCGACCGCCGCGCAATCGGGCATGGCGATGGTGTAGTCCGACACGGCCGGCGCCGGACCGGCAAGGATCACCCGCCCCGCGATCGCCCGGCCGCAGTTGTCCGCGGTGACCGGCACGACAAGGGTCAGCGTCGATGCCGATCGGGCCGGGGCCGTGGCCACGCGAAGACCGGGCGGCAAGCCGGCCTCGGCACCATCCGTCCGCGCGCCGTCGACGCGAAGGCCCGCATCGTCGCCGGTGACCGGAACAAGCGCCACCCGCCGGATCCCGTCAAGAGCGGGCAGAGGCAGCCGCGCCGAAACCGTCTGCCCGTCCTCGAGGACGGCGTTCACCTCGGCATCGGGACTCAGCGCGGGCAGACGGATCCTTGCCCGCCCCTGACGGTCGGTCGTGACGGAGAGTTCGAGCCCGGCGTGACGGATCATCACCGGCTGATCGGGCGCGCAGGGGGCAACCAGGGCAGCATCGATCATCAGGTCGCGGCTGGCCGACAGGTCGAGCCGGGCGCCGGTGCAGGCGATCCCGTAGGCGTTGACGGCCACGGGTTCCGCCGAGGGCGCGGCGACCCGCTGGCGGTCGAGATCCCGGAGGCGGGGCGTGAGGCTGCCCTGCATCACCAGGGCCGGCACGGGGTCTCCCGGCAGGTCCGGCAGGGCTCGGGCGCCGGCGATGGTCGGCCCGGCGTTCGCTTCGGCCTTCAGCGGCGTGATGACGGCCCGTCCCAGTGCCTGCGCGCTGACCGGCTCGGGCTGGCCCCGAAGCGCCGCGACATAGCCAGGGCCGCTCTGCATGAGATGCGCGGTGGAAAACGCCAGAAAGAAGGCCGATCCCGCCGTCACGGTCCTGCGCGATATCCGCATTCTGTCCTCCTGCCGCCTGTGGCTGCGCCAAGGCTAGAGGGTCACTGCGGCAGACTCGTGGCAGATCGGGGGCAGGTCCGGCCGCGTCCGGGGATCCGGAAAACCCGACATCCTGAGGTTGCAGGCGCCCGGCCCACCACATCCGGCGTGCCGCCTCGCGCCCGGACGCGGCCCTGCCTTATTCCGGCCAGGGCCGCGACGCGATCGGCCGACTCAGGCCAGCCGACCGTGGCAATGCTTGAACTTCTCGCCCGAGCCGCAGGGACAGGGGTCGTTCCGGCCGGGGTTGCCCCAGGTGGACGGGTCCGCCTCGTCGAAGCCCGCCAGACGCGCGGCGCCGGCGGCCGCAAGCTCGGGCACGGCGCGGGCCGTCTGAGGCGCGGGCGTATCCGCCGCAGCCGGCGCCGCCGCTGTCCGGACGCCGGCCTGCTGGGCCAGGAACTGCCGCATCATCGTCTCCTGCTCTTCGGCGGTCAGCGGCCGGATCTGCGAAAGCTTCTGCGTGACGTCGCCACGCAGGCTTTCGAGCATGTTCTCGAAAAGCTGGAAGGCCTCGGTCTTGTATTCGCTCAGCGGATCGCGCTGCGCATAGCCGCGGAACCCGATGACCGAGCGCAGATGCTCGAGCGTCACCAGATGCTCGCGCCACTTGGCGTCGATCGTCTGAAGCAGAAGCTGCTTCTCGATGTTCCGCATGGTCTCGGCCCCGAAGGCCGCGGTCTTTTCGGCCATGAAGGCGTCCGAGGCCTCGATGATGCGCTCCTGCATCACGTCCTGATCGACGCCTTCCTCGCGAGCCCAGTCGACCACCGGAAGATCCTGGCCGATCCGCTGCTTCAGCGCTTCATGCAGGCCCTCGCTGTCCCACTGGTCGGGATAGGTCTTGGGCGGCAGGAACTCGGCGACGGCATCTTCGATCACCTGATGGCGCATGTCGGTGACAACGTCCTCGACATCGTCCGACTGCATGACTTCCAGGCGCTGGCCGAAGATTGCCTTGCGCTGGTCGTTCATCACGTCATCGAACTTCAGCAGCTGCTTGCGGATGTCGAAGTTGCGCGCCTCGACCTTGGCCTGGGCACGCTCCAGCGACTTGTTCACCCAGGGATGGATGATCGCCTCGCCTTCCTTCATGCCCAGCGACGACAGCACCTTGTCGAGCCTCTCGGACCCGAAGATGCGCATCAGATCGTCCTCGAGCGACAGGAAGAAGGACGACCGCCCCGGGTCGCCCTGCCGGCCGGACCGCCCGCGAAGCTGGTTGTCGATGCGGCGGCTCTCGTGACGCTCGGTGGCCAGCACATAGAGCCCGCCGGCCTCGATCACCTTCTGCTTCTCCGCGGCGTGCTCGGCCTCGATCCGGGCGCGCAGCTCGTCGGGGTTCGCCTCGGGGTTGGCGTCAAGCTCCTCCATCACCTTCATCTCGACGTTGCCACCGAGCTGGATGTCGGTGCCGCGGCCGGCCATGTTGGTCGCGATGGTGACGGCGCCCAGACGCCCGGCCTCGGCGACGATCTTCGCCTCCTGCTCGTGCTGGCGGGCGTTCAGGACGTTGTGCGCGATGCCCTCCTTCTTGAGCATCTCCGACAGCATCTCGGACTTCTCGATCGAGGTGGTGCCGACGAGGATCGGCTGGCCCTTTTCATGCGCCTTGCGGATCTGGCGGATGATCGCCTCGTATTTCTCGCGGCCGGTGCGGTAGACCTGGTCGTGGTCGTCCTTCCGCGCGACCGGGCGGTTGGTCGGAACCTCGACCACGCCCAGCTTGTAGATCTCCATGAATTCCTCGGCTTCGGTCGAGGCGGTGCCGGTCATGCCGGCAAGCTTCTGGTAAAGCCGGAAGTAGTTCTGGAAGGTGACGCTGGCCAAGGTCACGTTCTCGGGCTGGATGTCGACCTGCTCCTTGGCCTCGATCGCCTGATGAAGGCCGTCCGACAGGCGGCGGCCCTGCATCATCCGCCCGGTGAACTCGTCGATCAGCACGACCTCGCGGTTGCGCACGATGTAGTGCTGGTCCTTGTGGAACAGCGTGTGGGCGCGCAGCGCCTGGGTCGCGTGGTGGACGATGGTGGTCGATTCCGGGTCGTACAGGGTCTGATCCGCCGGCAGCACCCCGGCCTCGTGCAGGCGCTGTTCGAGGATCTCGTTGCCCTCTTCGGTGAAGGTGGCGTTCCGGGCCTTTTCGTCGATCTTGTAATGCGCCTCGGTAAGTTGCGGGATGAAGGCATCCAGCGTGCGGTAGAGGTCGGAACGGTCCTGCGACGGGCCCGAGATGATGAGGGGCGTGCGCGCCTCGTCGATCAGGATGCTGTCCACCTCGTCGACGATGGCAAAGAAGTGCCCGCGCTGCGACATCTCCTCGATCGAGGACTTCATGTTGTCGCGCAGGTAATCGAAGCCCAGCTCGTTGTTCGTGGCATAGGTGATGTCGGCCCGGTAGGCGGCGCGCTTCTCGGCGTCGGGCTGGAACGGATAGACCACGCCCGTGGTCATCCCCAGATGCGCGAAGACCTTGCCCATCCAGTCGGCGTCGCGCTTGGCGAGATAGTCGTTCACCGTGACGATGTGCACGCCCTTGCCGGCAAGCGCGTTGAGATAGGCCGGGAAGGTCGCCACCAGCGTCTTGCCTTCACCGGTCTTCATCTCGGCGATGTTGCCCTGGTGCAGGAAGATGCCGCCCATCAGCTGCACGTCGAAGGCGCGCAGCCCCAGCGCCCGGCGCGCGGCCTCGCGGCAGTTGGCGAAGGCTTCGGGCAGCAGCGCATCCAGGCTTTCCCCGGCCTGGGCGCGGGCAGCAAGCGCCGCGGTGCGTTCCTTGATCCCGGCGTCGCTGAGGGCCTGGGTTTCGGCTTCCAGCGCGTTGATCCGGTCGATGAGCGGGCGGACGGCCTTGACCTTCCGGTCGGTGGGAGAGCCGAACACCTTGCGTGCGAGAGTTCCGAAGCCCAGCATGACATCTCCGTCTGGGTGGATTGGATCGAGCGAAACGCGCCCTTGCCCGTCTTCGGTTGCGCGCCTAGAACGGCAGCAATTCCGGGTGGGTGGTCCCTCACGGGTCGCTTGGCGATGTAAGCGGCTGCCGCCAGAGTGTCAACGCCGCAAGGCTTTGCGGCCCTTCAAGGAGTTGCGACGATGCAAAGAACACTGGTCCTGTCCGCCGCGCTTGCGGTCGCGCTGGCCCTGCCCCTGCGGGCGGCCGATCCGTCCGCCGACACGGTCGTGGCAACGGTGAACGGCACCTCGATCACGCTCGGCCAGATGATCGCGCTGCGCGAAAGCCTGCCCGCCCAGTATCTGGAACTGCCCGACCAGACCCTGTTCGACGGCATCCTCGACCAGCTGATTCAGCAGGTCGCACTGTCCCAGGCGGTCGAGAAGGACCTGACCCGGGCCGACACCCTGAAGCTCGAGAACCAGCGGCTCGGCTTCCTGGCCAACCTTGCGCTCGACCGGACCGCCACCGCGGCCGCCAGCGACGAGGCGGTGCAGACGCTCTACGACCAGAAATACGGTAAGGCGCCGCCCGCCAAGGAATACCGCGCGGCCCATATCCTTGTGCCGACCGAGGACGAGGCGAAGGCGATCAAGGAACAGCTCGACAAGGGCGGCGATTTCGCCGCGATCGCCAAGGAGAAGTCCACCGACACCGGGTCGGGCGCCGCGGGCGGCGAGCTCGGCTGGTTCGGGCTCGGGATGATGGTCAAGCCGTTCGAGGACGCCGTGGTGGCGCTCAAGCCGGGCGAGACCTCGGGTCCGGTCAAGTCGGACTTCGGCTGGCACATCGTGCGGCTCGAGGAAACCCGCGATGCCCAGCCGCCCAAGCTCGAGGACGTCAAGGCCGAGCTGGTTGGCGATCTCCAGCAGCAGGCGGTCGAGAGCTACGTGACCGACCTGACCAAGGCGGCCGAGGTCACGAAGTCGGTCGAAGGCATGGATCCCGCGATCCTGAAGAACACGTCCCTGATCGGCAACTGAGCGGAAGGACAGGCGGCGATGGCGAAGAAGGACACCGACTGGAAGGCCGAAGCCAAGCGGCTCAAGGAGAAGCTTCGGGAACTGCGCAAGAAGCTGCCTGCGGCTGAGGGGAAGCCGGCCAAGAAGGCCCATCCGGTGTCGCCCCTCGCGCCGGCCGCCTTTCCGGCGCTTCCGGTCATTGACGGCGCCGAATTTGCCGCCGTCGAGGCCGGCGTGCGCTACGCCAACCGCACCGACGTCATGCTGGTGCGGCTGGCGCCGGGCACCGCGATCGCGGGGGCCTTCACCCGCTCGTCGACCCGCGCCGCCTGCGTGCTTGACTGCCAGGCCAAGCTGAAGCGCCGGGCCAGGGCCGAGGACGGCGCCGCCATTGTCGTGAACTCGGGCAACTCGAACGCCTTCACCGGTGCGGTCGGGGTCGAGGCCGTCGAGAAGGTGACGGGCGCCGTCGCCGAAGCCCTCGGCATCCCCGCCGCTCGGGTGTTCTCCTCCTCGACCGGCGTCATCGGCGAGCCGCTCCCCTGGGAACGGATCACCGCGAAGGTGCCGGCGCTCGTCGCGTCCCTGTCGGCGGACGCGGTCGGCATGGCCGCGCGCGCCATCATGACCACCGACACCTTCCCCAAGGGCGCCGGCGCGACGGTGGCCGGCGAGGGCGGCGAGATCCGCATCGCCGGCATCGCCAAGGGATCGGGCATGATCGCGCCCGACATGGCGACGATGCTGGTCTACATCTTCACCGACGCGAAGATCGGGCCGGCTGTCCTCCAGCGCATGGTGTCGCGGCAGGTCGGTCCCAGCTTCAACTCGATCACGGTGGACGGCGACACCTCGACCTCGGACGCGCTCTTGGTCTGCGCGACCGGCCGGTCCGCGGCCGGCCCGGTCACCGGCAAGGTGGCCAAGGCCTTCGAGGCCGCGCTGGGCACCGTGATGCGCGATCTGGCCCAGCAGGTGGTCCGCGACGGCGAAGGCGCGACCAAGTTCGTCGAGGTCCGGGTGAGCGGCGCCGCCACGGCCGACGACGCGGCAAAGGTGGCCTTCGCCATCGCCAATTCGCCGCTGGTCAAGACCGCCATCGCCGGCGAGGACCCGAACTGGGGCCGCATCGTCGCCGCCGTGGGCAAATCGGGTGCGGCGGCCGACCGCGACCGGCTTCGGATCACCTTCGGTGACATCGTGGTGGCGGAGAACGGCTGGCGCGCACCGTCCTACCGCGAGGAGGACGGGGCGGCCTACATGAAGCGGGCCGAGCTGGTGATCGGCGTCGATCTGGGGCTGGGACGGGCGCGCCGCACGGTCTGGACCTGCGACCTGACGCACCGCTACATCGACATCAACGCCGATTACCGGTCGTGAGGATCGTCCTTGTCTCGGCTGTCGCGCTGATCGACCCGGATGACCGGGTGCTGCTGGCGCGCCGGCCCGAGGGCAAGGCCCTGGCCGGTCTCTGGGAGTTTCCGGGTGGCAAGGTCGAGCCGGGCGAAACCCCCGAGACGGCCCTGATCCGCGAACTGCGCGAGGAACTCGGGATCGAGACCCGGGAAAGCTGCCTGGCGCCGCTGTGCTTCGCAAGCCACGGCTATGACGACTTTCACCTTCTGATGCCGCTGTTCGTCTGCCGGCGGTGGCAGGGAATCGTCACCCCGCGCGAGGGGCAGGAGCTGGCCTGGGTGCGGCCGCGCGACATGGGAGCCTATCCGATGCCGCCGGCCGACCTTCCGCTGATTCCCATCCTTCGCGACTGGCTCTGACGCTCTGGTCGCGCTGCGGTTGCGGCAAAACGTCGCCGATCCTCCCCAGGCTGCCGGTTTCATTGTTTCTGATGCGCTGCCAGTGCTTCAGAAATCTGTTGCTTTTGGTCATGTTTCGGCAAGGATTGGCGCACTGGAAATCGGCAGCCCTGTTGGGGGAGGATTGGGATGCTGCGAACGATCGTGTTGGGGAGTTGCGTGTCAGTTCAGGGAACCTTCGAGCGCCTGCTCGACAACGGAAGGATTCAGGTCCGTGTCGGCGATCGGCTGTTCGAGGGCATACCGGTCACGAAAACGGCCGCCTGACAGTTCAGGCGGCCGGCAGGGGGAGCGCTTCCGCGCTCCCTTTTTTCTTGCCCGGTCGGATCAGTCCAGCTTGCGCTGCACTTCCTCGCGCTCGAAGATCTCGATGACGTCGTTCGGACGGATGTCGTCGTAGTTCTCGAAGGCCATGCCGCATTCCTGGCCGGACTGCACTTCCTTGACCTCGTCCTTGAAGCGTTTCAGCGTCTTGAGCGTGCCTTCGTGGATCACCACGTTGTCGCGCAGCAGGCGCACGCCGGCCGAACGCCGGGCCACGCCTTCGGTGACGAGACAGCCCGCAACCTTGCCGACGCCCGAGACCTTGAACACCTCGAGGATCTTCGCATAGCCGATGAAGGTCTCGCGCACCTCGGCCTTGAGAAGGCCCGAAGCCGCCGCCTTGATGTCATCGACCAGGTCGTAGATGATCGAGTAATAGCGGATCTCGACGCCTTTCTGGTTCGCCGCCGACCGCGCCGGGGCGTTGGCGCGGACGTTGAACCCGATGACCGGAGCGCCCGAGGCCTCGGCCAGACCGACATCGGATTCCGTGATCGCGCCCACGCCGGAATGCAGGACGCGCACCCGCACTTCGTCGTTGCCGATCTTTTCCAGGGCCTGCACAATCGCCTCGGCCGAACCCTGCACGTCGGCCTTCACCACCACCGGCAGCTCGGCGACGCTCTCGTCGGCCTTGGCCTTGGCCATAAGCTGTTCCAGCGTCGTCGCCGCGCCCGCCGCGGCCCGCTTGTCCTTGGCGGCCTGCTCGCGGTAGGCGGCAATCTCGCGCGCCTGCGCCTCGGTCTCGACCACGTTCAGGACGTCGCCGGCCTCGGGCGTGCCGTTCAGACCCAGGACCTCGACCGGAACCGACGGGCCGGCCTCGGCCACCGTCTCGCCCTTGTCGTTGATGAGGGCGCGGACCTTGCCCCATTTCTCGCCGACGACAAAGATGTCGCCGCGGTGGAGCGTTCCGTTCTGGACCAGCACCGTCGCCACCGGCCCGCGACCGGTGTCGAGCTTGGCCTCGATCACGGCACCCATGGCGGCGCGGTTGGGGTTGGCCCGCAGTTCCATGATCTCGGACTGAAGCGCGATCGCTTCCAGAAGATCGTCCAGCCCCTGACCGGTCTTTGCCGAAACCTCGACGTCCTGCACGTCGCCGGACAGGGCCTCGACCACGACCTCGTGCTGAAGCAGATCGGTCCGCACCTTCTGCGGGTTGGCATCCGGCTTGTCGATCTTGTTGATCGCCACGATCATCGGCACCTTCGCCGCCTTCGCATGGGCGATCGCCTCGACCGTCTGCGGCATCACCGCATCGTCGGCCGCAACCACCAGGACCACGATATCGGTCACCTGGGCGCCGCGCGCGCGCATCGACGTGAAGGCCGCGTGGCCCGGCGTGTCGAGGAAGGTCAGCACCGCCCCCGAGTCGGTGGTCACCTGATAGGCGCCGATGTGCTGGGTGATGCCGCCGGCTTCCCCGGACACCACGTTGGCATGGCGGATCGCATCCAGAAGCGAGGTCTTGCCGTGATCGACGTGGCCCATGATGGTCACGATCGGCGGGCGGGGCCGGAGATCCTCGGGCTTGTCCTCGACCGTGTCGATCACCTGCTCGACGTCCGCGTCGGACACGCGCACGGCGCGGTGGCCGAACTCCTCGATGACAAGCTCGGCGGTGTCGGCGTCGATGGTCTGGTTCATCGTGACCATCATGCCCATCTTCATCAGCGATTTGACGACATCCGCGGCCCGCTCGGCCATGCGGTTCGCCAGTTCGCTGACCACGATGGTTTCCGGCAGCTGCACGTCGCGCACCTGCTTCTCGGCCTTGTGGCCGATTCCCATCGCCTTCTGGCGGGCCTTTTCCTGCTTGCGCTTCATGGCGGCCAGCGACCGCTGGCGCCCGCCTTCGCCCTCGAGCGCCTCGGTCAGGCTGAGCTTGCCCGTGCGGCGGCCCTCGTCGCCCTTGCCCTTGGCGTTGCGGTCG